>JBGUTV010000016.1:0-18825 GCA_045133255.1 Candidatus Cryptobacteroides sp.
TCCACTAACGCTTCTGCAGAATCACTTAACTCTAAAATCAAAGCTTTCAGAATGCAACTGAGAGGTGTATCAGATGTTAAATACTTTCTGTTCAGACTTGCAAAGATCTATGCTTAGACACATACTTTTGCGACTGATCCATTTTTTTGTGCCGCTCCATCCCTTACAAGAGCAAGCTCTTGACGGGCTGCATCAACACAAAAAAAGCGCAACCAAACTGGTTGCGCTTTGCTTCGGCTTTGTGATTCGGTTGGGATTCGAACCCAAGACCCACAGCTTAGAAGGCTGTTGCTCTATCCAGCTGAGCTACCGAACCGATCCGTATTTTCTTTCGTGTCAGCGGGGCTGACGTGGAAAGTGGGTGCAAAGATAATGCTTTTTTCTGGATTTGCAAGACTTTGTTTGATGTTCTTTATTTCGCTTTGTTGTGTGCGATGTGTTTTCCTGCTATTTCGATTCCGATCACAAGGAATAAGCCTATGAGGGCGAAGAGGATTGCGCTGCCGATCTGAGGGTCGATCATTGATGTGTGCTTGTCAACAGCTTCTGCGAACATCTTCTGTGCGCCGATGATTTCCTCCGGTGCCCATAGCGATGGGTTTTCTGCGAGGGATTCCGCAGCGGCTCCGAGTTTTGCAACTGCAGGGAACTGAGAGCAGACTATCGCTTCTGTGTTGCTCCAAGGCCATACTTTCACGAGTGAGCCAATGATGAATCCTGCTAGAACTATGAGGGTTTCCTTATTCCATCTTGCAAGGAGCCAATGGAGGAATTTGGAGAATGCAAGGATTCCGACGACTGCACCGACCATGAATACAACCATCACTCCTGCTGCATTCCAGAATGCTCCTGCATCTGCCCCTGCTGAGCCCCATAGTGCTCCGATGTTTTCAACGCAGGTGGTGATGTTCTCCATGATGAACTGGTATTTTCCGAGAATCAGCAATATGAAGCTGCCTGATATGCCAGGGAGTATCATCGCGCAGATTGCAATGGCTCCGCTGATGAATACGAACCACAGTGCATCCGGTGTGTTGGTAGGGGAGAGTGTGCAGATCACCACTCCCAGAATGACACCCAAGACAAGGAATGCTCCTTCACGCAATTTCCATCCAGATATTCCGCGGATGATGAAGATGGAAGAGGCTACGATGAGTCCGAAGAAGAATGCCCAGGTCTGGATCGGATGGTCGCTGAGAAGCATCTGCATCAGGCCGGCAAGTGCCACGACGCTTATTCCGATTCCGGCTACTAGTGACAGGAGGAAGTTTCCGTTGATGTGTTTCCAGAACTCTCTGATCTTACCCTTGAGCAGCAGCCTGACAGCTTCTGCATTGATGGATGCTATTGAGCCGACGAATTCGTCGTATATTCCCATAATGAAGGCTATTGTACCTCCTGATACTCCCGGGATTACATCAGCGGCACCCATGCAGGCGCCTTTGACTGCGACTCCCACGTATTTCATTAATCCTTTCATTACTTTTACTGAATCTTCTTGAGGAATTCTGTCGCAGATGCGAATATCTGTCTTACGTCAGACCTCAGGTCATCTCCTGTGCTTCCTGACATTACGAGGTTGAACGGGTGTCCTTCGAATTCATAGCGGCCTATCTTGAATCTTGCCCTGCTGCATTTGCTTACGAATTCGATAGGGAATTTGTCGTTGCATATGAGCGAGAGCAGGAGGTCGCTCTTTTCATACAGCAGCGGTGCCACCTTTTCGATAGGAGGCATTCCGAACCAGTTCAGCTCTTTCTTGATTACTGTGGTCTGTATGCTGGTGAGCAAAAGTTCGTTGGCTCCGAGTTTTCTGAAGTCGAAGAAGTAGATGTTTACTTTGATTCCGTTGTTTCTTCCCCAGGTAAGGATATCTTCCTTGAGCTGGTCAAATCCTGCTTCCTCTACATCAATCACTACGTTTGCAGTCTTGATTTCGCTGAGCTTAAGCAGTGAGGTAGGGACGTCGCTCGCAAATTTCTTTAACTTGCGCTTGCGGAATATGTTCAGTACCTGATCAAGCATTTGGCTGATGTTCTCTGATTAGTTCCTTTATTTCCTTCTTGGCAGCCTTCCATCGTGGTATGTCAATCTTTGTGCCTACGACTTCCACGACTTTTGCCGCTATGATCGATCCGATTTCTCCGCAGACCTTCAGCGGCATGCCGAGTGAGTGTCCGTACAGGAATCCTGCAGCATATGTGTCGCCTGCTCCAGTTGCATCCACCGGGCTTGCCGGCCATGCCTTGATGAAGTGATACTCGTCTCCGCTCTTGACCATTGAACCGTCTTTGCCGACCTTGACCACTGCTATCTTGCAATGCTTGGCAATTTCGTCAAGGGCTTCGCGAGGCTCCATCTTGGTGAATGCCTTTGCCTCTGTTTCATTTGCGAAGACTATGTCGACATAGTTCTCTACGATGTCGTGAAGGAATGCGTCATTCGATTCAACGACATTATATGAAGCCATATCGATTGATATGATGCATCCTGCTGCTTTTGCCATCTCTACGGCTCTGCGGATAGTTGCTTGATTCTGAACGAGATAGCCTTCAATGTGGAAATAGTCATATCCTTTGAACCACTCTGGATCAAGATCCTCGGGAACAAGTTCCAGAGCTGCTCCGAGGTAGACTGCGAAGGTTCTTTCTGCGTTAGGCGCTGTGATGAATACCATTGCGCGGCCGGATGAATTGACTCCCTTGAGGAGGATGGAACGGATTCCGTACTGGTTCTGGTCACTCTTGAAGAGGTGTCCGAGATCGTCGTCGCCGACCTTTCCTATGAAGGCTGACTCCATTCCGAATATTGCTGTTCCTGTGATGGTATTTGCCGCTGAACCTCCAGCTACAAGCTGGACTCCCATTGGCTTGAGTGTCTTCCAGATCTTGTCTCCGGTCTCCATGTCCACATGCTGCATACTTCCCTTCGGGAGGTGGAACTCTTTGAGGAAACTGTCGTCCGGAAGGACCGCAAGTATATCCGTAAGGGCATTGCCTATGCCTAGAATAGATGCCATAGTATTTTGTTTATATGCACGATTTGCAAAGTTAGTAAACTTTTGTGTAAATTTGTGAACCTAAATAATCTAAACTCTATATGAAACATAATTTGATACTTTATCTTTTAATTCCTTTTCTTTGTCTTGCTGTATCGTGCCAAAAGACTCCCGGTCAGGAACCAATTCCTTCGGGTCCGATACCTGAAATCGAATCAATAACTTCCGATTTCGATGATCAGGCAGTTTTTGATCATCCTATTGTGATTACAGGAAAAAATTTCAGCGCTGAGAAATCGAAGAATATCGTTTTATTCGACGGAGAAAAGGTTACAGATCTCCTGAAGTCTTCTGATACAGAAATTGTTGTGAAGGTTCCGAGAATCAGGAGAGAGACCTCTAAGGTCACTGTAATTGCTGATGGTAAGGAGTCGAAAGCTAAGAATCTCAAGTTTGATAATGTGCGTTGCGACTCTGTTGTTGTTTTTACGGGAGCAAAAATAGAGATGATCAGACCTGGCGTGGAGTGGAAGAGTACCCTGACGACATGGAAAGGTCAGCCTCGCTCTCTCAATGTGGTTACCATTGCTCCTTCGGAAGTCAAGAATCTAGGGGTCGCTTATCCTTCAGCACTTACAAAGACAAGTGTTCAGTGTAATGATGCCGGTGCAATTCTCGGTGTCAATGCTCAATATTTTTCCGGTAGCCGTACAAGAGAATATCTGAGAATAGACGGAGAGGAAAAATTCATTGGTGAACCAGGTCGGTCAACTGTTTTTGCGGGAGGTGCTCTGGTCCTCAATGAGGGTAAGGCACGAATCAGGAAAACTGCAGGAAATGAAGGCGCTAAGAGTCTCACGGGCAGTACAGTTATGTGTGCCGGCCCGCTCCTTATAGAAGATGGGTATCTGGAAACGATATCAACCAACACTACTCACAATACGGAAAACCATCCTCGCACAGTTGTCGGCGTCAAGAGAGATGGCTCAGTTATCTTGGCAACCATTGATGGAAGATTTGAGGGTAAAGCTATCGGAATGCCTTCTATGCTTGTTCAGGAATATATGCTCCTCCTTGGTGCGGATTCTGCCCTCAATCTTGATGGTGGCGGCTCCACAACAATGTGGATCAAGGACAAAGGAGTCGTGAACCATACATGTGACGGTTCGTGGGATGCCAAAGTGGAACGTAAGGTAAGTTCAATACTTTATCTTAAATGATGCAGTCTCGGATCTCCAAAATACTTAAGTATCTGATTTCTATTAGCCTGGCAGTTGTGCTGCTGTGGTTCTCTTTCCGCGATGTGGAGTGGACTGATTTCATTGCTGGCTTACAGGAGTGCAGATGGGGCTTTATACTGCTGTCCATGGCGGCTGGAGCCTTTGCCTTCTGGCTAAGAGCCTTGAGGTGGCGTCAGCTGCTTCAACCGATTGATCCCGCCATCTCCCGCATTACTACTTTCAACGGCATCAATATCGGCAACATATCCAATTTCGTGTTCCCACGCATCGGCGAATTTGTCCGTTGCGGCGTCATTACCAGAAGGTCGTCAGCGACTTATGACAAGGTGTTGGGAACAGTTGTCCTCGAGCGTGGATGGGAACTTCTGGTGATGCTCATGATGCTTGCTCTTGTTGTGGTCGGCGGGTTTGAGAAGTTCGGAAATTTCTTTATCCGGCAGATATGGGAACCGATCGCTTCACGCTTGGATATCAGTCTCTGGTGTGTGTTGTTGGTGCTTGCCGTATGCGGTCTTGGCGGAATATGGGTTATATGGCGTTTTCGCGCGACCAATCGTCTCTGTGCTAAGGTGTGGGGAATATTCACAGGTCTGCTTCAAGGCTTTTCCAGCTGTCTCAGGATGGAACGGAAGTGGTTGTTCTTTGCGTATACGCTATTCATCTGGATGGTGTATTGGCTGATGGCTGCGACTACAGTCTGGGCTGCTCCTTTCCTTGATCATCTGACTGTAATTGATGCATTGTTCCTTTCGCTTGTGGGCGGTCTGGGGTTCGCTGTTCCGGTTCCTGGCGGCATCGGTGCCTTTCATTTTGTCATTTCTCTGGCATTGATGGGGGTATATGATGTTCCGATGGAGACAGGAATCGTGTATGCGACTCTTTCTCACACTTCCCAGGCGGTAACTCAGATAATCTTCGGTCTCGCTTCATATGCTTATGAGGCCGTCAGAAAATAGTCTATGCAGATAATAACCGGATTCTTCATCATTCTACTTCACCTTGTCGCCGGCAACCTCCTCTCCAGACTGATTGGTGGCTTTGTTCCCGGCAGCGTAATAGGAATGGTGCTGCTTTTCATTTCATTGATGACGGGAGCCGTGAAGGATCATCAGATAAGGAAAGTAGCGTCTTTTCTTACTGACAATATGACTGTGTTCTTTCTTCCGGCCTTTATGGGTATCATGGAATTGTGGGGGCTCATCAGTATGAATCTTTTTGCCTGGATAGCAGTCGTTGTCCTTTCAACTGTCCTTGTACTTATGGCTGCGGCCTGCACTCAGGAGGGGATTGAATCATTAGTATCCAGAATCAACAGGAGGAAATGAGGATGGAGATACTGATGAATATGCCAGTGATGCTGCTTTTGACTTTAGGCGCTTATATGCTTGGAGTGTGGGTCAAGAAAAAATCAGGACTTGCATTGTTGCATCCGTTTCTTATCAGCATTCCTGTTGTAATCGTTGTGCTCAAACTCACTGATATCCCGTGCAGTTTCTATATCGAGTCCAATGCTCTTGTTGATTTTCTTCTGGGGCCGAGTGTGGTTTCCCTAGGCCTGCTTCTTTATGACAACAGGCATATCGTATGGAAGAACTTTGCCGGTATAATGACTTCGGTTCTGGTCGGCAGTGTGGTCGGGGTTGCAAGTGTCTGGCTGATGTGCCGTCTCTTCGGCCTTGATGAAATATTTCTTCTTTCGCTTGAGCCAAAGTCGGTAACGACTCCAATTGCTATGGATATATCTGAATCGCTTGGCGGAAATGCTTCATTGACAGCGGTTTCGGTTGTGCTTTGCGGCTTTATCGGAGCGGTTCTCGGTCCGCTGGTCGTTCGCCTGTTAAAAATCAAGTCCCCTGTTTCCAGAGGACTTGGTATGGGTTGTGCGTCTCATGGTCTCGGCACTGCGCGTGCCATAGAGATGGGCGCTGTGGAGGGTGCTGTCAGCGGACTTGCAATTGCATTGATGGGTATTGCCACAGCCCTGATAATCCCTCTTTTCAATCTTATTATCGGATAGTCAGCTCCACCGGACAATGGTCTGATCCGAAGATCTCGGTATGGATCTTTGCGTCGTCCAGTCTGTCACGGAGATTGTCGCTGACCACAAAATAGTCAATACGCCAGCCTGTGTTCTTCTGACGTGCCTGGAATCTGTATGACCACCACGAGTAGATGTCTGTCATGTCAGGATAGAAATACCTGAATGAATCAATGAATCCTGCGTCAAGAAGGTTGGTGAACTTTCCTCTCTCCTCATCGGTAAATCCGGGGTTCATCCTGTTGGTCTTAGGGTTCTTCAGGTCTATTTCCTTGTGGGCTACGTTGAGGTCTCCGCAAACGATGACGCCTTTTGTCTTGCCGTCTGCATCGGCCTTTGCAGCGAGTCCGCATAGATATGCGCGGAAGTCGTCCTCCCACTTCATCCTGTAGTCCAGTCTCTTGAGACCGTCCTGTGCATTAGGAACATATACATTCACAAGGTAGAAGTCCTCCATCTCCAGAGTGATGACTCTGCCTTCGTGATCGTGCTCGTCGATTCCGATGCCGTATGTTACGGAAAGAGGTGTGTGTCTGGTGTATATTGCGGTTCCTGAGTAGCCCTTCTTGTCAGCGTAATTCCAATATGAAGTGTAGCCCATGAACTCCAGGTCAATCTGTCCTGCCTGAAGCTTAGTTTCCTGCAGACAGAAGAAATCCGCGTCCAATTCCTCAAAGATGTCCGCAAATCCCTTTCCTGCCACAGCCCTGAGGCCATTCACATTCCACGAAATGAATTTATACATAGTTTCTTATTTTTCTTGTCTGCGAATATAATGTTTTTCACTTAAACCCAATGAGACCGCGAGCAAAAAACCACTTGAACTGCACTAGGTCTCCTCTCTTTTCGGGGGACCGCGAGCATTCTTCCCATAAAACTGCACTAGGTCTCTTGATTATAAAAAAGATTAAATCATTATAAAAATCAGAAAAATCTTCAGAATGTTTTTTGTAATCGGAAGAATGACTCATGAATCCGCCATATCTTCACCGCAAAAAAAGATGAAAGGTTATTATCATGTCAGCAGTCACGGACTGGAGAAGAATGATATCTTCAAGACAAAAGAAGATTTTATCCGTGGGATGAACGATATTGCTTTGTGTGTGCTCGGATATGATGTCAGCATTCTTGCATTCTGTCTTATGAGCAATCATTTTCATTTTGTGCTCTATGGCACATTAGAGGAGTGTCGCTCTTTCTCTGAGGAGTATAAGCGTAGGTGTGGGATGAGGATGAGGCAAGTTCTAGGTGAGGTGCAGGCTATGAGGGATGTTTCTCTGCAGTTTAATCTGATCGATAATGTCGAGTATTTGGAAAATGCTATTGCATATGTATTGCGTAATCCTTTGGCAGCTGGGGTGTTTGTTATGCCGTATCATTATCAGTGGTCCTCTATTTCGCTTTACTTTAACAATGGAAGACAGCCTGTTGCTGAGAGGCTGAATGATATGAGTGAGAGAAAGCGGTTCCGTATTCTTAAGTCTCGGGTGTCAGTTCCTGATACGTATATAGTTGATGAGGAAGGCCTTATATTACCCTCGTGTTATGTGGATTTAGAATCTGTCGAAAAGATTTTCCGTCATCCGGCCAGGCTTATGATGTTGCTTTCCAGGAAAGTTGAAAATGATGTGGAACTCAAGTTTGGCGTGGCTGAATGCGTGAGTATGACCGATCAGGAAATTGTCGCTCAAATGAATGACCTTATCAGGAATACATTTGGAAAGGAGTCCATGTCGCAGTTGACAATGGAGCAGCGCATTAAATTATGTCTGTTGCTTAAGCGCAATTTCAGAGCAGGAGTAAAGCAGATAGCCAGAATTACGCGTCTTGATCCGGAAGTGGTTTCGAGAGTCGTGTAGGACCTGCAGCAAAAATATATGGAAAATGCTCGCGGTCCCCTCTTTTTTCAGGGGACCGCGAGCATTTTTCATATAAAACTGCACTAGGTCTACCTAGTTTACTCCAAAGTCCATTCAGTGCCGTCCTTGGTGTCCTTGATCTGGATGCCGAGAGCCTTGAGATCATCACGGATTCGGTCGCTGGTAGCCCAGTCCTTTGCCGCCTTTGCTGCCTTGCGCTGCTCGAGCACCATATTCACGAGACCGTCGATTGTCTGGACTGCCTTGCCTCCCTCGCTCTCCTCATCGCGAAGTCCCAGAACTCCGAAGACTATATTGTCGAAAAGGTCAGTAAGTGCCTGGTAATCAGTTTTATCGAGTGTAATCTTCTTGTCCTTTGCAGTGTTGATTATACGTACTGCATCAAACACGTGAGAAAGTGCGATAGGTGTGTTGAGATCGTCGCAGAGAGCCTCATATGCACCCTCGATCAGAGCGCGTACTTCTGCATTTGAAGCAGAAATTTCAGAAGGAGCTGTTGCTGATACGAATTCGCCGTAGCTGAGCGCCGGAGCGGAAGTCACGCCGGCAGCTGAAGCCAGTGCGCGGAGATCTTTGGCAGCCTGCATGATTCTCTTGAGGCCTTTTTCGGCAGCCTGCAGAGCCTCATTGCTGAAGTCGAGTGTGCCTCTGTAATGTGCCTGCAGAATGAAGAAACGGACAGTCATCGGTGTATATGCCTGAGCAAGCTTCTCGTGATTTCCGGCGAAGAGTTCAGGGAGAGTGATGAAGTTGCCGAGTGACTTGCCCATCTTCTTTCCCTCGATAGTGATCATGTTGTTGTGCATCCAGTACTTGACTCCGCCGCAGCCACGTGATGCGGTGTTCTGTGCGATCTCGCACTCGTGGTGAGGGAAGAGGAGGTCCATTCCGCCTCCATGGATGTCGAATTCCTTTCCGAGGTACTTTTCGCTCATTGCAGAGCACTCGAGATGCCATCCCGGGAATCCGTCGCTCCAAGGTGAAGGCCAACGCATGATGTGCTCAGGAGACGCCTTCTTCCATAACGCGAAGTCATATGAAGCGCGCTTGTCCTGCTGACCGTCGAGGTCACGGGTTCCTTCCTTCACTTCATCAAGAGTTCTGCCCGAAAGGATGCCGTACTTGTGGTCCTTGTCGTATTTGAGGACGTCGAAATATATCGACCCGTTGCTTTCGTAGGCATATCCTGCGTCAATGATCTTCTTGACGAGGTCGATCTGCTCGATGATGTGTCCTGAAGCGCGTGGCTCGATTGAAGGGGGTGCCACGTTGAGCATACGCATAGCCTCATGATATGCAAGAGTACATCTCTGTACAACTTCCATCGGCTCGAGCTGCTCAAGACGTGCCTTCTTTGCAATCTTGTCCTCGCCCTCATCCGCGTCATGCTCAAGATGTCCTACATCGGTGATGTTGCGGACATATCGTACCTTGTAACCGAGATGCTTGAGCAGTTTGACAAAAACATCATAAGTCACTCCCGGTCTTGCATGGCCGAGGTGTGCGTCGCCATAGACTGTAGGGCCGCAGACATAAAGTCCCACGTGTCCCTCATTGATAGGCTTGAAAATCTCTTTCTTTCTCGAAAGGGAATTGGTTATATATAAATCTCTCATTTCAAAAACGTTTCATCCAATCTGCAAATATAAGAATATTAATTTTATCTTTGTCTTATAAATCGAAATTCCTGGTTTGATAGAGACTAAAATCCAGATATTATGAAAAGAATCCTTTCAGTTGCGGTGTTTCTTCTTGCCGTCATGACTGCGTCGGCACAGTCTAAAAGCCGGATCGTTACCGACAGCCTTTACAGCAGTGTGCTTCAATGTACTAAAGAATATGATGTGTATCTTCCGAAGCATTATGACGAAAATTCCGACAAATCTTATCCGGTCCTGTATCTGCTTCACGGTTATAGCGGAGATAATCACAACTGGAACAAGAGAGGGCGCGTGAGGGAGGTTCTCGAGTATCTTCTTAATGCCGGAGAAATATGTGAGATGATAGTCGTGATGCCTGATGCGGATGCCGATATCCCTCGTGCCGAACATGGATATTTCAACCATCCGCACTGGCGATATGAGGATTATTTCTTTACAGAGTTCCTTCCGTGTGTCGAGAAACGTTATCGTATAAAGGCAGATAAGGCGCATCGTGCTGTAGCCGGACTTTCGATGGGAGGCGGCGGCACTGTTTCATATGCCCAGAAGCATCCTGAACTGTTCTGTGCGGCATATGCAATGAGTGCCTTGATGGAAAACGTTGAAGGAAGGCTGCCTCACGAAGACCCTAAGGTCAACACAATGCGTCAGTCCGCAAAAGACAACAGTTGTGTGGCTTTTGTAAGAGATGCTTCTGAAGATGTCAGAAACCAGCTCCGTACTGTCAGGTGGTTTGTCGATTGCGGAGATGATGATTACCTCCTTGGCGGAAATCTCGATTTCATTCAGGAAATGCGCAAGGCGCAGATTCCGTTCGAGTTCCGTGTCCGTGAAGGTGCTCATGTGTGGGAATATTGGCACTCGGCGCTTTATATCTGTCTTCCGTTTGTGACGCGCACATTCGGCAATTAGAAATACGGTGATTTTTCATTTCAATCCTCTCGCGTACGCGTTGCGCGTGTGAGATTTTTGATTATCTTTGCGAGTCTTTTGAATATATCAAACAACATTGGAAAATATGAAAGTAGCAATCATTATGGGTTCGACCAGCGACCTTGACATCATGTCGCAGGCAATCAATGTCCTCGAGGGTTTCGGGGTGGAAGTCGTGAAAAGAGTAATCAGCGCGCATCGTACTCCTGACCTTATGTGTGAGTTTGCAAAGACTGCAAAGGATAATGGAATCGGCGTGATCATCGCAGGTGCAGGCGGAGCGGCTCACGTGGCTGGTGTAGTTGCAGGTATGACTACAGTTCCTGTAATCGGAGTTCCGATCCAGACAAAGGCTCTCGGCGGAATGGATTCGCTTCTTTCAATCGTTCAGATGCCTGCAGGTATCCCTGTGGCTACAATGGCGATCAATGGTGCAAAGAATGCCGGCCTTTTTGCTGCGCAGATTCTTGCCCTCACTGATGCTGAACTTTCTGCAAAGCTTGACCAGTTCAGAAAAGAGCAGACACAGAAGGTTCTTGATGCAACAATCTAATCTGATTCAATCATACACCGAATATGAGCAACTATCGCATTTACGTTGAAAAGTATCCTGAATTTCAGGTGGAGGCGCGCAGCCTTCTGCATGAGCTGAACGAGAACCTTCAGCTTGAGCTTCCTTCGCTGCGCTATCTTAATGTCTATGACCTCTTCGGCTTCTCGGAGGAACTCCTTGAGAAGAGCCGCTACAGCGTGTTCGGAGAGATCGTGACCGACAGTGTTACAAATGACTGTGACCTGTCGGGTTCTAAATTCATTGCTGTTGAATATCTTCCGGGACAGTTCGACCAGCGTGCCGCTTCTGCGGTTGATTGTGTCCGCCTCATTGATCCTTCAGCACAGGTAAGCATCAAGAGCTCGAAGCTCATCATACTTCCTGGCGAGACATCTGATGAGGTAATCGCGAAGATCAAGAAATATTACATCAATGCAGTGGAGTCTCGCGAGAAGGATCTTGCAAGACTCGTTGCAATGGAGCAGCCTGAGGTTGCCCCAGTCCCAGTTCTCGAGGGACTTACTGCCCTTACAGAAGAAGAGCTTGCACCATATTGCAAGAAAATGGGCCTTGCAATGAATGCTGATGACCTTCGTGAGGTTGTCAACTATTTCAAGGCTGAGGGACGTGACCCGTTTGAGACAGAACTTCGAATCCTCGATACATACTGGAGTGACCATTGCCGTCACACCACCTTCACAACTGAGCTTGAGGATATTGATGTTGAGGAGTCGTTCCTCAAGGAGGAAATCGACGGAACCTTCAATCTCTACATGAAGATCCGCAAGGAACTCGGACGTGAGAACAAGGGACTCAACCTTATGGATATGGCCTGCATCGGTGCCCGTTACCTCAAGTCAAAGGGCCTTCTTGATGATATGGAGGTCAGCGAGGAGAATAACGCATGCAGCATCTATGTGGATGTTGATATCGTGGACGATGAGGGTGAGATGACTACTGAGAAGTGGCTCCTTCAGTTCAAGAACGAGACTCACAACCACCCTACAGAGATCGAGCCTTTCGGTGGTGCCGCCACTTGTCTCGGCGGTGCAATCCGTGACCCTCTCTCTGGTCGCGCCTATGTTTACCAGGCGATGCGTGTGACAGGTGCAGGTGATATCTATCTTCCTGTAGCCGACACAATGCCGGGCAAGCTTCCGCAGAGCATCATCTCTCGTAAGGCAGCTCACGGATATTCAAGCTATGGTAACCAGATCGGTCTTGCGACTACACACGTGCGTGAGATCTATCACGAGGGATATGTTGCAAAGCGTCTTGAGGTAGGCGCTGTGGTGGGTGCAGTAAAGGCTGACAGCGTACGTCGCGAAAGCCCTGCTCCTGGCGATATCGTACTCCTTCTCGGCGGTCGTACAGGCCGTGACGGTGTAGGTGGAGCTACCGGTTCATCAAAAGAGCACACTGAGGAGTCTCTCGAGACTTGCGGCAGTGAGGTGCAGAAGGGAAATGCTCCTGAGGAGAGAAAACTTCAGAGACTTTTCCGTCGTCCGGAGGTGACAAAGCTTATCAAGAAATCAAATGACTTCGGTGCCGGCGGTGTCAGCGTGGCAATCGGCGAGCTTACCGACGGTCTTGACATATATCTCGACAGGGTTCCGACCAAGTACAGCGGTCTCAACTCTACCGAACTTGCAATCAGTGAGTCGCAGGAGCGTATGTCCATTGTCATCGAGGCAAAGGACAAGGAGCAGATGATGGCTTACTGCGCAAGCGAGAATGTTGAGGTGACTCATGTGGCTGATGTTACGGACAGAGGCCGTATGCGCATGTTCAACGGAGAGAGACTTGTCGTGGATCTTTCACGCGAGTTCATCGACAGTGCGGGTGCAAAGCATTATGCGAAGGCCACCGTAGGTGCGGTCGAGCAGAAGAATCCGTTCGAGCGCAATGTAGAGGGCGCTGATCTCAAGGAAAAAGTATACAACAATCTCCAGGATCCTAACGTGACTTCGCAGAAGGGTCTCATCGAGATGTTCGACTCTACAATCGGACGTTCGACAGTCCTTATGCCGTTCGGTGGTATGCTCCAGACAACAGAGACTCAGGTTTCTGTCCAGAAGCTTCCTACTGACGGATATACAGATACCGCTTCAATCATGGCATTCGGATACAATCCTTTCATCGCAAGCTGGAGCCCTTACCACGGCGCTGCATATTCGGTTGTCGAGGCTTGTGCAAAGGTTGTTGCAGCAGGTGCGTCATACGAGAAAATGCGTTTCTCATATCAGGAGTATTTCGAGAGAATGACTGACCGCAAGTCGTGGGGTAAGCCACTCTCTGCTCTCCTCGGTGCATTGAAGATGCAGGTTGAATTCGGTCTGCCTTCTATCGGTGGAAAGGATTCTATGAGCGGAACTTTTGAGAACATCAATGTGCCGCCGATGCTTATGGCCTTTGGTATCACTACTGTAGATGCTGAGAAGGTGATTTCTCCAGAGCTCAAGTTCGAAGGTAACAAGCTTTATTTGATCAAGCATACTCCACTCGCTAACTATATGCCAGATGTTGAGCAGCTCAAGGCTAACTGGGCTTATGTTCATGAGCAGATCGATGCTGAGAATATCGTTTCAGGTTATGCTCTTGGCTTCGGTGGTATTGCAGAGGCTATCTGCAAGATGTCATTCGGTAATGGTCTCGACGCTAAGATCAATGTCGATGAGAAGGAACTCTTCAATTACGGATATGGTTCAATTCTCGTTGAGGCGGAAAGTGAACTCAACTATCCGAATGCCGTGCTTATCGGTGAAGTTACCGATGGTGAGGATAGCGAGCTCACAATCAATGGCGTGAAGTTCGACCTCTTTGACCTCATGGCTGCAAACTCTGCGAAGTTTGCTCAGGTTTACCCTGATACAGCAGAGGCATATTGCAAGGATGTCGTTCCTGCAGGTCTTGAGAATGTGAAGCCGTTCAAGGCAAAGAAGGCTGATCTCAAATATAAGGGTGAGCCAGTAGAGACACCTATAGCATACCTCCCGGTATTCCCTGGTACAAACTGTGACTACGATTCAGCAAAGGCTTGGCGCAATGCGGGTGCAGAGGTTCGTATGAGCGTATTCTGCAATCTTACTGAGGAGGACATCTTCAGATCTATCGCTGAGATGAAGAAGAATATCGACGAGTGTCACATTCTTATGATCAGTGGCGGATTCTCAGCCGGTGATGAACCGGACGGTAGCGGAAAGTTCATTGCCAATGTCTTGAACAACAAGGATATCGCGGATGCTATCCATGCTCTTCTTGACCGTGGCGGTCTCATCCTCGGTATCTGCAACGGTTTCCAGGCACTTGTAAAGTCAGGTCTCCTTCCTTATGGCCGTCTCGGCATGGTTACCAAGGAGAGTCCGACACTTTTCCGCAACGACATCAATCGTCATATCTCCCAGATCGTAACTACTCGTGTCGGTACGACAAATTCTCCATGGCTTTCAGGATTTGCAGTAGGTGATCTCCACACAATCGCAGTCAGCCACGGTGAGGGTAAGTTTGTCGTGAACGAGGAGTTTGCACGCGAGCTTTTCGCAAACGGTCAGGTTGCGTTCCAGTATGTTGACCCTCTTGAGGAAGAACCGACAATGGAATCCCCTTATAATCCTAACGGTTCATACTATGCAATCGAGGGTATCATCAGCAAGAACGGACAGATTCTTGGTAAGATGGGTCATACTGAGCGCTACGAGGGCAATCTGTTCAAGAACATCATCGATGAAGGTCTCGAGCAGCCGCTCTTTGACAATGCGGTAGCATATTTCAGAGCTGAATAGCAAATTCCCCGGTTCGCCGGGGAACAAATATTAAACGAACTATGTGTAAATGTAATAATATATATAAGTATAGCGAGAGCGGTCTGCATCATGAGTGTGGTGTTCTCGGTATATATGGAGTTCCGGATGCGGCCAATCTTGCTTACTATGGCCTTCATGCCCTTCAGCATAGAGGCCAGCAGGGATGCGGTATCGTAAGTGTGGATTCTGAAGGTGAGTTTCATCGTTTCAGAGGTGATGGTCTCGTGACAGAGGTCTTCAATGAAGATAAGATATCTAAACTTCAGGGAAACATGGCTATAGGTCATGTCCGTTACAGCAATGCAAAGTGTAAGGGTACGGAGAATATCCAGCCGTTCCTTTTCCATCACAACTCCGGAGATTTTGCAATGGCAAACAATGGTCAGATTGCCAATTATGTTCAGCTTCGTCTTGAGCTCGAAGATAAGGGCAGCCTGTTCCAGTCAGCGTCTGATGCGGAAGTTATTGCGCATCTCATCAAGAAGCAGGGAACAGACAAGACCCTCCCTAGAATCCACGCCATCAAGGATGCCTTGAACCAGTTGGACGGAGCCTTTGCATTCGTGATCATGACAGGCCGACGCATATATGCTTGCCGTGACAAGTATGGATTCCATCCTCTTGCAATCGGAAAGATCGGTGACGGATATGTGGTTTCCAGCGAGACATGTGCATTTGATGTGCTTGGTGCCGAGTATATCCGAGATGTGGAACCAGGTGAAATCGTTACTTTGGATCACCATGGTATCCGCAGCCAGTTCTATGCTGAGCCGGAGCGCCACGCTATGTGTGCGATGGAATATGTATATTTTGCACGTCCTGACAGTGACATTGAAGGATGCAATGTGCATAATTACAGAAAGGAGTCAGGCAAGATCCTTTTCCAGGAATCTCCTGTAGATGCTGATATAGTAATAGGTGTGCCGGATTCCAGCCTTAGTGCTGCTCAGGGATATGCTGAGGCGAGCGGACTTCCATATGAAATGGGTCTCATCAAGAACAAGTATGTGGGAAGAACATTCATTCAGCCGACTCAGGCTTTGCGTGAGAAGGGTGTGAAGATGAAGCTCTCTCCAGTCAAGTCCATAGTTAAAGGTAAGAGGGTAGTGCTTGTGGATGATTCTATCGTTCGCGGAACTACATCTCTTAAGATTGTAAGCATGCTTCGTGAGGCAGGAGCAACAGAAGTTCATGTGCGTATCGGAAGTGCACCTCTTAAATATACATGTTTCTATGGTGTGGACATCCACACTCCAGAGGAGTTGATCAGCTCCAGCCATGATGTGGAGGAGGTATGCAAGATTATAGGCGCAGATTCCCTCGCCTTCCTTTCTCATGAAGGAATGTTGAAGGCTGGTCGCAGAAATGATCTTTGTCTTGCGTGCTTCAATGCACAGTACCCTACAAAACTTTACGAAGAGTAGATATTATATATATATGTATTGGGCTACCCGACAGGTGGCCCAAATTAGTTTAGATATGAAAAGAATATTTCTCATTTTTGCATTTGTTGCGACATGTTCGCTATACCCGTCTGCTGCTCAGACAGAGGATGTGGAGATTCCTGACCTTTCATCCTATATTCTTACTCCGAAGCCAGCCAAGACTCCACGTATCAATGGCGCCAAGGTGTTCGGCCTGCGACCAGGTTCCAAGTGTCTTTACAATATTGCAGCAACAGGTGAGCGCCCTATGACGTTCTCTGTTGAAAATCTTCCTAAGGGTCTTAAGTTTGATCCGGAAAAGGGACAGATAACTGGTGTTGTCAAAAAAGAGGGAACATATCATGTGAAGGTTACTGCTACAAATGCTTTAGGAAGTTATACGCGTGAATTGCGTATAGTTGTCGGAGATAAATTGGCTCTTACCCCACCAATGGGCTGGAATTCCTGGAACTGCTGGTCAAGAGATGTGACTCAGGAGCAGGTTCTTTCTTGTGCTCGTGCTATGGTGAGTTCGGGTCTGGTGAATCACGGATGGACCTATATTAATATAGATGATGGATGGCAGGGCCTCCGAGGTGGCAAGTATAATGCTGTCCTGACTAACGGGAAATTCCCTGATATGGCTGGCCTGTCTCGTGAAGTGCATGATATGGGACTGAAATTGGGTATTTATTCAGGTCCGTGGGTCGGTACTTTCTCTGGGCATTTGGGCAGCTATTCGGATAATCCGGATGGCGTCAGCCAGTGGGTCAGGGATGGACTTTATAATGAAAACTATCGTTATCAGAAGCCAGGCGGCGATTATTGGAAGGATCGCAAGGAAAACTATCGTCTTGGTGAGTATTCTTTCGTCAATGCTGACGTGAAGCAGTGGGAGGAGTGGGAGATAGACTATCTTAAATATGATTGGAATCCGAACACCCGCTATCATATAAAGGAGATGCATGATGCTTTGCGCTCGCTGGATAGGGATATCGTATATAGTCTTTCCAATACCGCACATCTTATTGATGCGCCGTTCTTGATTCAGTATGCCGAATGTTGGCGTACTACCGGCGATATCCGTGACAATTGGAACAGTATAAGTGCTATTGGATTTTCGCAGGATAGGTGGATACCGTTTTCTCGTCCAGGCGCGTGGCCGGATGTTGATATGCTCGTGCTTGGAATAGTGAAGTTCGGTAAGGATAAACCTCGTTATACAAAACTTACTGCGGACGAACAGTATACGCATATGAGTCTCTGGGCACTGTTTGCATCGCCTCTGCTTATCGGATGCGATATGACAAGACTTGACGATTTCACGATTTCATTGCTTACAAATGATGAGGTTATTGAGGTGAATCAGGATCCGTTGGGTTTTCACGGTGTGCCGGTATGGAGGTCTGAGGATGGAAATCAGATAATATATGTAAAGCATCTTGAAGACGGAACGTTGGCTGTAGGTATGTTCAACAGAGGTGAAAGTGAAGCTGTCATCAGTATCGATCCTAAAATGCTGGGTGTGTATGGCAGTGATAGGGTAGTGCGAGATCTGTGGCGTCAGCAGGATGTTGGAACATTGATGATGCACGACGGAGCATATAGAGCAACGGTTGCACCTCATGGTGTACATCTGGTCAAAGTTTATCCAGGTAATTCTGATGATAAATATGTAGGTGTCGTCAAATTCGGTGAGTAGTTTTAGGCATATTTCCCGACGATTCTTGTCTATTACGTTACGTAAGAGAAGGTTTTGGTTAGGGGATTATAATAAACTATAAAACTGTAAGTTTATTATGATATTGAGAATCAGCCCGTTAGTGTTCCGGGCTGATTTTTCTTTGAAAAAATGTTACAAAAAGGTGCGGAAAAATTTGGAGATAATGAAAAAAGTCGTACCTTTGCACTCCCTTTGAAAAACGGGTGGCCAGCGAGGCTGAGAGTTCTTACGAAGACTGACGCAGAGAAATAAAAAATGAAAAATTTTGAAGAAAAATTTGGAAGTTAAAAAATAATGCGTACCTTTGCAGCCCCGTTCGAAAAACGGGTCCTCGAAAGAGGGATTGAGAAGTTCATTGAAAAGACTGTTCTATTGTACAAGAAGCAAGTACCGAGAAAAACAATTTATCGAGAAGCGTTAATTCTTTTGAAAGAATTATAAGTGTCAGTGACAAGCTAAGAATTATATAAGAGATTATACAATGAAGAGTTTGATCCTGGCTCAGGATGAACGCTAGCGGCAGGCTTAACACATGCAAGTCGAGGGGCAGCATGAGACGGAGATTCGTCGA
>JBGUTV010000017.1:0-36795 GCA_045133255.1 Candidatus Cryptobacteroides sp.
ACCTTCGTAAGGCTTTGTGAAATCACATTTGTGTTCGTTGTAATAAGGTACGAAGATACTTCTCATCTTCGATACCATATCCTCGCTCCTGTGTCCTTCCGGCAGGGCTCCGCGGAAAAGATTGTCAATACCGCGGCCGACAAGCATATTGTATGCTTCAAGCGGCACAGTAGGGTAACCGCACTGCTCAAGGGCGTAGTTGCATGCGTTTGCAATGTCTTCGCGGGTATCTATCAACGTGCCGTCAAGGTCGAATATTACAAGTTTTGTCATAATTTGAAAAAATATTTTACATGTGCCGTATAATGGCACATTATGGGTCTATCTTTGCAGTAACAAAGGAACAATTAATACTTTAAGCCATGAATACAGACATCACAATTTCAAACCTGAGTTCAATGTTTTCATCAGAAGATTCTTTCAGAACATTCGTGGATATGGTCAATGAAATGGATCTTGAACTCATGGATATCACCCTTGCCTAATCGGTCCATTCAACTGTGATGCAATCCTTGCTCAGGCCGACGCGGATCTTGCCGCCGCTGTGCTTTCCTCCGTTCATTCTGTCTGTGATGATCACCTCGGATACGGGATCTTCAATGTATTTCTGAACGGCTCTCTTGAGCGGTCTTGCGCCAAATTTCGGATCAAAGCCGGCATCTGCGACAAACTTCCTTGCAGCCGGTGTGACATTCAGTTCGAAACCTGCTTCAGCAACTCTAGACCTGAGGCCTTTGAGTTCAATGTCGATGATTTTCTCAATGTCGCTCCTTGTAAGCGAATTGAAGAATACCTGTTCGTCCACCCTGTTGATGAATTCCGGCGGGAATGCCTTCCTTACGGCCTTCTCAAGTACACCTTTCCTGTTGGAACTTATGTCCTTTCCTGCAGTAGTGAAACCGACGCCGTTACCGTAGTCATCCAGTTCGCGGCTTCCTACGTTCGATGTCATTATGACAATGGTGTTTCTGAAACTTACTGTTCTTCCGTTGCTGTCCGTCAGGCGTCCTTCGTCCATCACCTGAAGCAGAAGGTTGAATACATCAGGATGTGCCTTCTCGATTTCATCAAGCAGAACCACGCAATACGGCTTCTGTCTGACCCTCTCGCTCAACTGTCCTCCTTCCTCGTGTCCGACATATCCCGGAGGCGCTCCGATCAGTCGCGATACATTGAATTTCTCCATGTATTCGCTCATGTCGATACGGATCATATTGTCCTCTGAATCAAACAGATATTCGGCGAGAGACTTGGCGAGCTGTGTCTTTCCGACTCCTGTCGGTCCGAAGAAAAGGAAGGTTCCGATCGGCTTTCCTGGATCCTTTATTCCGGCTCTGTTGCGCTGGATTGCGCGCACGACTTTTTCAATGGCGTCGTCCTGACCGATGATTCTGCCTTTGAGCTTGTTCTTCATCTTCAGGAGCTTGCCTCCCTCGCTTTCTGCGACCCTTCCCGAAGGGATTCCAGTCATCTTGGAAATGACGGCTGCCACATCTTCGGCGCTTACTCTGCCGGTTCTCTTAGGATTTTTGAGCCTTACCATTGAACCCGCTTCGTCCATTGCGTCGATTGCCTTGTCCGGAAGGCATCTGTCAGTGATGTATCTTTCCGACATCCTGACGCACGCCTCGATCGCCTCGTCTGTATAAATGACGTTGTGATGCTTCTCGTAATTGGTCTTCAGACGCGTGAGAATGGAGATCGTATGAGGAATGTCGGTGTGCTCGACAGTGATTTTCTGGAATCTTCTGTCAAGGGCTCCGTCCTTTTCCACGATCTTTCTGAATTCGTCAAGCGTAGTGGCTCCGATGCACTGGATGTCGCCTCGTGCAAGGGCCGGCTTGAGCATGTTTGCAGCGTCAAGACTGCCTGAGGCTCCGCCTGCTCCGACTATGGTATGGAACTCGTCGATGAACAGAATCACATCAGGATTGTCAGCTACCTCCTTGATGATGCTCTTGAGCCTCTTTTCGAAATCTCCGCGGTATTTCGTGCCCGCTACGATTGAGCCTAAGTCCAAAGAAATCAATCGTTTGCCTGCAAGCACAGGAGGGATGTCGTCATTGGCGATCTTGATCGCGATACCCTCGACGATGGCCGATTTTCCGACTCCAGGATCACCCACGAGCATAGGGTTGTTCTTGCGCCTTCTTCCGAGAATCTGGATCACTCTCTGGATCTCGTCTTCTCTTCCTACGAGCGGGTCAAGCTTGCCTTCCTTCGCCGCTTTTGTTATGTCGTATCCGAATTCCTCGAGAGGGGAGATCTGAGATTCCTCTTCCTGTTTCTGCTCGGCTGCGTGGATATGTATCTGAGGCGTCTCCTGCTCTTTTTCCTCCGGTTCGTCATCTCCTCTGTCGAGCATATGATTGCGGTCGAGGTATCTGAAAATGTAGCCGTAATCGACACCCGTGTCGCGGAGATATGAACTTCCGTATGAACCGGCCGCCCTGCAGATAGCCAGCAGAAGATGCTGAGGTCCCGCCTCCTTGCTTCTGACCTTTGTGGCCTCAAGGATGGTGAAGCTCAATACGTTCTGAGCACCTCGTGAAAAACTGATGTTTTCAAGTTCCGAATATGGGATGTGCTCGTTGGTAAATATATGACTGTCAATGAATTGTTTGAGTTCTTCGAGGTCTGTGCCCACTCCGAGAAGAGCGTCTGCCGCAGAGTTTTCGCGATGGCGCAGAATGCCCAGGAGCAGGTGGTCCGGAGCTATTCCGTAGCTGCCTGTCCTCATGGCTTCTTCGCGGGAATAATTTATGATGGAGTTCAGTTGGTCTGATATCCTAATTTCCATGCTAATTTCTTTCTTTTGATTGCACAAAATTACTAAAATTTTCGTAACTTTGCCAAGATATAATTTAAGAAAGATATATGAGTGAGAATATTGAAAATGAAGTTAAGACCGGAAGGATCGAGCAGGTGAATATCGACCAGCAGATGAGGAGTGCGTATATTGACTACTCCATGTCTGTAATCGTGTCACGTGCCCTCCCTGATGTGCGTGACGGTTTCAAACCGGTACACAGAAGAGTCCTTTTCGGTATGGACGGACTTGGATTGAGACATACAAGCCAGACAAAGAAGTCTGCCCGTATTGTCGGTGAGGTGCTCGGTAAGTATCATCCACATGGTGACTCAAGCGTTTACGACGCGATGGCGCGTATGGCTCAGGATTGGAGCCTCAGGTATCCGCTTGTGTTCGGCCAGGGTAACTTCGGTTCCATGGACGGTGACCCGGTGGCTGCGATGCGATATACCGAGGCGAAATTGTCGAAGCTTTCAGATGAGGTCCTTGCTGACCTTGAAAAGGATACTGTAGATTTCCAGAACAACTTTGACGACTCTTTGCAGGAGCCTACAGTGCTCCCTACAAAGGTTCCGCTTCTTCTCCTGAACGGATCGTCAGGTATTGCGGTCGGTATGGCTACAAATATGGCTCCGCACAATCTTACAGAATGCTGTGATGCCATCTGCGCTTACATCGACAATCCTGAGATTACTGTCGAGGAACTGATGCACTTTGTCAAGGGACCGGATTTCCCTACAGGCGGTATTATTCAGGGCCGTCAGGGCATCAAGGATGCCTTCGAGACAGGACGCGGACGTATTGTCATCCGTTCGAAGACTGAGATCGAGGTCAGTGACTCAGGCCGCGAGACCATCGTGGTGACTGAGATCCCGTATATGGTCAACAAGCGTGAGATGATCGAGAAGATTGCCGAGATGGTCGAGAGCAAGAAGATCGAGGGCATCGCTTATATCAACGATGAGACCACAATGAAGGGTGTGAGAATCGTGATCCGTCTCAAGAAGGATGCGAATTCGAATGTAGTTCTTAACACTCTCTTCAAGTATACTCCGCTTCAGTCAAGCTTCTCTGTGAACAATGTCGCCCTTGTGAACGGTCGTCCTCGTACGCTCAACCTCAAGGACCTCATAAAGTATTTCGTGAAGCATCGCCATGAGGTTATTCTCCGCAGGACCAAGTTCGATCTCGAGAAGGCTCAGAAGAGGGCTCATATTCTCGAGGGACTCCTCAAGGCTCTTGACGTAATCGATGAGATCATCAGAATCATCAGGGCGTCCAAGTCTGTAGAGGATGCGAAGGCTGAACTCATGTCGACATTTGATTTCTCTGAGGCACAGGCTACAGCTATCGTGGAGATGAGACTCCGCCAGCTCACCGGACTCGAGAGAGAGAAGCTCCAGAGCGAGTACGACGAGCTCATGAAGTTCATCAGATACTGCGAGGATGTGCTTGCAAACGTTGATCTTCAGATGGGTATCATCAAGGATGAGACAATAGAGATGAAGGAGAAGTACGGTGATGAGAGAAGGACAGAGATCGCTCTCTCTGCTGAGGAATTCAATCCGGAAGACTTCTATGCTGACGAGGATGTGGTGATCACAATCTCTCACCTCGGATATATCAAGAGAACATCTCTTACTGAATACAAGACACAGAACAGAGGTGGAGTGGGAATGAAGGGAAGTGCCACACGCGATGAGGACTTCATCGAGCATATCTATGTTGCCAACATGCACAGCACTATGCTCCTCTTCACTCAGAACGGCCGCTGCTACTGGCTCAAGGTGTATGAAATACCTGAAGGATCACGTGCTTCAAAGGGTCGTGCAATCCAGAATGTGATCAACATTGAGCCTGATGACAAGATCAAGACATATCTCAATGTGAAGAACCTCAAGGATGAGGATTACATCAACAATAATTATATTGTACTCGGAACCAAGAGAGGTGTGATAAAGAAGACTTCGCTTGAGGCTTATTCAAGACCTAGGACAAATGGTGTGATTGCAATCACAGTACGTGACGGAGATGAACTCCTTGATGCTGTTCTCACAAACGGTCACAGTGAAATCCTTCTTGCAGGACGCAACGGAAGGTGCTGCCGTTTCGATGAGAGTGATGCAAGAGCCCTCGGCAGAACTGCTTCAGGTGTCCGTGGTATAAATATTGAAGAGGATGATGAGGTTGTAGGAATGATCACATATGATCCTACTGCAGAAGATGCTGCTGCTCATAGCATTCTCGTAGTCAGCGAAAACGGTTACGGTAAGCGTTCCGACTTCGATGAATACCGCAAGACAAACAGAGGTGGAAAGGGTGTCAAGACATTGAACATCACTGAAAAGACAGGCGCCCTTGTAGCTATGAAGAATGTAACGGACGAGAATGATCTGATGATCATAAACAAGTCTGGTCTGACAATCAGAATGGCTGTTTCCGATATCAGGGTTGCCGGTAGAGCTACTCAGGGAGTGAAACTCATCAATATAAAGGAGGGTGACTCCATTGCGGCTATCTCTGCTGTAAACAAGAGCGAGGAGGAGACTCCGGTTCAGCCGGCAGAGCAGGTAAATGAAGAGAATAATGAATAAATAACACTTAATTTCACAATTATGAAGAAAATTTTATTGGCAATTGCAGTACTTCTTACAGTACAGCTTGCAGATGCTCAGGTAAAGTCTCCTGAGGCAGCTAAGAAGGCAATTGATGCGGCTCAGGCTGCAGCAGACAATGCTAAGAAGGCAACTAAGGTCGCAACTTGGCTCAAGCTCGCAACAGCTTACACTGATGCATACAACGCACCTAAGGGTTCAGCTTGGCTTGGAGCTTCAAAGCAGGAGCTTCAGCTTGTGATGGGTAGCGAAAAGCCTGTTTCTTCTGAAACTGTCGTTCTCGGTGGCGATCAGTATGTTAAGGAGGTATATGCAAACAAGGAACTTTATTTTGATGCAAACGGTATCCTTGTCATGATCAACGTTACAGTTCCTGTATGTGAGGATGCGCTTGCTAAGGCTGTCGAGGCTTATGCAAAGGCTGCTGAGGTTGACGTGAAGAATACTAAGACAAAGGACATCAAGGCTGGCCTCAAGCTCATCAACAGCAACTATCTTGATGACGCGATGAACAGCTATATGTTCCAGGATTATGCAAAGGCAAGCGATCTTTTCGCAAAGGCTGCTGCAACCTTGAAAACAGCTCCGCTCAACGAAGTGGATACAACTGCTCTTTACAATGCTGGTTTCACAGCATGGATGCTCAAGGATTATCCAAAGGCTGAGAATTATTTCAATCAGTGTCTTGATGCCGGTTACTATTATGAAGGTGGTGAGGTGTTTGCAAAGCTTTCTGACATCTACAACAACACAGACAGAAAGGACGCTGCAAGAGATATCCTTGAGAAGGGATTCGTTGAGTTCCCACAGAGCCAGAGCATCCTTATCGGTCTTATCAATTACTACCTTGAGAGCAAGCAGAGCCCTGACAGACTCTTCGAGCTTATCGGTGAGGCAAAGAAGAACGAGCCTACAAATGCATCACTTTATTATGTTGAGGGTAACATCTATAACGAGCTTGGTCAGAAGGACAAGGCTGTAGAGTCTTACTACAAGTGTCATGAAATCAACCCAGAGTATGAGTTCGGTTTCATCGGAGCAGGTATCCTTTACTACAATCAGGCACTTGAGATCCAGGACAAGGCAGCTGCTGAGCTTGATAATGCTAAGTATGAGGCTCTTGTAGTCGAGTTCGAGGAAGCTCTCCACAATGCACTTGAGCCATTTGAGAACGCATTCGCCATCTCAAAGGATGACAGCATCAGACTCAGCATCGCAGAGTACCTTAAGAATATCTACTATCGTTTCAGCACTAAGGGTGCCAAGTACGAGGATGGATACAAGAAGTACAACGAGATCGTAAAGAATCAGGCAATCAACTAAGCTTCCTTTTCAAAGGCTTTAACGATCTTTGATACAAGAGGGTGTCGGACAATATCTTCATTCTTGAAGAAAATGGTCTTGACACCCTTTATGTTTTTTGTCAGTTCGATGCCTCTGAGCAGACCTGAGTCCTTTTTGTTCGGAAGGTCTATCTGGCTTGCGTCTCCGGTCACGATGAACTTTGCGTCGCATCCCATTCTGGTGAGAAACATCTTAAGCTGCCCGAGATTGGTGTTCTGGGCTTCGTCAAGTATGACACATGCACGATCAAGGGTGCGTCCGCGCATATAGGCCAGAGGGGCTATCTGGATGGTTCCCTCTGTCATGAATTCCTGCAGCTTCTTTGCAGGTATCATATCTCCGAGCGCATCATACAGAGGCTGGAGATACGGGTCGAGCTTGTCCTTGAGGTCTCCAGGTAGAAAACCGAGCCTTTCGCCTGCTTCCACTGCAGGTCTGGTGAGTACGATTCTTTTTATTTCTCTGTTTTTCAAAGCTCTGACAGCCAGTGCAATGGCAATGTATGTCTTTCCTGTTCCCGCAGGACCGACCGCGAACAGGAGGTCGTTTTCAAAATATGCCTTTACCATGTCTTCCTGAGTCCTGTTTCGTGCCTTGATCGGTTTTCCGTCATTTCCGTGCACAATGACAGAATCTCCGCTGAGCTTGAATCTGTCTGGAGATGATTCGCCGTCGAAGATGTCTTCCACGTCGTATGGAGTAAGATTTGTCTTGTGACGTCTTCTCTGAATCAGTATGTTGAGTTTTGATGTGAATGCAGCGATGTCGCTGTCACTTCCATCCAGAAGAATGTCGTTTCCTCTTGCAACTACCTTAAGGTTAGGGAAGTAACCGCATAGTGCCTCAAGGTTTCTGTTAGCTGCTCCATAGATTTCTACAGGGTCTATGGCTTCAAGATGTATTGTGTTCTTACTCATTTATTTTGTGTTTTCATTTATTCCTGTAATCTCGCGTACTCTCCTGTATGTGGCAAGCATCTTTTCGTGATCCCATCTGCCTTTCCATTCATCAGCTTTGTCAATGTAGCCGGTAAGCGGAATCACATGATAAGAATCTCCATACCCTCCTGGTCTGGAACACCATGTATAGAGGTATTCAGGATCCAGCATCGTGATGTCTCCGTTGTGTCTTCTTTCAATTCTTAGAGTCAGCATGAGTCCCGCCTGGGTATTCGCTGCGCTCATGTTTGAAACCGAATTTCCCAATGAATATGCCACAGGAATCATTCTGTCTTCAATTCTGATTGTTTCCGCCTCCTGGATTACATGAGGATGTGCGCCGATTATCGCATCTGCTCCGTTCTCTGCCAGCCATAACGCGTGTTTCTCCTGTTCCTCAGAATGATTAAGTGTATACTCTTCACCCCAGTGGACGAATACGATGGTCACATCTGCTTTTGACTCGGCGATGTCCAATGCCTTGGAGAGTGATGCCCTGTCGCTCAGAATATTGGTCTTAGGCCATCCGTTACCTCGGAAAGCATTCGTTCCGTATGTGGCATTGATAAAAGCTAGTCTTATTCCTTTTATGTTGATTATCAGTGGGTTGTTTCCTTCTTGCTGATCTTCGTCGCAGGCGGCTCCAGTGAAATTGATTCCCATTGACCTGTATTTTTCAATGGTTCTGCGTACTCCTTCCGGGCCTTTGTCGAATATGTGGTTGTTGGCGCATAAGAATAGGTTGAACCCGCATTCTGCAAGATAATCTGCATAGCTGTCCGGGGCAGAGAATGACGGATATCCGGTGTGTGGTTCTCCTCCAAGGGTGAACTCCATGTTACCTGCAATCAGGTCCGCTCCGTCCAGGTGATCCTTCATCAGTCTGTAGTATGTGCTGAAATCGTGCATCCCGTTGCTGCGCAAGGCGGTTTCAATCTGCTTTGCGTGCATCATTATGTCACCGACGAATCTGATGGTCACGGTGTCCTGCAGATAGAGCGGACGCACCTCCCAGCATATGGGGTTCCTGCTTTCCGGAATGATGAGCCTCTGTGCTGACACACCCTGTGCAATGAACATCAGGACAGCCGTGGCTATCCTGAAAATCAGCGTGCTTATATGAAATGTGTCTCTGTGCAAGTCGGAAGTGGTTGATCTTGTATGCAAATATATCACTTTTATTTTGTCCAAGACCACAGAATTGCTTAAATTTGCACTAATGTGCATAGATGTATAGTTATGAAAAAATTAATGTTATTGGTGCTTATGGTGTCGATGACCGTTGTAACCGGTTGCGATTTCTTCCGTAAGCTTGCAGGACGTCCGACATCAGAGGATATCGAACAGAAGAGAATTGAAATCATGCGTGCCCAGGAGGCTGCTCATCAGGCTAGACTGGATTCCATCAAGGTGGAGCACCAGAAGGTCGTGGATTCACTTGTCATAGTGGATTCCATAAGACAGCAGGGTGGCACTCTTCACAACTCTGCATCTCTTGGAGGACTTGATACTGCGCAGTTTGAGGCAAGATATTACATAGTGGTGGGATCGTTCCGTTCCCGTACCAATGCGGAGACCCAGCTTAAGAAGGTTCCTGCAGAATATTCTCCGGCTATATTCAATTTCCAGAATGGTATGTATGCCGTGGGTGCTGCTCCATCTGACAATCTGAAAGATGCTTATGCGTCGCTCAAGAAGCTGCGTGCAGAGAAATTCTGTCCTTCTGACGTGTGGATTCTTGTCAACGAATGATCATGCAGCCGCTGATAAGTAAAATATCTCTTCTTGTTTCCTCAATTCTGGTTTCTGTATCTGCTTTCGGGCAGTACAGGACCGATTCCGGTTACCAGGATCTTTATGACAGTGAGACAGGAGGCTCTTTGAAGGCTCACGTGCGTTCCCTCTCTGCGGCTCATCTTGAGGGCCGTAAAGTAGGTTCGGAAGGAGAAGCTTCCGCTGCTGAGTATGTGAGGGACGTATTCAAAGAATATGGTGTCGATGTCATTTCCCCTGATCAGGGCGATCTGTTCGGCATAAAGACCGAGTCCGGCGATACCCTTACTTCACGCAATGTCATCGGCTTTGTGCAGGGATATGATCGGGATTTGAGAGACAGATATATAGTCGTGGGAGCAAGACTTGACAACCTTGGCTCGATGACTGTCACTGTGGACGGTCTTAAGACCGAGCGTGTCTACTATGGCGCAAACGGAAATGCTTCCGGACTTGCCATGATGCTTGAGCTTGCGCGTATGGTTCAGACCAATTCTGTACTGTTCCGTCGTTCTGTCCTCTTTGTTGCCTTCGGTGCATCTACTGAATCTTTCGCCGGTTCATGGTATTTCCTAAACCGATCTTTCGGTGATGTGGACAGCATAGATGCGATGATCAATCTTGATATGCTCGGCATCGGAAGCAATGGATTCTATGCATATACTGCTTCCAATGCGGATCTTAATTCCATTCTTTCCAGACTTAACGGTGAACTTCAGCCTGTGCAGCCGGAGGTTACTGCATCTGAGCCATATCCTTCAGACCATAGGGCATTCTATTCAAAGGAAATCCCTGCAGTAATGTTCACGACAGGAAAATATCCTGAACATAACACTGAGAAGGATACAGAGTCAATCATAGAGTATGATGCGATGGAAAGGGAACTTGAATATCTGTACAATTTCACCCTTGCTCTCGCAAATACCAATCTGAAACTGTCGTTCAGGCCAGATAAGGTTGTAGTCAAAGGACCATCTTATGATGATGTCGTGTCGTATTATGATTGTGATGTAAGACCTTCATTCCTCAATAGTTATGAGATATCGCGTTTTCTTGAGAAATGGGTATATCAGTATATAAAATATCCCGAATCTGCTATCAGAAACGGCGTTCAGGGTAAGGTTATGGTGGATTTCATAATTGACAAGGATGGAAAGGTAACCGATGTCCGTGTGATAAGAGGCGTTGATCCTGAACTTGATGAAGAGGCTGTGAGAGTGATAAGCGCATCACCTAAATGGAAGCCAGGCAGAGTGAAGGGCAATAAGGTGCGGACTTCTGTCACCATACCGGTAGAATTCAGGCTTGCGAAGAAAGGATCGAAAGGAAGTTTCGGATTCAAGAAGCATTCATATTAAGGAAAAGAATAAAATTTAACATATATGGAATACGATTTCAAAAAGATCGAACAGAAATGGCAGGCATTCTGGGCTGCCAATCAGACATTCAAGGCAGAGATTGACCCGTCAAAGCCTAAATATTATGTCCTGGACATGTTCCCTTATCCGTCAGGAGCGGGACTTCATGTCGGACACCCGTTAGGATATATTGCAAGTGATATATACAGCCGTTATAAGAGACTTTGCGGATATAACGTGCTTCACCCGATGGGATATGATGCGTTCGGACTTCCTGCAGAGCAGTATGCAATTCAGACAGGCCAGCATCCGGCTGTGACCACAGAGAAGAATATTGCGCGCTATCGCGAGCAGATGGACAGGATCGGTTTTTCATATGACTGGTCGCGTGAGATCCGTACCTGTGATCCGGAGTATTACAAGTGGACTCAGTGGGCATTCCTCCAGATGTTCGACAGCTGGTATGACAATGTCCAGCAGAAGGCACGTCCGATTTCTGATCTTGAGGCTGCATTCGCAGAGGGTGGAAGCGCTGCGGCAGATGCTGCGTGCGGTGAAGTGAATCCTTTTACTGCAGAGGAGTGGAAGGCTTTCACAGATAAGGAGAAATCAGATGTTCTGATGCAGTATCGTATTGCATATCAGGGTGAAACAGCTGTGAACTGGTGTCCGGCCCTCGGAACAGTGCTTGCCAATGATGAGGTTAAGGAAGGCTATTCTGTGCGCGGAGGTCATCCGGTAGAGCAGAAGAAGATGACTCAGTGGCAGCTTCGCGTTTCTGCCTATGCCGGACGTCTTCTCGAGGATCTTGAGGACCTTGATTGGACTGATTCTCTCAAGGATATGCAGCGTAACTGGATCGGCAGAAGTCAGGGCGCTGAGATGGTCTTTAAGGTTTCGAACGGAACTGAGGAATATGATATGACCATATTTACAACCCGCGCGGACACTGTCTTCGGTGTGACATTCATGGTTCTTGCTCCTGAGAGTGAGTGGGTAGAGAAACTTACGACAGCGGATCAGAAGGAGGCTGTGGATGAGTATCTCGTAATGGCGAAGAAGAAGACTGAGCGTGAGAGAATGGCTGAGACACGTAAGGTGACAGGTGTATTCTCTGGTTCATATGCAGTCAATCCGCTTACAGGTGACAAGGTTCCGGTGTGGATTTCCGAATACGTTCTGGCCGGTTATGGTACAGGTGCCATCATGGCAGTTCCTGCACATGACAGCCGTGACTACGCATTTGCAAGACATTTCAATCTTCCTGTTATTCCTTTGATTGAGGGATGTGACGTAAGCGAGTCAAGTTTTGATGCAAAGGAGGGTGTGATGTGCAATTCCGGCTTCCTTAACGGCCTTACTGTCAAGGAGGCGATACCGGCAGCGATTGACTATGTGGAGAAGAACGGTATCGGACGCAGGAAAGTCAACTACAGACTCCGTGATGCAATCTTCTCGCGTCAGAGATATTGGGGAGAGCCGTTCCCGATGTATTTCAAGGACGGTATTGCAACACCGATGTCTATGGAGAGTCTCCCTCTTGAACTTCCTGAGGTAGACAAGTTCCTTCCTACCGAGACTGGTGAACCTCCTCTTGGACGTGCTTCAGGATGGACAATCGACGGTTATCCTATCGAACTCAGCACTATGCCGGGCTTTGCAGGCAGCAGCGCATACTATCTCAGATATATGGATCCTCACAATGATAAGGCTCTTGTAAGTCGTGAGGCAGATGAGTACTGGAGAAACGTTGACCTTTACATCGGAGGTACTGAACATGCAACAGGTCACCTCATCTACTCGCGTTTCTGGAACAAGTTCCTCTTTGACCTTGGATATGTATGCGAGAAGGAGCCGTTCCGCAAGCTGATCAACCAGGGTATGATCCAGGGCCGTTCTAATTTCGTATACAGAATCATCAATACCAACACATTCGTGTCTTATGGTCTCAAGGACCAGTATGAGACAACTGAGATTCACGTTGACGTGAACATCGTTTACAACGACCGTCTTGATATGGAGGCGTTCAAGGCCTGGATGCCTGACTTTGCAAACGCCGAGTTTATCCTTGAGGATGGTGAATACATCTGCGGATGGGCTGTCGAGAAGATGTCCAAGTCAATGTTCAACGTTGTGAATCCGGATATGATCTGTGATAGCTATGGTGCTGATACTCTTAGACTTTATGAGATGTTCCTCGGCCCGCTCGAACAGTCAAAGCCTTGGGATACAAAGGGTATAGACGGAGTGAACCGTTTCCTCAAGAGGGTATGGAGACTCTTCTATGACAGGGACGGATTCATTGTTACAGATCAGAAGCCGACAGCGGAGGAACTCAAGGCACTTCACAAGCTTATCGGTAAGGTGCGTGCAGACATTGAGGCATTCTCTTTCAATACGGCAGTCAGTGCATTCATGATTGCCGTGAACGAACTTTATGACCTCAAGTGCAATAATCGCGAAATTCTCGAGCAGCTGATCATCCTCCTCTCACCATTTGCACCTCATATCACAGAGGAGCTTTGGGAGGCTTTGGGACACAAGGAAAGCATAACTTATGCAGCCTTCCCAGAGTATGTTGAGGCCTATACTATCGAGAACACCTGCACTTATGCGGTTTCATTCAACGGCAAGACACGTTTCACAGTGGAACTGCCGCTTGATATGCCACGTGAGGAGGTTGATGCACATGTCCGTTCGCTTGAGCAGACAGCAAAGTATGTCGCAGGAGGCAATATCGTGAAGGTTATTGTCGTTCCTGGAAAGATTGTAAATATTGTTGTAAAGTAATTTGTTCTGAGGAATGAAGACAAGTAAGATGTTGAGCGTGCTCTGGGATTATTTCGTGATGACTGTGGGTACGTTTGTGTTCGTGATGGCATGGACATCTTTCCTGCAGCCGAATAATCTCGCAAGTGGCGGACTCACTGGTTTCAGTACCATTCTGGATTATGCGACTCAGGGTAGGATACCTATGGACGTCACATATGCCTTGTTGAATGTCCTGCTTCTGGTTGCCGGGTTCCTGTTTCTCGGAAGGGCTTTCGGATTCAAGACAATCTACGTGATAGCATTGTCGTCATTGCTATTCTGGCTGCTTCCGGAATATTTTCCGCAGCTTGAAGTAGTGGATCCGGAGCTGGACAAGATAATGGTCGTGCTGATCGGAGGCGCGATGGAATCTGTCGGTATAGGTATGATTCTTCTGCGTGGAGGAAGTACCGGAGGTACAGACATTGTGGCGATGATTCTCAATAAGTATTGGCCTATATCGCCAGGAAAGGTATATCTGTATTCTGACATCTTCATTATTGCCAGCCTTCTCCTTATCCCTACAGAGCAGGGTGGAGGACTGGTGAATATGATCTATGCATACGTGATGATGCTTACCTTCTCATTCGGAGTGGATTATGTTCTTCTTGGAAACAAGTCTTCTGTGCAGCTGCTTGTCTTCTCGAAGAAGTACAAGGAGATTGCGGACCATATAATATATGATGTGCAGAGAGGAGTTACCGCATTGCAGTCTGTCGGCTGGTATTCTCAGCAGGAAAGCAAGGTTCTTCTTATCATTCTCCGTAAATATCAGATGAATGAGGTGATCAATGAGATCAAACGCATCGATAAGGATGCATTCGTTTCGGTATCTTCTGCCAACAGTGTCTATGGTGAAGGATTTGAAGAGATCAAGACAGGCTTCGACATGAAGAAGAAGAAAAAGAATAACAATCAGGAAAAAGAACAATGAGTCAGAATTTGATAAAGAATACATTCTGGTCTATCTTTAAGGAGTATGGTCTGATTACATTAGGACTTCTTGCATACTCTTTGGGTTGGACAATCTTCCTTCTGCCGAATAATCTTGTCGGTGGCGGTGTTTCCGGCTTTGCTGCTATACTTTATTATGCTACGGGCATGCCGATGGGATATACCTATCTGATAGTCAATGTTATACTTTTGATCATTGCTATAAAGATACTTGGAACCGGATTTGGAGGAAAGACCATATATGCCATTGCCATGACCGGTATATGCCTGAACATATTCCCTAATCTTGTTCCGATGGAGTTCGTAAATGAGTTCGCTGTGTCCAACGGCAAACTTATATGTACAGTTCTTGGCGGAATCATAGCAGGAGTCGGAATAGGAATATCAATTTCACAGGGAGGAAGCACAGGGGGTACAGACATTATAGCCCTGCTTTGGTGCAAGTTCAGAAACGGATCCCCAGGACGTGTCATCCTGATAATTGATGTCATGATCATCATATCATCGATTATGATACCTTCGTATACAGAAGCCGGTGAACTGCTTCCGTTCTCAGAGAAACTTGCTGTGGTTGTTTACGGTCTGATTCAGGTGACGGTAAGCGGCTATGCTGTGGATCTCTATCTTTCGGGTTCAAAGCAGTCTGTGCAGGCATTCATCTTTACCAAGAAGTATCAGGAAATGGCTGATGCCATAGCTTTTGATATGAAGAGGGGAGTGACAGTGATTCCTGCCAAGGGATGGTACAGCAAGGAAGACTTCAATGTTGTGATGGTAGTCACAAGAAAGTCAGACCTTAATCTTTTGCTCAGATATGTCAAGACAATAGATTCTGAGGCCTTCTTGTCTGTTTCTTCTGCTATGGGTGTTTATGGAAAAGGCTTTGATACCATAAAGGTCAAGCAGAAAAATGATAAAAAAAGTTAAAAGATTATAAAAAAAAGAAAAACATGCATTGTGAGGCCCCTTTTCAGGATGACTGAAAAGGGGCTTTGCTGTAATTTTGTTTGCTCGATAACTCTGAAATTTCTGGATTATGAATTTAGTAGCTGCTGTTTCGATTGTGGTGTCGTCACTTGTGATGATGTTGTTTTTATTTACAAAGAATTTTCGTGCAGGGAGACAGACCGATTATCGCTCTGTCCTTTTGCCATGGGTTCTCGCGTGCATGACCTTGACAGTCGTTGTCAATATAGTATGTTTTCAGACGCTTTCCGTCTTCAGCCTCTTCAGTGATGTGCTTGCAGGTGTCTGCCCGGCAATGCTGCTTTCGATGACAGTCTGGAACGGAAGATCAGTGATCAGACCGACATGTATCTACATGGTACCTGCTATATTGCTTGACTTTGTTTATGTTCTGGGATATATCGGTGTGAAGCAGCAGTTCCCTGTGGTATTTCATATATCGTTGTCAGTCCTATTGATCTTGTCTCTTGCGGTATTTGTCATCTGGGGTGTATGGCGTTTTCTATATAATGTCAAGGTGGTTCTTCGTTCCGGTTCGGTGTGGCACAGCGTCTGTCTGTCGGTTGAAATGGTCTATATTGTCCTGATTGCAGTCCTTGTCAGTATTGAGGCTGCGATAGCCTGTTCCGGCCACGAAGATATGCATGCACTGGCTTATATCCCCCTTGTAATGTTGTGGCTTTCTCTTCTTGCTCTTTCCTTCAGAATCTACAATGAAAGCGCGACTATATTCTGCCACAGGATGGAAAGACGCATATTGGAGTCACTTAAGGTTGCGGCAGTGGAGGTTCCAAACGATGTCACAAGGACTGATACAGCCTATCAGGAGATTTATGACAGGATCGTTGCCTATTTTGAGACGGAAAAGCCTTATCTGAGAAATGATCTTATAATAGATGATCTGGTGAAGGTAGTCTTTTCAAACAAACTTTATATATCGCGTGCCATAAGCCAGATTACTGGCAGAAACTTCTGTCAGTTCGTGAATTATTACAGGATAATGCACTCGATCGAGGCGTTTCGGGCCAATCCGGAACTGAAGGCAACCGAACTCGCCAGTCTGTCTGGATTCAATTCTCTGGTTTCCTTCAGTATGGCTTTCAGGCTATATATGAATGAGAATCCGAGTGACTGGATACGCAAGGAGCGTAGCAGGAAGGTCAAGTCAAGACTGATGTAGCTAAATTAGTTGCTGATTCATTTTGGAAAGATTATCTTTGCGCAAATTTGACTATTATGGCAGACGAGAAGATTATTTTTTCAATGAACGGGGTAGGCAAGATTCTTCCCCATAACAATAGAGTGATACTCAAGGACATCTACCTTTCTTTCTTCTATGGAGCAAAGATCGGAATCGTTGGTCTTAACGGATCAGGTAAGTCTACTCTTATGAAGATCATCGCAGGTATCGAGAAGGGATATCAGGGTGAGGTCGTGTGGGCTCCGGGATATTCTGTAGGTTACCTTGAGCAGGAGCCTCAGATGGATCCTGAGAAGACCGTAATCGAGGTTGTCCAGGAAGGCGTTCAGGAGGTCATGGATATCCTGAAGGAATATGAAGAAGTGAATATGAAGTTCTGCGAGCCTATGTCGGACGACGAGATGGCTGCGCTTATCGAACGTCAGGGTGAACTTACTGAAAAGATCGAGCATTGCGGTGGCTGGGAGATCGATTCAAAGCTTGAGAGAGCGATGGATGCCCTCCAGTGTCCTCCTTCCGATGCTAAGGTAAGCACTTTGAGTGGTGGTGAGAGACGTCGTGTAGCCCTTTGCCGACTCCTTCTTCGTCAGCCTGATGTGCTCCTTCTTGACGAGCCTACCAACCACCTTGACACAGAAAGTATCCAGTGGCTTGAGGCTCATCTCCAGCAGTATAAGGGTACCGTGATTGCGGTGACCCACGACAGATATTTCCTTGACAATGTGGCAGGATGGATCCTTGAGCTCGACAGAGGTGAGGGTATTCCATGGAAGGGCAACTATTCATCGTGGCTTGATCAGAAGAGTACCAGACTCGCTCAGGAGGAGAAGCAGGAGAGCAAGCGCCGCAAGGCCCTTGAGAGAGAGCTTGAGTGGGTAAGAATGGCTCCTAAGGCACGTCATGCGAAATCTAAGGCACGTCTCGGTGCATACGAGAAGCTCGCTGCTGATGACGGAAGAGAGAAGGAGGCTAACCTTGAGATCTTCATCCCTAACGGTCCAAGACTCGGTAACAAGGTCATCGAGTTCAAGAATGTATCCAAGGGGTATGGCGACAAGCTTCTTTATGAAAATCTCAACTTCGTGCTTCCACCGGCCGGTATCGTAGGTGTTATCGGTCCGAACGGTGCCGGAAAGACAACTCTCTTCCGCCTTATCATGGGACTTGAACAGCCTGATACAGGTGAGATTACAATCGGTGAGACTGTAAAGACAGCATATGTAGACCAGCAGCACAAGAGCATTGATCCTGAGAAGAGCGTATATGAGACAATCGCTGAGAATTCAGAGTTCGTCAAGCTTGGCAAGAGGGAAGTGAATGCCCGTGCGTATGTTTCACGTTTCAATTTCTCAGGTGCAGATCAGGAGAAGCTCTGCGGAATCCTTTCCGGCGGTGAGAGAAACCGACTTCACCTTGCCCTTACTCTCAAGGATGAAGGTAACGTTCTTCTTCTCGACGAGCCTACCAATGACGTGGATGTGAACACAATCCGTGCATTGGAGGAGGGTCTCGAGAACTTTGCCGGCTGTGCTGTCGTGATCTCACACGACCGCTGGTTCCTTGACAGAATTGCAACGCATATCCTTGCATTTGAGGGTGACTCACAGGTTTACTTCTTCGAGGGAACCTATTCAGAGTACGAGGAGAACAAGAAGCGCCGTCTTGGCAATGAGGAGCCTAAGAGGTTCAAGTATAAGAAACTGATGGCTGAATAATCTGGGTTCAGAATGAAAAGATTGACTTTAATCCTCCTGCTTGTAGTTGCTGCAGTCAGCTGTACAACCAAGGGCCCGATCTGTGTCGAGACACCGAAACGTCCTGCTGGTCAGGAGGATGCTGTCCTGATGACAGCTCCGACAATTGACACAGTGCGCGTAGGTTTCATCGGACTTGGAATGCGTGGCTCAAGTGCGGTTTCCCGTTATCTTCATATTCCAGGTGCAAAGGTAGCTGCAATATGCGACATAGAGCCGGCAATGGTTGAGAAGACGCAGGAACGTCTCAAACGTGCCGGCTATCCGGAGGTCCCGTCTTATACCGGAAGCGAGGATGCATGGAAGCAGCTTTGCGAGCGTGATGACATCGATCTTGTCTACGTCGTTACAGACTGGAAGAACCATGCTAAGATGGGCGTTTATGCCATGGAGCATGGTAAGCATGTTGCGATTGAGGTCCCTGCTGCCATGACTCTGGATGAGATCTGGAGTCTTGTCGAGACATCTGAGAGGACAAGAAAGCATTGTATGCAGTTGGAGAACTGTGTATATGATTTCTTTGAACTTACTACACTCAATATGGCCCAGAAGGGGCTTTTCGGTGAGATTCTCCATGTGGAGGGATCATATATCCACAATCTTGAGGAATTCTGGGGAGAATATTGGAACAACTGGCGTCTTGACTATAATAAGGATAACAGGGGAGATGTATATCCTACCCATGGCCTTGGCCCTGCCTGTCAGCTACTTGACATTCACAGAGGTGACAGGATGAAGACCTTGGTTTCAATGGATACAAAGGCTGTGAGAGGACCTCAGCTTGTTGAGCAGTACACAGGTGAGAAATGTGAGGAGTTCAAGAATGGAGACCATACTCTCACAATGATTTCCACAGAAAAAGGAAAGACCATCCTCATTCAGCACGATGTGATGAGTCCCCGTCCGTACAGCAGAATGTATCAGCTGACCGGAACAAATGGATTTGCGAACAAATATCCTGTCCAGCAGTATTGCTTCAGGCCTGAAAGACTTGCAGAGACAGAAGTCAACTATGAGAATCTGAGCATGCACAGTGCCGTCCCTGCAGATGTGAAGGAGCAGCTTATGCAGCAGTACAAGCATCCTATCCATCAGGAGATTGAGGAGATTGCCAGAAAGGTCGGAGGCCACGGTGGAATGGATTATGTTATGGATTACCGCCTGATCTATTGCCTTCGCAACGGCCTTCCTCTCGATATGGATGTATATGACCTGGCGGAATGGTGCTGTCTTCCTGAACTCACCAGGATTTCAATGGAAAACGGTAATATGCCTGTCCTGGTTCCGGACTTTACGCGCGGAGCGTGGAATAAGGTTCAAGGCTATCGTCATGCCCTATAAACTTAAACGATTATGATGAATAAGATCAGACCTGTCATACTTTTTGCTGCAGTTGTCCTTTCCGGACTCCTTGCGCATGGCTTATGGACTCTTCCAAAGCCTCAGAATGCTGACTATGAGGGATTCTCTTCTGCGAGAGTAGTGGAGGACATTAGAGTCATTTCACAGAAACCTCACTCGGTAGCCCATCCTGACGAAAGGGCTCAGGTGCGTGAGTATCTGATAGACAGACTCGAGTCTATGGGTGCGGATACTGTGATGCAGTTCCGTTATGACTCGATTGTCGGCCCACAGAACAAGCACGTCGAGTATACTTTCGATGCGGTGAATCTCCTTGCGGAGTTTGCTCCGGCTTCTGAGACTGTTTCCGGAACTGATCTCATGCTTGTTGCACACTATGATTCAAGATATTCCCAGCCTATGCCTCGCGACACTGTGTGGTCGTATGGAGCAGCTGATGATGGATATGGTGTGGGTGTGATCCTTGAGACTGTGTCTCTGGCGTTGAAGAACCGCGCTGAGTGGAAGCAGGGTATCAAGGTCCTTTTCACAGATGCTGAGGAACCTGGAATGAAAGGTATGAAGGCGATATGGGAAAACAATAGGGAAGTGTTCGACAATGTGGGTCTTGTACTCAATGTTGAGGCAAGAGGAACTTGGGGACCTGCTCTTCTGTTTGAGGCTTGTCCTGGCAATGCCAAGGTTCAGGAACTCTATGCATCCACTGCTGCATATCCTTTCACATATTCCCTGACGACAGTCGTCTATCAGTTCCTTCCGATGTTTACAGACTTTACGATCGTAAAGGATGAACTTCCGGGACTCAATTTCTCCAATATAGCGGATGTCAATCATTATCATACGGATCTTGACAATTTCAGCAATATCAGTGAGAAGACTATCCAGCATTATGGTGCCCAGATACTTCCTTTGGCAATGGAGTATCTCACAGGCGAGGAATATGCGGATAAGGATTATCTCCGTTCAGACAGTGACAAGGTGAATTTCACCATTCCGCTTCTTGGGCTTTTCTCATTCAGCAAGGTAGGCTACATTGTTCTTTGTGTTGCTGTATTCGTGCTTTTCCTTCTTGCCTTTGCACTTGAGGGATTGAGAGGAAGAATAAAGGCAGCAAAAGTATTCGGTTTTTCACTTAAGGTGTTGGGTGGCTCTGTCCTGGCATTGCTGATTGGAGAAGGCTTTGCGTATGCATGTGCAGCGGCTGCGGGTGCTAAGTTCAATTTGTTCGGCACCGTACAGGGTATTCCTTTTGACAATAAGGCCATGATTCTCTTTATGGTTCTTATGTTTGCCGCATGTGTGCTTCTTTATATGAGCGGCAGAACGAAAGCTGCAAGATCTGTCTCAGGTTCAATGAGAGCAAGTGCTGTGACAAATGCCGTGACAGGAAATGCTTTGTCAGTTCTTTATGGAGTTCTTGCTCTGCAGTTCGTGCTCAGTGCTGTTCTGCTTGGCGTAATCGGTGAGAACATGATGTTCTTCATAACTTTTGCGTTTGCTGTTGCCGGCATAATTCTGTGGCGTCTCACATCGCTCAGAGTCTGGCTGCTTGCAGCGATCGTACTGATTCTTCTCCATGCATTCTCATTCCTTTTTGCATTGGCAATGGCTCTTACAATCGGTGCTCTCGGCGCAGTAGCTCTTATAGCCCTGATTGATATGATGGTCATCATCCCTCTTGCTGACCTTTATCTTATGCCGGTTCGAAAGAAATAGTATCAATATACAATACAGTAAGAGTGTGACTGATTGATCAAGAACAGTCACACTCTTTTTCATTTATATTTACCTTCCTTCCTATAGTCCGTGCCTCCCTCTCCTCCTTATCCATATCTCCTGCACTGTCTATTCTATCCTATAACCCGTTTACGATGTCGTAATGCACACTGCCTCCATTGATTCTGGCAGGCAATGCGCATCGCTGTTTGCTAATGTTATGATAGTCAGTGCGTTGTGCACTAGTATTCGGCTTTCTCATCCGCAGAGGTCATCCGTTACCAAAAATGAGCACGAAAATCCTGATTTCGTGCTCATTTTCTATATTTTTGCGGCTTTCAGACACGAAATCGCTTAAATCGTGTCTGAACTGGGGCCATCGTCTTTATTAGTATCCGAAGATGTCTTCGAGAGTCAGGATTTCTACCTGGCCTAATGTCTTGAGGTAGTCTGTATCGAGATTCTTGATGTCGCCGAGGATGCCGTAGCAGTATGTGCGGTCCTTCACCCACTTCTCCTGAGTGTTCTTCACATCCTCAAGAGTCAGCTCAGGAAGTTTCTCGTATATCTTCTTTGAACGTGGCTCTGTAATTCCCATATCGCGGGCATTCTGATAACTTCTGAGAATGTTGCGTCCGGTAATGCGCTCTGTGCGGTATTTGGTAGTAAGTGCCTCCTTTGCGATGTTGAAAGCTGTCTCAGAAACAGGCATGTCATTGATGATTTCATCAAATGCCTCGATTGCAGTCTGCATCTTGTCGTTCTGAGTTGCGATGAACGCGAAGTACTTATAGCTGTCATCCTTATACTCCGGTTCCAGGAGCCTTCCTGATGCAGAGTATGCAAGTCCGCGTGCTTCACGCATTTCCTGGAATACGATTGCATTCATTCCGCCTCCGAAATATTCGTTATAGAGCTTGATGTAAGGGTCTGAGTCAAGGTCAAGCTTCTCTTCGTTGTTTGAATACTGGAGATAATAGATCTGCTTTGCATCATACTGTGCAAGGTAAACCTTGGCTGAAGGTGTAGGCACGGCCTCTGGATATTTGAGTGTCAGCGGCTTAAGGTCTTCTGCAATTCTGTGATTCTCGCGGATGAGTGCCTTTACTTCGTTCTCGGTTGACGGACCGTAGTAGCTTACTTCATGAGAGTACTCCATGAGATTACGAACCTTGCCGAGTAGTTCTTCAGAGGTGAGCTCGGCTATCTGTCTGTCAGTAAGGGTGGTTTCTCTTATGTAGTCTTTGCCCAGGAGAATGTAGTTCTGCAATGCGCTGAAGCAGCGTCCCTGATTAAGTTTCGCATCTGCTCGCTCCTTGAGCATATCAGCCTTGAGGTTTTCAAGGATTGCTTCGTCCGGAACAGCATTATATATAAGGTCTTCTACGATTCTCATCGCCTCAGGAAGATTCTCTGAGAGTCCAGAGATGCTGATGAATGAACTTGAACTTCCGCTGCGCAGATTGAATGTGCATGCAAGCTGATACATTTCCTGAGCAATCTCCTCTGCACTTCTCGTAGGTGTGCCCAGATATGAAAGATAGTTTGCGGCAAGTTTGAGTGCAGGGTCATTCTGGGTGCCTGTAAAGAACTCATAATAGAGCTCAGCAAGATCATTCACTTCGTTCTGTACGTATACTACATTCAGACCGTCCACATCGAACTGGCTGAGAGCAGTCGAGTAGTCAATGAAAGAAGGTTCTATAGGTTTGACTTCTGTTGAGGTGATCTCCTCAAGGAATGCACTCTTCTTGTCTCTGTTGGACTTGATCGGAGTAATCTTAGGTGCAGTCACCTTGATGACGTTCTTGTCCTCTCCCATACGCTTGTACACTATAGCGTAGCTGTTTTCGCCAAGATAACGTCCTGCCCAATTCATGATGTCCTCCTTGGTCACTTCCTGCATTCTTTCAATTGACTTCACGTCATCAGCCCAGTCGGTGCCGTTGATGAATGACTGAACGAACATGTCTGCTCTGCTGCCATTGTCTTCCAATGACCTCATGAGTGACAGTTTCATGTTGTTGATTGTTCCGTTAAGTACAGCCTCGTCGAATTCTCCGTTGCGGAGCTTTGCGACCTCAGCAAGGAGAATGTCGCGAACTTCTTCCAAGGTCTGTCCCTGTTTCGGATTACCCATAAGGATGAATTCTCCTGCGTCAGGGCGGCCATATGACATTCCGTATGCGCCGAGAACTTTCTGCTGCTGGTTGATGTTCAGGTCGATAAGACCAGCGGAACCATTGTAGAGCACAGATGCCGCAACTTCTGCAACAAGTGCATCCTCAGACTTAGCGCCCGGATATTTCCATCCGATCATGATGTTCTCAGCATCAAGACCGTATACATCCTTCTCTACTGGCGAATCGATAACGCTTGAAGTTGCCAGTGTGATTTCAGGAAGGTCCTTGTTAGGCTGCATCTGACCGAAATATTTCTCAATTACTGTTACCATTTCATCCGGATCGAAATCACCGCTGAGACAGATTGCTATGTTGTTTGGAACATAGTAGGTCTTCTGGTAGTTCTTAATGTTAGTGATTGAAGGATTCTTGAGATGCTCCTGAGTTCCGAGTACTGTCTGAGTTCCATATGGATGATCAGGAAAGAGCATTCCGTCCATAGCTTCCAGGGCCTTCCTGAAATCTTTGGTGAGGGACATGTTCTTTTCCTCATATACTGTTTCAAGCTCTGTGTGGAAGCCGCGGATTACTGGATTGGCAAAGCGGTCTGCCTGGATTCTGGCCCAGTTCTCGACCTGATTTGACGGAATCTGCTCCACATACACAGTCATGTCAGTCGATGTATATGCGTTTGTGCCTTCCGAACCGATGAACGACATCAGTTTGTCGTACTCGTTAGGGATGAAGTAATCCGACGCCAGATAGCTTATAGAGTCGATCTGGTGGTATATTGCCGCTCTTTCTGCCTCATCTTCCGTAACTCTGTACACTTCGAACAAAGCCTCGATCTGGTCAAGAAGTACCTTCTCTGCCTCATAGTCTGCTGTTCCGAAATTCGGAGTACCCTTGAACATGAGATGCTCGAAGTAGTGTGCCAGACCAGTTGTTTCAGACGGGTCGTTCTTTCCTCCTACCTTTACAGCAATGTTAGCCTGGATGCGCGGCTGTTCCTTATTTACCGTCATATACACTTTCATGCCGTTGTCAAGAGTATAGATCTTGGCTTTAAGCGGGTCGCCTTTCACAGTCTCATATTTGTACTGTGAACACGAAACGGTGAGCAGCGCCATCGCTCCCACCATCAATGTTAAGATTCGTTTCATATTGCTGGTTTTACTGTTTGTCTTTCTCGGCTTGTATTGCAGCGTTATAGCAGTGTCTGCAGAGAGGCTCGTAGACGTCCTTTTCACCAAGGACAACGAGCTGGTCATTTGCTGAAAGTCTGTGAGAGTGATTTGCAGGGCTTCCGCATTTTACGCAGATTGCGTGTACCTTCTGGATGTCCTCTGCAACTGCCATAAGAGCAGGCATCGGACCGAACGGCTTGCCAAGGAAGTCAGTGTCAAGGCCGGCGATGATTACTCTTATGCCTCTGTTTGCAAGTGTCTGCACTACATCTACAAGAGTGTCGTCAAAGAACTGCGCCTCATCGATTCCTACGACCTCCACGTCGCTTGACAGCAGCAGCATGCTGGCAGGGGAGTCAATAGGAGTAGAAGGAATGCTGTGCGAGTCGTGAGAAACCACCTGATCCTCAGAATACCTGACGTCAATGCAAGGCTTATAGATTTCCACCTTCTGCTTTGCAAACTGTGCCCTTTTCATTCTTCTTATGAGCTCTTCAGTCTTTCCTGAGAACATTGAACCGCAGATTACCTCAATAGAACCTGCTTTTTTTGCGATTTCTAAAAACATTTCCTTACTTTTGTAGATTCAAGAACGCAAATATAATCAAATATTGCCTTATGGAAAATAAAGAGCAGCAAATTTTGAGTGAGATCAAGGCTATGATGGCAACCATCAGACAGCAGATGGAAATGCTTGATGCGAAGATGGCGGAACTTCAGCAGATGTCTCGCTTTGAAGGTGAAGAGGTTGCACCTATTGTTCTCGATATTGATACATTTGACCTTCCTGTTGAAGAAGTTCCCGAAGAAATCCCTGCTCCTGCAGAACCGTCTGACGATCTTCCGTTCGATCTCCCTGTGGAGGAGACACCGGTAGAGGAACCGGTACAGGAGGCTCCTGTTGCAGCAGAACCTGAGATTGAAACAGTGGTGGAAGCGGCTTCGGAACCGATGACAGGGGATCTTCCGGAAGAAATTCTGCTGGAAGACCATGCTGCCGAAGAGACTGCTCCTATTATTGTTGCAGAGCCTGAACCAGAGGTAGCGGTAAAACCGCTTGTCAAAGAGGCGATAATTGATGCAATGACAGAAAAGCAGGCATGGAGAACCGATATGCCAGGAACTCAGGTCAAGGATGTCAGACTTGCAATATCTCTTCATGAAAGAGTGCTGTTCATCAATCACCTTTTCTCTGAAGATCCGATGGCTTTCCAGACAACAGTCAATAAGGTCAATGCATCTGCTTCTCTTGATGAGGTGGTGGAATATGTCAAGGAAACATTCCCTCAGTGGGATCTTGATTCCGACCTTGTCTATAGATTCATGATGGCTGTGCGCAGAAAGATAAGATAGAAAATGGCAGGCATCCTCTACATTGTTCCGACTCCTGTCGGAAATCTCGAAGACATGACATTCAGAGCCATCAGGGTTCTGAAGGAGGCAGACCTCATTCTTGCTGAAGATACGCGTACAAGTTCCGTACTTCTCAAGCATTACGATATTCATGTCCGTCTTGAATCGCATCACAAATTCAATGAGCATAAAACAGCATCAATGATCAAAGAGAGGATCCTCTCCGGACTTAATGTAGCCTTGATCAGCGATGCCGGAACTCCTGGAATTTCAGATCCGGGCTTTCTTCTGGTCCGTACATGTGTTCAGGAAGGCATTGAAGTGCAGACACTTCCAGGTGCTACTGCTTTTGTCCCTGCTCTTGTCTCTTCAGGATATCCATGCGACAAGTTCTGTTTTGAAGGCTTCCTTCCTCAGAAGAAGGGCAGGCAGACCCGTCTGATGGAGCTTGCAGAAGAGACCCGTACGATGGTTTTTTATGAGTCTCCTTACCGTCTTGTGAAGACCTTAGAACAGTTTGCCGAGTTCTTCGGACCGGAGCGTGAGTGCTCGGTCGCACGTGAGATTTCCAAGAAATTCGAGGAACATCGCCGAGGCACTGTCGCTGAGGTTGCAGCGTGGTACAGGGAGAATGAGCCGAAAGGTGAGATCGTCATCATTGTCGCAGGTGCTCCGGAGAAGAAAAAGGAGAAGAAGAAATATGATAAAAAAGATTGAATCATTATAAAAAACATTCAATCGTTATAAAATATAGAAAAATCTGCTCGGTCGCGGGCAGATTTTTTTGTCTTTTACCCTCATCCTTCAAAACTTTGTCTGAAAAGATACGGCCATGAAGGAGAAAACAGAAAAGGGGAGAGGATATCTTACAGGAGTGATTGCTGTGGTTTTTCTGATCATCGGCTATCAGACTGCGCTCTTTGTACATCAGGCTGCAGTGATGAAGATTGCAGCCAATCGTGACGAACCTGATACAGTTTATGTCTATCCGGAGCAGTACGCTACTGACGATGGGTCATATAGTACATCAGGCAGAACGGTAAAGTCGGCAAGGAAGAATGCGAACCACTCCCAAAGGGCTCAGACCGTAAGGAATAACGTCCAGCCCAGACATGTGGAGAACTTCAGGTTCAATCCGAATACTGTCACTGAGGAGGACTTATGCAGGCTCGGATTTTCACCCAAGCAGGCCGCATCTATAGCAGAATACCGTAATAAGGGAGGCAAGTTTCGCAGGAAGTCTGATTTTGCCCGCTCTTTTGTCGTTTCCGACAGCATATACAAGAGACTGGAGCCTTATCTGGATATACCACTTATTGACCTTAATCTCGCGGATTCTGCCGCTTTTGACAGCCTTCCTGGCATCGGAGGCTGGTTCGCGTCAAAGATGGTCGCATACCGTAAGGAACTCGGAGGCTATTCCTACAAGGAGCAGCTGATGGATATCTGGAAATTCGATAAGGAAAAATATGACAGACTCTCAGATCTGATAACGATAGATCCTGCACACATCAACCCCTATCCTTTGTGGGCCTATCCCGCGGATTCCCTGCGGAAACATCCGTATATCCGCAACTACGAGACCGCGCGTGCCATAGTCATCTACCGTGAGAACAATCCTCCCGACTCCTGTACAGTCCATTCCCTCGAGCGAGCCGGCATCCTCTCACCCGACCTAGCCACCAAACTCTCCCGATGTGCAATAGCCGGGATGTGAATTACCTCAAACGATTTATAAGCAGGAATTAATCAATGAATTATGACAAAAACATCTATCATGACGGTTCAGGGAATCGACATAGCCCTGACAACAATTAATGACGAAGACTATATCTCATTGACAGACATTATCAAAGCCAAAGATGGAGAGTTCTTCATATCTGACTGGCTAAGGAATCGGAATACCCTTGAATATCTGGCTGCATGGGAGTCTATGAGTAACCCGGATTTTAATTATGGCGAATTCGCCATAATTAAAAGTAAGGCAGGACTTAACAACTTCAAGATCAGTATTAAGGAGTGGCACGAAAAGACTAATGCAATAGGTATAGTAGCACGAGCCGGCAGATATGGCGGCACATATGCTCACAAAGATATTGCATTTAATTTCTGTATGTGGATCAGTCCTGTATTCCAATTATATGTAGTACGTGAATATCAGCGCCTTGTAGAGCAGGAACGCAGTCAGCTTGCTCTCTCCTGGAACGTTAAACGTCTCCTTTCAAAAGCGAACTACCACATCCAGACAGATGCTATTAAGAATATGATCATTCCGAAACTCAACATCAGTCAGATGAAGCAAGGTCTCGTGTATGCCAGCGAAGCAGATCTTCTGAATCTGGCGCTCTTCGGCTGCACGGCCAAGCAATGGCAGGAAGCAAATCCTGAGCTTGCCAAGACAATGAACATCAGAGATGCAGCCACCATCAATCAGCTGATTGTCCTCTCGAATATTGAATCCCTCAATGCCGAACTCATAAAGCAGAACATAGCAAAGGAAGACAGACTCTCGATCCTGCATCGTACCGCCAAGGAACAGCTTACCGTCCTGATTGCCAGAAACTCAGAACAGAATTTCACAAAGCTCGCATCAGAGGATACGAATCTCATAGAAAGGAACATCTGACGGACTCATCCGGTCAGGCCCTCGAGCGTGCCGGCATCCTCCCACCCGACCTCGCCCACAAACTCTCCAGGTGTGTAATTGCCTATAAATGAAAAGCCCGGCATTTTGCCGGGCTTAGTTTAAGTTTAAGTTAGGTAGACGGTTTGTTGTTTTTTTAGTTAGTTCTTTAGTGTTTTTATATGTTAAACTTTGAAAAGTTCAAATTAAAAAGTCAACGTTTCTTGGCAAGAGACGTTGACTTTACAACAAAAAAGCCCGGTCGCATTGACCGGGCTTGATTGAATTATGTTGGTTCTAATCTGAAGTCTGATTATTCACCGAATACAACATGCATTATACCCTTTGAGCTAGAACCCTTAGCTGTTGTCGCTACATTGCTTGCATCAACGGCAGTGCCATTGAATGTACCAGCTACTTTGATAGGAGATGCTTCTGTACCGAAATTAGGCTCAACAGTTGTATTAGCGGCACCTGCACCAAATACCATACCAGCCTGAGTTGTTGAATTAGCTGTTGTTACAGAACACTTGACAGCACAACCAACACCATAAGTTACACTTTCTGTATTACCTACACCACCAATAAGGCCAGCAACCGTATGAGCAACATCTGAACTCTCAATAATGTCACCGTAGTTCTTGTTGTTCTCAAACTTTGAACCATTGTTCATGAATCCAGATATACCACCAATGCTACTTCCTGCCTTAGTGTTTGTTGCCAATGTCATTGTTCCGTAGTTTTCACAACCTACAATGTTCGCGATACCACCATTGATACCTCCAATACGGAACAATCCTCCACCTCTAACGGTGATGTTACCCTTGTTGACGCAGTTCTGGATTGTATTAGTGTTTTCAATGCTTTCCCAACCTGGGTGTGAAACGATACCACCAACTGTAGAGTTGTTGCCGTCAACGTCAGCGTCAACGATAACGTCTCCCTCATTAACACAGTTAATTACATCCATTCCGGTATCTATACCTGCGCCAGAATCTGGTTTACCGCCCCAGTCCATCTGGCCACCAGTAATACCTCCTGGAGAAATAGAGTAGTTGTTTCCTGATGCCTGTTTCATTGAGGTTCTGCTAGATGTCATAGCGTAGCATTCTACTGTACCCTTGTTAGTACATCCCTTGATGTCACCTCTTGGAGCACCAGCAATACCACCGATTCTGATACGGTTTGTACCTGCAGACTTGCCTATTTTCTCGATTTGAGTCATGTTGAGGACAACATTACCTGTGTTTGTACAGTTCTCTATGAGAGAGCCATCCTTAGTCATGGCAACAATACCACCGGTATGCTGAGGAACCTTATCGATTCCCTTATAAGTCACCCAAGCCGCAACGATGTAGTGAGTTGAGTTCTGGCTTACCTTTCCACTGTTTGTACATCCTGAAACCTTTGTTGAAGCGTAACCACAGATACCACCTGCAAGTGAAGCCTCAAGACCTTCTGGAGAGTTGATTGTAACTGCGCCGTTGTTTGTACAGTTAACGATATCACCTTCAGCCTCGGCAACAAGACCTGCTGCGATAAGTGCGTCTGTGCTTAATGGTGCTTCAGCGAGGTTTACAGTAACAGTACCATTGTTGGTAACGTTTGTAACTGTGCCTGTTGTAACCTCAGCAAGCATACCATACTTGCCACCAGTTGTAGCAGTAAGTGCACATGTCGCGTCAAATGTGAGGTTTTGTGCGCCAGTTACCTTCTTAAAGAGAGGTGCTGTAATCTGAAGGTTTTTGATAGTCTTGCCGTTACCGTCAAGGAGACCGAGCAATGTGATGTTAGTAGGAACCTCCTTGCCTGCGAAGTCAAGGTCTGCAGTGAGGATAATCTTATCATCAGCGCCATTGTTAGCAAGACCGAATTCCTCACTAGTAATAAATGCGATCCATTCGTCAGCAGTTGCAATCTCCTTAGGGAATGGAGACTCAGCTGCTGTCTTGATAGTAGCAACTTCAGATGTATAGCGAGCGTCGTTTGCAGTGATAGAAGTAACTCTTACATCATATTCTGTTTCAGGAGAAAGTCCTGTGATTGTATATGATGTTCCAGTTGCTTCAGCAGGAGTGCTCCATGCAGCATCAGTCTTCTTTTTATATTCTACCTCATACTTTACAACATCGCAGTATGTCCAAGTAACTTCAATCTCTGATACATATGCTTTGAGAGAAACAGAAGGAATAACAGGAACGACACCACTACCTACTTCATAAAGTGCAGGTGATCCATCCTCTCTTGAAAGATATACCCAAGGTGAATATACTGAACCAGGATAGTTTGCACGGATTCTTACAAAATAGCGATCCTTTTCTTTAAGTTTTGTAAAAGTAACGTTGTGAGCTTTGTCAAATGCCACAACTTTGGTCAATTTTGAGTCCCATGAATTTCCCTTGTCCATGTTGTCCTTATCAGTCAACTGTACAAAGAAAGACTGAGCACCAGCGTCAACGGCTTTTTTGCCATCCCAATATACAGCCAGCGAAGTTTTCGACGAGAGTGCCTCATCGTAAGTGAATTCCTCCGGAGCAGCTTTGCTTTCGTCGATACCAGTCTCGCGATCCCATACGGATTCTTTAACGCAACTAGTAAGAACAGTAGCTAAAGTAATCAATGCTGCCGTAAGGAGTCTATTGATTTTCATAAAAATTGTGATTTTTTATTATACAATAATAAGTAAAATAAAGATACAAGGTCATCGCATCTTATGCGCGCCCTGAACTATCATTGTATTTAATCGTGCTGCTGACGCAGCACAGTCTGAACCACGATGCAAATATAAATTATTTACATTAATTATACAAGATGGCAGATAAAAAGGGTTGCATATTTCTATGCAACCCAGTCTAGACAACTCATCTATGTTTAAAGACCTGTATAATCGGTCTGGAATGTTTTGGAAGTATATACATTAACTTCTCCGCTACCTGGTATTGTATGTGTAGCTGTCACAGTCCAATCGCTAAGTTCAGAAGGATCAACTCCTCCAGGAGATGGGAGATACCAGTAATGGTAAAGTGCCTTCGTCCATGAATCAGTGTTCTTGCCACATTCATTGAAGAAATATGAAACAGCAGCAGCGTCCATGACATTAGATGTTACTCTCTTCATTCGAGTTGTTACACCATTGCATGTGAACTCTACTTTCCAATTGGCATCATCGTCATTCCAAAGTGACACAACAATTGCATCCTTTAGGAAATCGCGACCGGTATACTGGATACCAGCTGCACCACCTTTGCTGTTCTTATGCCAATTATATACATAATTACTTTTACCGGTCCAAGTCTGATTGCCATTATATACTCTCATCTGGTGATTTTCTGGGAATCCAGTACTTTTGGCAATCCAATTCTTCATATGGTTACCTTCAATCTCGTAGATGCCATAGCCGTTTGGTGCACCGCATACACACATGTTTGATGACCACCATCCTCCACATGCACCACCATGGATATGCTCATATACACGAAGACCGTTTTTTGTCTTATATGAAGCGTGAATGTAGTTCTGAATGTAATGCGTGTGGCCGATCATTATATGTGCTTCGTTCCATTCGCGCATGAGTGAAAGAACTTCGTCATGATATTTATCCCTGTTCACGCTTGCTCCACCTGAGTTGGCTCCATTTCTGAATGGAATATGGCAGCATAGAATAAGCATCTTATCAGCCTTGTTTTCAACAGCAGCAAGGTCATCCTTAAGCCACTTGTACTGTGCGTTCGAGAATCCAGCATCATATGACCAGGTCTTGTTATTACTGCTCGTACATACAACGTTATCCATAACAACTATATGTACCTTGCCCCTATTGAAAGAATAATCAGTAGGTCCAAAATGATTGTTGAAATTATCAATTGCAGTTAATTCAGAATCCATCTTGGCGTTGTGGTCATGGTTGCCAATGCATTGAAAAATAGGTAAATATAGATTGTTTCCAATATTTACATTTTCCATAGATTCAGCAAGTTTACCCCACATGTCAGGCTTGTCGTTTACAATGTCACCCAATGTTACAGCATACGCATTCTTATATTTTCCCGATGCTTGGTTTGAAGACAGTGTCTGTGCAATATCCTTGATAGTCTCATTCTTATATCTTCCTACCTCTTTGTCGTTAGAACACTGAGGGTCACCGATAGCAATAAATGTGAAATTTTCCTCGCTCTCTGTGAGGGGCGTGAGCGTAAAGTCATTTCTATTGACCGCATACCTATTGATCCCAACTTTATAAAATAAAGGTTTCTTTTTAGAATCAAGAGGAACCTGATATCCTGATGGAAGGCTTACATATACGGTTTTAGCATTACGATGTGCAGCAAACTGATAGACTCCATTCACGTCAGTCTTGACAACAGAATATCCGTCTGACACAACAACACCTGAAATCCCTTTTCCTGTAGTAGAATCAGAAACAAGACCAATAAGGTTATTGCCTTCCTTTATTGTAGTGCCATTTACTTCTGACGTACTTGCTTCAATTCCGCCGTCCTGAGGGCTTGAACTACCGTTGTTCAGCTCAGGCTTTTCGCAAGCGACAGCCCAAAAGAGGGCTGTCGCTGCAAAAGTCCTGAATAAAATGTGCTTTATGTTCATTTTATTCTATTTAGATTAAATACCTGTTTCCCAGCCGTCGTTCTGCTTGAAGTCAGGGTTCTTCTGCCAGATGAGGTTAAGGTCAGTCTGAGAGATTGGATATACATACATCTTGTCCTCCCATCTGAGCTTGTAGTTGAACATCAGATAATAACCATTCTTTTCAGCCTTTCTGAGTGACCAAGTACCGTTAGCCTTTGATGTTGAGATGTTATATGTATAAGTCTGAGTCTTATATTGCTCACCAACCTTATAATTCGCACCCTGGAAAGAGAATCCATTCTTAACGTCATTCTCTGAAAGCCAGATACCTGTCCATGCCTCTTCGCCAAAACCACGTCTGTGGCAAAGATCCATCTGTGCATAGCGATAGAGGTCGAACTGGCGGAGACCGCACTCGAGGATGAGCTCAGTCACGCGCTCACGACGAAGCTCGAGAGCTACAGCCTCATTACCATTTGTTCTGAATGGATGGTCGAGATCCTTAGTATAGTACTCCTTCAACCACTGGTCTGCAACTGTAGGATAAATACTAGTCACTCCAGCACGCTCACGAAGAAGCTTTACAGTAGCATTCCAAACACTCTCATCCATCTTACCAAGTTCATTCATTGCCTCAGCATAGTTGAGGAGAACCTCTGGGTAACGATAGATAAGGATTGAGTTGTTATCCTGACCTGAAAGGAAGTTAACGCGGTTAGGCATGAGCCACTTAACGAGCATATAACCAGTCATAGAGTAGTTGCACTCCATAGGCATAAGCTGCATTTCACCAGAAGTGAGAACCCTGTAACCAGGACCGAGAACAGTCCAGCCAAGACGCTTATCTCTGTTAGTAAACTCGTCATTGATTGACTTTTCACCTTCTCCACCCTTAACATCGATTGGAGTACCGTCAGTCTTAAGGAACATATTTACCATTTCCTTAGTTGCAGAAGGTGTGTCACCCATTGAATCAGAGTAGTAGTAACGTGTAAGAGCGTGTACGCCATTGATTTTCGAATCATATGTAAGACCCCAGATAACTTCCTCTGTGCTTAGAGTAGGGCTGAGGAAGAGATCTGAATACTTGTCGCCACCTACAAGTTTGTATACCTTTGAGTCAATAACGAGCTTTGCTGCATCAGCTGCCTTCTGATAAAGATCCTGTGCAGTCTGATAGTTGTTGTTCCAAGGCTGGTTTGTAGAAGGGTTCCTGTCGTAATTGCTTCTGAATGAGGCCTCATAAAGGAAGATTCTTGATGCAAATGTAGCAACAACATACTTGTTGATATAAACAGCACCCTCACGGTATTTAGCATCTCCAGAGACCCATGTCATAGCGAACTCAAGATCCTCAACGATCTCGTTGAATACCTTTTCTCTATCCTCACGCTCACCATAGATGATGTCCTCGTCCTCTACAGAGAGGAATTTCTCTGTCCAATAGATGTTACCATAGGTTTTCATTCTATCGAAAGCATTGTATGCTCTCCAGAAACGAGCTACACCCTCATAGTGCTTATAGATATCCTCAGGTATGTTGCCACCGTTCTTTTCCATGCCCTCAAGCATGAAGTTGATTCTACGAAGCCAACTCCATGACCAAGCGCTTCTTTTTGATGCATTGTATGCTGAGCCTGCTACAAGATACGAAGTACTATTCTTAGTTGCAATGAGGTCATTGAACATATCGCCACTTGCTGGCTCAGAATAGTCTGGTATCCAAGAGTTGATGAAGCCATCAGTGTACATCTTCAACTCAGACTCACTTGCGAAATAAATTTCTGGGCTGAACTTGTTGATAGGAGTTCTTGTAAGGAATCCCTCGCAAGAGCTGAGACCCATCGCAGCCACCACGCATAGTGCTATATTAATTATTTTTTTCATATATGATATCTCCTATCTTAGAATGTGAGGTTAACACCGAATGTGAATGACTTAAGCATTGGATAACCTGAACCATCACCGGCACCGTTCTGACCGTACTTAACTGTGTCGAAGTCAGAGTCACCAGGATAGATTCCCTCTGGGTCAAACATCTGAGTGTGCTTGTAGATAGGTGACCAAGTCCAAAGGTTCTCCATTGATACGTAGAATCTGATCTTATCGATCTTAGCCTTCTGAGTAAGCTGAGCTGGAAGAGTATAGTCTACAGTAAGGTTCTTAAGACGGAAGTAAGCTGCATTCTGGAGGAAGTAGTCATTCTCAAGAGCCTGTGCTGCATTTGTTCTCTGTGCAGAGTGGCCAACGCGGCGTACCCAGTAAGGTCTCTCGTCAAAGTTTGTTACAACCCAATCCTCATTAACAGAGCCATCAGCGTTAAAATACTCAACCTTCGCATAGTCATTGTGAGTGTGCTGCTGCCATCCTGTAAATGTACGGTTGTAAGCACCCCAGAAGAGAGCAGAGTCAAGAGCTGGATACCAATCTCTCTTACCGATGCCCTGGAAGAACATGCTGAGTCCGATACCGTTCCAAGAGAAGTCAAGGTTAAGACCATAGAGGTAACGTGGAGTCACGTTACCGATTCTCTGGAGGTCACCATGATCCTCGAGTGTACCCTTACCGTAGTTGATAGTACCATCACCGTCAACATCGATGAACTTAAGGTCACCGGCGAGGAGTGGAGTTGCATCATTATAAGTGTTGGTAATCCAACCGTTAGCAGAAGCGTGCTGAAGAGCCTCAATGTTAGACTGGAAGTAACCGTTTGTACGTAGTCCCCACATTTCACCGATTTCCTTACCCTTATAGAGCTGATAGATGTTACCATCTGTTTCAGGATAATCAGAAACCCATGAGCGAGTATCCCACAAGCTACCCTTGATGCTATAGTTGAAATCATGATTACCAAGCTTAACAGCATCACGCCATGAAAGTGTTACTTCCCATCCCTTGGTAAGCATAGCTGCATAGTTGCCTTTTGGCGATGAAGCACCATAAAGGTTAGGAAGCGCTGGACCATTTGTGATGATGTCGGTAGTGTGCTTCCAATAGTAGTCTCCTGAGAATGAGAGGCGACTCTTGAGGAAATCAGCGTCAAGACCGATGTCGTAAGTAGTGATAGTCTCCCATGTGAGTTCAGATGGGACAGGAGTAGGAACTGTAGTATAATTAACAGCAACACCGTTAAAAGGAACAGATGTTACGTTAACCTCCATAAGCTCCATGAATGTGTATGGGCTGATAGCACCATTACCGAGTGAACCGAAGTTACCACGGAGCTTGAAGTTATCGAGCCAGCTCTTAGACCACTTCATCCAAGGCTCCTGGTCAACTCTCCAACCAACTGAAGCTGAAGGGAAGAAGCCCCACTGCTGT
>JBGUTV010000018.1:0-21895 GCA_045133255.1 Candidatus Cryptobacteroides sp.
CATCCTCACCAGAACGCTCCTGAGCATAAGCTCCATCATAATCCTCACTATACATAGCTTGTTTTTTTAATGTAAATCTTTACAAAGTTAGGGATTTTTCTGAAAATGCGTGTATCTTTGCATAAAATAATTCGTCTAAAACTATGCTTAATAGAAGAATTCTTAGGATTAAGGCATTTAAGGTGCTGTATAGCAATGCGATAGCAGAAAATATGTCACTTGCTCAGGCGCAATCTCAACTTGATGTTGCCTGCGAAGCAACCCGTGATCTTTATATCTATATGCTTGGAATCGTGTCTCCTTTGACAAAGATTGCAAGAGACAGGATCGAATCAGCGAAAGGAAAGTTCAATCCTACAGAGGAGGAGCTTAACCCGAATATGAAATTTGCAGACAATGCTCTTGCAAAGCTGCTTGATGCTGATGTGGATTTCCAGAAGGTCATTTCAAAGAAGAAACTTTCGTGGGACCAGTACGACATCTTCCTCAAGAAGGTAATGAACTCAGTTGCGTCCAAGGAGTATTTCGCAGAATATATGGCTTCGCCGACAGTATCCCTCAAGGAAGACTGCCGTCTGTTCACTCGTATCTTCGAGGAGGAGTTCGTGGATAGTGAGGATCTCGAAAAGATACTTGAAGACAAGTCTCTTTACTGGAATGATGATCTGGCATATGCTTTGACATGGTGCTGCAAGACATTGAAGTCTTTTGAGAAAGGTGAGGCATGGAAGATGCTCCCGCTCTATCAGAGTGAACTTCTTGAAGGACCGGACGTGGAGAGCGACCTTGCATTTGTGAGAAAACTCCTTCAGGCTGCGTTTGCCGGATATGACAGATACTTCGCGATGATTTCAGAGTCTGTTGCAGGATGGGAAAAGGAAAGATTGTTCTCTACTGATGTTGCATTGATCGTAATGGGACTTGCAGAAGCTGCGTCATTCCCGACCATCCCGGTAAAGGTGACAATCAATGAGTATGTGGAGATATCCAAGTTCTACGGTACTCAGAAGAGCCGTTCATTTGTGAATGGTCTTCTTGACAGACTAGTCCAGTCAATGGTTAACGAGGGCAAGATCGTCAAGGAAGGAAAAGGACTTATGTAATTTGAAAACAAATAAAAACTGAAATTATGAATATTATGACAATTCTTCAGGCTGCGCCTGCAGCTCAGGCAGGTAGCCAGTGGTCAATGTGGATTATGCTTGCACTTATCTTTGTGGTTATGTGGTTCTTCATGATCCGTCCGCAGAGAAAGCAGCAGAAGGAGCTCCAGAACTTCCGTGACAGCCTCAAGAAGGGCGACAAGGTCGTTACAATCGGTGGTATCTACGGCACTGTATGTGAGATCAAGGAAGGAAGCGTGCTTATCGAGGTTGACAATAATGTCAAGATCCGTGTAAGCAAGCAGGCTCTTGTAAAGGACTTTACTGAGAACGCACAGTAATATTATTGCCTCTGAAGATGAAAGACCTGATAAACAGGATTCTCAAGGCATTGAATATAGGCGGGAGAGATTGGGCGGTTCTGCTGCTTGCTCTCCTGTTGGCTTTTAGTATATGGATCATCCACAACCTTTCGCTTAAGTACAATGATTATCTTACCGTTCCGGTAACTGCAAAATGCAGCATTGACGGTCATTCTGCTATGGCGTCCAATACGTGTGATGTTGTTGCCAGAGGTAGAGCTACCGGTTATAAAGTCTTGAAATTCAATGCACCAGGTCGAAGAAAACCTGTCACAGTGGATTTCTCACCATCTGTAATGAAACATATGGAAGGAGATCTTTATTATGTGACTTCGGATGCTCTTCAGGAATATACACATCTCATCTACGGTACCGGTGTCAGCATCGAATACTTTGTGTCGGACACACTCTTTTACCGTTTCCCGATTGTAAACAGCAAGAAGGTTCCTGTTCATCCGGTCGCCTCACTTACATATGATTCCCAATATATGAGTGACGGCCAGATGGAGATCAGTCCTGATTCCGTGTATGTCTATGGAGAACCGCACAGGCTTGAGACAATATCTCAGGTGTACACAAGGCCGATAAAGTATTCCATGCTGAATTCGAATGTCAGCGGAGTAGTCGAGCTTGAGAAGATGAGAGGAGTCTCCTTTTCAGAGAATCAGGTAAGATATAGCATTGATGTCGTACGTTTTGTGGAAATGACGTCGGTTGTGCCTGTCAGGTGCATCAATGTGCCGTCAGACAAGAGGCTGATGGTCTATCCGTCAAGCGTGAATGTAGCACTCAAATGTGTATATCCATTACCTGCCAGATTTGAGAATGAACCTCATATATATGTGGATTACAATGATTTCCTCAAATCTGTAAGCGGAAAATGTCCTGCCAGAATGGTGGATATGGGTTCAGGAATCATTGACGTGGATATTGATCCTGTCTATGTAGAATGCAGACTGGAGGAAAAATGATAATAGTTCTGACCGGTGGAATAGGCAGCGGCAAGTCGACTGCAGCTGCTATACTGTCCAGTGAATTCGGTTTTCCTGTATATGAGGCCGATTCGGCAGTAAAGGGGCTCTACCTGACAGATGGAAGTCTTCTTTCCGATATTGAGTCTGATGCCGGGCGTTCATTCAGAGATGGTAATGGCACATTTTCACCTTCGATGATGGCCGCGTATCTGTTTTCCGTTCCCGGGGCCATTGAAATGGTCGAGAAGAGAGTCTTTCCTGTTCTGATCAAGGATTTTGAGAGGTGGAAATCAGAATGTGGTTCCGATGTGGTGGTGTTTGAGTCTGCTACAATACTCGAGAAACCTTATTTTAAGGATTTCGGTGATGCAGTGATAATAGTAGATGCACCTATGGAAGATAGAATCGACAGGGCAGTGGGAAGAGACGGCATATCCCGTGAAAAGGTTATGGCAAGGGTACGGTGTCAGACCTTGATGAATGACATATCTTTTGGCAGAAATGTGCCGGAAGATGCTTATATTTGCAGAAATGAAGGAAGTCTGTCTCAATTGAGCAGCAGATTGAAAGAAATAATTGAAATCATAATTAATAAGTGATGAAAACAGATCTTACAAGGATTTTATCTATCTCAGGTCAGAGCGGCCTGTTTCATTATGTTTCACAGGCAAGAAACGGAGTTGTAGTCGAGTCTCTTGCTGATGGAAAGAGAAGTTCATTCGGAATGACAAGCAAGATGACTTCACTTGCTGATATATCTATCTATACAGATGAGGAGGAGGTAAAGCTCCAGCAGGTGTTCATCAATATGAAGGATGTTCTCGGTGAGGATGATGCCCCTTCAGCAAAGTCATCTCCAGAAACATTGAAGGCTCTCTTTGAGAAAGCTCTTCCTGATTATGACCGCGACCGTTTCTATGTTTCGCATATGAAGAAGGTTGTCGAGTGGTACAATGCTCTCAAGAACCACGCATCTTTGGATTTTACCGATCCGGATGCTGAGGCTGAGACACAGGAGCAGGAATAATGATGAAACTCCAGACATTGACCTTGGGATGCTCAAAGAACAAGGTCGATACAGAACATATCCTTTCCCAGGTGGAATCTTCTTATGAGATAATTCCAGAGGGAGAGGATGTTTCCGTTGATGTACTCCTTATAAATACCTGCGGATTCATCGGTGATGCAAAGGAGGAGTCAATTCAGGCTATCCTTGAAGCAGTCGAGAGGAAGAAGCAGGGAAGTGTCGGAAAGATTGTTGTTTTCGGCTGCCTTTCGCAGAGATACGGAAATGAACTCCCTGGACTTATCCCGGAAGTTGATGCATGGTTCGGCGCAAGGGATTTCGATCCGGTTGTCCGTGAACTTGGCGTGGAACCTTCCGTGGATAATGTTTCCAGAAGATACCTCACAACACCGTCGCATTATGCCTATCTGAAGATTTCAGAGGGTTGTGACCGTCGATGCTCATACTGCGCGATTCCTTTCATCAGAGGAGCACATAAGTCTGTTCCTATGGAAACTTTGGTGGATGAAGCACGTAATCTCGCTGCAGAGGGTGTCAAGGAGCTTATCATCATTGCTCAGGATACCACCTGGTATGGACTTGATCTGTATCGCCGCCGTGCTCTTGCAGAACTTCTGCAGAAACTTTCAGAGGTTGAAGGTATCGAGTGGATAAGGATACATTATTCATATCCAGCAGCTTTCCCTGAGGATGTGCTTGACCAGATGGCAGACAATCCTAAGGTCTGCAGATATATGGATATTCCGCTTCAGCATATTTCAGACAAGGTCCTGGACAAGATGCATCGCAACGTGACCGGCGCATGGACCAGGGAACTTATCGGAAAGATGAGGGAGAGAGTGCCTGGAGTCGTTCTCAGAACCACTATGATCGTTGGACACCCGGGAGAGGGAAAGAAAGATTTCAATGAGCTTCTTGAATTTGTCAAGGAGGCACGTCTGGAACGTCTCGGCGCGTTCAAGTACTCTGAAGAGGAAGGTACTTACGGTGCTGAAAATTTCAAGGACAGCATTTCAGACAAGGTCAAACAAGAGCGTCTGGATGAGCTTATGACACTTCAGAGTGAGATTTCTTTTGCATTCAATCAGTCAAGAGTCGGTTCTGAGGTCAAAGTCATTGTTGATGATTTTGTAGACGGCATCTTCGTGTGCCGAAGCGAGTTTGAAAGTCCTGAAGTCGATGGCGAGATTCTTGTCAGATATGATGGCGTCGCTTTGGATGATATAGATCCATATTCTATTATAGGTGAATTCATGATGGTGAAGGTCACAGGTGCGGACGAGTATGACCTGATAGCTGAACCATTGGAAATATTGTAAGCTTATGAGACTTCGTTTTCTGCATATGGCATTTCTTGCTTTGTTGGCTGCTGTTTCCTGCAGTCCGAGCAGATATATGATAGATGTAGAGATGAGATATAAGTCCAAGGCCGGAGTTGATCTTACAGGAAAGAATGTCGCAGTTGTATACGAAACAGCGCAAGAATATCCTTATAGTGCATTCGTTGAGTCGCTTGCCGATGGATTCGCTTGGAATCTGGAGGCTGACTATCAGGATTCTATAGACTCATTGGGCGTTTTCGGACTTGATTTGCCGGCTTCGCAATATGCATCGCGTGATTCTCTCATCTCTCTTCTTGTTGAGACAGGATCTGATGTCGTGTTTCTGTTCGATAAGATAGATTATGGTCAGATGACTGCAGGAAGTGCTGGGCTCGTGATGCCTTTCAACGTCACCTTGTTCTGTTATGATGCTATGAACCGGAATGATAGGATGCTTTCCTTCAATGGCAGCAGTACAGCCAGAGCAGCTGATCTTAATGGTCTGGCGAATGAGGGATGGGAAGCAGGAAAGACAGTTGCAATGTCATTCAAGCCGGAATGGAAGCACGAGCAGTATTCCATCTATTATTTCAATGGGGACAAATGGCTTGATGCGCTTACCAAGGCTGAAATGTATGATTGGAAAGGTGCCATGGATGTGTGGTTTGACTTCCTTTCATCAAACGATGCCCTTAAACGTTCCTGCGCATGCTACAATATAGCTACAGCCTGCTATATGACGGGTGATTATGATCTGGCGGTCAAGTGGCTTGACAAATCGGATCAGGAAAGTGCGTTGCCGCTTTCACCTGTATTGAGAAAAAGAATAAATGCACGGAAATGATCCGTGCATTTTTCTTTTATTTATTCTGGAAATTCTTATTTCAAGACTTTGTTAAGAACCTTTGCCAGTCTGTATCCTGCCTTGCGGAGCTGCTGTTCCACGATGGCTCTGTTCTGCTCTGCATATGCCGCATCAAGAACTGCTCCTTCTGGAACATCGTGAACAGGCTTTGAGGTCTTGGCACAATCTGCAGCCCAGTCGTATGTGTTTCCTGCAGTAATTCTGGAAATTTCTTTCCTGGTGCTGTAGTCAATTCTTGCTGCAACATCATTCTGGTCTCCTGTATGAAGTGCTGCGATGAGCTGCGAATCCCAGATCTTGTGCATTGTGGTCTTCTTGCCCTCGAATGTCACATCGTACTTGCCGATGCTCATGTCCTCAGGATAGTAGCGTATGTGCTCAGGACAATGCATGTCTCCGACAAAATGTACAATCATCACGATATTATGGAAACGGAGTGAGTCGCTCATCTTCTTGTGACCTTTCAGCTCATCTGCCATTTTATCGATGAAATGAACGCAATTCTTGACGAATCTGCCATTGTCGTTGATTCCGGAAAATGGATTGCATTCGAGGTCAGCCTCGAATGTGTGCGGATAGGTAGTTACCCTGCTGGTTCCTTTCGGGTCGAATCCTACATCAATGAGTAGATTGTTCTTCTCCTTGTCAGCATATGATGCATATTTTACAATAGACTCACCATCAAGATATTCGTCAATGAGCTTTTTTGCTTTTGGTGTAAGATGGTCTTCTGCTATCTTTGCAATTGTAGCGTGACCGATGCGACCCCATCCGAATGCCGCCTGACCGCACAGCATCAGGGCAAATGCTATGAAAATGATCTTTTTCATTTTAGTCAACCTTTTTTACCGGATCGCAGGTGAGACCTACTCCCAGTTTCTTGAAAATCTTTCTGTCTACTTCGCTCAGCATTACTGTTGAATGCACCTGGCAGCCGTTGAGCTTAGGAAGCTGATCCAGTGCCTTGCGGCAGTTTTCGTCTGTGTTGCTGAGAAGCGAAATGGCCACGAGAACCTCATCAGTATGCAGTCTCGGGTTGTGTCCGTGGAGATACTCGACCTTTGTCTTCTGGATCGGTTCGATCATCTCTTCCGGGATGAGCTTCACATCGTGAGGAATGCCGGCAAGATGCTTTGTGGCATTGACGATAAGAGCGGCGCTTGGTCCGAGAAGCGAACTTGTGCGGGCTGTTATTATTGTTCCGTCCTTGAGCTCGATCGCAGCAGTGGAAACTCCTGACAGTTCCTTCCTTTCACGTGCTGCCACTGTTGTCCTTCTGTACTCGGTGGTAAGTTTCGCCTGCTTGAGGATGAGGGATATCTTGTTTACTTCGTGTTCGTTATTGCCTTTCTCTGCGAGGTTGCACAAAGCGTAATAATAACGTCTGATGATTTCCTCTCTTGCTGCATTACAGCACACATCTTCGTCATTCATGCAGAAACCAATCATGTTGACACCCATATCGGTAGGGGACTTGTACGGACTTTCTCCGTAAATGCCTTCGAACAACGCGTTGAGAACCGGGAAAATCTCTATGTCTCTATTGTAGCTTGCTGCAATCTTTCCGTATGCCTCAAGATGGAACGGATCAATCATGTTCACGTCGTTAAGGTCAGCTGTCGCTGCTTCGTACGCTATATTCACGGGATGCTTGAGTGGAAGATTCCATACTGGGAAGGTCTCGAACTTGGCATATCCTGCCTTGACGCCTCTTTTGTTTTCGTGATAAAGCTGGCTGAGACATACAGCCATCTTTCCACTGCCCGGACCTGGGGCTGTCACTACTACGAGCGGACGTGTTGTCTTTACATAGTCGTTCTTGCCGAAACCTTCGTCAGAGTCAATGAGGGCGACATTATTTGGATAGCCTTCTATGGTATAATGATAATACACCTTGATGCCCAGCCTCTCGAGGCGCGATCTGTATGAGTCTGCACTGGACTGTCCGTTGTAGTGGGTCATCACTACGCTGCTTACGTAGAAACCTACTTTCTCGAATTCGCCCTTAAGACGAAGTACATCTTCGTCATAGGTGATTCCCAGGTCACCGCGTACCTTGTTCTTTTCGATGTCCTTGGCACTGATGACGATAAGAATCTCTGCCTCATCCTTCAGCTGCGTGAGCATCTGAAGCTTACTGTCGGGTTCAAAGCCCGGCAGCACTCTGCTTGCGTGATTGTCATCAAATAATTTACCTCCGAACTCAAGGTAAAGCTTGTCTCCGAACTGCGCAATGCGCTTCTTGATCTGTTCAGACTGTATCTGAAGATACTTTTTATTATCGAATCCCGTTTTCATACGGGATACAAAGATAACTTTTCTTCCTCGTCTCTGCAAGAGGAAAAATGAAAAAATAGGCAGAACCGTAAGCCGGGTTCTGTTTTAATCTGTCATTTATCTACGCAACCTACCCCCTGGAAGAGGACGGGCAGCCCTCTGTCCTTGCGGACATTCCAGTATACATGGTCTTGCTGGTCCTGGTGCCGTCACCGCCGTATGTCACCATACGACGTCGTGAGCTCTTGCCTCGCGGTTTCACCCTTACCCGTACGGGCGGTCTGTTTTCTGTTACGGCATTCATAAGATTACTCCCATCTGTGCTTTCCACAGCAGGATGCCCTTCCCAGTCCGGACTTTCCTCAGCCTTTTCAGGCCGCGACAGAAACGTCCTGCCTATTTTTCAAAGAACTATTTATATCCGAGCTTACGCTCCATTCTGTCATTCTGTGCGTTGATCTTCTCAACTGCCTTTACAAGGCCTGGTGTTATATCCTCACAGCGTTTGTGGCACTGCATTGATTTTGAGTACATGCGTCCGATGCAGAAGTTGCTGTGCTCGCAGCCGCTGCAATGCTTCTCGTCAGCCATCATCTTGTTGACGAAATCAGTGTCCTCGAGGACTGCACGGCCCATCTGGATCATTGGGAAACCCTTGTCGATCGCTTCATCGGCTGTCTCGCGTGAAATCACGCCACCGACATATACGAATGGGAAGTCAGGCATGGCTTCACGGAACTTGAGCGAATCTTCCATAAAGAAGAGAGGCTTGAACGGTACTGTGGGTGCAACGATCTTTCCTGCCAGGCCGACACCGAGCTTGAGCCACCATTTGCTCCATGGGAAATAATGGACGATAGGCTTAACCGGGAACTGGCCGCGCATGACATATTGAGGATGACGGCTTACAAATCCGCCTGAAAGGACTATTGACTCGATACCCAGATCGCGGAGCACCTTGGCTACCTCTATTAGTTCCTCGGTTTCCTGACCGCCTTTGAATCCATCTCGTGTGTTAAGTTTTGCAAAAAGTGCAACCTTGCCTTTGCCGGCAGCCACAGCCTTCTCTACGCACATCTTCATGAAACGCATTCTGTTCTCGAGGGATCCTCCGAACTCATCGCGTCTCTTGTTGGTGTATGGAGAAAGGAACTGCGAGATAAGGTATCCGTGTCCGGCGTGAATCTCGATTGCGTCAAATCCAGCTTCAATTGCAAGCTCTACAGCCTTTCCATATGCATCGGCAACCTCATTGATCTGCTCCATGTTCATCTTCTGGACGAAGGTAGGGGAGTAAAGGTTGAAGCCGCGGCTTGCTCCATACGGCATGCATCCGCATATTGTTCTGTGTGACATGTTTCCGCAGTGACCGAGCTGGATTGATGCCTTGGCTCCTTCTGCATGGATGGCATCTGTGAGCTGCTTGAGTTCAGGCACAATCTCCTCACGCATCCAGAGCTGGTTCTCGAATGAGAGACCGCTTTGGCAGACTGCTGCATAGGCTACGGTAGTCATTCCGATGCCTCCGCGTGCCACTGCCGTATGATAGTCGAACAATTCCTTTGAAGGTCTCTGACCAGGGCACATCGCTTCGAATGCTGCCGATCTGATGGTCCTGTTTCTAAGTTCTATAGGACCTATCCTGTAAGGTGTAAACAATTCGCTCATTACCAGATAAAAGGTATAATGTGTTTCTTATTCAGTTTAGTGTATTCCTCTCCGAATTCCTTCTCGTATTTCTCTGTCAGAGACTTGGCGCGTGGTCCAAGGTTCGCGAACGTCCAGATTGCGAAGAGCAGTCCGGCAGGTGACCATGTAAGGATTGCGAACCCGATCCATTCGGTAAATTCTCCGAAGTAGTTTGCGGAAGTGACATATTTGTAGAATCCCTTGCGAGGAATATAATGCTTGGTGTCACCTGGTTTACGCAGGTTGCGGATTACGTGGTCGGAATGAAGATTGATTGCCATTCCACCGAAGAAGAGTATTGTTCCGATGATGAACTTAGGATTCAGGAACCAGCCTGTTTCATACATTCCTGCAGGAGCTTCCGAGTAAAGCCAGCCCCCGATGAGGTATGCGTTCAAAGTGTTGAATACCAATCCCATAAGCATGATTGCAATAGGCATTGTGCTCTTTCCCCTCATCATTAGTGGGAATATGAAAGACCTCTGGAAATAATGGAGAAGATAGAATCCTGCCATTACAAACAGGACAGTCTTGGAATTTCCTGTATCCACTCCCGAAAATGCAAACTCAAGGGTATAATAGAGCATGAACAGGAATGCCGGTGCTTCCATAAGCACCCATGCAATCTTGTTGTTGATTTTGGGCCCCCAGTTTGAAGTGGACAGATAGCCGTATCCTGCCTTGAAGAAGAACAGTGCTGCGAAGACTATCACTGCCATTCCAGCCATTGCGGCCATAATCAGAAAATATGTATTCATCATCCGGTTTGTTTAATTCAATCCTGCAAAGTTAATGAATATTTTTTGATATTGATTTTTTGTACTACTTTTGTGTCGTATGAGAAAGATTTTGACAGTTGTTGCGATGGTTTTTGCCCTCCTTTCCTGTGCTGACGCTACAGTGAAGGAGTATAAGCTGGAAATCGTTGCCGAATATCCACACGATACGGATTCTTATACGCAGGGACTCTTTTTTCATAAAGGAGAGATGTATGAATCCACAGGCATGAACGGAAAGTCCACTTTGAGAAAGGTGGATATGCAGACCGGAAAACCAGTCAAGAGACTAGATTTCGACAGGAAGTATTTCATAGAGGGCTCTACCGTGCTTGGGGATAATCTGTATGTCCTTACATGGGAAAGCAGGATTGCTTTCATATATGATGTCGAAACAATGGAATATAAGTCGTCATGGAGGTATCCTCGTGAAGGATGGGGCCTTACTACAGACGGAAAGCAGCTGATTGCTTCAGACGGCAGTTCCAATCTTTACTTTATGGATGATAAATTCAAGTTGGATAAGAAACTGCCTGTAACATTGAACGATAAGCCGGTACGCTGGCTCAATGAACTTGAGTATATAGATGGAAAGATATGGGCCAATGTCTACACGACAGATGAGATCATGATCATCAATCCGAGAAACGGCAAGGTTGAAGGAGTGATTGACTGTCGTGGTCTTCTTCCGCAGGATCTTTATACCAGACATACAGATGTTCTTAACGGAATAGCCTGCAATCCTGTTGACGGAAAGATTTATCTGACTGGAAAGAACTGGCCGAAGCTTTACGAAATAAAGATTATTGAAAAATAATACTTGCAGGGGTGCCCTATGGGGCTGAGATCATACCCGTTGAACCTGATCCGGATAATGCCGGCGTAGGGAAGCAGAATCTCAAACATGCAGAAGTGCTGTATGTTCCCCTTGCATAATTGTGCATAATTATGCGAGGTTTTTTATTGTCAGCAGCGTTAGCAGCGCTGTTTCCGGGTACTGTACAAGGTGCAGGACCCGAAGGCATTGTCGATAAGCTCGACAGTGCAGTGGTTTCCACATCACGTGCAGGAGAATCGACTCCTGTAACGTATTCTATGGTTTCACGTGAGCAGCTTCAGTCGGTCGGCCCTTCCAATTCTCTGCCGATGGCTCTGTCCCTTCAGCCTTCAGTGTTGGCTGTCAATGAAGGCGGTACAGGCTTGGGCTATTCTAAAATGACGGTCAGAGGTGTCAAAGGTTCCCAGATCAATGTCACGCTCAACGGAATCACATTGAATGATGCCGAGTCTCAGGAAGTCTTCTGGGTTAATATACCGGCATTGTCATCTCTTCTTTCAAGCGTTCAGGTGCAGCGTGGACTTGGAACATCTGCATCCGGTCCAGGCGCATTCGGAGCAAGTATAAATATGAGCACTGCATCTGTCAGACCTGAGGCATATGCATCTGTTGATGTCGGATATGGCTCATATGACACATTTACGCTCACAGCTGCAGCCGGCACCGGCAAGAGCAGGCATGGACTTTATTTCGATTTTGCCTGTTCCAAGGGAGTTACTGACGGATATATCAGGAATGCATACGCGGATGTGGCTTCTGCTTATGCTGCTCTGGGCTGGATGAATGACAGGAATTCTCTTCGTCTGACATGGCTCTATGGTGACCAGCATACCGGAATAACCTGGAATGGAATTGACCTTCGTCAGTATGAGGCTGACAGGAGATATAATCCGGCCGGAGAATATTATGATGCTTTCGGCAATGTCAGATATTATGACAATGAAACTGATAACTATACTCAGCATCATCTTCAGCTCAATTATACCAGACTCTTCGGTGAGCGTTTCCTCTGGACTACTACACTGCATTGGACATACGGCGACGGCTATTATGAGAATTACAGGCCGGCTGGCATTTCCGGCTACTATGGTTTCGACCAGGACTTTTCCGGAGATTTCATAATCAGGGAAGCATTGCTGAACAATTATCTGGTACTTAATTCGGATGTGCGCTACAGAACGGATGCTCTGACCCTTACGGCAGGTGTGACCCTTTCGGGATACGACGGCGACCATATTGGCAGAGTCCAGTGGAGCGATTTCCTGGGTGATGACTATGATTATGCCTCCCATGAATGGTATCTGAATACCGGAATCAAGAAAGAATCCAATGCCTTCATCCGTGCAGAGTATGAGCCTTTCAGGTGGATGACTGCATATGCGGATCTTCAGTACAGAGGTGTTTGGCTTGATATGGCAGGCCCTGAAGATGACAATGTTCCATTGGACTATTCAACTGACTGGCAGTTCTTTAATCCACGTGCCGGACTGTCTTTCAGATGGTCAGGCAGTCATAGGGCCTTTATGTCAGCCGCAGTCGGCCATAGGGAGCCGGGAAGGGCGGATATCAAGGAGAACATAAAGAATGCATGGCTTTCCGGCCATCAGGATGTCTCTCTCAAACCGGAAAGAATGCTTGATCTGGAGTTCGGTTATGCCTTCACCGGAGAGAAGGTGAGTGCTTCTGCAAACTTCTATCTTATGGAATATTGGGATATGCTGCTTGAGACGGGCAAGCTGAGCAATGTCGGATATGCAATCAAGGAGAATGTGGACAGAGGCTGGAGAAGGGGAGTGGAGCTCTGTGCTTCGTATGAACCATTTAAGTGGTTGCGTGCTGATGCCAATCTTACTTTCAGTTCAAACAAGATACGTGATTATAAGGAATATGTGCAGAATGTCGATACATATGAAAACTGGACAATGACCGGCAGGACAACCATATATGAATACGGAAATTCCACAATGCTGATGTCACCGTCAGTGATGGGTATGATGAGACTCACATTCGTCCCTTGGAAGAAATCTGCCGTATCCATTGACGGTAAATATGTAGGAAGACAATATCTGGACAACACGATGACACTTTCCAGGTCGATCCCATCGTATTTCGTTTCCAATCTTTCAGTTTCCCATACATTTGACCTTAACAAGGGAACTCTTGGACTTGCTCTCTATGTGAACAATATATTCAATAATATGTATTATGCCGACGGCTGGTGCTGGAAGAATATAATAGAAGAAGACGGCGCCCTTGTGGATGGAATCGGAATCTATCCTCAGGCGCCGGTGAATTATATGCTTAAGGCGAGCTATAGATTTTAATTGATCGGCTTCATCCCTCCACGGTCAAGAGCGACCTTGTGGAACTTATAACCGAGACGGCGCAGCTGAATGGCTGCGCCTGTCTTGTACATTACCTTGACAGTGCGTGCGAAGATGTGGAATGCCTTTACGGTCTGAGCTTCGATGTGCTCGTGTCTGATGAAAGTTACTGCTTTCTGAGCACAGCAAAGCAGGATGTTCACTAGCTGCTTTGCTTCTGCCGAGTCAAGTGGAAGACCAAGAATGTTCTGCACTATGTACTCGTCCATGTCGTCGAATCCGCGTGGGCCGTGGAGTTTTTCGTACTTTTCTCCGTGGTGGCGTCCCCAGTCTTCGTCCCACCACTTTGCTACTGCCATACCTGCATAGCCAGCGCATGCTATGGCGAATTCCGGGTAGGCATTCACTTCCGGAAGGGCTTCCGCTATGTATTCCGGTGCCCATTCCTTCCATTTCTGATCGATATCCTCAGATGCAAGAAGAGTTCCGTCAAGCATTCCGAGACTTGTGCACATCTTTAGGATCTCTCTCTGGAGATTCTCTTCATAGACTTCGTAGTATTTTGTGTTTTCTTCCATATCCTTAGTGTTTTCAGGTAAAAAATCCCGCATCACTGCGGGATTTTTTGGTTAGTTAGTAGTGTAGTGTATTCCCTTACGGGATGATTAATTATTAGTGGTTAGAAACGTCTAAATGACATAAAATTGTTATGTCAAATGCAAATATAGGTATTAAATTGATATTTGCAAATTAATTCGGGTTTTATTCTTCCAAAAGATCAGGCCTGAGACGTTTTGTCCTTTCAATTGCCTGCTCATCCTGCCATTTCTGTATCAATTTAGGATTTCCGCTCAGAAGGACTTCAGGTACTTTCCAACCGTTGAATTCAGCGGGTCTGGTGTATATCGGTGCTGAAACCAGTCCGTCCTGGAAAGAATCGCTGAGTGCTGATGTTTCGTCTGAGAGCGCTCCAGGAATGAGCCTGATGATTGAGTCTGCCAATATGGCGGCGGGAAGTTCGCCTCCGCTGAGTACATAGTCTCCTACGGATATCTCCCTTGTGATTAGGTGTTCCCTGATGCGGTGGTCGATACCTTTGTAATGACCGCAGAGGAGAATGATGTTCTCCTTCAATGACAATTCATTGGAGATGTTCTGATTGAGAACTTCGCCGTCAGGCGACATGAAGATTACTTCGTCATATTCTCTTTCTGCTTTAAGTTCCTGGATCATATTGTATACCGGTTCGATCATGAGGACCATGCCGGCATCTCCTCCATAACTATAGTCGTCAACCTGCTGGCGTGGACCCTTACCGTATTTTCTGAGATTATGTACGTGGATTTCTACAAGTCCTTTCTTTATTGCGCGCCCTACAATTGAGTGACTCAGAGGGCTTTTCAGAAGCTCAGGTACAACTGTCAGAATGTCAATTCTCATATCGGTTTTTCTTAAATGTATGATTCGTACTGCAAAAATAATATTTTGATGGGAGTTTTGCTAAAATTTTGGTATATTTGCGACTTGTATTAATTATGAACCATAAACACCATTTGTTATGAGTGAAGAGATTATTCCTGATGTTGTCTTGACATCAGATGTACCTGAAACAGTAGAGAACATTGTTGAAGAAGCTGCTGAAAATCATGTGAGTTATTCAGAAAAGACTCTTGCCGAGATCGTCAGACTTTTTGAAGAACTGATGAATGACGAGGGAAGAATGAAAAGAGCTAAGGATGCAGAGGCCCTTAAGGCTGCATTCTATAAGAGGCTTCAGAAGGAGAAGTTCGATGCTGGTCTGACTGCAACAGACGTTGTTCCTGCCGAGCAGACTGCAGATGAGCAGGAAGTGGTCGAAGAAACTGAAGATACTGTTTCAGAGAACCCGTTTGCAGAAATAGAGAAAGGATTCAAAGACCTTTACAATAGATACAGAAAGGAGAAGGCTGATTATAACAGACAGCTTGATAAGGAACGTGAGGATAATCTTGCTGCCAAGGAGCAGGTGATCGCTGACCTTAAGAACCTTATCGAGAAGCAGGAAGATGTCAATGCTACATTCCCTGAGTTCCGTGAGATCCAGAACAGATGGAGATCAGCAGGTCCGGTACCTGCCCAGAACTTCAGAAACATCAACGAGACATACCAGCTCTACGTTGAGCAGTTTTATGATATGGTGAAGATCAATCGCGAACTTCGTGACCTTGATTTCAAGAAGAATCTTGAGGCTAAGGAGCAGTTCTGTCAGGCTGCTGAGCAGCTAGCGGAGAACTCCAATGTAGTGGAAGCGTTCAGAGAGCTTCAGAAGCTTCACGAACAGTGGAAGGAGTATGGTCCGGTTGCCAAGGAATACAGAGAGCAGATCTGGGACAGGTTCAAGGCTGCAACAGCTGTGATCAATAAGAAATATCAGGCATTTTTTGAAGGCCTTAAGGAGCAGCAGGCTGAGAATCTTGCAAAGAAGACAGTGCTCTGTGAGAAGGTAGAGGAAATCGCTCAAAGAGAAGTCCTCTCGTCAAATCAGTGGAACGCATTCTCTAAAGAGATAGAGGACGTTCAGAAGGAGTGGAAACTTATCGGTTTCGCTTCGAAGAAAGACAATCAGAAGATTTATGACCGTTTCCGTGCTGCATGTGACAACTTCTATGGACGCAAGCGTGAATTCTATACTGAGTACAAGGATAGCATGAATGCGAATCTTGAGAAGAAGGTAGCTCTTTGTGAGGAAGCTGAAGCTCTCAAGACCAGCACAGAGTGGAAGAAGGCTACAGATCAGTTCATTTCTCTTCAGAAGCAGTGGAAAGAGATCGGAGCGGTTCCACGCAAGAAATCAGATCTCCTCTGGAAGAGATTCCGTGCAGCTTGTGACGAATTCTTTGCTGAGAGAGATAAGAATGCTAAGCCGGAAAACGATTTCTATGGTAATCTGAAAGCTAAGCAGGCTCTTATCGCTGAGATTAAGGCTTATGAACTCAAGGGTGACGGATCTGATGCCGAGGCTATGCAGGAGTTCCAGAAGAGATGGCAGGAGATCGGCTTCGTTCCGTTCAAGGAGAAGGATAATGTTGCCAAGGCCTACAAGGATGCTCTCAACGAGAAGTTCCCTAGAGGACAGCGCCGTTCTGGCGGAAAGGCTCCTAAGTCTGAGATGGAGCGTCTCATTATTAAATATAACCAGCTTGAACAGGATGTTGTGACATACGAGAACAATATCGGTTTCTTCTCAATGTCAAAGAATGCTGAGCCTCTCATCAAGCAGATGCAGGAGAGGATCGCTCAGGCAAAAGCAGAACTTAACGAACTTGCCGCTAAGATCAGAGAACTGAAGGAAGCGGAAAACCAGGAGTAAATTATAATAGATGAATAAGAATACAATTATCGGATTTCTTCTGATAGGCGTGATAATGTTCGGTTTCACGTGGTATCAGTCAAGACAGTATCAGGAGCAGGCTGCAGTTCAGGCTCAGCTTGATTCCATTGCAAGAGTGGAACAGATGGCCGCGATGGCTATGGATTCCGTAAAGAAGGCACAAGGTGCAGTTGAAGGAACAAGTGCAAAAGTATCAGTTATCCCTGCCTATAAGGATACTATGCTTACTTCAGCAAGGATGGCTGAAGCTGCAATCTATCGTCTTGCCAATGACAAGGTTGAGATTGAGTTCACATCTAGAGGAGCACAGCCTTATTCTGTTAAGATCAATGACTACAAGTCATATGACAGCACAGACCTCTATCTTATCCGTCCGGACATGAGCCGCTACGACATCAAGTTGTATGCAGGTGAGAATATCAATACAAAAGATTTCAATTTCGAGGTTGTAGAGCATTCTGACTCTGTTATCGTGATGCGACTTCCATTCTCGAACGGCGGATATATCCAGCAGAGATATGCACTCACAGCAGGAAGTTACTCGCTTTACAATGAACTCTCTCTTGTCGGAATGGATGGAATAGTTCCTCGTAATGTTTCAATGCTTGACATTGACTGGAACGTGGTTATTCCTCGTCTGGAGAAGGGTTACAGATATGAGAAGCAGTATTCTATGCTCGACTTCTATTTCACAGGTGACAAGAAGCCGGAGCAGATTGCCAGAGGCAAGGATGGAAGCGAGAGAGTGGACACAAAGGTGAAGTGGTTTGCCTTCCAGCAGCAGTTCTTCTCTGCCATCATGACATCGGAGAATGAGTTCGCTTCAGCTGATTTTGCTGTCAAGTATTTCAATGAGGATGATCCTTCAAGAAACCTTATGGCATGTTCGGCAAAGCTTAGGTCTGATTTTAATATTGCTTCAGGTGATGTTGTTCTTCCATATGAGTTCTATTTCGGTCCGAATGACTACAGTACTCTTAAGAAGTATGACCAGAAGTATGAGAAGATCATTCCTCTTGGAGGTTGGCTTGTCGGATGGATCAGCCGATTTGTGATCATTCCTTGCTTTAATTTCCTCGGTAAATTCATTTCAAATTATGGTCTCATCATCCTTCTGATGACAATCATCATCAGAGTTGTGATTTCACCGTTGACCATCAAGTCATACAAGTCTTCTGCAAAGATGCAGGTCCTCAAGCCGGAGATCGACCAGCTCAACAAGAAGTATCCGAATGAGAAGGATGCAATGAAGAAGCAGCAGGCAATGATGGACCTCTATCGCAAGGCTGGAATCAGTCCTATGGGCGGATGTCTTCCTATGCTTCTCCAGATGCCTATCCTCTTTGCGATGTTCCGCTTCTTCCCTGCGTGCATCGACCTCAGACAGCAGAAGTTCCTTTGGGCGGATGACCTTAGTGCATATGATTCCATCTGGGATTTCGGAGTAAATGTTCCTCTTCTTGGAGATCACCTTTCACTTTTTGCTCTTCTGATGGCTGTTACGATGTTCTTCTATTCGAAGATGACTTCAAGCCAGATGTCGGATGACCCTAATATGGCCGGAATGAAGTTCATGAGTGTATGGATGATGCCTATCATGATGTTCTTCATATGTAACAACCTGTCATCAGCACTTAGCTACTACTACCTTCTTTCAAATATCTTCACTATGGCTCAGACATGGTACATACGTAAGTTTGTCGTTACTGAGGACAGAGTACGTGCAGAGATGGTAGCCAATGCAAACAAGCCAAAGCAGAAGTCAAAGTGGCAGCAGAGGCTTGAAGAGGCACAGAAGATGCAGGAACAGATGCAGAAGAACCGTCGATAACCTCCCGACCTCAAATTATATATTATTATATGACTGTTATTTTCCTTAAGAGGAAAAGCGTATGATAAAGAATATTATTGATAAATTGAATAGTGAACTGCCGGCAACTGTAAAGTTGGTGGCAGTTTCTAAATTCCACCCTTTTGAATCTATAGAAGAGGCTTATGAAGCCGGACAGAGAGTCTTTGCGGAAAGTCGTCCACAGGAACTTCTCTCAAAGGTCAGGCGTCTGGAGGAGATTCGTGCGGAAAGGGGAGAGCCGAGCTATATGGAGGATATAGAATGGCATTTCATCGGACATCTTCAGACCAATAAGCTAAAGATGGTTCTGCCGTATGTGTCTCTTGTGCAGTCTGTTGATTCTGTGCGTCTTCTGGATGCAGTAAATGCATGGGGTGCAGCTAACTCTAAGGTTATAAACGTCCTTCTTGAGCCACATGTTGCAGCAGAAGAGACAAAGCAGGGCTTTGATCCGGAGGAGGTGGTTTCTGTCATGAGCGAGGCTGCCGATGGCAAATACGGATTCGTCGCGTTCAAGGGCATTATGGGTATGGCTACCTTTACAGATGATGAGTCTGTGGTGCGTGCGGATTTCTGCCGTCTTCGTGAGGTTTTTGACAATGTCCGACAAGAGTTTCCTTTGCTTTCTGACGGGTTTTCCGAGTTTTCGATAGGCATGTCCGATGACTATCACATAGCGATTGAATACGGATCTACGATGATCCGTATCGGCTCAATGATATTCGGTAATAGAAATTACTGATTCTTAAGCTCCTGAATCATTGCCTGGGCAACTGCTGCTGACGCTCCGGATCCTCCAAGCCTGTTTCTTATGTCTGCGTAGTTGCAAAGCATTTCCTGACGATATTCCTTGTCCTCGATCAGTCTTCTTACTTCTTCAACCAGTGCGTCTGCATTGCAGTCGTTCTGGATGTATTCCTTGAATGCGAGGCGGTCAACTATCAGATTGCCGAGGCTTATATATCTGATCTTGACAATTTTACGTGCAATCCAATAAGTTACAGGGTTGGTTATGTATCCTACGATCTGAGGAGTGTTGAACAGCACTGTTTCAAGTGAAGCTGTGCCGGAATTGACGACTGCAGCCTCTGCATGTCTGATCACTGACTGTGTTTCGCCGAACAATACCTTGATGTAGGCGGAGTTTTCTTTGGTCAGCCATGCTTCGTAGTCCTTGATGTTCCTTGAAGGTGCACCGGCTATAATGAACTGATGGTCAGCATATTCTGGGATGCTGTGCATTTTTGAGGCAAACTCTGTCAGTACGGGCATCATAGTGTTGATCTCGCCTTTTCTTGAGCCAGCCAACATAGCTATGACAGGTTTATCTTCCAGATTGTTTCTGCAGATAAAGTCCTGTATGTCTTCATTCATTGCTCTTGATCCGTCAACAGCATCCACAAGAGGATTTCCTTTGTAGATGTAGTCTATCCCCTTGGCCTCGAAATATGGCTTTTCGAATGGGAATACGATGAAGAGTTTGTCGACGTATGCTTTGAGTTTCCTGATTCTGCCTTCTCTGGATGCCCATACCTTCGGGGCAATGTAATAGAATACCTTGAATCCGGCTTTATGTGCGAATTCTGCTATCTTGAAATTGAAGCCTGGATAGTCGATAAGTATGACTACGTCAGGTTTCCAGTCCAGGATGTCCTGTTTGCAGAAATTTACATTGCCGAGAAGTTTACGGGCCTTTGCAAGGACTTCCACGAATCCCATTACTGCACCTTCCTTGTAATGGCGCACAAGTCCGCTACGGCTATGCGCACGGTCTGGAAAGACTTCACGGACAACCCCTCCCACTCCTTCGTCGTGGGCCCCGCCCCCTGCGGCCAGGGGGGTAGCACGGTCCGTGAAGTCTTTCCAGACCGTGTGCATAAGGTCTCCACCCCAGAAGCGTATGTCTGCATCAGGGTCTTCGGCATAGATTCCCTTCATCAGGTTCGATCCGTGAAGATCACCTGATGCTTCTCCTGCAATGATGTAGTATTTCATTAATTGATAATCGTTTAGAAATCCTTGTTGATGTCGCTGGATCTCATTGTCTCGAGAACTTCGTAATCTGTGCAGTCGATATTGTGTGCAACTACACTTACGTATCCGTTGGCAATAAGGAGGTGGTCTGCCTCAGGAGTATTACGAGGGTCATCTGCAAGTTCTCCAACCATCATATAAAGTTCTTCACCTTCTTCAACTGTAGGATTGGAACTCTGTCCGAGCATTTCCGGGGTCAGATTAATGTCTTTATAGAAATTGATGTCCCATTCTCTGAATTCACGTACCCATCTTGCCACGCCCTGATAGCCGACACGTACTCCCTTGATCTCATCTGCTGGGATATCAGGGAAGTTTACATTATAATATACTCCGTGTTTCTTCGGGTAATTCTTCATGATGCTGCTGAAGATCTCTCCGAAGTGCTTTGCTACTCCACTGAAGTCAGCATTCAGGTCCAGACTGTCAAGTGAGACTCCGATTGCGGGAACTCCGTTCAATGCTGCTTCTGCTGCAGCGCCGAGAGTTCCTGAATAGCAGGATGCAACAGATGCATTCGAACCGTGGTTGATTCCTGAAACAACGACATCCGGATAGTTGTCGGCAAATATAGTGTTCAGACCGAATTTTACGCAGCTTGCCGGTGTGGCGTCAAGATAGTGCCATCCGTTGCCAAGGTCCTTGTGTGCAATCTGTTTGAAACCGAGAGACAGGGCCCATGCCATTCCTGATTGATGTGTCTTTGGGGAAATTACAGTTACCTCTCCGAATTGCTTCATGATTTCAACCAGAGTCTTGATTCCTTTTGCCTGGTAGCCGTCGTCGTTGGTTATGAGAATACGCATATTTTTCAGTGTTAAATTTCTTACAAATATAGATAAATATTGATAAAATTTTCTAAATTTGCAGCGATTTTGTGAGAAAGGGTTTCGCAAAATATGAAAGCAATTTAAAGTATAACTTTATATAAACATTTTTTTAACGATGATTAAAATTGGTATTAACGGTTTCGGCCGTATCGGTCGCATGGTTTTCCGTGCAGCTGTTGAGAATTTCTCAAACGACATTCAGGTAGTAGGTATCAACGACCTTCTCGAGCCAGAGTATCTTGCTTACATGCT
>JBGUTV010000019.1:0-20888 GCA_045133255.1 Candidatus Cryptobacteroides sp.
ACGGAAAAATACTGCTTCCCTAGCTCAGTTGGTAGAGCACGACACTCTTAATGTTGGGGTCCAGGGTTCGAGCCCCTGGGGGAGCACAAAGGCGAAAGCCCCAAAAAATATTGAAGCAATTCAAGCAAAGCTTCCCTAGCTCAGTTGGTAGAGCACGACACTCTTAATGTTGGGGTCCAGGGTTCGAGCCCCTGGGGGAGCACGAAAGGAGTTCAGAAATGAACTCCTTTTTCTGTTATATATCTGAAAATGAGCGCTTTAGTCTAAAGTGGGGTATAGGTTTCACAAAGAAGTGACGACACTTCACTTATAAGGTTCTACGATGAATACAGGAAACTTCGCTTTGTCATCGCTCCGGAAGCCGTGGAATGATGCCGGTCTGATTGTCGCGGAGCTGAGAGTTCGTGCATGTTGCCGCTTTTGAATTCGAGGATTTTTTTCGTAACTTTGACGAAATTTTTGTGTTTATGAAATACTCGCTCGTTACAGGAGGATCAAGAGGACTCGGACGTGCTGTCTGCATCAAGTTGGCGCAGATGGGAATTCCGGTCATAATTAATTATCAGTCAAACGAAAAGGCTGCTGGGGAAGTGCGTGATCTGATCATCGCTCAGGGAGGTCAGGCAAGTCTTATGAAGTTCAATGTGGCCGACAAGGATGAAGTTTCTGCGGCATTGGAAGCCTGGGAGAAGGAACATCCCGACGATTATATCGCATATCTCGTGAATAATGCAGGAATCAGACGTGACAATGTGATGTTCATGATGCCTGATGAAGACTGGCATTCCGTGATAGATGTCACCTTGAACGGCTTCTTCTATGTCACAAGACATCTTCTTCCTAAGATGATGATGCGCAGACATGGCGGACGTATCGTGAACATGGCTTCTCTTTCCGGTCTTAAAGGAATGGCCGGACAGACAAACTACAGTGCTGCAAAGGCTGCTCTGATAGGAGCGACAAAGGCTCTGGCTCAGGAGGCTGCTGCGCGAAACGTGACAGTGAATGCTGTGGCTCCAGGCTTCATCGAGACAGACATGACCAAGGATTTGCCGCAGGATGAACTCAAGCAGCTTGTCCCTATGAGGCGATTCGGAAAGCCTGAGGAGGTGGCATCGCTTGTAGGTTTCCTCTGCTCCGATGAAGCGAGCTACATTACGGGTGAAGTCATAAGTATCAATGGAGGATTGTATTAGTCTATGGGAAGAGTAGTTATAACAGGAATGGGAATATGGTCTTGTCTTGGAACGACCATCGAGGAAGTTAAGGAATCACTGTACAACGGAAAGTCTGGAATCGGCATCGAGGAAGTGAGGCTTGAATACGGCTACCAGTCAGCATTGACTGGAATCGTGAAGAAGCCGGTGCTTAAAGGACTTATCGACCGTCATCTCAGACGTGGCCTTTCGGAAGAGGCGGAATATGCGTTCATGGCAAGTACCCAGGCATTTGCCATGGCAGGAATAGATCAGGACTATCTTGATGCCAATGAGGTGGGCTGTATCTTCGGAAATGATTCATCTGCAAAGCCGGTGATTGAGGCTGCTAAGATCATGGATGAGAAACATGATACTGAGCTTCTCGGCCAGTCGTTCATCTTCCAGGCGATGAACTCGACAGTGACCATGAACATCAGTACGATCTTCCGTCTTAAAGGCGTGAACTTCACTGTCAGCGCAGCATGTGCCAGCGGAAGCCACTCGATAGGACTTGCATACATGATGATCAAGAACGGTCTTCAGGATGTCGTGCTCTGCGGTGGTGCTCAGGAGACGAACTTCTACTCTATGGCGTCATTCGATGCTCTTGGAGCTTTCTCTAAGAATATGCAGGATCCGACCAAGGCGAGCCGTCCTTTTGACAAGGACCGTGATGGTCTCGTTCCGAGCGGCGGTGGAGCTGCCCTCATTCTGGAGGATTACGATCATGCTGTTGCGCGTGGTGCGAATATCATCGCCGAGGTTGTCGGATATGGATTCTCGTCAAACGGAACATCAGTAATCAGCCAGCCGAGCGACGAGGGCTGCATCAGGGCGATGCAGAGAGCCATGGCAGACGCAGGAGTGAAGCCGTGCGACATTGACTACATCAACGCCCACGCTACAAGTACACGACAGGGAGATACGTTTGAGGCTATGGCTATCGATAAGCTCTTCCGAGGTGAGCATGCATTGGTGTCAAGCACAAAGAGCATGACAGGACACGAATGCTGGATGGCAGGTGCGAGTGAGATTGTCTATTCGCTCATCATGATGCAGAACGGATTTGTTGCTCCTAATGTCAATCTTGAGAATTGTGATGAGTATTCTGTGCATCTGAATCTTGCCAGAGAGACTGTCGAGACCGAAATCAACACGGTCCTCAGCAATTCGTTTGGATTCGGAGGAACTAACAGTGCATTGGTAATCAAGAAATTATAATAAAACCCAAACTAATTATGGACAGAATTGAAATTGAAGAAAGAGTAAAGAATTTTCTTATTGAGGAACTTGAGATCGAGGAGGAAAACATATTTCCGGATGCAAAGCTGAAGGATGACATGGGCATCGACAGCCTTGATTTCGTTGACATCGTGGTGATTGTCGAGAAGAATTTCGGATTCAAGATCAAGGCAGAGGAGATGGTAGGTGTCGACACTTACTCGAAGTTCTGTGACTACATCGAAAACAAGATAAAGTAACTGATGGAACAGAAACAGTGGGCTGGCTCAACTTATGGAAGCGGATGGATGCACAGGTGTCTTATCCGCTCTCTGCGATTTATTGACGTCAGGTTTCTGTATCTGTTCTCGGCGATTTTCGTCATTCCTGTATGTCTCGTTCTGAATGAGAGCAGGAAGACGGCATATCATTATTTCAGGAGGATTCTGGGATACGGCAGGTGCAAGGCTGCATGGTCGGTTTATGTGAATCATTGTCTTTTCGGTCAGGTCGTCATTGACAAGTTTGCGATGTATGCGGGAAAGAAGTTCGATGTGGAAGTCGACGGAATGCATCATTTCAATGAACTTGCGAGCCGTGATGAGGGCTTCCTTCACTTAAGTTCACACATAGGCAACTATGAGATTGCCGGTTATACACTTGTCTCGGAAAGAAAGACCATCAATGCTGTGGTATATGCCCATGAGAAGGCGACCGTGATGGAGAACCGCAACAATATGTTTGTCAAGACCAACATCAGGATGATCACTCTCAAGGAGGACATGAGCCATCTGTTTGAGATTGACGAGGCAGTGTGTGGCGGTGACATAGTGAGTTTCCCGACCGACCGTTTCATGGGACAGGCCAAGTGCGTCGAATGTGATTTCCTGGGAAGACCGGCAAAGTTCCCTCAGGGACCCTTCAGCGTTGCGGCAATGCGAGGACTTGATGTTCTTGCCGTGAACGTGATGAAGACAGGTGCAAAGAAATATCACATCTATGTCACTCCGCTTCATTACGATAAGCAGCAGACGAGGAAGGAGCAGATCAGACAGCTTTCTCAGGCTTATGTGGCCGAACTTGAAAAACGTGTTCTCCAGTATCCGACACAATGGTATAATTTCTTTGACTTCTGGAAATGATGGATCAGACAGCAATTACCGAAGAGTTCCTTCGTTCGATAGATGTTCACACAGTCCTGCCTCAGCAGGATCCGTTCGTGATGATCGGCAGACTTGTCCACTTTGAGATGATGACCTCCACAACGGAGACAGAGATCAGAGAGGACAATATATTTGTCGACAATGGCAGATTCTCGGCATCCGGAATGATGGAGAATATAGCACAGACATGTGCGGCACGAGTAGGATTCTACAACAAGTACATCCTCCACAAGGATGTTCAGGTAGGCTTCATCGGTGCAGTACGCAATTATGTCATTAATGATCTTGCAGAAACAGGTTCTGTAATCACCACCAGAGTGGATATCCTCGAAGAGGTGTTCGGAATGACTCTGGCGACCGCTGAGGTAAGCTGCAATGGTAAGATCATAGCAACGGCAGAAATCAAGCTGTCCGTCAGAAACGTGGAATGATCATGAAGAATGATAAGGAACTGTCCGTCGTAAAACGGTTTGATATAAGGTTCAGCGAAGTGGATATGATGCAAGTCGTATGGCACGGCGCCTATCCTTTGTATCTGGAAGATGCCAGGGAGGCATTTGGTGCAGAATATGGCTTGTCGTACCATCGGTATATCGAGGAAAACATCTTTGTGCCGATTGTAGAAATGAAGATGAACTATAAGCGTCCTTTGATGTTCGGAATGAAGCCTGCCATCAGGATTACATACAGGCCTACCGATACAGCCAAGATCATATTCGACTACGAGATCTTCGATCCGGAGACCGGTACCACGTATCTCACAGCCAGAAGCACACAGGTGTTTATGGACAGAAACTACAACCTGCTTTGGTATAGCCCTGATTTCTATACCGATTGGAAGAAGGAAATGGGATTGATATGATAAAGGTTCTCTCAACGAATATAACGTCGCCTTTAGGCTTTACGACTCAGCAGAACTACCAGGCTGTAAGGGCCGGTCGTTCTGTGCTGTCTTCCTATATGCAGTGGCGTAATATTCCTGAGCAGTTCACAGCATCCCTTCTCAGTGATGAGCAGATGAATGACTTGATGGTCGAAGGATTCACCAGATTCGAGTCCATCGCCATAAGGTCGGTAGAAGAGGCTTTGAGTCATGTCGATCTGGATGTCAGCTCTCCGCGTGTCCTTTTCATCTTAAGTACCACCAAGGCAAATGTTGACGAACTGGCGGCCGAAGAGAAGGATGACAAGGCATATCTCAAGCCTGGAGCTACAGCAAAGAAAATCGCTGGCCATCTCGGCATCTCTACCGAGCCGATAGTTGTATGCAATGCATGCATCTCGGGAGTTACAGCTCAGATGACAGCAGACAGACTTATAGGAGCAGGTCATTATGACTATGCCATAGTCTGCGGGGCAGACAGCCTGTCTCCTTTTGTCGTTGCGGGATTCTCATCATTCAAGTCGCTTTCTCCTGAGCCTTGCCGTCCGTTCGACATAGAACGTCTGGGCCTTAATCTCGGAGAAGCTGCAGCTACTATTGTTTTCGGCAGGGATTGCGGTACTGAAGGATGCTGGCGACTTGTCGGCGGCAATCTGAATAACGATGCGTATCATCTAAGTGCACCGTCTCCGTCAGGTGAAGGCACCCTTGGAGTTATAGAGAATACTGTCAGGAACATAGACAAGGAGTCTCTTGCGATGGTCAACGTTCACGGAACCGCCACAATGTTCAATGACCAGATGGAGTCCAAGGCCATTGAGAGGGCTGGCCTTTCACATGTGCCGTTGACTGCGCTCAAAGGTTATTACGGCCACACTCTGGGAGCTTCCGGAGTTCTTGAAACCATCTTGAGCATGGCGGCATTGGAAGATGGATGCATATTGCCGGTAAAGGGATTCGAAGAGATTGGAGTAAGCGGAAAGATTACTCTCAGCAATACTGAAGGCCAGACAGACAAGCAGTCATTCCTTAAGATAATCTCCGGATTCGGAGGCTGCAACGGAGCCCTGCTCTATACGAGAACAGCAGGACATGAATCCGTCAACGTCCAGACTGCATGTCCGGAAGTATCGCATAGCGTACGTATAACAGGTGATTCATTGACTGTTGACGGGAAGCCTGTGCCTGTGTCATCAACCGGACGCACGCTTCTTACTGAAATATACAAGGAACATATTGGGGACTATCCTAAGTTCCATAAGATGGATATGTTCACCAGACTGGTCTTTGTGGCTTCCGAACTCCTCATTCAGCAGGAGGGGGAGACAAAGGCAGATGACAGAGCCATAATCCTGTTCAACAGCACTTCATCCGTTGTAGCGGACAGGAAGCATATTGCCACTACCTTTTCCAAGGATGGCTTTTTTCCAAGCCCATCCGTTTTCCTGTACACTCTTCCGAATATTGTGACAGGAGAGATAGCGATCAAGCAAGGATATAAAGGTGAGACCTCTCTTTATATTCTAGACAGCAGAAATGATGGTCTTATGGAACAGATTACTTCTTCATCCTTCTCTCAACATGGTACAGGAAGCATACTGACAGGCTGGGTTGACTGCAGCGATGAAGACACATTTGAAGCGGAATTGAAAATATTAACTAGATAAAACTCAAATTATGGAAGAATTGATTCTTACACTTAAGGAACAGATAATTGATGCGTTGAACCTTGAGGAGATCACACCTGAAGATATTGAGAATGATGCGCCTCTCTTTGGAGACGGTCTTGGCCTTGACTCGATCGATGCACTTGAACTTATCGTGATTCTCGACAAGTTCTATGGCATCAAGCTCGCAAATCCTGCGGCAGGAAAGGAGATCTTCAAGAGCGTTGCAACAATCGCTGAATACGTTTCCAAGAACAGAACGAAATAAGAATGGACAATAATATTTGCATAACAGGACTTGGCATCATCTGTTCGATAGGAAATGATGCTGCTTCTGTGCTGGATTCGCTGCGAGAGGGCAGACCAGGCATCGGCAGCATAAAATACCTTGAGACAAGACACTCTCATCTCCCTGTCGGAGAAGTGCAGCTGTCGGATGACCAGATGAAGGAGATTCTCGGAATCGAGGGCAGCGAACCTATGAGCCGTACATCTCTTATGGGTGCGATTGCGGTACGCCAGGCCCTTGAACAGGCAGGTATTACAGACATATCAGGCAAGAGAGTCGCTCTGATTTCCGGTACCACAGTCGGAGGAATGGACCTGACAGAGAAGTATTTCGAGCGTATGAAGACAGATGACTCGCTTCTCTATCTGCCGCAGAGCAATGAGTGTGGAAAAAGCACACTTGAGATTGCCGAAATGGCAGGATTGAAGGATGTAGAAACCTGTACGATCTCTACAGCTTGTTCGTCGGCCCTCAATTCGATAATTCTTGGTGCCGAGATGCTCAAGAGAGATGAAGTGGACATTGTCATTGCCGGAGGATCCGAGTCATTGAGCAAGTTCCATCTCAACGGCTTCAATACCCTTATGATTCTTGACAGCGAGCCATGCCGTCCGTTCGACGACACACGTGCAGGACTCAATCTTGGAGAGGGTGCAGCCTTTGTTGTCCTTGAGAAGAATGCCCTGAACAGCCTTGCATATGTCTCAGGTTATGGCAACAGATGTGACGCATTCCATCAGACAGCCTCATCAGAGAATGGCGAGGGAGCATATCTTGCTATGATGGATGCATTGAATATGTCGGGTCTTAAGCCGGAAGATATCCAATATGTAAACGCCCACGGCACAGGAACTCCGAACAATGACATTTCAGAGAGTCAGGCATTGTTGCGCATCTTCGGTGAGAATATGCCTGAGGTGTCAAGTACAAAGGCTTTTACAGGACATACTACGTCTGCATCGGGCTCGATAGAGACCGTTATCTGTATCCTTGCAATGCAGAATCGTTTCACACCGGCCAATCTCAGGTGGGCAAACAGGTCGCAAGGTGGAATCGTTCCGACATCCGGCACAAACGATATTGAACTCAAGAATGTGATATGCAACTCATTCGGTTTCGGAGGAAATGATTCTTCAATGGTCATCAGTGCAGCACCTGTCAAATCACTTCAGGCAGGACCGGACCGATCATTCGAGGTCGTTGCGGAAGAGGTCATCACTTCGGTGGAGGAACTCAAGGAATTGAAGGAATTTGTGTCTCCGATGGAGTCAAGAAGAATGGGCAAGCTTATGAAGGCCGCGCATCTGGTCTCACTTCGTGCGTTGAAGACAGCAGGCATTGATTGTCCTGATGCGATCATCACTGCCACCTCAAGAGGAATGCTCGAGGTGAGCATGCAGTTCCTGGACGACATTGCAGAGTATAATGAAGAGCATCTCAAGCCTACTCTCTTTATGCAGAGTACACACAATACTCTAAGTTCGGCTATTGCCATAAGGACAAAATGTTATGGCTACAACATAACCTATTCCCACGGAGACGAGTCTTTCGAATGGGCTATGCGCGATGCGGAGCGTCTGCTCAGGACCGGCAAGGTCAACTCAGTCCTTGTAGGTTCGTTTGACGAGTCCACTCCTGTCTTCACGCAGTTTGCCGAAAGAGCCGGCAAGGACGCTCCGGCTGAGCTGTATGCGAAGGCTGTTGTATTGAAATCCAATTGATATTAAGTTATATGCCATTATTCATACTTGCGATAATCCAGAGTCTTCTCCTTGCAGGAGGACAGGTGCTTCTGAAGTTTGCTCTGGCAAGGATGCTTCCGTTTTCCATGACATTCGAATTCTGGAAGTCAGTCTTTGTCAACTGGCAGTTCGCTGCCTGCGGATTATGTTATGGAGCCGGAAGCATATTGTGGTTCTATATAGTAAAGCACTTTCCTTTCAGTATGGCTTATCCTCTGGTCTCGCTGAGTTATGTGTTCGGAATGATTGCGGCAATCGTCTTCTTCAATGAGACTGTAGATGTCGTCAAGTGGTTGGGAATACTTCTGATAATGGCAGGATGTTATCTGATTGCAAGATGATGAAAAGGTTGATATCGGTATTGTTTGCAGCATTTGTGTCGCTTGTGGCGACGGCACAGCCTGCAAAGGAGGACATCATAAAGGAAATCATAGAGACAGGTTCCTCTATGAAGAGTCTGCAATGTGCCTTCATACAGACAAGAAAAATGAGTATAATGAACGCCGAAGCTGTCTCTGAGGGTAGAATGCACTATCAGCAGCCGGACAAGCTCAGGTGGGAATATGTTGCTCCATTCAAGAGTATATTCGTTCTCAACGGAACAGAGGCTCTTATGCAGAACGAGTCCCGTACCGATGTGGTGGACATAGAGCAGAACAGAAGGTTCAAGGGCATTGCCCGACTTATGACCGGAAGCATATCAGGCAGTTTCCTCTCCGATGACAAGTCTTTTGATGTGTCGGTTGAGGAGAGCCCTCAGGAGTGGGTGGTGACACTTGTACCCTTGAGAAGGGAAATGAAGCAGATGTGGACAAGGATTGTCATGCATTTCAACCGTTCACAGAAGCATGTCAGCTCAATCGGACTGTATGAACAGAACGGGGACTGTACGGAGATAAAATTCAATAAGGTAGTAAAGAACGGTGCCATAGCGCCAGAAACATTCACTATAGCGAAATGAAACTGAGAGACAGCTTATATACGATTGTATCGGAATTCAAAGGAGACGGCAGGCATGACTTCAACATAAAGCTTGACCCTGAGCATTTCATCTACAAGGCACATTTTCCAGGAGAACCTATCACTCCGGGAGTCTGTATAATGCAGATTGCCAAGGAACTTCTTGAGGAGGCTGTATCAGAAGACTTGACACTGTCCTGTGTGAAGAACATTAAGTTCCTCAGAATCATCTCTCCGAATGAAGTGACTGAGATATGCTATTCTCTTGCAAAGATTTCCAGAGAAGATGATCAGATTAAGGTACAGGTAACTGTTACGGCAGGTGAAGACGCTTATGCAAAGTTGTCATTGATATGTCAGATTGCAGCATAATATCGGCAGAGCAGAAGAAGTCTCTACGCGACAGAGGCATCTGCGTGATCATCCCTACATACAACAATGCAGGGACGATCGTAGATGTCGTGTCACGTGCCTTGACCCAGTGTGACGATGTCATCGTCGTATGTGACGGATGTACAGATGACACGCTGGACCTTCTGAATGCTATGCCTGTCAAGCCTGTGATTGTAGACCTTCACGTGAATCAGGGAAAGGGAACTGCATTGAAGGAAGGATTCCGATATGCTCTGGACGCCGGCTTTTCCTATGCAATAACCCTTGACGGAGACGGACAGCATTTCCCGGAGGATATTCCGGTTATGCTCGAAGCCAACAGAAGACACCCGGGAGCCCTTATCGTGGGTGAGAGGAAGAATCTTGAGAATGTAGAGAGAAGCAAAGGCAGCAAGTTTGCCAACTCATTCAGCAATTTCTGGTTTGCGGTTCAGACCGGACAGTATCTCAAGGATACGCAGACGGGTTACAGACTCTATCCATTGAAGAAACTTCGTGGACTTTCTCTTCTGACATCACGCTATGAGGCTGAACTCGAACTTATGGTCTTTGCTTCATGGCACGGAGTGAAGCTGGTAAGCGAGCCGGTCAACGTATATTATCCTCCTCGTGAGGAACGTGTCTCACATTTCCGACCGGGTAAAGACTTTGCGCGAATCACTCTCCTTAATGCGGTCCTGTGCTTTCTGGCTGTAGTCTATGGCCTTCCTCTGACTATATTCAGGGGGCTTATGACTCTGTTGAGAACCATTTATGCTATCGTGTTCTTCATATTCACTACATTGTGTATGATGACACCTCTGGTGCATATTTACCTGTTGTTCGGAAAAATCACGGAAAAGAAGAAATATAATCTTCATAGGATCCTGAACTTTATGGCGAAGTTCGTGCTCCGCTATCATAAGATTCCGGGAGTAAGGTATACCGAGAGCAATAATTCCGGTGAGGATTTCACTAAGCCGGCTGTCATAATATGCAATCATCAGTCACATCTGGATCTGGCTCCAATGCTTGCATTGACTCCCAAGATAATCGTACTTACAGCTGATTGGGTCTGGAAAAACCCTGTATATCGATTCACTATCCGCAATGCTGAATTCCTGCCGGCTTCATCCGGAATGGATGCCATAATGCCACAGCTCAAGTCGCTTGTGGAAAGGGGCTACAGCATTGCTGTATATCCCGAGGGTACAAGGTCTATGGACTGCAGCATCGGGCGTTTCCGTCAAGGTGCCTTTCATGTAGCCCAGACCCTTGGAATCGATATTCTTCCGGTTGTCATTTATGGTACAGGCAAAGCCTTGAAGAAGAGGGGAAGACTGTTGAGAAAGTGGCCGGTGCATATGGAGATAGACAGGAGAATCACTCCTGAAGAAATGATGTCGATGGGGGAGACTACCCGTAGGCAGGCATCGCAGATGAGGAAATATTACCAGAAGAGATATACTGAAATAGCAGACAGGATTGAACAGGATGTCTAAGGTTATTGTCATAGGAGCGGGATTGGGTGGCCTTACATGTGGCTACATACTCCAGAAGAACGGTTACGATGTGACTGTTCTGGAACAAGGTGTCCAGATCGGCGGCTGCCTTCAGTGCTTTTACCGCAAGGGGGCAAAATTCGAGACCGGTATGCATTTCATCGGCTCAGCATTGCCGGGGCAGACAATGCATTCCGTAATGAAATATTTTGATCTGTGCGATGATGTCGTTCTGAGTCCACTGGATACAAAGGCTTATAATACAGTCGCTCTTGAGGGACAGAAATTCTGTTTCCCAAACGGTAAGGATGCCTTCATCGAACAGATGTCTTCCTATTTCCCGCAGGAGAAGGATGCCCTGCACCGTTATGTAGATATTATAGATAGGATATCCTCTGCATCTACGCTCAACTCCCTTACTTCTGAACAGAGAGATCTTGCAGCAAATACAGAATATCAGACGCGTTCCATCAATGAGGTGCTTGATGAAATCTTCAAGGATGAACTTCTGAAGAATGTGCTTGCAGGAGACCTGCCACTTTATTCGGCAGAACTTGACAAGACACCGTTCTCTCAGCATGCCTTCATCATGGATTTCTACAATCAGAGTGCCTTCAGAATAGCCGGGGGAAGTGATTCCATAGCTTTCTCTCTGGCAGACAGCATCAGAATGATGGGTGGTCAGGTGCTTTCGCGCAAGAAGGTCGTGAAGGTGCATTGCGATGATGTGAAGGCTACCGGAGTCGAGACTGCAGATGAGCAGTTTTATCCTGCTGATTACATAATAAGTACGGTTCATCCTAACCGTCTTCTGGAAATGCTCGACACCAAGCTGATCAGACCGGCATTCAGGAACAGGATAAACAGCATACCTCAGACGGCAGGCGGGTTTGCCCTGTATGTAAAGTTCAAGGATGGTGTGATGCCGTACATGAATACCAATTATTATGGATACAGGTACGGTACACCATGGAACTGTGAGAATTACAGACCGGAAGAATGGCCGAAAGGCTTTCTGTACATGCATATGTGCCATGAGAAGGATCCAAGGTGGGCAAAGAGCGGAGTCGTGCTTTCATATATGAACATGGATGATGTGGCTGCATGGAAGGGCTCGGCAATCGGAAGAAGGGGAGAGGCATATGAGGCATTCAAGCGAGAACATGCAGAGCGCCTGATGGCGGAAGTCGAGAAGCATCAGCCGGGTTTTACTGCAGCAGTAGAGACATATTACACATCGACGCCTCTTACTTATCTTGACTATACCGGAACAGAGGACGGTTCGATGTATGGAGTGGCAAAAGACATTTCCTTGGGTGCGGCCGGACGTGTTCCGTATAGGACTAAGGTTCCGAATCTTCTTCTGGCAGGTCAGAATGTAAACTCACACGGTATGCTGGGCGTCATAGTCGGAACGATAGTCACATGCAGCGAACTTGTTCCTGCGGAGACAATATATAGACAGATAAAGGAATCAGACACATTATAGAATGGAAAAGAGTGCAGTAATAATAGGCGGAGGACTGGGAGGCCTCTTTACCGGAGCAATCCTTTCCAAGGAAGGTGTGAAGGTAACCGTAATTGAGAAGAATCCTACAGTCGGAGGTGGACTCCAAAGCTTCAGACGCTTTGGGGAGACATTCGATACAGGCATGCATGTTATCGGAGGTATGCAGGAAGGTGGCAATATCCGCAGGATATGCGAATATCTTGGGATATTCGATAAGGTACATGTGATGGATGTTGATCCGGATGTGATCGATACTCTTTATTTCGCTGAGGATAAGAAGGTATATAAGATAGCACAGGGAAAAGACGGTTTCGTCAATGCCCTCAGTGAATCGTTTCCTGATCAGAAGGATAATCTCCGTTCATATGTAGAAGCTGCCTATTCCATTGTAGATGAGCTGGATATGTTTTATCTGCGTCCGTCACAGGATTTTATATTCGTTCACTCTGAGGACTTTATGATGCCGGCGGACGGATTTATCGCAAAATATATATCCGACAGGAAGCTCTGCAGCGTGCTTGCCTATATGAACCCTCTTTACGGAGGACGTGCGAATATGACTCCTGCCTATATCCATGCTCTCATTTCTGTCCTTTATATCAATGGTCCGAGCCGTTTTGCCGGTGGAAGTCAGCTCTTTGCGGATACTCTCAGAGACAAGATCCTGGAAAACGGTGGAGAAGTGATTGCCGGTGATCAGGTGGTGTCGATAAGTACAGAGGATAAGTTCATCACGGGAGTTACAACAAAGAAGGGAAGAACTTTCACTGCTGACTATTATATTTCTGCAATACATCCTTGCTCTCTGGTGAAACTGTTCGATGATCCTTCAGCTCTTCCTAAAGCTTACAGGAACCGTCTTGAGATGATTCCTAATTCCTATTCGGCATTCACGCTGAACCTTAAGCTGAAGCCGGGCACATTCAGGTACATCAATCATTCTGTTTACTATATGAGCAGATATGATGAGATATGGAATTTCGATGAAACTGAGGGAAAATGGCCGTTGGGTTTCCTTTATATGACTCCTCCGGATCTGGATCAGGGAGAGTTTTCTACAAAGATGGTGATAACGGCTCCTATGACCTGGGACTATGTGAAGCAGTGGGAGGACACGACTGTAGGACGTCGTGGAGAGGAATATGAGAAATGGAAAAGGGAATGTGCAGATAAGCTGCTGGACCGGATGGAAGAACTTTACCCTGACTTCAGGGACTGCATTGAGGCTGTCAACACCGCATCTCCTCTTACGATACGTGACTGGTACGGAGTCAAGGAAGGCTCGATGTGCGGTTATTCGAAGGATTGCAATAATATCACTCTTTCACAGGTTCCGGTGGTGACCAAGGTCAGGAATCTTCTTCTGACAGGTCAGAACTGCAATGTCCATGGTTTCTGTGGAGTGCCACTTACTGCCATCAATACAAGTGAAGTCATTCTGGGGCGTAACTATGTTCTGGATAAGATAAACCAATTTGAAGCAGATGAATGATATGTTTGACGATATCCGCCCATATTATGATTCCGAGATTCCGGCAGCGATGAAGCGCATTGCCGATGCGCCTTTGTTTCCTGTGCTTGCCTCTTTCGTCTTTCCTGACAGACCGTTGGAAGAGGTGAGGGACCTGGTGCGTTCATTCAGCAATACTTACGAATTTCAGTCGGGAGTGATGTATCATGCCAACAGGAAGATCATTGATAATTCTATAGACGAGTTCACTTATGGTGGCCTTGAAAACATAGACAAGAACAGACGTTATGTCTATCTGTCTAATCACAGGGATATAATGCTTGATGCATCTCTGCTTCAGAATGTCCTTGTGGATAATGGACTGGATACAGCTGAAATCACTTTCGGAGCGAATCTTATGCAGGGTGAGCTTGTCATAGATATCGGAAAGTCCAACAAGATGTTCAAGGTAGAGCGTCCAGGCGGAAGTATCCGTGAGTTCTATAAAGCATCAAAGCATCTTTCCGATTACATCAGGCATGCGATTACAGAGAAACGTCAGTCAGTCTGGATCGCACAGCGCAACGGACGTACGAAAGATGGTCTTGACCATACTGATCAGGGCATCATCAATATGTTCAGGATGAGTTATGATGGCGATAAGGTATGCTCTCTTGCGGAGCTGGGTATCCTTCCGGTGTCAGTATCATATGAGTGGGAACCTTGTGATGTTTTGAAGACTCTTGAACTGTATGCACGTAGCAAGGGACCGTATGTCAAGAGGGAAGGAGAAGATCTGAACAGTATTCTGACGGGCATACTTCAGCCGAAGGGTCGTGTGCATTTCCAGATATGCAAGCCTCTGACTGAAGAGGACATGATGCCGTTTGCTGATCTTCTGTCCAATGATTTCAATAAGCATGTTGCTTCATTGGTGGATCAGAGGGTGTACGCCGCATATAGACTATGGCCAAACAACTACATTGCCCACGATATCCTGAATTCTTCGGATGCCTATGTCGCACATTACACGCCTGAGCAGAAGAACGCTTTCATAAACCACATGAGCCAGCTTGACGAATATGCGTCATCTGCTGATATGAATGAACTCAAGACCATATTCCTTAAGATATATGCAACTCCGGTGGACAGTGCCGGATCTATTGAAAGACAATGAATTTTCTGATTAAGACATATGATTGGCTGAAGATGCACACCAGACTTCTATGGATGTCTATGGTGGCGTTGGTCGCAGTCTTTGTATTCTGCATACTTAATCTCAGGTACAGCGAAGACATCACGGATTTCCTTCCCCTCGGCACGTCCGAGCAGGAGGCGATGTCTGTATATCAGAATATCTCAGGGGCAGATAGGATATATATTCTTTTCAGTAATCCTGATGACCCGGATTACACCATCGAAGCGATCGATCACTTCGTTGATTGTGTTCATGATAAGGATTCTCTCGGGTGGTGCTCTGATCTTGTGGCGCGAGTCGATATGTCTCAGATTCAGCAGGTTACTGAGTTCATATATGACAATATCCCTTATTTCCTGACTCCAGAGGATTATGTCAGGATGGACAGCCTTCTTGTTCAGCCAGACTTTGTTTCAAAGAGAATGGAAGGAGTCAGGCAGATGCTGATGTTCCCTACCGGAGGAATGATGGTCTCCAACATTGTCCGTGATCCGCTCGGTCTGTTCACTCCTGTGCTTTCGAGTCTGCAGGATTCGAATCCGCAGATGAACTTCGAAATGTACGACGGCTACATATTCACGCCAGACATGAGCAGGGCAGTGGCTATGATGAGTTCTCCTTTCGGAAACAGCGAGACAGAGTTCAATTCCAAGATGCTGGACATTCTTCATGACTCGGTTGAGGATATGGAGAAAGAGTATCCAGAGGTTTCGGCGAGGGTAGTAGGCGGTCCGGAAATAGCGGTGGGCAATTCTACCCGCATCAAGAAGGACAGCATACTTGCTATTACGCTTTCGGTCATTCTGATCGTGCTTCTTGTCGTCTATTCGATAGGTTCGGTGCGCAATATCCTTCTCATATTCCTTTCAATCGGATGGGGATGGCTTTTCGCTATGGCCGGAATGTCGTTTTTCAGCAGCAATGTGTCAATCATCGTCATAGGAATCTCAAGCGTGATTCTGGGTATTGCGGTCAATTATCCTCTTCACCTGATTGTACACATATCGCACGTACCGGATATGCGTCAGGCAGTGAAGGACATAATAGCTCCTCTGATCATCGGAAACATTACCACGGTCGGTGCTTTCCTTACGCTTGTCCCTCTTCAGTCTGCGGCTCTTCGAGATCTGGGAATCTTTGCCGCATTCCTTCTTGTAGGTACCATCATATTCGTTCTTCTGTACCTCCCTCATCTGGTCAAGGTGAAGCCTGCTGCCGAAACACGAAGCAGACTTCTGGACAGGATTGCTGAATTTTCTCCTGAGAAATATAAGACTCTTGTGGGCGGAGTTGTCCTGCTGACGCTATTCCTTGCATTCTTCAGCGTACGTACGGAGTTCGATACCAACCTGGCCAATATCAATTACATGACTGACGGTCAGCGTGAAGATATGCAATACTTCGAGAATCTTCTTTCCTCTTCATCTTCGCCGGATATGACCAAGGTCTATGTCCTTTCTTCCGGTAAGGATTATGATGAGGCACTTATGGGTAATTCTTCGATTGTTCCGGTGATTGACAGCCTGTGTGCGGAAGGTCTTGTTGCAGGATATCGTGGAGTCTCAAGATTCCTTGTCTCTAAGCAGGAGCAGCAGAATAGGCTTGATATGTGGGCAGACTTTGTTGATCGTCATTCGGCTGCGCTGCCTGATGCCGTTCGCGAGAATGCTATGAGATGTGGTTTCTCAGCTACTGCATTCGATGGGCTCCTGAATCTTTTCGAGTCTTCAAAGGATCTGCATCCTGAAGATATCGGGTACTTCTCAGTACTCACTAAACTTATTTTGAGTCAGAATGTCACCACAGTTGAAACTACAGATAAGGCCTATATTGTCAACGTTCTGGATGTAGACAAGGGCGATATGGATGCGGTCAAGTCTTGTTTTCCACACAGTTTCGATGTTGCAGGAATGAACAGTGCACTGTCGAAGAATCTTTCTGACGATTTCAACTACATCGGATGGGCCTGCTCTCTTATCGTCTTTTTCTTCCTGTGGTTCTCTTTCGGTCATATTGAACTTGCGATAATTGCCTTCCTTCCGATGGCTGTCAGCTGGATCTGGATTCTTGGAATCATGGCAATCTTCGGCATCAAGTTCAATATTGTAAACGTCATTCTTGCCACCTTCATCTTTGGTCAGGGTGATGACTACACCATCTTCATGACGGAAGGCTGCCAGTACGAATACAGATTCCGCCGTCCGATCATTGCTTCCTACAAGAGCAGCATCATCCAGTCTGCCTTGATTATGTTTGTAGGAATCGGTACGCTTATAGTGTCAAAGCATCCTGCGATGAAGTCTCTTGCGGAAGTGACGATCATCGGTATGATTTCGGTGGTTCTTATGGCCTATATGATTCCTCCGCTTTTCTTCAGATGGATTACCATGAAGGGTGGGTTGGCAAGGAAATATCCTTTGACTTTGCGCTCTTTGTTCGGAAGGGTTCCGCAAGCTCCTGAAGATCAGGTATATGCAAGGTATATATACAAAGGCAGTGAGATTACCAGAGAAGTGCGTCGCAGTCTCAGACAGCATGCCGGAGACCTGAAGACACTTAAGCCTGAAGGTGTTTATGAGATTGAGGATGAGGGCTATGGTGAGAGGGCCATATTCATTGCTCTGTTAAATCCTGATGTAAAGGTCGTGGCAAGGATAGCCGATGATGACAGAAGGCGTATAGCTGAGGTATCTGCAGAAGATTTTGTTGATAATATAGAATTTATAGAATAGCGATGAAAGAACGTATTCTTGAACTTCTCACAGAGGCGTTGCCTGCTGTAGATTTTGAATCCGATTTCCTTTTCAGCGAACTGGATTCACTGGGTATAGTGACTATACTTCTTATCCTGTCGTCCGAGTATCAGATCGAACTCGGTCCGACAGATGTTACACCAAGGAATTTCAAGACCATCGACACAATTGTCGCTATGGTTGAATCTAAATTAAACTAAAATGACTTTAGAAGAGAGCATAAGGCTGCATGCGCAGAATACTCCAGACAAGACTGCCGTTGTCTGCGGTGCAGATTCCATAACCTATTCAGCCCTTTGGGACAGGATTCTTCAAAGGAGCGAGGGACTCAAGGCTGAGGGACTGAAGCCAAACAGACCATATGTCTATCGTGCGACCCAGAACATAGATTTCATCGTGACTTATTGCGCGGTACACTATCTGGGTGCCATTGCTGTTCCGCTTGAGCATCAGGCATTGGAGGAGAAGTTCCAGGCAGTCAGCGATGAGGTCAATTCGTGTGAATTTGCAGAAGATATAGTAGATATTCTCTATACGACAGGAACAACAGGAAAGTCTAAGGGAGTGATGCTGTCGGAGACTGCATTGGTCTCATGTGCAGACAATTTCGTACACGATCTTCAGTTTACACCCGAGCTTTGCTTCATTATCAGCGGCCCGTTGAACCATATCGCTTCATTGTTCAAGATGCATCCTGTGCTCACTGTAGGTGGTACCGTGTGCGTTCTGGACGGGCTTAAGGACATGAATGCATTCTTCGATGTGTTCGATCTGCCATTTGAAAAATTTGCAACCTTCCTTGTCCCCGCCAGTATCAGGCTGATCATGCAGTTCTCATATGAGAAACTATGTTCACTTGCTGACAGGATAGATTTCATCGAGACCGGTGCCGCGCCTATTACGCAGCACGATATGGAGCAGTTGAGCAAGGCGCTTCCTAAGTCTCGATTGTATAATACTTTGGGCGGAACCGAGATTGGAGCTGTATGTACTTACAACTTCAATGACGGTAGATATATGGAAGGCTGCATAGGTCGTCCTATGAAGAATTCCACTGTGGAGGTAACGGCTGAGGGAAATATCATAGTTTCCGGACTTACGATCATGAGCGGATATGTCGCTGATGAGGAAAATACCCGTAAAGTGCTGAAGGATGGCAAGATATATGGTTCCGATCTCGGATATGTGGACGAGGAAGGACTCATACATCTCAAGGGACGTCAGGGTGATGTCATCAATGTCGGTGGCTTCAAGGTGGACCCATCCGAGGTGGAGAATGCTGCCGCTTCTCACGATTCGGTCAAGGACTGCATCTGTATTGCCGGTACCCATCCTGTAATTGGTACTGTTCTGAAGCTTCTTGTTGTTCTGGCAGATGGGGCATCTCTGGACAAGCGTTCTCTAGCGCTGCATCTCAAGTCCAAGCTTGAACCTCATAAGATTCCTACTTATTATGAAGCGGTGGAGTCGATCCAGCGTACCTATAACGGCAAGCTTGACAGGAAATTCTATAAGAAGTAACAACTAAACCATATGACTATGTTCTGGACTAAAAAGAACTTCGATGTTTACGGAGAGCAGGGAGGCATCTCTACAGCCATCACTCTTCCGGAAGGATTCAATACTGCTTCTGACCGTTGCCCGATGGTAATCCTGATGCACGGTTTTATGGCCAACAAGAAGTTTCATCCGATTCCGACATTGGCCAAGGCTCTTGCCAAGGCAGGAATTGCATCAATCAGTTTTGATTTCAATGCTCATGGCAAGAGTGAGGGAAAGTTCATTGATATGACCATTGCCAATGAGATAAGCGATGCCAAGGCAGTCTTCGAGTATGTGAAGACGCTTCCTTATGTTTCCCAGATCGGTTTTGCCGGTCATTCGCAGGGTGGTGTCATTGCTGGAATGCTTGCCGGTGAGCTTGAGGATGATCCTCGCAAGCCTGCCTGTATGGTTCTGCTTGCTCCGGCCGCTGTCCTTAAGGATGATGCAATTGCAGGTCAGTGCATGGGCAAGAAATACGATGCTTCAAATCCGCCTGAATATGTAAGCGTGATGTTCCATAAGCTTGGACGCAAGTTCATTCTCGCAGCTCAGAAACTTCCTGTCTATGAGACCTCTGCAGCCTACACCGGCAAGGTCTTCATTATTCATGGTACTCAGGACAAGATAGTTCCGGTCTCATATTCCGAGAAGTACCATGAGATCTACCCTGGAAGCACCTTGCAGCTGATCGAGGGCGAGAATCATTTCCTGAGTCAGCAGAAGGACTCCATTGCAGCATCTGTCGCTTCCTTCTTCAAGGAAGGTTTTTCGACAGTTCTTTAATGAACATGATGCTGTAGTCCTGCCAGTTGTTCCATGTGTGCCCTCCATCAGAGACATGAAAATGATGGAGGTGTTTTCTTGTATAAAGGTATCTGCTGAACCTGAATGCGGAATTATAGACGAAATCATATTTTCCGGACATTATCCAGTAGAATGCTGGGGGATCCTCGAATTGACCTCTGAGCTTTTGCTCCAGTTTCCTGTAAAAGAATGAGTATGGCCCAGGTCTCATCGGATGGTGTATCAGAGGAGAGAACAGTCCGACATAACCGAAGCAGTCAGGATTGTTTGCCGAGATGTACATTGCCTGAAGCCCTCCAAGAGACAGCCCTCCGATCGCTCTGCAGTCTTTACGCGGTATGGTCCTGTAAGATGAGTCTACGTGTTTGACAACATCGTTCAGAAATGCATATTCGATGCTGCCGTTCAGTCCCAGGAAGGCCTCTATGCTTTTCTTTTCGTGCGTTTTCCTGAAGTCGGAGTCATTCCGGTAGCGATTCATGTCAGGAAACATTAGTGTCCGGTAAAAATTTATAAAAGTTCTTTGAAAATATTGAATGTTAGGTAGTTACAGAGGTTTTTGGAGCGCGCCGATTTGAAATTATCTTTGCCAGACTAACGTAGAATGGCATATGCATAAAGGAAAATACG
>JBGUTV010000020.1:0-18727 GCA_045133255.1 Candidatus Cryptobacteroides sp.
CGTCAGGCCAGACTTTTGCCGCCAGCTTCCTTCAGATTCCACCTCACGATGGACACCCTTGCCTTTGGCTATATGCTTCCCGTCATTGGGGCGCATTGGGGACTTTCACCCGTTAGAACATGCCCATGCTGGGCGTACAACGCAAAAGAGGCTGCTCGTTTGAGCAGCCTCTTTTGTATGCTATCGGCGAGGGCCGCCACCCATCGGGCCGCGTGGGCCGCCGTATCCTCCTGGGCCACCTGGACCTCTACGTCCGCCTCCTGCCTGATTGAAATTACCGAAGCGGTAGGTAAGAGAGAGGATTATATAACGTCCGAGTGTGTTGTTACGAGTCTCCTGATGGTAGTTGGCATTATCACTCACCGAGAGATTCTTAGACTGTCCGAGGATGTCGTATGCCTTAAGAGCAAGAGTGAACTTCTTCTTGAACAGAAGCTTTGTGATCTCAGCATTGAGAATCACCTCATCTTCCTGAGGTGTAGTATATCCGACATACCAATTGTAATCAGCCTCGGCAATAAGGTTGATTCCTCCTGGGATTGTCCAGTTCATCGAGGCATCGACGCGGTTGCTCCAGGTGTACTGCTGATTACTGTTCTGCATTGTATACCAAGACTTTGACATTCTGGTACGACCGCCTACATTAAGTTCTACAAGATCACTTCTATATGTAAAGCGGAGACGCTGAGTAACCGAAACAGTCTGAGTAAGGTTCTTGATGAACATGTCAGGATCATTTATATCAATCTCTTCATTGAATTCCTTGTACTTGAACTCAGCCTTCTCGGGATCATAATACTTTTGCGCCTTATTCTTTTCAAAATCATCTGTTCCGACAAATGTTGCAGACTCGTTGTAATTTGCAAAAGTCATAGAGAAGATAGAGAAGTTCGATTTGCCAAACGGTGAGTTAATGAAGAGGTTCGCATTAACAGATGACCTTGTAGGTCCGTTTACTGGAATCGAATAGTTTGTACCGGAAGTATACCATGTTGCCGAAGTGATCGGATCCTCTACAAACGAAGCATTGAGGTTGACATTGACAGATGTAAAGGTCTGCTTGTTTGTGTATCCGAAACGGCTTCTGAGATTATGGTTGAAATACGGATTCAGGCTTGGATTACCGAGAGAAATGTTCAGAGGGTCGGAGTTATCCGGCACCGGAAGGAGCTGCGAGGTCGATGGCTGCGACGAACGTCCGAAATAGAACAATCTGAAATTAGTGTTGTCATTCGGATTGAAGAAGACCATTGCCTGAGGCGACCAGTTCACAACCTTATTGTCGTATGGATCATGTCCGGTAGTCTCATTGTGAGTAATCGTAGGATTTACAGATGCACCAAGCTGAGCCCTGAACTTCTTAAGCTGATAGCTGAAATTTACGCCTGCCCTGTGGTTCTGGGAAAGGTTGGTGATTTCATTGGAATAGATGCCGTCAAGTACCTCTCCCTGACCATACGCACCAGTGTACTGCAGAAGTCCGTCAACGACATTGTTTGAAGTACTGTTATATGTATTCTTCACAGAATGGTTTCTGTTCCAGCTATAGCTGTAGTTCGCCTCAAGGAAGAGATTCTTCACAATAGGCTCAGTATAGACAAGTCTTCCAGAGAGCGATGAGCTGTTCGATTTCTGATCATAACGCTGGTTGATGATTCCGTCATTCTGCGTATCGAGAGAACCGTCTGCCAGATATTTGTTTGTGATGGACTGGTTGTAGCCATCAAGCTTATTGTTGCTGAAGCTGTATCGGATGTTAGCTGAAATTGTTCGGCCCGCCTTGCCGAGACGCTGTCTGAGAAGGAGGAATCCACTGGTAGACCAGTTGTCATTTGCTCCGTGGTTACTGTTGTAACCATCTGTTTCCTTCTGTTCCAGAGCAGAACCTTCAGCCTTTGTTGCAGTATTGAACTGCGAAAGTTCATTGAAATGGCCGCCTCCGAAGTTGAACTGAGGTTCAAAGAGAATGGATGTATTCTCAGAGAACTTATGCTCCATACGCACTCCAAATCTATGGCCCTGTGAGAGAGTCGTGCTGGCACCTGACTCATTGCTGATAAGATGGCTTCCGTCAGGTCTGTAGGTTATCCTCTTCTTATCCTCTTCCACATCACGCTTATTTCCATTATAGAGGTAGTTTCCGGCAAGATCCATATCTCCATCAAAGAGAGTGAAAGCTCCGTTGACACCACCCATCCATGATGTTGCGATACCATTGTTACGGCCCCATCCGCCGGTACCCTGACCCATGCCACGACCGCCACGCATATTGCCCATCATGCTTCCGGCTATATCGTTGAATCCTCGGTTATTGGTATTGTTTCCGTTGAGAATTATACTGAGCTGGCTCTTGTCTGTGAAACGTCCGATCATTGCCGCACCCTGATAACGCCAGTCATTCATGTCAGAACCGGCACCTGGCACATCATGTCCGCCACCGCCCATGACATTTCCGAACCAGCCTTCAGCCATTCCCGGACGCAGTTTGAGGTCAATGATTGTCTCCTCTTCACCGTCATCGATACCGGTAAACATAGCCTGATCCGACTTCTTCTCGACGACCTTTACCTTATCGATGATCTTTGCGGGGATATTCTTTGATGCCAGCTGAGGATCATCCAGGAAGAATGTCTTGCCGTCTATTGTGATCTTCTTGATTGTCTCGCCATTTGCAGTGATAGATCCGTCTGCCTCCACCTCAACTCCAGGGAGTTTCTTCAGAAGCTGCTCGAGCATATCATTGTCCGACGTCTTGAATGATGATGCGTTATATTCAATTGTATCCTTCTTTATCGTAATCGGATTTCCTACAGCCGAAACCTTAGCTGCATCAAGCGCCACAGCATCCTCTTCCATTCGGATATCACCAAGATTGATGTTCTTATCGACAGTAAGCTCGTGAGTATAAGTCTTATAACCCATTATCTCAGCCTTGATGGAATATTCACCCTTGGCCACCTTTGTTATCGATGCCTGTCCCTTATCATCAGTAAGGACATACTTTGAAGCAGTGGTTGCTCCCTTAGGAGTAAGGGATGCCGTTGCAAAGGCAACAGGTTCACCTGTCTTGTCATCGATAAGCTTCAGCTTGACGGAATACTGCGCCTGCGCAGAAAGAGGCAGGGCAACAAAAAGAATCGATACAGCTAATACTGTCTTGAAGAAACGTTCAAAAAGGTTTCTGAGCATAATATAACATCAAATTTTACTAAACACCAGTTTTAGACAAGAGTCCGAACCGAAAGTTTAAGTGGCAATCTATTTATTTTTTATTCTTTCCGGATTGTCCGCCAGAAACTTTTTCCAATCACTCTTTCCACCCAATGAGGCAAGCGGGTTGGACAGCTGATAGTGATGACAGAGAGCTATTGCCAAAGCATCTGTAGCATCAAGGTACTTAGGATCAAGATCGACCTTAAGGGTCTTGGAAATCATCATTGCAACCTGTTCCTTAGAGGCCGCTCCATTACCGCAGATTGCAATCTTAGCTTTTCTCGGAGCATATTCCGCTACCGGAATACCACGCATTACAGCTGCCGTAAGGGCGGCACCCTGAGCTCTGCCGAGTTTCAGTACCACCTGGGCATTCTTACCATAGAAAGGCGACTCCACAGCAAGTTCGTCAGGATTGTGTTCATCCAGAAGCTCCGTGACTCCTGCGAAGATGTTTGCAAGTTTTTCGAATGGGTCCTTGATCTTCCTGAGATCGAATACTCCCATATCGACATAGTGTGGACCTTTTGAGTCCACACGTATGATTCCGTAACCCAGTATATTTGTTCCCGGGTCTATGCCGATTATGGTCTTTTCCTTAGTCAATGTAGTCAAATCCTGTATATGAGCGGAGTGCTTCAGGAATTTCGATACGGTCACCCTTCTGGTTGTTCTCGAGGAGAGCTGCCACGACACGTGGAAGTGCGAGCGAGCTGCCATTGAGAGTGTGGGCAAGCTGAGTCTTACCCTCCGCATCCTTATATCTGAGCTTCAGACGGTTGGCCTGATATGACTCAAAGTTCGACACTGATGAGATTTCAAGCCATCTGCCCTGAGCTGCTGAATAAACTTCGAAGTCATATGTGATAGCTGAAGTAAAGCTCATGTCACCGCCACAGAGACGAAGGATTCTGTATGGAAGTCCGAGAGACTTTACAAGACCCTCTACATGTGCGATCATCTCGTCCAATGCGGCATATGATTCTTCCGGCTTCTCAATACGGACAATCTCAACCTTATCGAACTGGTGAAGACGATTGAGACCTCTCACATCCTTACCATATGAACCTGCCTCACGACGGAAGCAAGGAGTATAGGCTGTCATCTTCACAGGGAAATCGTTGTTACCGAGAATCACATCCCTATAGATATTGGTAACAGGAACCTCAGCGGTCGGAACAAGGTAGAAGTTATCTGCAGTTGCGTGATACATCTGACCTTCCTTGTCAGGAAGCTGACCTGTACCGAAACCTGAAGCCTCATTTACCATTACCGGCGGCTCAACTTCAAGATATCCTGCCTCAGTGTTGGCATCAAGGAAGAAGTTGATGAGGGCTCTCTGGAGTCTTGCACCCTTACCTTTATATACAGGGAAACCTGCACCTGTAAGCTTTACTCCAAGGTCGAAGTCAATGATGTCATACTTCTTTGCAAGTTCCCAATGTGGAAGGCAATTCTCGCCGAGCTCAGGAATTTCATTTCCAGACTTCACGACTACATTGTCTTCAGCACCCTTTCCTTCCGGCACCTGATCACATGGAATATTTGGAAGAAGAACAAGAAGAGACTCAAGCTCTGTATTGTTCTCCTGAGATTTCTTTTCAATTTCGGAAGAACGCGCCTTGAGAGCAGCAACTTCCGCCTTGACAGCCTCTGCCTCTTCTCTTTTGCCAGTCTTCATAAGACCACCGATCTCAGCAGCTTTCTTCTTCTGCTCTGAGAGGCAGCTGTCGAGCTCTACCTGAAGAGCCCTTCTGTTCTGATCCAGATCGTTGATCTTCGCAACAATCTCCTTTGCATCAAAATTCTTTACAGCGAGCTTCGCGATCACGAATTCCGGATTCTCACGAAGCAGTTTGAGTGTAAGCATATTGTGTATTTTTAGTGTTTACAGAAAAAAAGAGGACCGTACCCACTCGGGTAAACAGTCCTCTATCTCTTTGATCAGATCCCGAGTCTTAGTTCTCAAAAGGGAGAACCGAGACATATGATCTGTTGTCAGCCTTCTTGCGGAAGCTTACTCTTCCGTCGATCAGTGCGTAAAGAGTGTGGTCCTTACCCATTCCTACATTCAGACCTGGGTTATGAACAGTACCTCTCTGACGAACGATAATGTTGCCAGCCTTTACTGCCTGATCACCATATTTCTTGATACCGAGTCGTTTGCTATGTGACTCACGACCGTTCTTGGAACTACCGACGCCTTTTTTATGTGCCATAATTATTCCTCCTCAATTAATTAAGCGATCGAATTGATCTGAAGTTTAGTAAGATACTGACGGTGACCGTTACACTTCTGGTAACCCTTGCGACGCTTCTTCTTGAAAACAAGAACCTTCTTGCCCTTGCAAGTGTCATCAAGAACTGTTGCTGTAACCTTAGCACCATCAACGTAAGGTGCACCTACCTTAACTGCTCCGTCTGCGTCAATAAGAAGAACCTTGTCGAACTCAACAACAGCATCCTTCTCAGCCGCAAGGCGGTGAACGAAGATTTCCATACCAGCTTCAACTTTGAACTGCTGGCCTGCAATATCTACAATTGCGTACATAAAAACTTAAAATATTAAAAGTTTTAGACAGCAGGCGGCTGAACTCAGCTCTTTTTCATGGCCTGACAATCTGTGAATATTATCTTCAAAAAAATTACTGCTCGTCCTGGAGCTGCATCTGCTGAACGTAGATAGCCTTCTGCATCTGCATTCTCTTCTTTACTGATGGCTTCAAGAAAGTCTTTCTTGCGCGGAGCTCACGGATTGCACCTGTCTTCTCGAACTTTCTCTTGAACTTCTTCAGAGCCTTCTCGATGCTCTCGCCATCCTTTACTGGAACTATAATCATACTCTTATCACCTCCTTTTCATTATAGGGCTGCAAAGATACGCATAAAATTTTAATTTCCAAGTACATTTCTAATATTAGGACAATTTGTTTATCTTTGTCGCTCCAAACTATGAAAACACTTCTGCCAAAGTCGGGCTTCTACGGACAAACTTATTAATAATCAATATAATGAAACGAATTTTAACCCCATTGATTCTGACAGCTCTATTTTTCACCAGCTGCAAAACTTTAACAGAAACAGATATTCTGAACGCACAAGCTGCAGAAGAGTACCTCCAGCCTATCCGCCCAGGATACGAAGGCAGAAATCCATTCTGGAACAAGTTTGCAAAGAAGTTCATCTATGCTCCGGCATTTGATTTCCCTGAGACAGAAGAAGCGTCTGCATACAGATTCACGGTAAAGCCAGTCAAGGAGAACTCGACCGCAGTATGGTCGTTCACAGCTGATACTCCCAAAGCACCGCTCAGCCCGATCTGGAATGAAATCACCCCAGGCGACGTTGTCCTCACTGTCGAGGCAATCGATTCCGAAGGCAAGACCATCGCAACGGTAGGAGAGCGCAAGTTCCTCAGGGACTATCCGTTCAGCGGCCCATATCACGATGCCGTACGCGACTACAAGGATGCTGCAAGAATGGCCATATATTATATTCATATGATGCCGGCAGTACAGAGCTGGAAGACACAGACAATCCCGGATATGGGATACGACTACAACACCTATCCATGCAAGATCATCGGAGCGACAGTACGCAATGAGGTAATGGTTGCCCGCGAGTTCCCTATGCTCGCAGATGAGGCAATAACCATGGCAAAGAACGCAGCCGCATTCCTTATAAACATGAGTCATCCGGAAGGCAGCCCTCTAGCTTTCTTCCCTCCTACATACTATCTTGACCTCAGATTCTCAAAGGAAGACTGGAATCAGGGAAAGACAATGACATTGGAAGCATGTGCAGCAGGACACGCATTCCTCGACCTATATGACTACACCGGCGAACAGATGTACTACGACCGCGCTCTAGGAATAGCTGACACATATCTCAAGTTACAGAGAGAGGACGGATCATATCCTATCAAGATTGACTTCAACACAGGAGAGCCTGTAAACGAGGTCGGCGCCATGCTTCATCCTCTCCTCAACTACATCCTCCGCCTTCACAACCAGTACGGACTCACGAAGTACGACGTAATCACAGAAAAGGGAGAAAAGTGGATGGATGAGATCGCTGTAGAGACATTCAATATGACAGGACAGTTCGAAGACGTGAACGTAATGGGTCTTGAGCCATATGAGAACCTTACAAACTGTACTGCAGCACCATACGCATCATACCTTCTTAATAAGGAGACAGTAAGCGAAAAAGACCTCAACAACGCGATCGACCTCATCCGCCTGAGCGAAGACCAGTTCACATTCTGGGATACCACTCCTAACGAATACGGTCTGAGAATGATGGCTACTCCATGCGTGTTCGAACAGTACAAATACCAGAAACCGGTCGACCACAGCGCACATAACGTGGCAATGGCCTTCCTCGACCTCTATGAAGAAACCGGAGACAAGCTTGCCTTTGCCAAGGCCAAGGCTCTCATAGACAACATGACTATCGTGCAGAACAAGGGTAATGGTCAGATGCCGACGACATGGGATTTCAGAACCCCATATCACGACAGCAACAGATCATTCTGGACAAACTGTACGTTTGCAGCAGTCACAGCTCTTCTAAGAATGGACAAGATAACTTCTGAGGAATAAATCCTACTCAGAGTCCAGAATATTTCTGAAAGTCACCATGCCAGTGGTGGCTTTCTCTTTTATATGGGTAATCCTTCCGTCTCTGACAGGAACATCTTTCGGATCTATAATATATATAGGTGTATCCGTCTTCGCATATCTGTATAGTCCGGCAGCAGGATAAACCTGCAGAGATGTGCCGACAATAAGCAGTACATCAGCTGCTTCTACTGCATCAATTGCAGCATCTATCTTTGGAACAGCCTCCCCGAACCACACTATATGAGGTCTGAGCTGGGATCCGTTCGGAGCAAGATCCCCTATTGAAATGGAATCCGGACCTATATCAAAGACAGCATTCTCGGAAAAACCGTCCATATCATTGCAGCAGTTCTCAGGGCGGACCTTGGTCAATTCGCCATGCAGGTGGATAATACGCGTACTGCCTGCTCTTTCGTGAAGATTATCCACATTCTGAGTGACTACAGTGACGTCCCAATCCTTTTCCAGTTCAGCAATGCGTCTGTGCGCATCATTCGGCCTCACATCTGCAAGCTGGGCCCTTCTGGCATTATAGAAATCAAGAACGAGGGACGGATTACGGTACCAGCCCTCAATGGACGCAACATCCTCAACACTATGATTTTCCCACAGTCCGTCGCTGTCACGGAATGTGCTTATGCCGCTTTCTGCGCTTACTCCTGCGCCTGTAAGCACTGTAAGTTTCCTTCTTGTCATCGCCTTTCAAAGAAATGATTGCTTACCCAATACTCGAAAAGAGGATCGATGATCACCGGTTCATCTTTCTCATTGAACGTGATCACTTCCTTCTTCTTGAGAGCGTCCTTGACTCTTCGCACATTCGCTGACGAATTGAGGCGGTATCTCTCTATGACTTCAGAAGCACTGAATCTTGTGACTCCGTCGAGAATGGCAAGAAGAAGACTGAGCTGATGGTCAGTAAGGTCGTTTACTATGGCATAGAAGCGAGGTTCGTGGATGGAAATAATGGTCCTCAATGCATCCATAAGTATTCCCTCATTGATGTAACCTCTTGACATCGTGTCGCATATGGAGGTAAAATGATTGAGATACCACATGTCTCCACGGAAAAGCTTGCAGGCTCCGAGGACAAGATCCCTTTCGATCACCTTTCCGCTCACCATGAATCCCTTGACGATATATTCTATGATCTCCCTGTCGTCTACTGGACTCATTCCGATCTTTTCCACCAGACGATAGAAATACTTCTTCTCCTCAAATATATATTTCATCGCATTGACCTGCGAACCTGTGATCACGAACGACGCCGAGGCCTGCTGCATCCTGTTCCTCTCACGGAACAATTCCTCCATAAGCTTGAAAACGTCATCATATTCGTCTGCAAGCATCAGATTCTGGAAATCTTCAAGGATAACATAGTACGCTCTCCCCTTCTCTTCCGCAATCCTTTGAGGAAGTCGTATCATCTTGTATACGTCATTCATATCTGGAGTCCAGTTCAGAGACACGACCTCATCACACGAAGCGAAACGGCTTCTGTCGAACACGAAATGTGTCTCCTCAAGATATTTGACAATCAGCGACTCATATTCGCCCGCAGTCGAAGCGACTGCCTTGATGACAGCCGTTCCGAACTTCAGAAGGAACTGTTCAAGGTTCCTTACATTGGAAAGACTGGCATGAGCCACCATAAACTGTCTTCCTGACATCCTCCTGTTGAAAAGGGCCTGCTGCACGATTGACATCTTGCCGGACTTGGGACGTCCATACAGATAAACATGCTCACCTGATTCAAGCAGATTTGATAATATGGTGCATTCTGTTTTCCTGCCTATGAAATTCTTTCCCGTCACAAAACGGTCATATACAAAAGGAGTATCCATCGTTCAATTCTTTAACAATGCAAATTTAATCTATACTTCATTCTTATGCAACAAAAATGTTTGCACGATGATATCAATAATTTATTATATTTGTATGTTTTATACGATTCTAAAATGAAAGGAAATATAATGAAGAAGGTTGCAAAATGGGTAGGCTGGATCGTAGGCATCTGGCTTGTCATTCTCGCGGCTCTTGAGATTTTTCTTACCTCATCCGCCCTCACAGGTCTGGTCAACAGGATTGCTGCTGAGTTCATCGATGGTGAGCTCAGTTTCGGAAAGGTCGAGCTGTCAATGTTCCGACGCTTCCCGAGTGCGAGCCTCAGTATGGAAGACTTTGTCATCACATACCCTGCTGACAGATTCGATGAAGACGAAAAAGTCGGCGCAAAAGGCCTGCTGTATACCAGCGGATGCGGAGAGATTTCCGACACCCTTGCTTCATTTGAAAGGTTCACCGCAAGCGTGAGGCTTGGGGCTCTCCTGACAGGAAAGATAGGAATCCCATATGTCGAGCTCTCAAGACCTAGAATTCACGCTCATCAATATACAAGCGGAAGAGCGAATTGGGATATATTCAAGCTGGGAGATGATGAGGATGAACCAGAAGACACAACAAGTTCCGGACTTCCTGCCATCATGCTCGGAAAGATCCGCCTCAACGGGAATCCTAGAATCGTCTACACCGACAACAGTGACACACTCGCCGCCCTGATCAATCTCAAGCAGATAGGATTCAACGGCAGGCTGAACACAAGAAAAGTAAAGAACAGCAGAATAGGATTCAGAATTGACAGCCTTTTCGCTGCAGGAAGGATGAAGGGAGACACACTTGCATTCGGACTGGACCACCTTGGTATAAGCGAGAGGAACAGGAAGGTCAGGATGTCAGCCAGTGCCAAGACATTTGCTGCACTCAGAGGACTTGGAAGATTTGCAATTCCTATAGAGATAAACGGCGAAGTGACAATGCCTGGCAGAGCAGGCAGGACAATAACCATCAACAGTCTGACTGCTGATATTGCCAAAATCCCGATGAGCGCCTCCGGAGAAGTGTCCATCCATGACGACAGATTGGGAATGGACGTCAAGGCAGGTATCGACAGCTGCAGGATAAGCGACGTAATCAAGGGACTGGTTGTAAATATAGTTCCGGAAGCAAGGAACATAACCACGGATGCAATCATTGATTTCCACGCCACAGCAGTCGGAGACTACGTTTTCGGAGAAGATGGACTGCCTGCAATCACGGCGTCTTTCAGAATTCCGGATTCAGGCATTTCATACAAAGGCATCCCTGAAAGAATAGCTCTTGAGCTGGCAGCCGACGCGTCAACGGATGCCGAGGGAAGGCTCAATGTGGATAAGATGAAGGCTGAGATATGCGCCAAAGGTGCTGAACTCAAAGTAAGCGGAAGTGTTTCTGACCTGCTTTGCAACGACCCTAAGGTATATATCGATGGAAATATGGATGTAGTGCTGGATTCATTGGCAACAATGCTCCCTGACAGTCTTGAGATAAGTGCAAAAGGCAAGCTTCTGGCCGAGATTAAAGGAAACATTCTCCTGTCGCAGATGGACATGAACAGATTCTCGGATGCAGACGTCACAGGACGCATCACTGCGCAGGACATTGATGTCGCAGCGCCGAAGGACACATTGAAGGCCTATATAAGCAAGGCTGACATAAGCCTCAGCCCTGAAGAGAAGAAGTCCAAGAGCGGCAAGACATTCAGGATGCTTGGTCTTAAGTGCCTGGTCGACAGTACAGACGTCACTATGGGCACAATGAAAGTCGCAGGCAAGCAGCTTCAGCTGAGTGCCATGAACTCTGCAGACTACGACAAAGACACCAGCAGAGTACACAGGTTCGGTGGCAGACTCAGTGCCGGAAGACTGATTCTTGCGGACAATACGGGAATGGTCATCGGAATCAACGGCAGCGATAACGGATTCCAGATACTCCCGAAAAGGGACAACCCGAAGATTCCTGTATTGACGTTCACCAGCCGCAACAAGTCCATTTTCATGAAGGATGATATGAACAGAATCATTCTATCAAATGCGACTGTAGGAGCCGATGCCACCATGAATACGATCGAAAGGAGACAGAGAGTCAAGGCCTACATTGATTCTCTTGCCAGGAAATACCCTGAAGTATCCAAGGATTCTCTTCTGCTCCATGCTGCCAAAATGAATGGCAGAGGAGGCAAAGCGATGCCGGAGTGGCTCAAGGAAGATGATTTCAAGAAGCAGGACATCAACTTCAGACTTGACGAGACCTTCGCCAAATATTTCCGCGAGTGGGATCTAAATGGCAAGATTGCCATTGACAAGGGAATGCTGATGACTCCTCTCTTCCCGTTGAGGAATACTCTCCAAGGATTCGAAGGATACTTCAACAACAATCAGGTACGTATAGACACCCTCGGAATCAAGGCAGGCAAGTCAGAACTGGCAGCGAAAGGAGCGTTGACCGGCATCCAGAAGATCCTAAGCGGCCGAGGAAGGAACATGCTCAATCTTGACGTTGACATTACCTCAAACGGCATCGATGCCAATGAACTTCTGAAAGCCTACACTTTAGGTTCACGATTCAACCCTGAAGCAGTCGACGAAAGCCTCACTGATGTTTCTGACGAAGAATACATGGAACTGATTGCGTCAGACACGACTGCACTGGCGGCGGAATCATCCACCCTGCTTGTCGTGCCGGCTAATCTCAATGCAGACATAAGACTGGATGCCAGAAACATCAAGTACTCTGACCTCGCTATTGAAAAACTCACTGCCAATGCAATAATGAAGGAGAGATGTCTGCAGATAACAAACACTTCTGCAGTTTCAAACTTCGGTGACATCAGCTTCGATGGATTCTATGCAACACGCAGCAAGAAGGACATCAAGACTGGATTCAACATTCAGTTCGATGACATCACTGCCGAAAACGTGATTTCACTTATGCCGGCGGTGGACACACTTATGCCTATACTCAAGTCTTTCTACGGCAGACTGAACTGCGAGATTGCCGCCACTGCGCAGCTTGACACCAATATGAACATCCTCACTCCAAGCATAAACGGAATAATGAGGATTACCGGCGACGACCTTGCAATAAAGGACAGTCCGATGTACAAATCATTGGCGCGCAAACTCCTGTTCAAGAACAAGAAGGAAGGCCACATCGAACACATGTCTGTCGAGGGCATCATCTCGAACAGCACTGTAGAAATCTTCCCGTTCATCATAAAGATGGACAGATACACATTGGCACTGAGCGGCATTCAGAATCTTGACATGTCATTCAAATACCACGCATCACTGATCAAGTCTCCATTCCTGATAAAGCTTGGTCTGGACATTTATGGAGAAGACTTTGACAACTGGAAGTTCAAGATAGGAAAACCTAAATACAAGAATGCCGATGTCCCTGCGTTCTCATCTGTTATCGATGAGACTAAGGTCAACCTTGTACAATCGATCAAGGACATTTTCCGCAAGGGCGTAGACGCTGCGATAAAAGACAACAATCTTGACTCCGTAAACGAGTTCAAGAGAAAGACGAACTATGTCAGGGCTGTGGATCAGCAGCTTGAGGCTCTCTCTGAGGAGGAGCAGAAGAAGCTTGAAGAAGAAGAGGCTGCGGCAGCAGCTGAGGAAGCGGCAGCTGAAGGAGAGGGTAAGGAATCCTCAGACCCTGCCACTGGCGTGCAGCCTAATGTTGAACAGACAAATTAAAGACAGATATGAACAGTCAGGAATATATTGAAGTTTCTGTAAAGATTACTCCTTTCAGCGAGGAAAATGCTGATATTGTGACAGCTGAGATCAGTGAACTTCCATTCGAATCGTTCACTGCGGAAGACCCTTATTTGAAATGCTATATCCAGAAGGAACTTTATGACGCACAGATGCTCAAGGTTGTCCTCGGAGGTCTTGAAGGATTGGGATTCGAAGTGGATTTCTCGGCTAACCTTATGCCTGCAGTCAACTGGAATGCGGTGTGGGAGAGTCAGTTCTCCCCTATCGTAGTTGACGAAAAGTGCACGATCAAGGCGTCATTCCATGAAGGCCTGAAGCGCACTCGCTTCAACATCACCATTGACCCTAAGATGGCATTCGGAACGGGCCATCATCAGACAACATACATGATGTGCCGCGCTCTCCTCCAGAATGAAGAGGCCGTCAAGGGCAAGGTGGTAATGGACATGGGATGCGGAACTGCAATTCTGGCTATTCTTGCCGCAAAGATGAAGGCAGCGAAGGTATATGGCATCGACATCGATGCGGTTGCCGCAATCTCCGCATATGATAACGCACGTGCCAACAAGGTAGGAAAGGTCATCGAAACCTATTGCGGAGATGCATCTCTTCTCCAACGCAACACCTACGATGTCCTTCTGGCGAACATCAACAGGAACATCCTGCTTCAGGACATGCCGACATACGCGCACTCTCTGCACAAAGACGGTCTGCTATTTGTCAGCGGATTCTATGTAGAAGATATGCCAATGCTTATCGGAATGGCAACTAACTGCGGACTCGAATATGTGAGCCACGACTCAATAGACAACTGGTGCTGCATCAAATTTTGCAAGAATCAAAAATAGTAGTATATTTGCACTCCAATCGTAGCGGGCGTGTTGAAATTGGTAGACAAGCCAGACTTAGGATCTGGTGCCGAGAGGCGTATGGGTTCGATTCCCTTCGCCCGCACACAAAAAGAGAACCATCGCTGGTTCTCTTTTTTCGTATGGGCGATATGCCCGCCCTAGCACGTTACCCCATCCCTATATATCTACCCTCGGGAAAGGGACTTGCTTTTTCGGCAGTACCGAAAACCTTGCGGACGAGTGCCATGCAGACACGTTTTGGGGAATTTCGTGTCAATTTGGGGTTTAGAAGACGATTTTGACACAAATTTGGCAATTTCGTGCTCGTGGTCTCCGTCATTGTAGTGCATTCCCATTCATATATCAACAGAACATCTGCAGAAGACTGGCCACAGCCAAACAAATCCAATAATCTGCATAAAAAAGTACTGCTGTCCATAAAAACCTTTGTTTCTATGAACAGCAGTAGGGATATTATTCCGAACTCTGAGATCCGTTATTTCGAGAGCTGGTCCATGAGCCAGTTGGAACGGGCTGCCATCTGCTCCGGATAGGTCCAGTGTTCTGTTTCCGGAACTATCATCAGGGTCTTTTCTGTCGACGGGATTACATTATATGCTGCAGTAGTCGATGTAGGACAGCAGGTCATGTCGTTGAAACCGTATGAATAGAATACCGGTACTGTAACCTTGCGTGCGAAATTCACAACATCATAATAACTCGATGTTTCGATACGCTCCTTAGTAGCCATATATCCGTTCTTGAATGGATGCGGCCAGCCGCCGCCACGTCCGTTGAGGTATCCTGTAAGGTCAGCAAGAGCCGGATAGAAGGCTCCGAGGCATTTTACCTTTGGATTGAGTGCGGCAGTCGTAATGGAAAGGGCTCCTCCCTGGGATCCACCAGCGACACCTATCCTCTCGGGATCCACAAAATCCAGTTCTGCAAGGAAGTCCACTGCACGGGCACAACCTGCATAGATTGCCTTATAGACATACTTATTCTTGTCATCCATATTGTAGAACTGGTATTCAGCCATCATTCCAGCCTTGAGCTGAGCATAAATCTCATCATCCATGACTGTCGGGATGTGATTAATGCCAAGTTCAAGTGTGACAAATCCCTTCTCAGCCTCAGCATAGTAACCTGTGCGCGCACGGCAGCCGGCACCAGGAACAATAAGGATAGCCGGAAGCTTGTCGCCCGGCTTCAGATCAGCCGGTACACACATGGTTCCGTACATGCGGCAACCCTTCCTGTTGTTCTGGAAACTTGCTGAATATACAGTTACCTTAGGAGTACATTTTTCAGGAACAAGTTCAAGCTGAGGAAGCATTTCCAGCTTATTATTGTCTGCAAGAGCCTTTGCCCAGAATGCATCAAAGTCTTCAGGCATCGTTGCAACCGGCTCAATGTCATCGATATCAAAGCCAGCGGTTGCTGCAGCATAGTAACGGACACCTTCATACGTAGCCCATACACGGATACGAAGGAAGCCTGGCTGCTTCATTGTTCCGGCCTTGATTTGCGCCGTACCATCCTTGAGAATCAGCTTCTCCTTCTTCAGAGGATCCTGCATATCCTCTGAAATCTCGTAATACACTTCCGCATCCTCAAGAGGAACTCCTGCCTTCAATACGGAAAGGTTGAACTTGACATTTTCTCCACAATCATACTGCCAGTCAGCACTTTCCGGTGCTACTGCAACTGAAATGATAGTCTTTCTCGGCTGAGCATGACCACACACTGCGATCATCGCCACAACAAGGAACAATAAGAAACGTTTCATATTAATTAACGGCTATGATAAGGTCCGAAGGCCTTGGTTACTTTCATTGAATCTCCATTGACATTAATTACGTAAATGTAGTATGTCTTTCCATCAGGATTTACTCTGACGACAATATGAGCATCATCCTTGCTCGCCACCTTTGCCATATCTGCGCCGAGTTTCTCCTCGGTCTCCGGCTCGAGATGGGTGATGAACAGATCTGTATTTCCACCATTCACCTTAGGACTGAAATATTTTGCGATACCACCTGTAGGCTGGGTAGTTCTCCACACTGTAAGAATTATTGAAAGTGGAGAAAGCTTCTCTAGGATATAATCGTTGTTCGCATCCCAGCATCCATGATGATTTGCCTTCATGACTTCAACGCATCCCACAACGTCAGCTATAGGAGTCTCGACATCCTTCCAACTGAAATACTCATCACCATTATGGCTGACGTCTCCTCCGGCAAAATAATCAAAATCACCATATGTGAGCTTGAACACGGTGCTCAACGAGTTTTCAGATGGGCTAGGCTGATCAGCCTTGCCTTTTCCTGCAAAAGCAGAACTGTCTGGAAAAGCTGTAGCTGTCTCAGTTCCCTTTCCTGTCCAGACAACACCATTTGCAGCGATATTCTGAATCTTGAATGCAGGATATGACGCAGCATCATATTTAAGAGTAAACTGATTGTCAGCACCCGGAACAAAGCGTTCAATCTTCATACCAGCTGTTGCAGCATGCCATCTTGTACATTTGATATAGTTGTCAAGATGCTTATTTTCAACTGTATAGCTTGGATAATCATATTTTGGATATCCTCTGTCTACAAGCTTGCCTACCTTGTTGTTATCAACGATGTCTGCAAGAGAGGAACTTCTCCAATTTCCCTTGTAGGAGTTCGGTGTAGCTGGAGAAATGGTTCCGATGTGATCTCCATGAAGATGTGTAATGGACAGATAGTCAATCTTATCGTTCTTCGTCCATTTCATACAGCGTTTGATGTAACGGTTGATCCACTCTCCCGGCCTTCTTGCCTGATCAGGAATAGGTACAAGAGCAAGTTCATCATCCAACAGTGCGCCTCCGACATCGACAAGCATCTGCGTACCATCAGGCATGATAATGAACTGCGACTCACCGGTACATGTGTTTATGAAATGGATATCAAGACAGCCTTCCTCCCAAGGAGTAATCTTCTGTCCTTCCTTTACCGGTTTCTGAGCACAAGCTGTTTCCGAGGTTAAGAACATTGCCGACAAAAGGATTGCCGACACCATAATAGAAGTTATAGGTTTCATTATCCGTAATATTATATTCAACAAAGATAGAATTTCATACCCATTCTTCAAAATTTTTCACTCGAGGATTATTATTGACTTTCATTTTTTCACATATGAAAATATTTACTATATTTGCCGGCAAATTGAGATTAACCAGAAAAATATAGATATGAGCAAGATCATTACAATCATCGGATCAGGAATGATGGGTTCAGCACTTGCATACCCGGCATTCGAGAACGGAAATGAGGTAAGACTAGTAGGTACCCCGCTTGACAGGGATATCATCGACGAATGCAGGAAGAGCAACAAGCACCTTAAGTTCGATATTCCATTCCCAGAGGGAATCAAATATTACCAGTTCGAGGAGTGGAAGGAAGCTGTTGCCGGAGCTGACTTCGTCATAGGAGGTGTATCTTCATTCGGAGTAGACTGGTTCCTTGATGAGGTTCTCACCTACCTCGACCCTGCAATTCCCGTACTCTCGGTTACCAAGGGTCTCATCAATCTTGAGGACGGAACCCTCATCTCATACCCTGATTACTGGGAAAGAGAACTGGCAAAGAAAGGCATCGTAAGAGAGGTCTGCGCAATCGGTGGTCCTTGTACATCATATGAGCTCGTATTCCACGATCAGACTGAGGTTGCATTCTGCGGAAAGAACACTGCACACCTCAAGATGATGAAGGAGGCGATGGCTACAGACTACTATCACATATCACTCACCAATGACGTTATCGGTCTTGAAAGCGCCGTTGCACTTAAGAACGGATATGCCCTTGCCATCGCGATGACAATCGGACTCGTAAACCGCAACCTCGGCACTGAGGCAGGACTTCACTATAACTCACAGGCTGGAGCATTCTACCAGGCTGTTAAGGAGATGCGCTATCTCCTTGAGATGCAGGGTGCATCACGTGACTGCGAAAACATCGGAATCGGTGACCTTTACGTGACCGTATATGGCGGCCGCACAAGAAAGATAGGCATACTCCTCGGAGAAGGAAAGACATATCAGGAAGCATTGGAGATTCTTGCAGGCGTAACCCTCGAGAGCCTCGTAGTTGCACGCCGTGTATATGCAGCAATGGCACGTAAGGCCGAGCTCGGCCAGGCAGACCTCAGCATGTTCCCGATGCTCTGCCATGCAAGTGCAGTTCTGGATGAAGGAAAAGATGCAGAACTTCCTTGGGAAGCATTCACTTTCGATCAGACAAAGTAAAAACTTAAATACAGATAAAATCGAGTAGGAGGAAAACAAAAGTAGGTTTTCCTCCTACTTTTGTTTTCCGACCTCTCACACCACCGTACATGCGGGTCCGCATACGGCGGTTCCTTACCTACAATGATACTTTTCGTAGTATCCCAACAATGACGGG
>JBGUTV010000021.1:0-39573 GCA_045133255.1 Candidatus Cryptobacteroides sp.
AGGAGCGATGATGTATCTCTTCTCGCCATCTGCGTACTTAACCAATGCGATACGGGCACTACGGTTAGGGTCGTACTCGATTGTCATTACGGTAGCTGTGCACTCGTCCTTATCACGAAGGAAGTCGATTACACGGTACATTCTCTTGTGACCGCCACCGATGTAACGCATTGTCATCTTACCCTGATTGTTACGTCCACCTGACTTCTTGAGTGGCTCAAGGAGGGACTTCTCAGGAGTCTTGCAGGTAATATCGTCAAAAGCACTGATTACCTTGTTTCTCTGTCCGGGAGTTACCGGTTTGAATTTTCTTACTGCCATTGCTTATTACCCTTAAATGTTTGCGTAAAAATCAATCTTATCCTCACCTGCAAGTGTCACATAAGCTTTCTTATAGTGATTTGCACGACCTCTTAACATACCGGCCTTAGTGTAGCGTGACTTTCTCTTGCCGTGGTAGTTTACAGTGTTTACATCTGCAACTGTCACGTTGTAAGCCTGCTCTACTGCAGCCTTGATCTGAAGCTTGTTGGCCTCGCGGTCAACAATGAAACCGTAACGGTTCAACTTTTCGCCCTGAACCGTCAACTTCTCAGTTACTATTGGCTTAATTATAATTCCCATTTCTCAATCGGTTTATCGTCTGATTCTTGCCTCGAGGATATCCTGTACGCCGTCAACGAGCACCATTGAATAAGAATTCATGATTGCATAAGTGTTGATCTCGTCTACAGTGATAACGTTAACCTCAGGAAGGTTGCGTGACGAAAGGTAAATATTTGTAGAATTCTCAGGGAGCACGAAAAGAACCTTTCTGCTTCCAGCCTTGATGTTGTTAAGGATCTGGATGAACTCCTTGGTCTTAGGTGCGTCCATTACAAATGGCTCAACCATTACGATTGCGTTCTCCTGAGCCTTGTAAGAAAGAGCTGAGAATCTTGCAAGCTGCTTGAGCTTCTTGTTAAGTTTCTTGCGGTAGCAACGTGGCTGAGGACCGAATACGCGTCCACCACCTACATAGATACCAGCCTTGAGAGAACCGTGACGAGCGCCACCAGAACCCTTCTGACGAATAAGCTTCTTGGTGCTGTAAGAAATCTCGCTGCGATCCTTTGACTTTGCTGTTCCCTGACGCTGATTAGCAAGATACTGCTTAACGTCGAGGTAAATAGCATGATCGTTTGGCGTAATGCCGAAGATCTCCTCGTTGAGGACTACCTTCTTTCCGGACTCTGATCCGTCAATTTTGTAAACTGACAACTCCATAGCTTAATCCTCCATAATTACGTATGAACCCTTAGCTCCTGGTACAGAGCCCTTTACTACGATAAGGTTGTTCTCAGGCATAACCTTGATCACCTCGAGGTTGAACACCTTTACGCGCTCATTACCCATCTGGCCAGCCATACGTGTACCCTTGAATACGCGTGAAGGCCATGCACAGGCACCGAGTGAACCAGGGTGACGGAGACGGTTGTGCTGACCGTGAGTCTGGCCTCCTACACCGGCAAATCCGTGACGCTTTACAACGCCCTGAAATCCCTTACCTTTTGATGTTCCGATAACGTCTACGAACTTAACATCGGCGAAGATGTCAGCTACTGAAAGAACGTCACCGAGCTTAAGCTCCTGAGCGAAGTCTGCCTTGAACTCGACAAGCTTACGCTTAGGTGTGGTTCCTGCCTTTTCAAAGTGGCCCTTAAGAGCCTTGCTGGCGTGCTTTTCTGTAGTTTCGTCATAGGCAAGCTGTACAGCGGCATAACCATCTTTCTCAACTGTACGAATCTGCGTAACAACACACGGACCAGCCTCAATAACGGTGCATGGAATATTCTTTCCATCGGCACCGAAAACGGAAGTCATTCCGATTTTCTTTCCAATTAATCCAGGCATTGGTTTGTTTAATTAATTGATTATAAATACTTTAAGCTCCACAATACATTTTTGTGGGCTGCAAATATACGATTATTATTTTAATTTTCAACACTTTACGGCAATTTTTTGTTGATAACTTTGCATGACAGTCAGTCTGTCATTCCACTGACCTTACCGTCGATTATATGTGGTGCACAAAAAAGTCCGACCTCCATTATTTCGGCACGCGCCCTGCTTGAAGTCACTGTGACCCTGATCTTTTCGGTCTTCATATCCTCGAACTTCAGGAGCCTCTTATATCCCACAGTCGTCCCTTCTGCAATCATGCGCCATTCTCCGTCAGCCAAAGCCTCCACAATAAAACTCTCCACCCTTTGACCCTTGGAAATATCCTCACGGATCATGAATGTATTGAATGACGCGCCCGTACGCACGGAGAACTCACGGGACTCCCCGGATTCCGGACGCCAACCCCTCTGGCCTGCTTCAATAAGGTTGTCACTGAAAGCCTCATCCACATATCTGCCGAAATCCTTCAGACGGGCAGCATCGATCTCATGTATAAGCCCGCGCGTATCAGGCGGTATGTTCAGAAGAAGAACAGAATTCCTTCCTACAGACTTATAATATATATCAATAAGATTTTCAAGAGAACGGACCTGCGAGTCCTGTTCCGGATGATAGAACCAGCCCGGGCGGATAGACACGTCCACTTCAGACGGATACCAGAACACCTCCTCTGCCTTAGCCAGAAGCTCCCGGCTTCCAAGATCCTTCGACATGGCATGAATTCCAAGGTTCCGGTTCTGCTCTGCAGATCTTGCATATGACTCCGGGGTCATGACTGTCGCGCTCCACTCTGTCTCACGTCCCACACCACCTTCGTTGCCTACCCATCTCACGTCGTCACCCATGATTGCCGTGACTGCATCCGGCTGCAAGGCACGGACGGTCTCAAGAATGGCCGTCCAATCATATTCCTGCTTCTTTCCATTCGGGCCCTCTCCACAGGCTCCGTCAAACCACACCTCATCCACTTTTCCATAGTTTGTGAGGAGTTCAGTCAACTGTTTGATGTAAAACTTGTTATATTCTGGAGAATCACCATAGCACAGTGCATTCCTGTCCCACGGGGAGAGATAGACGCCGAATCCCATTCCATATTCGGCACAGGCTTCGCTGAGTTCCTTCACCACATCACCACGGCCGTCTTTCCAAGGGGAGTTTCTGACGCAGTATTCAGTGGTGGCAGTAGGCCACAGACAGAAGCCATCAATGATGCTTGGCCGTGATGATAGCCATATGGAAGCCGGCTTCCTTGAGAGTTCTCACCCATTGACGGCAATCGAGCTCCACAGGGTTGAAAAGCTCCGGCGAATCACTTCCGCTTCCCCACTCATTTCCTGTAAAGGTATTCATTCCGAAATGCAGGAATGCCGTCAGTTCAAGCGACTGCCACTGAAGCTGTCTCTCGTCCGGCACAACCATCGCAGCCAGAGCAACCTTTTCTTCTGCCGAGATGCCTTCCGGGAACTGCAGCGACCTCTCATAATACCTTCCATCAACAAAATTGCACGCAGTCATCACAATAGCGGTAATGAGAACTGCCGTGCAGGAGCACAAATTCTTCATGACATCAAATTATATGGTTGAAGACAAAATTAAAAAACTGATTTCAATTCTTCAACATTAGCAGAGCAAATACATCCTCATTATATAAATAATGAGTATATTTGCGTGATTTATTATGCAGTTATGTATCTGGCTCTTTTTGGATTCCTACAGATGTCGCTTACAGACATCCTTGACATATTGCTTCTGGCACTTCTCATCTTCATTCTCTTCAAGTGGATAAGAGGTTCTTCCGCCATGAGCATCTTCATTGCGATCGTATCGCTCTACTTCATCCGCATCCTCGTGTCGGCTTTCAACATGAAGTTCATGACCACACTTCTGGATACCGTCCTTGATGTGGGAGTGATAGCGCTTATCGTGATTTTCCAGCCTGAGATCAGAAAATTCCTCATCAGGCTTGGAAACCGATACATGAACAGTGCAAGAGGAAGAAAGATTCTGGACAGGATCCTTGGCAGGGGAACAGAGAGCCTTAACTCCAGCACGGCGGTGAACGAGCTTACCGAGGCATGCAGAAGAATGTCGGAAAGCAAGACCGGAGCATTGATTGTAATCGCTCACAAGACGCCGCTGGACGAGGTAATCAGCTCAGGCGATGAAATAGACGCAGCAATACATCGCCGCCTGATCATGAACCTCTTCTTCAAGAATTCACCTCTTCACGACGGAGCACTTGTGATTGCCAACGGCAGGATTGCGGCGGCACGATGCACGCTTCCGATAACCCAGAAGACAAACATTCCCGCGAATTTCGGAATGAGGCATAAGGCAGCCATCGGTATTACAGAAGAGTCAGATGCAGACGTCGTTGTGGTATCCGAAGAGACAGGAAACATTTCGTTCGTCAAGGGAGGAGCTGTGACCAAGATACAGAATATTAACGAGTTGAAACTGCTGCTGGGAGAATCATTGGGATAAGGTATGACAGGAATAGATAACAGACTGGAGCAGAAGATCGGTTTTGACAGAATAAGAAGAATCATCGCCGACAAATGCTCGACTACATACGCGGCGGAAAGGACTGCGACAGAAACCTTTTCGTCAAAGCCGTCTCAGATACGGAAGAGACTGCTTCTTACAGATGAAATGAGGCTTATCATGATGTTCGAGGACGGATTCCCGTCGAGCGGATTCATCGATTGCATTGACTTCCTCAAGCCTCTTGAAAACACATCATCAGCAATAGACATCATTTCGCTGAGGAAACTCAAGACTATGCTTGACACCCTCCGCAGGGTAACTGCGTTCTTCGAGGATGTCAAGGACGGGGTTTACCCGAACCTCAAGAGGATGAGCGCATCCATTCTGGGATTCCCGGCAATACAGCATAAGATAGAAGGAATAATCGACAGATACGGAGAGGTGAAGGACACCGCTTCGGACGCTCTGTACGAGATCCGCAAATCGCTCCGTGAGAAGGAGGGCACCATATCGAGAAGAATGAGCGCCATCCTGAAAAGAGCACAGGAGGCCGGAATCGTCGACAGCGACGCAGGAGTAACGATCCGAGACGGCAAGATGCTCATTCCGGTGAGCGCAGCCAACAAGAAGCAGATAGCCGGCTTCATATACGATGAGTCCGCATCAGGAAAGACCGCCTTCATCGAGCCAGCCGAAGTGGTGGAGCTGGACAACCAGATCAAGGAGCTTAAATTCTCGGAGCAGAGGGAGATCCTCAGGATTCTTTATGAGTTCTCTGAATTCCTCCGACCTTATATTCCGGACCTGCTTGATGCAGCACGCTACTTGGGAGAGATCGACTTCCTTATGGCAAAGGCACAGACTGCCCTCGAGTTCATCGCAGGAATGCCTATAATATCTGAAAACGGCGAAATCAATCTCCGCAAGGCACGCCACCCGCTTCTGGAAAAGGCCCTGAAGAAGGAAAAGAAGGAAATCGTTCCCCTCACAGCAGCACTGACACCGCAGAAGCACATATTGCTCATATCAGGCCCGAATGCCGGAGGAAAGTCCGTCTGCCTCAAGACCTTCGGTCTGCTTCAGTACATGTTCCAATGGGGAATGCTGATTCCGACCTCAGAGGTTTCCGAGATGATGGTGTTCGACAGGATAATGGTGGACATCGGAGACGACCAGTCGATTGATAACGACCTCAGTACCTACAGCTCATTCCTTGTGAACATGAAGGATATGCTGGCAAAGGCTGACAGCAAGACCCTTGTGCTCATCGACGAGTTCGGTTCAGGAACAGAACCTGCCGCCGGTGGCGCAATCGCAGAAGCAATCCTCAGCGAGATGGACAAGAGGGGTGTATACGGAGTCATCACCACACACTACACCAACCTCAAGCTCTATGCTTCAAACGAGACGGGCGTTATGAACGGCGCGATGATGTTCGACGTGAAGAACATTGCGCCGATGTTCCAGCTTGAGATGGGACTGCCTGGAAACTCGTTCGCATTTGAGCTGGCAAGAAAGATGGGGCTGCCTGAAAACATAATCAAGGACGCGGAAAGCAGGGCCGGAGAAGAGTTCGTAGGCATCGAGAGAAACCTCCGCAAGATTGCCCGTAACCGCAAGGCTCTCGACGAGAAGCTTGAAAGGATCCGTCACACAGACAAGACCCTCGAGAACATCACCGACAAGTACCAGAAGGAGCTCAAGGATATCAGACAACTCAGGAAAGAGATAATAAGCCAGGCTGAGAAAGAGGCTGCAGAAATCATCAAGGGCGCAAACAGGCAGGTCGAAAACACAATCAAGACTATAAAGGAGTCACAGGCGGAGAAGGAGAAGACGCAGGGCGCAAGAAAAGAGCTGCAGGACTTCATGTCTGCCCTGGCATTGCGCAAGGAACAGGAAAAGAAGGAAAAGGAAGACTACATAGAGAAGAAGATCCGACAGATCGACGAGAGGAAGAAGAGGAATCAGGAAAGGAAGGCGAAACGTGCAGATGAGAAGGTCCAGCAGGAACAGATGGAGCTTCAGGCGGAGAGGGAAAGGATGGAGGCATTCCGCTCAGCACCTCTGAACGTGGGCGAGAAGGTTCGCGTCAAGACCAATGGCATGGTAGGCGAAGTGGTCAAGGTCTCGGCAAAGGCAGTGGTGGTGACCATCGGAAACATCAACAGCAAGATGCCTCTTGACAAGGTGGAAAGAATCACATCCAACGAATTCCGCACGGCAGTGAAGGAAACCTCACGACCGGTTTCAGCCGTGAAGGTGGATTCCTCGCTGAGCGAAAGGAAGCTTAACTTCAGCACAGAGCTGGATGTTCGCGGAGAGAGATTGAACGATGCCGTAGAGAAGGTTACAAGATATGTGGACGATGCCATCATGCTGAATGTATCTTCTGTCAGGATCATTCACGGCAAGGGAACAGGTGTACTTCGTGACGAACTTCAGAAGCTGCTCAGGACCATGCCGGGAGTGGCAACGGCAAAGGACGAGCATATACAGTTCGGAGGAAGCGGAGTAACAGTTGTAACGTTTGATTAAGATGAAGAAGATTTTGAAACATATGATTCTTGCTGCAGCTGTTGCGGCAACAGTTCTTGGTTGCGGCAAAAAGGGTTCCGTCCCTCTTGGACCGGCTGAGGTTGTTGAAGAATTTGTCAGAGCCGTGGCTTCAGGCAGAACTGACGATGCCATGAAACTGTGCGACAAGAATGCAATGGTTGAATACATCGAGGCTTATGAGGCGGCTCTTGCAAAGAAGGCTTCGACAGACAGTGCGGCAGCATCGATTGCTACAGGCATACTGTCGGAAATCGAGTTCACAGTCACAGAAGTAAGCAGGACAAAGGGAGTCAGAACCGTATTCTACACCATCAAGGATGCATACGGAGATGCCAAGGATAAGGTTGCAACAGTAACGGACGTGGAGGGAGAATGGAAGGTGAAGGAAATAAACGACAGAAATTAGGGAAGATCGGGGAAGATCTTGCATGTGAATATCTGACAGGACTTGGCCAAAGGATAATTGAACGGAACTGGAGATCGGGCCATCTTGAAATCGATATCATTTCCATCGATGCGGATGGAATACATTTTGTAGAGGTCAAGACCCGCAGGGAAAGCATCCAGGCTCCGCCTCAGGTAAATGTGGACGGAAGAAAGCAGCATAGGATCACAAAGGCAGCAGGGGCTTTCCTCAAGAGCGGGAAAGGACAGGCCTTCGGATGCCGGGACTGCCAGTTTGACATAGTGGCTGTCACACTGATTGATGAACATGTGCGGATAGAGTACTTTCCGCAAGCATATATACCTATATATTTATAATACTGAGACTAAACATCATACGGATGAACAGAGAACATTGTTATTGCGTGATTATGGCCGGTGGAACCGGTGTGCGTTTCTGGCCGGTCAGCAGGGCTGCAAAGCCTAAACAGTTTCTGGATGTAGCCGATACAGGCAAAACATTCATCCAGAGTACATACGAAAGATTTCTGAAAGTAGTCCCTCAGGAAAACATCCTTATCGTTACGGGAGACAGGTATCGTGATATCGTCATGGAGCAGCTTCCTTATCTCGCTCCGGAAAACCTCCTTCTTGAGCCATACAGCAGAAACACCGCACCTTGTATAGCCTATGCGGCATATACTCTTCTCAAAAGAGACCCTCTGGCAAGAATGGTGGTCACTCCGTCTGACCACATGATCGACAATGAGGAACTTTTTGCAGAGACAATACGCAATGCTTTCGACCACATCGAGGAAAAGGACGTTCTTATGACTTTAGGAGTCGTCCCAACCAGGCCAGATACAAACTACGGTTACATCCAGGCTTGCGGAGGAAGCGACGTGTACAAGAATGACAGGCCGATGCAGGTAAAGACCTTTACCGAAAAGCCTGACAGGGAGCTCGCAAAAGTATTCATCAGCACCGGAGAGTTCTTCTGGAATGCGGGTATCTTCCTCTGGAAGGCAGAAACAATCCGGAAAAAGATGGAAAAATATCTTCCTGAAGTGACTGGTCTGTTCAAGGGATGGGAGAGTGCATTGGGAACATCTGTGGAAAATGAATTCATTGCAAAAGCCTACACAGGCTGCCGCAACATCTCGATTGACTACGGAGTCATGGAAAAGACCGACGAGGCGTGGATGTACCCTGTGAAATTCGGATGGAGCGATGTGGGAACATGGGAATCTCTCTACAACATCATTCCAGACAAGGACGCGTACGGCAATGCTGTCAGCGCTGAAAAGACACTCATCGAGAACACCAGCGGAGTACTCGTTGTGTCTCCAGAAAAGAAGAAGCTGATTGCAATCAAGGGACTGGAAGATTACATGGTGGTGGACACTGAGGATGTGTTGGTGATATGCCCGAAGGACGACAAGAAATTCAAGGATTTCATTACCGGATTAGGCATGCCGGATTATGAGAAATACCGATAAACTATAATTTACACTATCAAGAATATGGAACTCGAAAAAAGAATACAGACCGACATGGTGTCGGCTATGAAGGCAAAGGAGACTGTGCGTCTTGCTTCGCTCAGAGCAATCAAGGCCGCAATACTCCTTGCAAAGACAGCAGAGGGAGGAAACGGTGAAGTGACAGATCCGGAAGTTGTGAAGATTATCCAGAAGCTCGTGAAGCAACGCAAGGAGAGCGCACAGCAGTATAATGATGCCGGCCGTCCGGAACTTGCCGAGAACGAACTCGCAGAGGCGGCTGAGATGGAAGTATATCTTCCAAAGCAGCTTTCCGAGTCTGAAGTAGAAGCTGAACTTGTAAAGATAATTGCTGAAGTGGGTGCATCACAGCCATCTGATATGGGAAAGGTGATGGGCGTGGCGACAAAGCGCCTTGCAGGTCTTGCAGAAGGTCGCCTCATATCTACTCTTGTAAAGAAGCTTCTGGCCCAGTAATCAGCCGCGTCATCAGCGACAAAAAAAACCATCGTGACAGAATTCAGCGTATTTCTGTCACGATGGTCTTATTTTTATGAATATATACCGTTTTCAGGTGTCATTCCTTGCAGCAGCGTACAGAATAACCTCCGGCACGAGCAAACTTCTCACCGCCACAGTAAATATAGTGGCCGCCCAATGAAGGGAGGTAGTTGAAAATGAGTCCTGTAACGTGAGTATCGGTGCCGCCGAAAGCAGAAACCGAGTGATATATTCCATCCACACCCACTTCATACAGGGTACCGCCCTTGTTCTCGATGCTACCGGCTGCCGGGTACCAAGTCGGAGCGCTGCAGAACGGAGTAGAGAATATCTTTCCGATCTTTCCGCTGTCACCTTCGGCAAAAGGAGTCAGACCCTGACGGGTAAATCCGGCCTTAGCCCAGATTCCGTCAGCCATGGCACTCACTCCCACACCTCCATTGTATCCACCATCCGGAACACGCCATCCTGCCGGACATGGATCATACATAGTCTTGACAGAAGTCCACAGGCTGTTATCTTTTGAAGCGAGCCAGTCTCCACCTGCGTTTCCTAAAATAAACTTATGCGGATTGGCAACTGCATAATCAACATTTGATGTCTCATCTGTATTAAGAGTGACCTTAAGACGCCTTGTCGCCACGGCATATACAGGATCAACGATGGATGCCGCGCCAAGGAACGGATCCTTTCTTCCCCACTGATAGTAGAGTCCAAGTGCTCCTACGCTGTTGGCCTCATCCGAGACGGCGCCAAGATTACGGTCCATCATCACTCCAGCCTCATTGGCATATGAAATTTCATCAATGAGGTCATTTGTAAGCCAGAGATGCCAGCTCCAGAGGATCTTGTCAGAACTGTCATATGCTGCCACAACTGCATTTCCTTCCTTATACGATGCAGGAACCTCAACATATGCATAACCGTCAGCATATCCTGTTGCAGAAACAAGCTCCTTCGCTGAAGGAGCGGTTGCTGTACCGAAACTTTCCCAAAAGATTCTGACAGATGCAACATTTCCCACCTGAGCAGAGGTGTTTCCCTTTACTGTAGGGAACTTATATGATCCCGGAGCAGCAATTATATAGCAGTTTGCTGTACCGGAAACTGCCAAATCCGTCGCCGCCGTGAATGACTTCACCGCATCCTTATACGGATCCAATGTAGAAACAGAGCAGACGGCACTTTCTACGGAATTCAGGTTTCCCTGCTTGAGGACAGCCTTGTACATATACTGAGAAGCCAGGTCAAGATCAGTGATTTCCTTACGGAAACTTCCGTCTCCCGCTACATCCACTGGGTACACCACCTCATATCCATCGGGTTCGGCAACAATAAGTGACAGTTCAAGCTCTGCCACATCATCTGCGCCGCATCCTTTAAGTGTTCCACCAAGACTGACCACATTTGCATTCTGCTCAGCCGGCTTCATTTCAATTGTTATGTTCTGAGTACTGAAACTATTCTTCACCTTGTTGTATTCTGCACCGAACATCTCAACAAATGTCTCGTAATAATACGTCTTGCCGAAAACAAGACCGGTAAGCTTGATGTCCTGGGCTCCGGTCTTCAGCTTTACAACCTTGACATCACCGCCGTTCATTGCCTCTGTAGAAGAATAGCGGAAATATGCCTCAAGAGGCATCGACACTGCCTCACCGAGATCAAGATTGCATTCAAACACAACGGTTGTCGCTGTCAGAGTCTTCTGACCGACACTCACTGAAACCGTTTCCAGCACAGGAGTCTTGTCTCCCTGCTCATCTTCACCAGTCACTGGTTTCTCACATCCGAAAAGTGCAATCAGCAAAACTGCAGGAAGCACATTATAAAGCAATTTGTTCATATGGATTCGTTTATATTACTGACAATTGATTAAAACGGATTCTGAGGAGGCGCAAAATCATAGAAGGTTCCGTAATCACACCTTCTTGGCTTTCCCGGCATATCAGGATAGAAGTCGATCTCCTCAACTCTTGCCTTCAACGGAGCAATCTGATCCTTAAGTTCCTTAGGTGCTTCAGAATACATGACCGGACTAGTGAATTCCGGATCGGCACGGTAATCATATATTCTTCCGTCCCAGAAATATGCATAGGTATCATCCATCGCATAACGTGAAGCATATGGCGCCGGAGTTGTCGGCCAAAGCGGATTGAAATGAACCAGACTCAATTCCTTGTCAAGCGGGGCTGCACCGGATATTTCAGGATAAAGACTGACACCCTGGACATTCCATTCCTGCGGGATCCCGACTCCACAGATATCAGCGATTGTAGGGAGAATATCCGTAAGGTCTGCAAGCCTGTCACTTGTCTTTCCACCGATCTTATCGCCCCAGGCTATGATGAGAGGCACGTGCGTTCCTCTGTAGTTTGGAGCACCCTTTCCTCCTCTTATCCTGCTGCCGTCCTTCTGTTTGGAAACAATTCGGGTAGAAGTTCCGTTGTCGGCAGAGAAAATGAATATGGTATTATCCCATACACCCTTTTCCTTGAGGTGCGCCACCATGTTTCCCACCTGTTTGTCAAGATATTTCACCATATCCCTGAAGTAGCAGGTGTCCTGGCCAGGAGTGAAACGGCTTTCATAGTTCCAATCCCAATCATATGAATCAGGTGTGCTTACATGAGGGGTATGGACCAATGGTTCTGTGTAATACAGCATGAACGGCTGTCCTTCCTCAACCTTGCGGTCTATGTAGTCGAAGGCATAATCCTCCATGGCATCCGGGCCGTATGGACAATAGTCGTATCTCTTGCCGTTGTTGTCGTAGTAGCTGTTGGCGAAACGGTCGGTCTTGTGAACATCACGACACTCCTTGTAAAGTTCCACCTGGGCAAGGAAGGATTCCTCGAATCCCAGCTTTGGAACCATCTCGCGCGAGCGTCCCATCTGCCATTTGCCTACGATTGCCGTAGAGTATCCTGCCTCCTGGGCCACGTGAGCAAATGTTCTCTCATCGTCATTCATATAACCGAAACATACGTAGTTCTGATCATTGTACATTCCGGTCATCACCTGCACGCGGCTCGGACTGCTCAGCGGCAGCGAGTTCATATTCGTATATAACATTCCGCGTGCTGCGAGCGAATCGATGAACGGCGTCTCATATTCTGCTCCACCATAGCATCCGAAGCACTCGACGCCTATGTCATCTGCAAAAAAGAATACGATGTTCGGTTTCTGCTCCGCTCCTGGAGTACAGGCTGCAGCAGCCATCATAGAGCCGAACAATCCTATTTTCTTCATTTTTTCCATGAGATATCTTTTAATCTGTCAAAGATAGTCAATATTTGCTATATTTGCGAATACCGATTATCTATAGACCATACGCTATAATACTATGATGACTAAAACCATTTTTCACAAGGCAGCAACAATAGTAATGGCAATCGCCGTTTCATGCACTGCCATCTGCGGCCAGAACAGCCCATCATTCAAGGCAAAGCATAAGATCGCAAAAGGTGCTGATCTTCGAATACTTGATGACAACATCTGGGACTACAGCAAGGATACCATCCCGCCTAAATGGCAGGCGATTGGAGAAGATCCACGTGATTTTGTGCGAGCACCTCAGTTCGCACGTCTTATAACCGACTACATGCCGGACGTCTTCGGTCTGCAGGAATACTCTTCGCACATGCATAATGAATTCTATCCGAAGGTTCAGTCCGAAGGATACGTCATTGCATGGGAATCACAGGAAGACTGGAACAACACCCCGATCTTCTACTACCCGAAAACAATGGAGCTCCTGTATGTCTACTATCACAAATACACGCCTGAGCAGTGGTGCAACCACGGATCCAAATCCTTCACATCTGCCGTGCTTAAAAGAAAATCGGACGACAAGATCTTTGCGCTGATCAACACGCATCTGTGGTGGAAGAGCGACAAGGCTCAGCCAGGCAGCACAATGGCACGCGCCGCACAGATAAGACTGATTCTCGCTGAAGCTGAAATCATAAAGGCCAAATTCGGAACCATCCCGATCTTTATCATGGGAGACATGAACTGCGAAGAAGACACCGTCCCTATTCAGCAATTCTTCCAGGAAGGCTATGTTCCGTGCTACAAGGCAGCCACAGTCTATGGCGACAACAACAATGGACATCACATCTGCAGTCCTACTGACGGATATTCGACACAAAGCCGCAGAAAAGGGCCGGACCGCAAAACCGGAGCCATCGACCACTGCTTCATTCTTGATGTGGAGGGAAAGACTGAAATCAAGGTATTCGACTGCATTATGGAGGAATATACCGTCAAACTGACAGACCACTACCCTCTCCTGATCGACATCAGACTGTAATAATAAACACCCTGGAATATCATAAGACAATGAAACGTATCCTATTCACAGCAATTCTCATCCTATCGTCATTGGCGATACATGCAGAGAAGGCGGATTCTCTTGCATTCATAAATGCAGACTGGAAGATTACTCAGCTTGACAAAGGCGCTCAGGCAATGTATGCCCAGGTGCCGATGTTCAATTCGTCACAAAGCATATGCGTAGTCAAGTATCCTGCAAAAAAGTTCAACACAGAGATTCTGCACAGACCTGGCAAGACAGCAGGAAAGCCAAGCGAAATCGCTAAGGAAGTCGGAGCCGTCTTCGCTCTTAACGGAGGATATTTCCATGTAAAGCAGAGAATCCCTTCTGTATATTTCCGCATCGGCAAGGAGCAGGTCGGATATACTCACCCTACAGAGCTCTACCGCGTGGACGGCCTCATGGGCTTCAAGGACAGTAAGGGAAGAAAAGCGAAAATCGCATATGCTACAGACACCACGGCATATGAGGCTGTAAGCAAGGGATGGCATTCTGCCATGGCTACAGGTCCTATGCTGATTGTTGATGACGAGATTGTTGTGCCGGTGCTCATGGGAGACAAGGCTGACGGAGAGAACGTAGCCGCAATGGCTCAGGAGCAGAAGCAGGGTTCAAAAATCAGAACCCACTATTCTTCAGCTCAGTTCTATGACAAGAGACACCCCCGCGCTGCATTCGGAACCGATGATAATGGCAACGCCTATCTTGTGGTCATCGACGGACGTTTCAAGGGTCAGGCTGACGGTGCAAGCATCTATGAGACCGCTTACATCTGTCATCTTCTCGGCATGACCGAGGCCATCAACCTCGATGGCGGCGGATCGACAACACTATGGACAGAGCAGACAGGCGTCATCAACCATCCATATGACAACAAGAAGTTCGACCACGAAGGTGAACGCTCTGTACCGAATCTTATAGTAGTCTACTAAGATACACAGAAAACGGACAGACGGTGTGTTCCGGCGACCCCCGCCTCCTTCGGAGGCACCCCCTGGCCGGGGGTGGCATGTCGCCTCAAACACACCGTCTGTCCGTTTTCTATATAGAGCTGCAAAGAGTTATTTTGCAGCAGAGATCAAAAGATTTTCCACATCAGACCTGTTCATTGCGCCGTCGATGCATATGAACTGCATCTCACTTGAGTCGCCTGCAATAAACACGAAACTTTCAATTATGTTTTCGTCTCCTGCAGTGTAGATATGGAGATTTTCTCCTCCATCCTTTACCTCCATAAGCAGTTCGTATCTCCCTTTCGAAACCATTGCATCAACCTCTTTCTTTACGGCTGAAACCAAGGATGCATCACTGACATCTAACAGATAAAAGCCCTGAAATGTCTCTACCAGCGGTGCTACATTGATGCTGCCACCATCCTCGGTCTGAATCTGCATATCCGGCAGCTTGCCTATAAGCCTGAACATTGCCGGAGATATATAGACTGCAGAAACACAATCCTTTCCTGAATATTTGTTATATATGTTTTTACCTTCCTGCGCAGATGCCGTAATCACCATCATCAGCATCGCTGCAACTATTGCCATCAATCTTTTCATATACTGATTCTATTTGAATATTTCTGTTGATTTAACAAATATCGCTTCAGATTCCTGAGCCATATCGATACCCTTCTTCATTCCTTCTGATATCATTGCAAGGGTTTCCTCAATCTGAGCATAAGCAAGATAAGGATCTGTGAATGTATCTTTGGGGGCATCGCTGAATCCTGCAATGGAAAAACCTATTCCTGCAAGAAGGACTACGGAAGCTGCTGTTGCTGCTATCTTCGTTACGCGCATTTGCTCTTGTCTGGCATTCAGTCCAGCCCTGAGCTTTTCCGCAAAGTCTGTCGGAACCTTGAGGTTCTCATCCAATGAGACCACCTCCAGCTCCTCAAGAGTCATTTTCTCAATTTCCTTTATAGACTTCATATGTTCATCCTCCTTTTCAATTGTTTCCTCGCTATGCTTATCAAGACTCTCACGTTGACTTGCGACAGCCTCATCCGCTTGGCTATCTCATGATACTCCAGACCTTCAAACGCCCTCATCTTCAAGGCCCGGGATTGTTTCTCCGGAAGTTTCTCCATCTCCTGGAGCAGGGATTTTAAAACATCTCTGCAGGCAAATGTTTCATCTGGCCCGGAAGTGTCAGAAACGATATATTCCTGAATCTCTTCCTCACGTACTGCATTCCTTCGTCTTATTCGGTCTATGCAGATATTTCTCAATAGAGTCGTGCCGTACGCTACAGGAGTCCTAACATCCATCATATTCTTTGATCCGGAGAAAATCTTGAGATACAACTCCTGCACAGCATCCTCAGCATCTTCTTGAGAATCAAGAAGATAGTACGCAACCCTGTAGAACCTGCCAGACAAAGTCAGCCATATTTCCTTCAGATCATTCATTTGACATCTCAATAATATCAGCTATCCTATCGGCGCTTATGCTGCCAAGAACACATATGAGCGTGCAGTCTGACGGTATATAGATCATGATGTCGTCTATTGACTCGCCGCCATTCACCGATGTTCCGTAGATATTTACTTCATCTTCTCCATCCTTCACCTCAATAATCTTCTCCGTATTGCCAAAAAGCCCGTTGAGTTTTGCCGCAAATGCCGCCCTCACAGTTTGCGAGGCATCTTCATAGTTCACTACAACAAACTTATTGACACCTTTTATCATGTCCAGGACTGCCTTTTCCTCGGGATCATCAGCCTCAGCGCTCAAAACCATACGGACAAGTCCTAATCCCATCTTCCCGACAGAAATAGTCTCAAACCCAGGTTTACCTCTATGATCCATGACGAGCTGCAGGACAGCATCCGTAGCAAGATTTCTTTTCTCTCCGGCAGAAGCACCAATAACAGCGGCAGCGACAAGCAGCACCATCAATATTATTCTTTTCATCTGTTTACGTTTTAAGATTTCACTTCACATTTCGAGCGCTCACTGATATAGACGGACATCTGGAGATTTTGTTAAAGAAATTTTCACATAAAACGGACAGACGGTATGTTCCGGCGACCCCCGCCTCCTTCGGAGGCACCCCCTAGCCGGGGGTGGCATGTCGCCTCAAACACACCGTCTGTCCGTTTTCTATATAGAGCTGTTACTCTTTACGCTCAGCCTTTGATTCAAGGAAGAGTTCGTCCATCTGCTCCTGGTCGATGTAAGAAGGTGAATCGATCATTACGTCGCGACCCTGGTTATTCTTAGGGAATGCGATATAGTCACGGATTGTCTCCTGACCTCCGAAGAGCGAGCATACGCGGTCAAATCCGAATGCAAGGCCACCGTGAGGAGGAGCACCGAACTTGAATGCATTGATGATGAAGCCGAACTTGTATTCTGCATCCTCCTTGCTGATGCCGAGAACCTCGAACATACGCTCCTGCATTGCAGCCTCGTGGATACGGATTGAACCGCCACCGAGCTCTGTACCGTTGAGGACGAAGTCATATGCATTTGCACAAACCTTCTCAAGGTCTTCCTTCTTATTGCTGTAGAAGAGCTCGAGATGCTCTGGCTTAGGAGCTGTAAACGGATGGTGCATTGCATAGAAACGCTGGGTCTCGTCATCCCACTCCACGAGAGGGAAATCAACCACCCAGAGAGGTGCGAAGTTGAAAGGATCGCGCAGACCAAGACGGTTACCCATCTCGATACGGAGTACTCCGAGCATATTCTGGGTCTTTCTCTTTGCGCCACAAAGTACGAGCATCATGTCACCCTTCTTTGCACCGAGACGGTCAGCCACTGCCTGAAGCTGCTCCGGAGTGTAGAACTTGTCGATTGAAGACTTGATGCTGCCGTCCTCGTTGATTTTGATGTAAACGAGTCCCTTTGCACCGACCTGAGGTCTCTTCACCCACTCAGTGAGCTCATCGATCTGCTTACGTGTATAGTTTGCAGTGCCCTCTACATTGATTGCACCGATATAATCAACGCTGTCGAATACCGAGAAACCACAACCCTTCACGAGGTCGGTGATTTCATGGATCTTCATGTCGAAACGGATGTCCGGCTTGTCGCTGCCGTAGAAATCCATAGCGTCATACCAGCTCATGCGTGGGATACGCTCGGCAATCTCCACATTGAGTACATTCTTGAAGAGGGTTCTCATCATTCCCTCGAATGTGTTAAGCACATCCTCCTGTTCTACGAATGACATCTCGCAGTCGATCTGAGTGAACTCCGGCTGACGGTCAGCACGAAGATCCTCGTCACGGAAACAGCGTACGATCTGAAAATAACGATCGTAACCTGCAACCATAAGGAGCTGCTTGAATGTCTGAGGAGACTGTGGAAGTGCGTAGAACTGACCTGGGTTCATGCGTGAAGGAACGACAAAGTCGCGTGCTCCCTCAGGAGTAGACTTGATGAGGTATGGAGTCTCGATCTCAAGGAAGTTCTGGGCATCGAGATAGTTGCGCACCTCATGTGCAATCTGGTGACGGATCTTGAGAGCCTTCTGAAGAGGGTTTCTGCGAAGGTCAAGATAGCGGTACTTCGCTCTGAGCTCCTCACCACCGTCGCTTTCATCCTCGATAGTGAAAGGAGGGGTGTTTGCCTTGTTGAGGACCTTGATTTCAGCAAGACTGATCTCAACGTCGCCAGTTGGCATCTTAGGGTTCTTGCTCTGACGCTCGATCACCTGACCAGTAACCTGAAGCACCCACTCACGACCGAGGCTGGCAGCAGTCTCAAGAAGGGCTGCATCTGCGTGTGCATCCACCACGAGCTGTGTGATACCATAACGGTCACGGAGGTCAACGAAGGTCATTCCTCCAAGCTTTCTGCTTTTCTGTACCCAACCGGCCAATGTAACTGTCTGGCCGACGTTTTCAATGCGGAGCTCTCCGCAGGTGTGTGTTCTGTACATATATGTCTTGTTTTATATTTCCTTATAAAGATTTCCCGACTCCCTCCGGTTGCCCGAAATGACACTGCCGCCATCCCGACTGGGCGAAGCGCATGGAGAGAACTAAAATCTGACAAAAATAGTCAAATAAATTTGAATATCGTCATATTAATACATACAACATTTTACCCGTACGATAAAATGGCGGACTTCAGGGAGATGCCACCATACCCAAAGGCCTATTATCCACAAAAAGAGGCACTTTGGTGGACAGGCCATAGAAAATTTGCTTTCTGTCCATGGAAACAGGGCTTTTCGTGGACAAAGGACCTGAATTCATGGTTCCGTCCATGAAAAGGGGTGTTTTTATGGACAAGTAGCCTGTTTTAGAGGACTTATCCATGAAAAGGGGTGGTTTTATGGATGAATATGGCAGATTCTGTGTCAGGTGCGGCTCCATCTGACATGATTCAGTTCCAGCTGATCAGAAAAGCGAAGATATGACCGCGTCAGAGATGAAGAATCGGTTTTCGGGGATGCGGATGCGGGCATCTGAGGTCCTGACAAGATTACCTTCTGCGAGAGCTGCCTCCACGGCCGACGTCTGGCAGTTCGCCATAAGATAGGACTCCGATATGCCTTCAGAGGTACGCAAAGCCAGCATGACCTTCTCAAGAGCTATCTGTTCGTCATCCAGAATCTCACTTCCCTGAACAATGGAGAGATCCTTCGCAGTCACCGCATCGAAATAGCGCACAAGATCCGGCTCATTCCATTTCCTGACGAAACTTCCGCCAGTGAGATAGCTGTGTGCTCCCGGTCCCAGTCCTATATACGGAACATGTCTCCAGTAGGCTGAGTTGTGCACCGCCTCAAATCCAGGCAAGGAGAAATTCGATATTTCGTAATGATTGTATCCGGCTGTTCCAAGCACCTCGCAAAGTCGCGCATACTGAGCGGCACAAAGCTCTTCCGAAGCTTCATTCCAAGAGCCTTTCGCCATCAGAGAAGCCAGTGCGCTTCCCGGCTCCACGGAGAGCTGATATGACGATATGTGCTTGGGAAGATTACCCTTGGAAGATATAGAGAGGGCTTTCTGGAGCGTCTCATCCCAGAGTGCAGGCGAAAGTTGCGGAAGGCCGAAAATAAGATCGATACTGATATTCCTGACCCCGACATCTTCAAGGATCTCATATGCCTTGACCGCATTTGCGGCATTGTGACGACGATTCATCCATTTGAGGATTCCATCATCGAACGACTGCACGCCCATACTCACTCTGTTCACGCCGAGTTCAAGCATCCCTTCTACATACTCGTGACCCTTCTCGATGATATCCTCCGGATTAACCTCCATTGTGAATTCGCGGAAAGGTCCGGATATTCCTGCTGCGGACAAGGACTTGACCACATCCCTTAAAACATACAGGGGCAGCACCGATGGGGTGCCGCCGCCTATATATAATGTATTTACCGTATCCTGCGCTGCGGATGCTGCTTCAATCTCATGTTTACGAATGGCTGTTTCTCCGGAGAGAGCCTCCATATAACGGAGCATCCTTTCATCATCCTGACAACCGCGACATTTCGATGCTATTTCCGAATAGAAGTCACAGTAAGTACAGAAGCTTCTGCAGAACGGGATGTGTACGTATATCATCTTTTATCGGAGCATCAGTTCAGCCGAACCTAATCTTCCCTGAGTTGTGAAAGCCTCAACTGTGTAGATACCCTTCACGAATTCAGGAATCTCATTGAGATATATGCCGAGTTCCACGTCTCTGCCCTGATAATCGACTTCACGTGATGCCGAGCAGATCATTGGTTCGCCATTCACCTCAAATGTCTTCTGAGTGCTGTTCACGAGGAGGATTCCGTCAGGACTCTTGACCCTGATGTAGACTCTTACAGGACCGGTCGGAGCAAGGTCGTTCTCGCTGAGTACAAGGGTTGCAAGCATATATGTCACGCGACTGCTGCGGTCTGTAACCTTATCTGTAGAATTATATGCCTCAAGCTTGAGGCCGCGAGCCTTGATGACGGCACCTGCAGCCACCTGTCCGGCGAGTTCCTCAACCTCCTTGCTGAGCTTCTCGGAATGCTTCCTGCTTTCCGCCGCCTCACGACGCGCTGCCGCCGCATCTGCTGTAAGCCTCTTGTTCAAGGTGTTGAGAGAGTCAATCTGGACAATGTAGGTCTTCATGATGCTTCTGAGGGTTCCGAGCTCCTTCTCGTACTTTCTCATCATGCTTCTGTTTGTCGCCTCGGTCTTCTTGATGCGCTCGATGAGCTGTGACACCTCCTCGCGTGAAGAGTCAAGCTGCGAGTTGATTGTATCATAATCAGAAGAAAGTGTAGCATAATCATTCTGGAGCTCAATCATTTCTCTGGTAAGGTTTTCCTTATCGATTGTGAGCTCATTGACCAAGGAAGTCTTCTGGTACCAGATGTATGCGAGAGCACCGGCAAGCACAACAGCAACTGCAATCAGGGCATACATCACGTTTTTCAAGTTCTTCTCTTCCATAATTCGTTATTTTAATTAAGTTGTCGCAAAGATAAGAAAATATAAGATTTTCACTATATTCGCGATATGAAATACACAATTCGAGCCATCAAATACTTTTTCTACTTCGCATTCTTTGCGACGGCCATCATTCTGGCACTTGTCTTCATCGGTATCGTAGAAGCTGACATCAACGCCATCTTCGAACACGGGTATGATGACCTGTGGAAGATTGCGGCATTCTTTGGTGTCGTAGCTGCAGTATATCCCAATCTGGCATTCATCACAAGGCAGGTAAGCATAGACGGTGAAAGAAACACGATCAATGAAGACATCAGGACATTCATGCGTGAGCGCCGCTATGACCTCGAAAGCGAAGATGCAGAAGGAATGACCTTCAGAATCCACGGAATCGCGGGAAAACTCTCAAAGATGTATGAGGACCGCATCACCATCAGATGGAATGCCGAAGGTTTCACGATGGAAGGCCTCAGAAAGGATATCCTCCGTCTTGCGACAGGACTTGAGACTACTCTTCAGAATTAAGCATCTTGGCCGCCTCGTCAAGAGCAGCGTAGAAATCTTCTCCGAAATAACGTTCGATCGGTTCGCGCAGGAATTGGTATACGCGAATCTTTTCTTTCTTGCCCTTTGCGAAAGCGTCCTGACAGATGTGCCAGCGATGCAGGTTAAGAGCACGAGTTCCGTTGCTCAGGGGAGTTATGCGGATAGGATAGAGCCAGCATGATATAGGCTTGCGGAAGTCACCCTTTCCCTGAAACCAGCATCTTTCCATTGAACAGAAACAGTTTCCATCCTCATCGAAAAGGGTATACACACATTCTTCACTACCTGGAACAAGAGGAGTAACCATGTCTCCATCCATATCAATTTCATAGAAGCCCTTCTCCTGCACAACCTTCCTTCCCTCCTCTGACATTATCGGAGAGAATATGTGATAGTTCTTCTCTATCGCCTCAGCCTCACACTCCTCCATTGGAGCACCGCTGTCACCGATCACGCAGCAGCATCCCTTGCATTTTTCATAATCACAGGCGAAGTATTCGGTAAGAACCTCTTCCGACACCAGGCAGTCATCAATCTGAATAATTGTTCCGTGTCTCATTATTTCCTTATTATATATTCTACTTTACTTGCATTGTTGAGCGAGGTAAGAATCTGCTTCACCTTGTCGGCTGTAACAGCATCGACCCTTGCCTTGTAGTCCGTCGTGAAATCCTTGCCTTCAATCTGACGCATCGAGATGGCATTCAGCCAATACTGAGGGGACTTCATACGATATGTGATGTCATTCTTAAGCCACTCCTTATACGCCTTCACCACCTTGTCAGTAACCTCTGCCTTCTCAAGAGTCAGAAGAGATGAACGAAGAATCCTCAAGGCATCAAGCGCTCCGGTATGCTCCACTCCAGCTGCAAAACCGTCTTCTGAAGCTTCCTTGAGCGAAATCATCACATTGAATCTTTCCTGCGGATAGATCACAGTGTTTGAGTGGACATCAACCGACATTCCTGTTGATTCCATCGAACCGGAAATGGCATCCATGAGGATCATCGCCGCTATCTCCGAGGCCATCCTGTTCTCAGCCGTCAGAGTCATCGGCACCGACAATGTCATGTATATGCAGTTCTCGTCACCCTCGCGAGTATGGGTAGACCATCCTGACACCGGCTGATAGCTCACTGTCGGACGATAGAACGCCGCCTTCCTGGTTCTGAAAAGGCCGACATAAGCCATAAGTTCCTTCTTTAGCAGGGTCTCATCCATATCACCGATCAGCACAAGGACACCATCGTTCATTACCGAGAAACGATCTTCATAGAAACGGTCAGCCTTGTCCGCAAGAGCTTCGCTGAGCTTTCCGCGTGACTTTATTGGTGAATACTTGTAGTCCGGACACATCAGGCTGTCCATTACAGCCTTACGCTCCTCCCTTGTGCCTGCTGAGGCCTTAAGACGGAGCTGTTCGTTCTTCATATACTCATCATAAGCCTGACGGTCGAGTTCTCTTTCATTGGCCACTGCCACCAGAGTCCTGAGCAGAAGACCCAAATTATCCTTATGCGCAGTTCCGCTGATGGACGATGAAGAAAGGCCTACTCGGACATTCATCTCAATATCATTGAGTTCCAGGAAGTTCCTGAACTCCTCCCCTTTCATTCCCGCGATGTCATACATCCTGAAGACATCAGCGACAAAGGCACCCTCACCTTTCTCCAGATCAGGAATACTGCTGTAGCCTGCGCCAAGTCCCATTGACCAATAAAGCCTGCCCGCCGTATCCATTCTTCTATAAACCACCTTGAAACCATTGGAAAACGTCCAAACAACTCCTCCGGACATCGGGTCCTTCTTTGGTGACTTCACACTGATCTTTGGAGCCGTAAGCACCGTGAAAAGCGTGTCGCTTACATCTATCACAGGCAGGGCAGACATCTGCTTGCCGCTTGCCCACGCTGTCTCAAAAAGCTCTTGCGCTTTGGAAGACGGATACTCCGACGGAACCGCACAAACGACGGTAAGATTCTCTCTCGGATCAAGGAGAGCATCCGCTATATCCTTGAAGAGAGCCTGTTCCTTCTCCGTTTCCATAGAATATGATGTATATGCCCTCAGTACATCTGGCTTATTGACGATCTGGATGCCGAAAAGGAAGGCATTAGTACAAAGATCCACATAATCCGCATTGCTCTTGACCGGTCTGGCGATTCTTGACCTCAACTTATCTATATATCTGTTGCGGGAAATCTCCAGTTCCTCCTTGGATGCCCCATATGTTTCCAGAGCAGACATTGTCTGGGCCACGACCTCGAGCGCCTTTTCCATAGATTCTGGTCCGACAACCGTCTTCAGAATGAATCTTTCATCACCGGACACATCGGAACTGGATGAATGACGGTACGAGACAGACGCATAAGGAATCTGCAGATCATGAAAAGCAGACTTGATTCTTGACACCGCAATATCACCAAGCTGTGCGATATACATCTTCTGAATATATGGCTGGAGCGTACCTGCATATTTATCAGGGACTCTCGGAGCCTTCCACATTGTCCTGACCTCTGACAGGCCGGATGACGGGACAACCTTTATTTCATATGACGGATTATCCGATCCTGTCCACGCATATTGATTTCGCGGCTGAGACTCGAAGACAGGTGTAAGGTAAGAGAGCATCACCAACTTGGCGGCAACGGCTTTGGAATCCACATCTCCAGCTATTATAAGCGCATTGTCGACCGTCGAATACCATTTTCCCTCCTTCTCTTTCTTGGCCAGCTTGTCTACCATTCCTACAAGAACAACCAACGCGGAATCAAGGGAGTTCGAATTATGTGAAAGAAGCATGTCTGAAAAGCGGTACACCGTTGAGGCATCATCCGTCTTGACGAATCCGTAGGCAGCAGGCTTTACACCGTTTGAAGAAAAGAATTTTTGTGGAGATATTCCAAAGCCTACGGTCGGAACGTGGGCCAATACATCTTTTGCCAGGTCAACTGCCTGAATATCAGATGATGTCGTCTTTCCTGTCCTCTGCACAAGAGCAAAGTCAGCCTTGCCCTTTGATGTAGGATTTGACACGATATAATACGTCAACCCATTTGCCAGGACACCTTTCACAATAGCGGGATCGCTCGGGAGTTTCGGAAGATCTGCTGCATGTGAAAAGACTGAAAAAAACAGGTATATCAACGAAATGAATATGTACTTGCTCCTCATTTTCTTCATTATTCTACATAAACAATGCAAAAGTAAAACAAAATTTGCTATTTTTGCAGAAATGTGTCTTTTAGAAAATAACGTTTAACCAAAATAAAACGACGATGAAAAAGATTTTTCTTGTATTGTCAGCTGTCGTGATGACCGCTATTTCAGTATCAGCTCAGGATCTTGCAACAGCAACTGAGACATTCAACAACGGAGCTATGGAACTTCAGATGGGCAACATGGAGGCTGCTCTTACTAACTTCCAGTCAGCTCTTGAAATGGCAGAGGCTCTCGGAGAGCAGGGTGCAGAGATTGCAACAAACTGCAAGGGTGCTATCCCACAGGTTATGTTCTCTATCGCCAAGGGTCTTATCAAGGATGAGAATTATGAAGGAGCTCTCGCACAGCTCGACGCTACTATCGCTGCAGCCAACAAGTATGAAAGCGCAGACGTAGCTGCTGAGGCTGCCGAGTTCATCCCTCAGGTTTATATGCAGCAGGGTAACACTGCACTCAAGGCTAAGGACATGGCTACTGCAGTTGCAGCTTACACTAAGGTCATTGAGCTCGAGCCTGCAAACGGCAACGCAATGCTCAGACTTGGTCAGGTTTACGCTGCCACAGGTAAGGTTGACGAGGCTGTCGCTGCTTTTGAGCAGGCTGCTGCAAACGGTCAGGAGAAGACTGCAAACAAGCAGCTCTCTACCCTCTTCCTCAAGAAGGCTCAGGCTGCTGTAAAGGCAAAGAAGTTCCAGGAGGCTGTTGATTTCGCTGCTAAGTCTAACTCATATGTTGAGAGCGCAAACGCTTACAGAATGGCAGCCAGCGCATACCAGCAGCTCAACAACTCTGCTGAGTGCATCGCAAGCTATGAGAAGTATCTCGAGCTTAATCCGAACGCAAAGGATGCAACTGGCGTGAAGTACACTATCGCAGCTCTCGCTCAGACAGCAGGCAACAAGGAGAAGGCTAAGGAGTATTATCAGATGATCCTTACTGATCCTCAGTACGGTGCAACTGCAAAGCAGATGCTTGAGCAGCTTAAGTAAGATGAATCAGCTTGAACTGCTTGCTCCGGCAAGAGATTTACAGATCGGCATCGCAGCAATAGACTGCGGTGCCGATGCTGTGTATATAGCCGGACCGCGGTTCGGAGCACGTCAGGCGGCAGGAAACGGGATAGAGGACATCAAGGCATTATGTGACTACGCGCATAAGTTCGGTGCCAGAATCTTCGTCACCCTCAACACAATCCTGTACGATGACGAACTGGAGGATGCCTGGGAACAGATGGAGGCTGTCCGGAAAGCCGGAGCCGACGCATTGATCGTACAGGACATGGCGATTGCTGCAATGGCTCAGGAAAGGGGCTACAGCATCCCTCTTCACGCATCCACACAATGTGCAATCAGAACACCTGAACAGGCGGCGTTCCTTGAGAAGGTGGGATTCACAAGACTTGTACTCGAAAGGGAACTGTCGCTTGAGCAGATAAAGGCAATCAGGGCAGCCGTAAGCTGCGAACTGGAATTCTTCGTCCATGGAGCTCTCTGCGTATGCTACAGCGGACAGTGCTACCTTTCAGAACACATCGCAGGGCGCAGCGCAAACAGAGGTGCCTGCATACAGGCCTGCAGATCAAGATATGACCTTACCGATGGCTCAGGAAAGGTACTGGTCAAAGACAAGGCCCTGCTTTCTCTCAAAGACTACAATCTGCGAAGGCGCATGGAAGAGCTGGCGGATGCCGGAATCTGTTCATTCAAGATAGAGGGACGCCTCAAGAATGCTTCCTATGTCAGGAATGTCGTAAGGGACTATTCCATTGCCCTGGACGAGATTGTCTCACGCAGGACTTATGTAAGAGGATCGTTCGGATCGGTTGCAGGTGGATTCACTCCCAACACAGACAAGACATTCAACAGAGGGTACACCGAACTGTTCCTTGACGGCAAGAAAGGAAAATGGGCAGCAATGGATGCCGCCAAGTCAATGGGAGAAGAGATCGGCACAGTTACGGGTCTGAATAAGGACAAGTCATCGATTGTCCTGAAACTTTTCAGCAGAGACACCATCCTCAACAACGGTGACGGATTCTCATTCGTCGCAACAGATGGAAGCATATGCGGATTCCGCGGAGATGTCTGCACAGGCAACGCAGTCCGCTGCAAAAATACTCCTGAGCTTTTCATTGGTGCCCGAATATACAGAAACATCGACACCGCCTTTGAAAAGGAAATGGACAGAAAGCCTTGCATCAGAGAAATCAAAGTGGAAGTCACTGTACGTTTCGAAAAAGGCCAAGGCTGGGCAGATGCTGTTTCTGAGGACGGAAGAAACGTCACAATCAGCTTTGAAGCGGGCGGACAGACTGCCGACAATCAGGAAAGGATGGAGGGAATGATATTCTCTCAGATCGGAAAGTCAGCAGGACATTACAGATTCAATGTTAACGACATTCGTTGCGAAGGCGCGCTTCCTTTCATGAGTGCATCTTCTCTGAACGGCGTCCGCAGGTCGCTTGCAGATGAGCTTGATAAAGTTCCTTGCATAAAAAGAGACATCCTTCACAGAACATCAGGCAGAGAATCATACGAGAACAACATATATGTGAAAGATGCCTCTTACAGATTCAACATTTCCAATAAGCTTGCCGAAAAGCTCTATCGCGAAGCTGGAATAGAAACTTTTGAAAAAGCTTACGAGCTGGAACACCAGAAGAATGCTGAACTTATGAGGACAAGATACTGCGTCCGTCATGAATTGGGACTCTGCCCTAAAACGCAGGCCGGCAACAAGGCTGCCTCTCCTTTATATCTATTGAACAACGGCCAGAGATTTGCTCTCGTCTTTGACTGCCGCAACTGTGAGATGATCGTGAAGCTGGCATAGCATATCAATATTCCACAAGTTCAAAAGTAAGATCCACATCTCCGAAATGGGCCGGCTGCCCACTGTTCTTCTCGAGCCATGTAGAGCCGAGCTGTCCTCGCCAGACTATATCATCCTTGGTATTGAGAGGTATCTTGATCTCTACACCATAGCTTTTGGATTCAACCCTGACAAGAGCCTTGCAATCCCAAACAGTCTGGGTACCGCCATCATCTTCTGTGATCATGAAGGCACAATGAGTCATCTGGTCTGACCAATCCGTAACAAGCACGGCATTGAATGGTTGGGGCTTTTCTTTCTGGCTTCGTTTTACAACGATCATGAAGTCTGTCACAGATGGTGTGTAAAGTCTTAGTTCCGCCTCTGTAGATGCCGTAAAATCCTCCACGGCCCCGACCTTCACGAAAAACTCCGAAGCTCCCGCAAACCATGTATCATAGTTGCGCTTCATTGTAAAATCCTTAAGAATAAGGGACTTTTCAGTTTTGCCAGAGCGGGTACCCGGAACCTGACCATCCATAGGATTGACGATGATGTTTCCGCCTCCTTCGCCCCATTCCGGATCTTCCCTTCTCAACATCTCCAGAGAGGTATATTCCGCATCGGAGTTCCTGTTCACAACCCACACGGGATATTCCTCAGCCATCTCCTCATCAACAACCACTTCTTCCACACTGCGGAAACCATCACCATTGTCAATCAACCTATATCCTATGTTTACATCTGACCCGTCTTCCGGATCGAATGTGATTATCGGCAGCCGCTTCCCCGAATGATTTTCAGAGAATGGCCAATATATCTGAATGTCAGATTCTTCAAGAGCCTTCAGAAACCCATCTACTCCCAGCCTGTCAACGGTCATGTCCACAGAAGACCTGGTGCCTGAAATGCTCCTCAGATGCGCCTCTATAAGTCCGCTTAACGGAGCGTCATAAGCTTCTGCATCTGTCTTGGTAACCTTGTCCCCGACTCCTGTTCCTGGAGCCGCGAAGAGGTTCTTCATTGTATATTCTTCATCATAACCATTGCCAGACGAGGCCGTGACGGCATCATAGACTTCCTTTACCTGCTTTTCGGTAATCGGGATTGAAGTCAGAATCTGCGTCACCTCAGAAAGAGATATGTACGATTGATGCTTATCCATTATGTGTTTTTCTTCATCATTATCCACGATTTCACAAGATGGAAAGACTATGATGACCGACATCAGCACCGTTATGAAGAACCTGTTTTTCATATGCTTCTATGTTTTGATGGTGCAAATGTCCAGACAATTATCCACTTACCGAAAATGTATGAGGATAAAACTGAAAATCGGGCTCTGACGATGCTCAGAACCCGATTATAATATGGATTTTTATTTCAATTCGCTACATTTCGGAGTACTAATGAATACGTATCTCCTTGACACTCAGAGCTTTAATGTAAATTATCCGAGTAAGCCGGAAAAACATACAAATCGGTCGCGATCGGAAAGGTCCTTCAGAACTGCGGTTCTGGAAAATCCCATGTTACGGAATACCTGCTCAGTCTCCGGTCCCAGAGCCTCGTTGATTTCCACGATTCCGAATCCTTGAGGAGATAATGTCCTTGCTGCGATTTCTGCAACAGCCACGTAGAACTTCAGAGCATCATCATCCGGAACAAAAAGGGCCAGATGAGGCTCATGGTCGAGTACATTATCTCTCATGAGTGCCTTTTCCGAATCCTTGACATAAGGAGGATTACTGAGAATCACATCGAATTTTCCGGACAGACCGGACGCCTGCATGATATCTCTGCTGCACTGCATGCTGTCCAGCACATCCGACTTGATGAAACGAGGTGCCTGAACTTCTGCAGGCAAGGATTCGTCAGAAAAATTCTGAGAAGACGCCGTCTCGATGGCACCATCGGAGATATCCACTGCCACTACCTCGGCACCGGGACATTCCAATGCCATTGTCCAGGCTATGCAGCCGCTGCCTGTGCATAGGTCTGCAATTTTAAGTGTGCCTGACTGACTGCCGTCCCTAATGGCTGCAATCCTTTGAACAGCTTCACGACAAAGAATTTCAGTCTCCGGTCTTGGAATAAGGACACTAGGATTCACTTTGAATATGCGCCCATAGAAATCCGCCTGTCCGATGACATATTGCATCGGCTCTGCAGAAGCCATTCTACCAAAGTCTGCAAGAGCCTTTTGCGTCACCTCATCAGTGAGTACATATTCAGGCTCAATGATATGAGTATGGCGCTGTGTTCCTGCAGCCCAGGCAAGATAGGCGAAGACCATCTCGCGCGCCTCCCTTTCGGGATATGCTGTCGAGATGGTCGCTGTCCCTTGCTTTATAAGGTCTTTAAGAAGCATTCTTTACTGTTCGATGATTGAAGTGAGGAAGTTGGTCATATCCATTCCTGCCGCTCTTACCATCTGAGGCACAAGAGATGCCGCTGTCATTCCCGGGATAGTATTGACCTCAAGGAAATAGAGTCCTTCCTCTGCGCAGATATAGTCTACACGTACGATTCCGGCGCAGCCTAGATGTGCATATATCTTCTTCGATACGTCCTGTATCTGATCTCTGAGCGTGTCAGGAATCTGAGCCGGACAAACCTCGCGGCTATGACCGTTGTACTTGGCCTCGTAATCAAAGAACTCGTTGTCCGAAATAATCTCGATTACCGGAAGCGCAACATGCTCCTTACCATTATAATATACTGCACAGGTGAGTTCACGACCCACGATTGCAGCCTCTGCCATAATCATATTGCCTTCGCTGAAAGCATATTCAACAGCCTTGTCAAAGTCTGCCTCGCTCTTGACCTTCGTCACACCGAAGCTGCTTCCTCCGTCTGTCGGCTTAACGAACATAGGGAGTCCGAGCTTCTCTACAGCCTTCTGAGCCAGTCCTTCCATTGGCTCGCCCTTTCTGATGAAGATGTCCTCTGCGCATTTGACGTAATCGACATCCTTGAGGTAGCTCTTGCAGGAGAATTTATCGAAGGTTATTGCTGATACGAAAGCATTGCATCCGCTGTGAGGCACGCCCAGCATCTCGAGATAGCCCTGCATCAGACCATTCTCACCCGGTGTGCCGTGCTGCATTATATATGCATAGTCAAACTTGACTTTCTGACCGTCGATAACGGCAGAGAAATCCGTCTTGTTGATCTGAGGCCTTTCATCCACCGGGAACACGACTCTCATTGAATTACGCTTCCTGTAGGCTGCTACGCTCCACTGCCCGAAACGCGCAAAAATCTCATATACATCGTAAAGCTGACCGTCAACACGTGAAGATGTGAATTCTCCGCTGCGGACCGATACTTCCCACTCGGAAGAATCGCTGCCGTATATTACTGCTATATTATTGTATTTCATATTTCTGCTTTATACCTTCTTTGAAGGTTTGTTAACTCTTTTGATTTTTGAATGTGGTACATATATGAAATATGTACTACGTTACCTCTCCCCTAAATCCCCTCTCTCGGAGAGGGGACTTGCCCCTCGCTTCGCTCGAAGTATTTCTGCTTTATACCTTCCTTGAAGGTTTGTTAACTCTTTTGATTTTTGAATGTGGTACATATATGAAATATGTACTACTTTCTGCGTTATACCTTCCTTGAAGGTTTAAATTATTCGCCGAAAAGGTAGCGGTGCTGCGCCGGAGTAAGGGTGTCGATTTCACATCCCCAGTATGCGAGCTTGCGCGCCGCAACCTCCTGATCAATCTCGAGAGGAACGTCGTTCACCATCGAACCCGGCTCTCGGCTGACCTTGTCACGGTTATCTACAAGATATTTTGCACTGAGGGCCTGGATTGCAAATGACATGTCCATGATCTCAGCCGGGTGTCCATCACCTGCCGCAAGGTTCACGAGACGACCTTCTGCGATAATGTATATCCTGTTGCCGTTCTCAAGTGTATATCCTACTATATTCTTTCTTGCCGGCTTCACCTCGACAGCCATTGCACGAAGGCCTGCCACATCCACCTCGCAGTCAAAATGACCTGCATTGCAGCAGATGGCTCCGTCCTTCATCTTCAGGAAATGTTCCTTCACGATCACGTCGTCACATCCGGTCACAGTCACGAAGATGTCTCCTACCTGAGCGGCCTGTTCCATCTTCATCACCTTGAAGCCATCCATCACGGCCTCCATCGCCTTGATAGGGTCAACCTCTGTCACAATCACCTCGGCACCAAGGCCTTTCGCTCTCATAGCGACGCCTTTACCGCACCATCCGTAACCGGCAACAACGACATTCTTGCCTGCAACGATGAGGTTTGTCGTGCGGTTGATTCCGTCCCACACAGACTGACCTGTACCATAACGGTTATCGAAAAGATGCTTGCAGTCCGCGTTGTTGACGAGCATCATCGGGAAGCAGAGCTCTTTTGCCTTGTTCAGCTGAATGAGGCGGAGAATTCCAGTTGTCGTCTCCTCACATCCGCCGATCACCCCAGGAATGAGATCTCTGTACTCGGTGTGCATAAGGTTAACGAGGTCACCGCCATCATCAATGATGATGTTCGGTCCCACTTCAAGCACCCTGCGGATATGCTCTTCATACTCCTGCGGAGTCGCATCATACCACGCATAAACATTGAGGCCTGCCTCAACAAGAGCTGCAGCCACATCATCCTGAGTAGAAAGCGGATTGCTTCCTGTCACATACATTTCTGCACCACCTGCTGCGAGAACCTCACAGAGATATGCTGTCTTTGCCTCGAGATGCACCGAAAGGGCCACCTTCAGTCCCTTGAAAGGCAGAGTCTGCCTGAACTCCTCTTCAAGTCCGTTCAGAAGAGGCATATGATGTCTTACCCAATCGATTTTCAGCCTGCCGTCCTGCCAGAGCTGTGGATTTCTGATTTCGCTTGCCATATTATTGTATGATACTTGTTTTCGTTTGATGTTAAGTGTCGCAAATATAGTTATTTTTAGTATTTTTGTTTGAATTTAACAGACTTGATATGGGACTTCTAGACGGAAAAGTGGCACTGATAACAGGTGCCGCAAAGGGAATAGGCAAGGCAGTTGCATTGAAATTTGCCTCAGAGGGTGCAGATATAGCATTTACGGCCCTCGCAATAAATGACATTGCGGAAAACACCGTAGCAGAAATTCAGGCATATGGTGTAAAGGTTAAGGCTTATGCTTCAGACGCATCTGATTTTGAGGCGGCTCATGCTGTGGTGACAGAAATCCTTTCTGATTTCGGAAGAATCGACATACTTGTCAACAATGCCGGCATAACAAAGGACGGCCTTATGATGAGAATGAGCGAGGCCCAGTGGGATGCCGTTCTGACAGTGAACCTGAAGTCTGCATTCAACTTCATTCACGCTTGTACACCTGTCATGGCTAAGCAGAGATGCGGAAGCATCATCAACATGTCATCTGTCGTGGGAGTATCTGGCAATGCAGGACAATGCAACTATTCGGCATCCAAGGCCGGACTGATCGGGCTGGCAAAGTCCATTGCCAAGGAAATGGGACCTCGCGGCATACGCGCGAACTGCATAGCTCCGGGATTCATCATCACCGACATGACTATGTCCCTTCCTGAAAAGGTTCGCGAAGAGTGGGCCAAGACCATTCCGCTTCGTCGCGGGGGAACGCCGGAAGATGTGGCCAATGTGGCTCTGTTCCTTGCAAGCGACCTTTCTTCATACGTCAGCGGCCAGGTGATCCACTGCTGCGGCGCCATGAACTGCTAAGGAGATTCCATCATGAACACTTCGAGACTTTTGCTTGCCATTGCTACCTTCTTAATAGGCTTCAGCAGTATGGCTCAGGATGTCGTTTACGTCGACGCATCTGTGTTCCCGGTCTATGGAAAGATTTCCGAAGAAACCAATGAAAGATACGAGCGTCTGCCGGCACGCCTGGAAGGTGTCAGCAGAAAGGCGGTGTGGACACGTGGACGTCACTCATCCGGACTATATATCCGCTTCCGGTCCAACTCAACTTCGATCCATGTAAAATGGGAATCGCTGTTCAACAACCATTATAATCATATGACCGACATCTGCACAAAGGGTCTTGATCTATATGCTCTTGTGGATGGGAAATGGAGGTTCGTTGCACCTGGAAGACCTTCCGCAGATGGAGTCAGCACCTATACGCTTGCAAGAAACATGACTCCTGTCAACAGGGAATTCATGCTGTATCTTTCAATGTATGATGGTGTCAAGTCTATCGGAATCGGGGTTGACAAAGGGGCATATATAGAACAGCCGACTGTAAACAGTCCGTCACAGGAAAAACCAATCGTGATGTACGGAAGCAGCATTCTTCAAGGTGGATGCGCCAGTCGTCCCGGCATGGCGTTTACCAACATCATTTCCAGAGAGACCGACAGGACTGTATTCAATCTTGGATTCAGCGGAAATGCTCTGCTCGACATGGAGATAGCCGAACTCATGGCCAGCGTCAAGGATCCCGGTGTGTTCGTACTGGATTATGTTCCAAACGCCAAGGCTGAACGCATCAGGGAAGCTGGAGAAGAATTTTTCCGGATCATCCGAGAAGCTCATCCTGACGTTCCAATAATCTTTGTGGAAGATTCATATGTTCCTCGTACTGAGTTCAACACAAAAAACCACGAAGACATTGAAAGCAGAAACCAGGAGCAGAAAGCCCTCTTCAAGAGACTTAAGAAGGCCGGGGAGAAAAACATATATTATGTTCCTGCAGAAGGCATGCTTGGCGACGATGGAGAGGCCACTGTTGATTCTCGTCATTACACAGATCTTGGAAACATAAGATATGCAGAACACATTATGCCTGTAATCCGTAAGGCACTGCGATAAATTTCTTTTTTTTATAAAGATTAAATCTTTTTTATAATAGATTTTTCTGAATCTTAATGTCCGTTCTGCCAGATCTGAGTAATTTGGCAGGATGGACATTGATCATTCATACGGATTTGGGAGCGCCCTTTTGGACTTCCTCCTTCCACGCCGATGTGTAGTATGCGATGCTGTACTGGCACCATCTGAAAGTCTTCTCTGCGAGAACTGCTGGAGCGACCTGCCTCACACCTATTATTGGCTGCTGCGTAACAATCCCATGTCAGACCGCCTTAACGCCTTCATTCAGGATTGGCTGGAAGCAAAGTGGAGCGTTTCTACAGAAACGGAGCATGACAACAGTGATGACAGGGATATGGCGGATGTCAGAAATGATGGCCATGAGGCCAATGTCAGCCGAACAGAGAGATACGCCTATGCTGCCGCATTGTTTTTCTATCGCGCGGAGTCAGACTATAGTAAAATCACCCGTTGCATAAAATATCATGGCAGAGTTGAAGTCGGGCTGCACTTCGGGATGCTTTTGGGAGACCGGCTTGCTGAAAGCCATCTGTTTTCAGATGTGGATGCAGTCGTTCCTGTTCCGCTTCATTGGATGCGAAGATGGAAAAGAGGATATAATCAGGCAGAAGTCATAGCCTCCGGCGTATCCCGCAGACTCGGCGTTCGGATGAGGAGCGACATCATCCGGCGCTGTCGCAGAACCAGAACACAGACAAAACTTAGCATAGCTGAAAAGAAAGCCAACGTCGCAGGAGCATTTGCTGTTCACAAACAAGTCCACGCCGAAGAACTGCCCTTCCGCCACATCCTCATCATCGATGACGTCTTCACTACAGGTTCTACTTTGATGGCATGCTTTGTCGCGTTGCGGGAGGTTTTCCCTCCAGGGGTCCGCATAAGCGTGGCTACGCTCGGCTTTGTGGGAGGGCCTTAACGTGTGAGATTGCCGGTCAAGCCGGCAATGACGGGCAAAACAAGCCGGCAACGACTTATCAGTCATGCCCGGCTTGATCTAACAGTCATGCCCGGCTTGACCGGGCATCTAAACCAAACACCATGCAAAAGAAAGGCTACATATACTTCATGACCAACCAGACCAACAAGGTCCTCTATACCGGAGTAACCAACTCACTCAAACGACGAGTCACAGAACACTTTGAAGGTCGCGGCTCTGTCTTTACTTCAAAATACAACTGCAACAAACTGGTATACTTCGAGCAATTTCCATCAATCGAACAGGCAATCGCAAGAGAAAAGCAAATAAAGCACTTCAAAAGAGAATGGAAGAATCAGCTTGTAGACACATTGAATCCTCAATGGAAGGATTTATCCCATAGTATTATTGATGATCCTGACCTGACATAAGAGATGCCCGGTCGGGGCCGGGCATGACGGAACGAACAACAGGGTATGAATACTATTCTTATATTACTGTTATATCTTGTATTTACCACGGGAAGCACCATGTCCGCCTGCTTCCAGGCCCTCAGGACGGTCTTTCCGTCCTCGGTCCGCATCAGCGCGGCGACGCTGGGGTTTGTGTAGGAAGGCATGATATGTGTCTAGCCTTGTAAAAAATCGATGATTAATTGATTCTAAACAATGTGCGTTATGAACTATTTATTGATTCTTCTTACTGTTTCGATGCTGGTTTCAGGACTCGGATGGATATATTTCATCTATTTTTTCAGCATCGGCTATGGATTCAGCGTTTCTGCATTAGCAGTGACCATCACTATACTTTTCAAGGATGTGATGACTTTGCCGACAGTTCTTTTATGTGCGGTAATGTTCATTTTCGGCTGCAGACTCGGACTATATCTTCTTACTCGTGAAAAGAGGTCACCTGAGTACAAGAAGATCCTGTACGGCCCGGATGCAGCCAAGAAGAAGCCGCTGTTCGTGGTGATTATGGTGTGGATATTCTGTGCATTGCTTTATGTAGGCCAGGTCAGTCCTGTTGCCTTTTTCCTGGCAAACAAAGCATCAGGGGCACCTGTAAACGATGTGTGGGCATGGATCGGTGCCTGCCTGATGGCTGCCGGAGTTGTTCTTGAAAGCGTTGCGGACGCACAGAAAAAAGCAGCCAAGAAGATAAACAGGCACAGATTCGTAGATACAGGAGTGTATCGACTGGTGCGGTGCCCGAATTACCTTGGTGAGCTTGTCATATGGACGGGGTCCTTTATCGTGTGTTTCGGAGCCTGCTGTACCATATGGCAGTGGATTATTGCAGCGATAGGATACATCGGTATCGTATATGTGATGTTCAGTGGAGCCCGCAGACTTGAAATCCGTCAGAACGGAGCCTACGGCAACGACCCGGAATATCAGGCATATATAAATAAAACCCCTATCCTTCTCCCGTTTGTTCCCATCTACAGTGTAGAGAAGTACAAGTGGCTGCAGGCATGAGTCATCTGTATATCCCTTACTCGATCTTGCCGTTGCTGAACTTCATGCGGTGGGCTATCCTTCCGTCATCTTCGAGGATCCATGATTCAAAACACCTCTGTCCTTCCTCAACTACAATGATGCGGGCACCGGGACGGAGGTTGTTATATGTGGAGTCATCACCGGAAAAACGGCCGTAACCAAGTGCGATACCTTTTTCTGCAACAACATAGTCATTGTCGTGATCGTGTCCGACGAAAGTACCCATCACGCTTCCTGATTCGACCATTGCCGCAAACATTCCCGTATTGAGAGCACCGGGACACTCATCTTCCGCTCTTTTTCCCTTACGGGAGTTTTTCGGATTGTTCCATGCCTGTGCATATTCCTGAAGGCATATGTGGAAGAACGCAAGCGAAGGGACAGATATGCCTCCATTGGCTTCAGTCCTGGCCATGCAGGAATTCCTGAGCCACTCTATCTGATCCGTGGTGAACCAGCCATATCCACGCACCGTCTCTATTGTGGAATAGTCACGAGAGTCCATGCAATATAAAAGGAGAGCAGGTCGGTCACTTTTTGAGGACAGAACTTCTATTTCCATATCCGCCAGTTCCTTGGCCTTATTCAATCTGTTCAAAGAATACGGAGCTGCTGCTATCGGCCTCGACATCTCTTGACGAGTAAGTTTTCTCTCTGGATCATGATTGCCATATACGATACAGAACGGCGTCTTGAATGAAGCAAGAGAATCAAGCAGCCTGCTCCATGTCTCAGAGGCATCACCTCCTGTGACAACATCTCCAGTCAGCACAATGAAATCCGGCTTTTCCTGATTAACGACACGACTGATGCGCGCAAGTGTCTTGTCCGCCTGAAGACAGCGATACTCTGAAGCACCTTCTCCTGTTCCAAGATGCGTATCGGTAAACTGGACAATCTTGAACTTCCCTTCCTCATTGAATCTGAGGACATTCTTCTGTGCAGAGAGATTGACAGAAGATATCAAAAGAGCGGCAAAAAGTGCTGTAAACTTGATTTTCATAGTAACGTATCAATGTTTCAGGTCGATGTTTTCGTTCGGGATGAAATAGAATCTGTGAATATCCTGAGCGACTTTCTTATCGGCGGCGACAATCCTTGCTGCCTTTTTAAGGGATCTTCTGAGACGATGATGATGGTAGTGCCTCTGGAACCAGTTGTAATGGTGATTCCTGTCGGTCAGGTAACTCAGATCACTGACCTCCACCACCCTTCTGCCTTCTTTATCGCGGTATTTCTTCATCCTTGGCCTTAGTTTTATGCAAAATTACGTATTTTTGCATTCATTCCAACCTAGAAATATGAAAAGAGCTATCCTGATGTACTTGTGCATTGCATGGGTATTGATGTCATCCACAACAGCTGTGTCATCAGCACAGACTGTCCCTTCCAAATATACTTTTGATACGGATTTCCTGATGCTTCGCAACACGATTGATCCGGATTTCAGGCACCATTATGACGACTGGACGCAATATGCTCCTGCGGCAGTCATGGTGGGCCTCAAGGCATGCGGGTATAAAGGGCGCAGCACTTGGGGCAGGATGCTGGTTTCCGATGCGTTTTCTGTCGCGGCGATGGCGGCAATGGTCAACGGTGTCAAATATTCCGTGCAGAGATTGCGTCCGGACGAGTCAGCATCCAATTCTTTCCCTTCAGGTCATACGGCGACAGCTTTCATGACAGCAACAATGCTCCACAAGGAGTACGAGGGCAGAAGCCCGTGGTTCGGAATCGGAGGATATACCCTGGCTGCACTGACGGGAGTATCAAGAGTGCTTAATAACAGGCATTGGCTTACAGACGTGATGGCGGGAGCGGCTATCGGCATCGGTTCCGTGCATCTGGGATATTTCATTACTGATAAGATTTTCAAGGACAGGCAGCTGAATCCTGCATATGAAGTTCCGGAGCTATGTTATGATTCTTCTGTGAAGCACTATGTTGCCGAGCTTATGTTCGGACGTCGCTTCGTCATCGGGCAGAAGGTCGCAAAGCCATGGGTGCGCTTCCGCTACGAGGCAGCCTGGCAGGCGTACAGGTGGAAATTCCTATGATTCCTGGTGTTGGAGTCTGTGCCAGAGGAACAGCCAGCGGAATGATCTACAATGGCGGGATATGCTCCGATCTCTACACAGCAAGCGCCGGAGCATACTGGAACCTGCATTTCGCCAGGATCCTTGAGTTCCAGGCAAAAGCAATGGCAGGATGGGCACGTATGCATCAGGCAAGCGGAGCTGACCTTTCTGGCGGCATAAGTCTCAGCCTGATTACTGACAACAATTTCAAGATAAAGGCATTCGGAGAATTTGATTCCATCTCACTATCCAATCACGAGCCTTGGATAAACACCTTCATCGCCGGCTTCTCCACAGGATTCTTCTGGTAGAAATTTCTCGAAACCGACGAAAAATCCCGTTTTTTGACTATCTTTGTACCCTATTCGCTTTGGTGGTGGAATAGGTAGACACGCGGGACTTTAATGGGCAATAGAAATTGCCGGTACAGAGTGCCTCAAAGGAAACTTTGAGAGTAGAACTCCCCTAACAAACGGAAACCTCGCTTGCAGAAATGCGGGCTTTGGCGACGGCTCACTAAATTCAGCATTGCTGATAAATGGCG
>JBGUTV010000022.1:0-3560 GCA_045133255.1 Candidatus Cryptobacteroides sp.
TATATTTCCTCTATAAATCCAGATCAGATACTATCTATGCACCGTGAGTGCTGTCATGACTTCTCATAAGTGCGTGAGGCAATGCCCCTACCATAGATAGCGGTGAAGATATAATATAACAATTTCCTCTGCGAACTAAGAGTTCAAACGGGCGTCCTAAGCCGCATAGAGCATTAGCCAGTTTACAAACGGGTTGCTGACACCATAAATATAGTGACCTTACAATATGCGGTATATATTGAGGACGGATTACTCCGCCACAATATCGGGCGTATAGTCCCTATATGGGACGTTGTCGTTCAGTATGAACCATATTGTCACCAGCATTTTCCTTGCGATGGCGACCTGCACCTTCATCTTGTTCTTCCGTCTGACGACAGTCTGATGATAGCTGAACGTGTTGTAGAAGCATCCTCGTGTTCTGGATGCAGCCCATGAGCATTCGATGAGTGTTTTCCTCAGGAACTTGTTTCCATGTGTTATCTTCCGGGACATTATCTTTCCTGCACTCTCGTCATTCCTCGGCTTCAGCCCTGACCATGACACCAGATGGGCGGCATCTTCAAACGATGACATATCTGTGCCCAATTCTGCAATTATCGATGTTGCTGATCTGAGGCTGATTCCGGGAACCGTCTGCAGGTTCTTCATCTGCTTCGGGAACCACTTGTTGCATAACTCTTCCATTTTAGAAAGACATTCGTCGCGATGCTTTTGAGCGAGCAGTACTTCCTCCCTCATCTGTCTTATGACATCAATGTCTGTTTGTGTTATTACTCCGGTCAGCGAAGCAGTGATAACATCTGTCCCGACACGGTTTATGGTGCGGCCATGGATGAGACTGACTAGCACTTTAGGATCGGTGACACTCTCGGATATCTTCTCAACCACTTTCTGATAGCTCTTACCATCAGTCGTCGACACATAGTTACTGATGCGTATATTGCAACGCTGAAGTGCCGCATCAAGTTTGGTCAGCTTATAGACGATATCCTTGTTAAGGTCGAAGATGCGGCGGTCATACTGACGCAGTTGTTGAATGCGGTCCTCTGGCACATAACTGCCGCGGATGAGGTCTTTCAAAAGACAGGTTGCTATCCACTCTGCGTCCTTTACATCACTCTTCTTTCCGGGGAGCTGCTTAATGAAGTACGGGTTGACAAGTTTCAAAGAGAAATAAGGCTCAAGGATACGCCAGACAGGCATCCAATAGATGCTTGTGCTCTCCATGCACACCTCGGTCACAGCGTGTTCATGCAGCACTTTAACCAATTGTTCCAAGTCAGGAGTAAGCACTCCGATCTTGTCCTGAAACAGAATACCTTTTTCGTTGAGAATGCACACAAAAATGCTATCTTTGTGTACATCAAGTCCACATACTGTTCGCATAGGCTTTAATTTTTGAGGCATAGACCTCGTTTCACTTAGGATGTGCGGCTGGCTGAGAAGTCATGACCGCTTTTGCCTTATAAAGATAGTATGTGGTCTTGATTTTTATTCAAACGGGCGTAAAAACAAAAGTTTTTATGTAAGTTTATTATCTTTGTATGATATACAATTTAAATGCATGAGTAAGATATCTATCAGATTCTTCAATGACCGCGAGGTCAGAGCTATTTGGGATGAAACAGATTCCAAGTGGTGGTTTTCTGTGCTTGATATTGTGGGTGTTCTCAATGCTCAGGATGACTATACCAAGAACAGGAACTACTGGAAGTACCTCAAGACCAAACTGAAGAATGAAGGGAGTGAAGTGGTTAGTGTCACTAACCAGTTGAAATTATTGGCTCCTGACGGAAAGAGACGACTTACTGATGTCATTGACTATGACGGCGTTATTCTCCTTGCCAAAAGTTTTCCAAACACACGCGCATCACGCTTCGTGCAATGGTTCACCAACAGCGATGAGACCATAGACGGCAAGAGCAAATCAAAGGCATACGCCCTATTTGAAAGCAACCTGATAGACAATATCGAAGTCGGCACCGTCAAAGGCCTGCAACAGATACACGGGTACCTTTTCGGCGGTCTCTACGACTTCGCCGGCCAGATCCGCACAAAGACCATCAGCAAAGGTGGATTCACATTCTGTCTTGCAGAATACCTCCCACACGAGCTGCAGAAAATAGAATCAATGCCGGAAGACACATTCGACCAAATAGTAGCCAAGTATATTGAAATGAATGTTGCCCATCCATTCATGGAAGGGAATGGTCGCTCAACTCGCATCTGGCTTGACCTCATCCTCAAAAAACGCCTGCAAAGATGTGTAGACTGGAGCAAGATCAACAAAAACGACTATCTCCAAGCTATGCAGACCAGCGTAGTAAACCTCTACCCTATCCACGGTCTTCTCTCATCTGCCCTCACAGACAAGATCAATGACCGAGAGACCTTCATGAAGGGAATTGACTACTCATATTACTACGAGCAGGAGGAATAAAACGAAATATTTCTATAACTATAAAATCGTGCATTCTTGTCTTCTAGGCCTTTTATCGGCAAAGTGTGCACCAATGATCTTATAAGACATAACTTATGCTCGACCCTCTTCTATTTTTATGAACTCGTTCATCAGGTCTTTCATCCGATTCTGAAGGATTTCGGTCTGTTGACCAACATAATCAGAATTCAGGCCATAGATGGGAGGATCAAGTCTGAATGGCGGAGCAACTATCAGTTTGGCTCGTTTCCTCAAGATCTTGTGCGGGCCATCGATATACACCATTACAATCGGCACATTGGCAAGTGCGGCAAGCATGACCACTCCTGAGTGGAATGGCAACTGTTCGCGATGCTTTCCGTGCGCTCCTTCCGGAAAAATGGCCACGCTCTCCTTCTCTTCATGCAGCACCCTCAAGGATTCGTGCACCCATGAGAGGTCCGGATTCTTTCGGTCGATAGGTATGCATCGTGTATGGCGCAGAAAGAATCCGAATCCTTTCTGCTCGAACCTGTCCTTGGCCGCAAGATTATGAATGCGGTCCTTGCGGAAAACGGTATTGGCTATCGGGCCGTCGAGATGGCTTGTATGATTGATTACGAGTATGGACGGTTCACGCAACCTGTCAGCCTGCTTCTCAACCTCAAGGAAATATGGCTTGGGGCGAAGAAGCAGACGTACAAGTGCAGAAGTCGTCCTCTCTACGACTTCTGTACCTTTCTTCATAGTGTCTTCAATGTTATATATTCAATGACTTCACCCACAGACGCGAACTTCTGCACGGTGTCGAATTTGAATTCGAATCGTTTTTCGATGGCAAAGCTCATAAGGAGGATTGTCAATGAATCCAATCCAAGATCTTCTACCAACCTGGTTTCAGGCGTCACCTTGTCTGTGTCTATTTTGGGATTGATCTGTTTGAAAATGGTCTTCAGTTCATTCAGTATGTATTCCTTGGTCATAGTATAAAAGGTTAGTTTCGTGATACTTTCAGGGTTCCTGTTCGCTTGAAGTCTTCCTTACGGACGGTAAGCTTCGCTATCCTGTGGGTTGAAGGCAGAGTGGCATTCACCTGTGCAAGGACATTCTTGAAATAATTCTCCACTTCTTCCCATTC
>JBGUTV010000023.1:0-26879 GCA_045133255.1 Candidatus Cryptobacteroides sp.
AATAATCCAACATCTCACGTGGAAACATCAACTTGACTAATGCTAAAAGTATTTTCTGTTCGTCTGTCATAACCTTTGTATTTATATATCCATACAAAGGTATCACTTATTTATCGAAACACATACTTTTGCACCTGAGCCTATCTCACTTCTTCTCAGCTGATGCTCAGCCATGGCAGAATCAATATGTAAATGGCATTAATCGTCTGGCCTCTCATGCGACTTCCTATTCCTATGCAACGGAAGCTGAAGCTCTTACCTATGACAGGGACAGGGCCAGAATGGAGTCTCTCAATGGAGTGTGGAAGTTCTGTTTTGCCGAGGATGTTTCCAGGGCACCAGAGGGGTTTCATAATCCCGGATATGATGTCTCACAGTGGTCTGATATAGAGGTCCCGTCCTGCTGGGAGATGCAGGGCTTCGGCTATCCTATATATACTAATACTGTATACCCGTTCAATTATGCACCGCCTTTCATAAAGAGAGACAATCCGGTGGGCTCTTATGTCCGCACATTTACGGTCCCTGAAGCCTGGAGGAACGGACGCGTAATCCTGCATTTCGGCGGAGTGTATTCCGGACATCAGGTGTGGGTAAACGGCATTGAAGTCGGATATTCTGAGGACAGCTGTCTTCCTAGTGAGTTTGATATAACCGATTGCCTGGGCGAGGGTGAGAATACTCTTTCTGTCAAGGTGTGGAAATGGACTGACGGAAGTTATCTTGAGGATGCAGATCATTGGAGAATGGCAGGTATTCATAGAGAGGTTCTGCTCCTTTATCGTCCGGAGGTTGCAATAAGTGATTTCGCCGTAAGGACTGTTCTTGATCAGGATTACAGGAATGCAAAGCTTTGGATACGTCCGGCAGTGGCTGTGCCTGAAGGAACTGACGTGAAGGGTTGGAAGATTCTTGGCTGTCTTTACGATGCTGCCGGTGCTGTTGCGGCAGAAAGCATGTCGATTACCGTCAATGAGGTGATTCTTGAAAAATATCCTCAGAGAGACAATGTCCATTGGCCTTTGATGGAGGCAGATGTCGAAAATCCTGCAAAGTGGACTGCCGAGACTCCGAATCTTTATACGTTGGTTCTGTCGCTTGTGGACCCACAGGGTAATTGTGTGGAGGCCCGCAGCTGCAGAGTAGGTTTCCGTGATGTTAAGATAAAGGATCAGCAGCTGCTTGTCAATGGCGTTCCCGTAAAGCTTTATGGCGTGAACAGACATGATCATAGTGAATTCGGAGGCAAGAGCATATCACGTGCTGAAATGGAGGCGGACCTCAGGCTGATGAAGCAGTTCAACTTCAATTCCATCAGGACTTGCCATTATCCGAATGATCCTTATATCTATGATTTGTGTGATGAGTATGGCCTGTATGTGATGGATGAAGCCAATCTTGAGACACATGGCGTGGGAGGCGAACTCTCAAACGACTATACATGGAATGCTGCTTTCATGGAGCGTGTGACCAGAATGGTGATGCGTGACAGGAATCATCCGAGCATCATATTCTGGTCTCTGGGAAATGAATCCGGAACCGGTCCTAACCATGCTGCGATGGCAGGCTGGGTTCATGATGTGGATCCGACCAGGCCCGTGCATTATGAAGGCGCCCAGGGGCAGCCTCTGCATCCTGATTACAAGCCACTCAAAAGAGGTGCGAAGAGGGTACTGACAAGTGAATATCAGAAAGAGGAAAAGCTGAAGACCCTGCCTACTGCGCTTCCTGCAATCAGAAAGGTTTCGGCTAATCCTACAGACAAGGAGTTTGTTGATGTCATAAGCAGAATGTATCCTACAGTGAAGGTGCTGGAGCAGATGGCGCTTGATCCGAACCATGACAGACCGATATATATGTGTGAATATGCTCACTCCATGGGTAATTCTACGGGAGGTATGAAGGATTATTGGGATCTGATCCGTGCGCATAAGTCTCTTCTTGGCGGACATATCTGGGACTGGAAGGATCAAGGCTTGGCAAGGTATGACGAATATGGCGTGAAGAGCTGGGGATATGGAGGTGATTATGAACGTGATACGGATCCTAACAGCGGAAATTTCTGTTGCAATGGCATAGTGTCTCCGGATGGAACACCAAAACCGGCAATGTGGACATGCAAGTATGTTTATCAGCCTGTTGAATTCACGATGCTGGATAAGGAAGAACTTCGCCTAAGCCTGAAGAACCGTAATTTCCACAGGTCGACCGAAGGATATGCTTATTCCTGGGAGATAAAGGATGAGGACGGTCTCATTCAGAACGGTGACCTGGATGTTCCTGTAATGGCTCCGGGTGAAAGTGTGGAGGTTTCAGTTCCTGCCAAGAAAATGTCTTTCAAGCCGGGTGCGGTGTATATGTTGAATCTCTATTCAAAGGAGTCAGCTGCTCTTCCTTATGCTGCTTCAGGGCATTGTCATTCTTCCGAGCAGTTCGTGCTCAATGAGCGTGTGCAGCCTGAGGTCCCGTCTGCAAAAGGCAAGGTTCCTGAAGTTTCTGAGTCAGAGAAGGAAATCTGCATAAAGGCTGGGAAGGTTACGGTGGCCGTTGACAAGGAGACCGGATATCTTGCCGGATATCATGATGGTGTCCAGCAGATGCTGAAGGCTCCGTTTGCTCCGAATTTCTGGAGAGCGGAGATCGATAATGATTGGAGAGGTTGGAAGCCGGCCCATTACATGCCTTACTGGAAGTCGGCCCAGAAGACATTAGCTTCAGCTCCTGTCGATATGCAGACGGTAGTTGAGGATGGTGTCGTGACAGTCAGGATGTCAAAGAAGATGGAAGACAGGGCAGTATTGACAATGTCGTATGCGGTTTATCCTGACGGTCTCTTGAAAGTGGACTATGATATAACGATTTCCGAAAACACTCTTGAACCTTTGCGCATAGGCCTCCAAGGACAGGTGGACGGTGATTATGAGAGGGTTACGTATTTCGGGCGTGGTCCGCAGGAGAATTATTCGGACAGAAACGACGGAATATTCCTTGGTACTTGGGACACTTCTGCCGCCGGCATGATGTTCAATTATGTCTATCCTCAGGAGAACGGCAACAGGACGTCGGTGCGTTGGATTTCAATGACCGATCTTCAGGGACGTGGAATCCAGTTCCTTGGAGCAGAACCATTGAGCGTATCTGTGTGGAATACAACCCAGGAAGAGATACAGAAAGCGATGCATATAGGTGAACCCCAGATGCTCCGTGATGCTTTTGTCATAAATGTGGATCATGTCCAGACAGGTGTGGGAGGTACTGATTCATGGAGCCAGAGTGCGCGTCCTTCAGACCAGTACAGGCTTATGGAGAAGAACTATTCGTATAGTTTCTATATCCGTACCGTAAAGAGTCGGGCAGATGCCATTTCGGCAGGACGCAGACTTTGCAGATAGTTTGATATAAAATGCTGAATAATCCTTTGATTATCCGAAAATTATATCTATTTTTGCGCGCTTTTTGACCCGAAGCGCGCTTTTCTTTTTGATAAGCAGTTGAGGGCGAGCACAATAAATAATGTTTAACCCACTAGTTTTTCTAAATTTTTACAATGGAAGAAAACAAGACAGTTGCTGAGGTTACTCCTGAGGTAGCACCAGCAGTAGAAGAAACCAAGAAGAGCGTTCTCAACGCTTCAGTTGCTCCAGAGAACTTTGACTGGGACGCGTTTGAGAATGACGACGTGTACGGCGGCGACGTAGCACAGATCGCTGAGCAGTACAACCAGACTCTTTCTAAGGTTGTTGAAGGCGAGGTCGTAGAGGGCGTCGTTTCTGCAATCAGCAAGAGAGAGGTAATTGTTAACATCGGTTACAAGAGCGAGGGTGTCATCATGGCTCCTGAGTTCCGTTACAACCAGGACCTCAAGGTTGGTGACAAGGTTGAGGTTTTCGTTGAGACAACCGAGGATAAGAAGGGTCAGCTCATCCTTTCACACAAGAAGGCTCGTCAGCTCCGTTCTTGGGATATGGTCAACGATGCATTCAATGCTAACGAGATCGTTAAGGGTTATGTGAAGACCCGCACTAAGGGTGGTATGATCGTGGACGTATTCGGAATCGAGGCATTCCTCCCAGGTTCACAGATCGACATCAAGCCTATCCGTGACTACGATCAGTTCGTTGACACAACTATGGACTTCAAGATCGTTAAGATCAACCAGGAGTTCCGCAACGTGGTAGTATCACACAAGGCACTTATCGAGGCTGAGCTCGAGCAGCAGAAGAGCGAGATCATCGGCAAGCTCGAGAAGGGTCAGGTACTCGAGGGTACAGTCAAGAACATCACAGGTTACGGTGTATTCGTTGACCTCGGCGGTGTTGACGGACTTATCCACATCACAGACCTCTCTTGGGGCCGTATCAACCACCCAGAGGAAGTTGTTGCTCTCGACCAGAAGATCAACGTTGTAATCCTCGACTTCGATGAGTCAAAGAAGAGAATCGCTCTCGGTCTCAAGCAGCTCTGCCAGCACCCTTGGGATGCACTTGATGCAAACCTCAAGGTTGGTGACAAGGTTAAGGGTAAGGTAGTTCTTATCGCTGACTACGGTGCATTCGTTGAGATTGAGCCAGGTGTTGAGGGTCTTATCCACGTATCAGAGATGTCTTGGTCACCAAGACTCCGTATCGCTTCTGACTTCCTTAAGGCAGGTGACGAGGTTGAGGCACAGATCCTTACTCTCGACCGCGAGGAGAAGAAGATGTCTCTCGGTCTCAAGCAGCTCGTTGCTAACCCATGGGAGAACATCCGTGAGAAGTATGCTGTAGGTTCAAAGCACACTGCATCAGTTCGCAATATCACTAACTTCGGCGTATTCGCTGAGCTCGAGGAGGGAATCGAGGGTCTCGTACACATCAGCGACCTCTCTTGGAACAAGATCAAGCATCCATCTGAGCTCGTAGCTTCAGGCGACGCTATCGAGGTTGTAGTTCTCGACTTCGATGAGGAGAACCACAAGCTTTCACTCGGCCACAAGCAGCTCCTTCCAAACCCATGGGATGAGGTTGAGGCTAAGTACAGCGTTGGTACTGTAGTTGAGGCTAAGGTTGCTTCTGTTAACGAGAAGGGTGCAGTTATCGAGCTCGAGGGCGAGGTTGACGCATTCTGCTTCAACAGAGACCTCGTTAAGGAGGATGGCTCAATGCCTGCAGCAGGTGAGACTCTTACATTCAAGGTGACTGAGCTCAAGCGCAGCGCTAAGAAGGTAACCCTTTCACACGCTAAGACTTATGCTGAGGTTAAGGCTGCTCAGGTAGCAACTGAGGCTGACAACACAAAGAAGGCTGTGAAGAAGATCAACTCGAACATCGAGAAGACTACTCTCGGTGACCTCGACGCTCTCGCAGCTCTTAAGAGCCAGCTCGAGTCTAAATAATGAATTTCACTCTTAATGTATTGGGCACAGCTTCGGCTCTGCCCACTACTGAAAGATATCCAAGCGCCCAAGTACTGGATGTACGTGGGCGCTTGTTTATGATTGACTGTGGTGAGGGTGCGCAGATTCAGATGCGCAAGGCAGGAATATCTTTCCTTAAAGTTGAGCATATCTGCCTCAGTCATATTCACGGTGACCATATTTTCGGAATATTCGGCCTTCTTTCCACTATGGGCCTGTTGGGACGCTCTTCCCAACTCAATATATATGCTCCGGAGGATTTCGGACCGGTGCTGGATTTCTTCAAGGAAAAGTTTGGCGAAGGACTTCTTTATGAAATAAATTTTGTTCCTCTTACGATGACTTCTCCGGATGTTGTCTATGAAAACAGGACAGTTGAACTTCTTGCCTTTCCGTTGAATCACAGAATTCCTACTTTTGGCTTCATCATACGTGAGAAGAGACCTTTATATAATGTCCATAAGGATGCAATTGCACGATATGGTCTGTCTGTACCTGAGATCGGAGCGCTAAAGAGAGGTGAGGATGTCATCAGGCTGGCAGGACCGTTGACAGAGCCCTGTCCGGAGAACGACTACAGACCTCAGTCCGGTTCTGATGAACCGATGGTCATTCCGTTTGAAGAGGCTGCCTATCTGCCATATGAGCCGCGAAGCTATGCTTACTGCAGCGATACTGCCCCTTTCCCGGAACTGTCTGCTTGGATAAAGGGTGTGACCCTTCTGTATCATGAGGCAACTTTTCCTTCGGAAATGGCTGAAATGGCCGAGAAGACCAATCATTCCACCACGCTCCAGGCAGCGCAGACTGCATTGGAGGCCGGTGCAGGACGTCTTGTTGTCGGTCATTACTCTTCGCGTTTTCCATCAGTGGACTTCTACCTTGATCAGATAAAGACCATTTTCCCGGAGGCATACCTCGCCCATGATGGCGATGTATTTGAAATTTAATGCGTATCTTTACGTAATTATTCTGAATACGATGAAAAAACTTCTTCTTCTCCTTGTCGCGGTCTGCGCAATGGCGGTTGCCAATGCTCAGACAATGCGTGAATCCATTGCCGCGGATCCGGATCTGGCAGCCGGTATCTACACTGCCTACAGGGTTACGGATCAGGTCGCACCTGCGGCACCACGCGGATACAAACCTTTTTACATTTCACATTACGGACGTCACGGTTCACGTTATCAGACTGCACCTGAAAAGTACTCCCAGCCTCTTGAGATATTTGAGAAGGCTCAGAAGGACGGCAAGCTTACTGCACTTGGACTCGATGCTCTGCGCCGTGTCCGCATTCTTGCGGAGGATGCCCATCTGCGTGCAGGTGATCTTTCCAGACGTGGAGAGCGTGAACAGCGTGGCATTGCAGAGAGAATGGTAATGTGTTATCCTCAGGTCTTTGACGGCAAGGGCGCAGATCATATAACCTGTTTTGCATCTCCGTCAGTGCGTTGCGTGATGAGTATGGCAGCCTTTACAGAGAGGGTCAAGGAATTCAATCCTAAGCTTGAGTTCACACGCAATGCCAGTGAGCATGATATCGACATCACGCGTCCTGAGAAGAATATGAATGTGTTCTACAAGAAGGCTCGCGTCATGGCAAGAGAGTATCAGCAGAAGAATACAGAGGACCGTGACTTTGTGTCTCGTCTTTTCAATGACTATGACTATGCTGAGAAACTCATATGCTCGACATACAATACAACTTCTACATATGCATTCATCGGCAATATGCATGACCTTGCCATGATTGTCCAGAACTTTGATGATCTGCCTTCGCTTCACGACCTTTTCACGGAGTCTGAGCGCTATCAGATGTGGAAGTTCTTCAATATCCGCCGATACCTTACTTACGGACCGTCTGCCGATTTCGGAGACATCCGCAACAAGGACGGACAGCTGCTTCTCAGAGATATCGTGGAGCGTGCCGACAAGGTAATCTCGGGCGAGACTCCAAATGAGGCAGCAACCCTCAGGTTCGGACATGATTCTGCAGTGATTCCTCTCCTTGCCGTGATGCAGGTTGAAGGCTGCGACGGACGAGTGGCTTTCTCTGAGATCGAGAAGCTTCCTGAGGTATGGTGCGACAGCCGCATAACTTCCATGTCTGTGAATGTGCAGTTCATATTCTATCGTAACAGGAAGGGAGATGTGCTTGTCAGAATGATGCACAGCGAGAAGGATGTGCGTATTCCTCTCAAGTCGGATATTTATCCGTTCTACAGATGGGAGGATTTCCGCAGCTATTGTCTCGAGCAGTGCAGGTAATACATTTAGTGTTTTTGTTTATATGAAGAGATTTATATCTGTCCTGATGGCCTGTATGGCCATATGTGCCATCTGCGATGCCCAGCATCGTGCCGATCGTCAGAACCTTACTGATCCGGCTTCATCGACCTTGATTCTTCTTGGAGATCCTCAGGGATATGTCAAATATGATCTGAATACTCCTATCCTTGATCTGGTGATGTATTGGATTGCTGACAATGCGGAGCATCTGAATATCAAGGCTGCCCTGTGTACAGGTGACCTTGTGGAACAGAATGACAACAATGCTCTCAACAGGAATATGCTTAACCGTACTAGCCGTCAGATGTGGGAGGCAGTGTCGCGGTCCTTCTCGATCATAGACGGCAAGGTGCCGCATCTGCATAGTCCGGGCAATCATGATTACGGATTTCTGCATGCCGAGGATGAGCATACGTTCTATCCGGAATACTTCACGGCAGAAAGACAGGGAAGCATTCTTCTGGACTGTCTTGTGGCGGAATATCCTAATCGCGAAGGAAGGGCATCACTGGAAAATGCAGCCTATGAGTTCGAATTCGACGGCTGGAACAGGAAGATTCTTGTCATCACAGCGGAGTTTGCACCGTCTGACGGGGCAGTGGAATGGGCAAAGCAGCTTTGTCTTTCCGACAAATATAAAGATCATCATGTAATATATATGACTCATTCATACATGAAATGTCATAAATGTAAGAATGAGGTGACATCCACTGAGAAATACGGTCTGACCCAGCGTCAGGGCAATAACTCCGGTGTTCAGCTGTGGGAGAAGCTTTTCAGTCAGGTTCCGAACATCCGTTTTGTCATCTGCGGACACCATGGCCACGGCCAGGAGATGACACCGGAAGGAAAGAAGGACCGTTATGACTGGAATGTCGGATGGAGAGTAGACAGGAATGCTGCAGGCAGGAATGTGTATCAGATGATGTTCAATGTCCAGACTCTTGGAGGAGGTTGGGAAGGTAATGGCGGTGACGGCTGGCTCAGAATCCTGGAGTTCATGCCTGATGGAAGGACTGTCAAGGTCCGCACATATTCTCCTCTGTTCGGTATATCTCCTTTGACCAGACATCTGGCACACAGGACAGATGATTTCGATCAGTTTGATTTTGTAATTGAGTAGGCGTGATGATCCGTTGTTTAAGACATATTGCTGCAGCTGTTCTGCTTGGGATGACCCTGGCGGCATCTGCCAAGACACCTCAGAAGGAATATATCCGGACATATTCTGTCCTTGCAGTTCAGGAAATGTACAGAAGTGGTGTTCCGGCCAGCATTACCTTGGCTCAGGGCATGCTCGAGTCCGGAAACGGACTTTCAGAACTTGCCCTAAAGGGAAATAATCATTTTGGCATAAAATGTCATAGCGGATGGAAGGGGGACAGCATCTATCATGATGATGACAGGAAGGGCGAGTGTTTCAGGAAGTATAAGGATGTGGAGCTCTCATATCGTGACCATTCTGACTTCCTTCGCTATAGGGACAGATACAAATTCCTTTTTGATCTGGATGTTACGGATTATAAAGGCTGGGCCAATGGCCTGAAGAAGGCAGGATATGCTACAGATCCCTCTTATCCGAAGAAACTTATCAAGCTGATTGAAGAATATAAGCTTTATGAATATGATGTAAAGCCTTATACTTATGGACAGCAGCCTCTGAAGACTGAACAGCCTTCAAGGCCGGAGAAACCTTCGCGCAAACCGGATCGAAAGGAGCCGGTTACTGCACCTGTCGCACCTCCGAAGTCACCATATCAGATGGAACAGCCTAAGAGAGCAACGGAATCGCAGAGGGAGTATTTCCATTTCCCAGTGTCAAGGGAACTGTATTCCCAGAATGGTGTTCCATTTGTATATTCACTGGAAGGTGAGACTTATAAGAGCATAGCGAAGGCTTACGGACTGTTTTTCAAGGAGATTCTCAAGATCAATGATCTCGACAGTGACGAGCCTTTGAGACCGGGGACTGTAGTGTATCTTCAGGCAAAGAAAAAGAAGGCAGCCAAGGGTATAGAGATGCATTTCATCGACAATGGTGAGTCGCTCAGGGATATTTCACAGAGATATGCTGTGCGTCTTTCTGCAATATATAAGATAAATGGACTCCATCCGGCTTTTGTTGCAAGGAACGGAGACTGTATAAGACTTAGAAAATAGGATATGACAAGGAAGAATCTGGTTTTGATGGTGGCTGCTGTTCTCGCTGTTGCGGGGGCGGTGTGCTGCTTTGTGGCGGGACGTTACTATGTTGACAACAAGAAGTCTAACTTTACCGAGGATTATGTTCTGTATGTGTACGGGAATACGACAGACGTTCAGGTTATGGATTCTTTGAAGGCTAATGCCGGTGTCGTGCGTCCGGGAAGCTTGAAGAGATGTTTCGACAAGATGGATGTGGCAGGCAATATCAAGCCCGGCCGGTATGTCATCTCTACAGAGTCTCCAAGCATATATGTCGCAAGAATGCTTGTCTTCGGCTGGCAGACGCCGCAGAAACTTACACTTTCCGGTACGATGCGCTCTAAGGGCAGTATTGCAAAGAAAATATCCTCTCAGATGATGGTGGACTCTGTGTCAGTTGCCACCGCCTTGAATGATCCTGTCTTTCTTGCCGGTTATGGCTTTACTCCCGAGAATGTGTTTGCGCTCTTCCTTCCGGACACCTATGAGATGTTCTGGACTGCATCTGTGACAGAGATATTCTCTCGTATGAAGAAGGAATACGATGCTTTCTGGAATAGTGATAGGCTGGCAAAGGCAAGAGCTCAGAGACTTACTCCAATGCAGGTTTCTGTACTCGCATCCATTGTCAGCGGTGAGACGTTGAAGTCTTTTGAGTATCCTGTGATTGCCGGGGTATATCTCAACCGTTACCGCAAGGGAATGAAGCTTCAGGCGGATCCTACTGTTGCATTCTGCTATGATTACAAATTGGACCGTATTCTTAAAAAGCACCTGACTGTTGATTCTCCGTACAATACTTATAAGCATGTGGGGCTTCCGCCTGCTCCTATCAATGTGCCGCCTAAGGCTTGTCTTGATGCAGTGCTTGAGCCTCAGCAGCATAATTATATCTATTTCTGCGCTTCTCCAGCATTTGATGGCACACATCGTTTTGCGGTGTCATACAGCGATCATCTCAAGAACGCACGTGCCTTCCAGCGTGAGCTCACCGCTCGCCGTCGTGCCAAGGCTGCAGGAAAATAATTATCAGAATGAGTGGTAGTGCGGGCCGAAGCGCTCAAAAGCTGCTCTGTCGAGCTCTTCCTGGTGGTCAGGGTGAGCGATGCTGATGAGAAGCTTTGCTCTCTCCTGCATTGATTTTCCGTAGAGGTCAACTGCACCGAACTCTGTCACGACGTAGTGTACGTGAGGTCTTGTCGTCACTACTCCGCCACCTTCGATGATTACAGGCGCAATCTTGCTGCCGCCCTTGTTTGTTGTGGATGGCATTGCTATTATTGCCTTACCCTGAGGAGCGAGAGATGCTCCGTATACGAAGTCAACCTGTCCGCCGACTCCGGAGTAGAATCTTGTTCCGATTGAATCGGCGCAGACCTGGCCTGTGAGGTCGATCTGGACTGCCGAGTTGATGGCGGTCATCTTAGGGTTCTTTGATATGACGAACGGGTCATTGGTGTAGCCGACGTCCATCATTGCCACCATTGGGTTGTCATCGATGAAATCATATACCTTCTGCGAACCCATGAGGAATGTAGATACGAGCTTGCCTTTGTCTGTCACCTTGTTGGAACCGTTGATCACACCCTTTTCCACGAGTTCGAGAACTCCGTCTGCAAACATCTCTGTGTGGACGCCAAGGTTCTTATGGCCACCCAGCTGTGCAAGTACAGCATTAGGAATGGCTCCGATACCCATCTGGAGGCATGCTCCGTCGTCAATGAGGGATGCGCAATGCTTTCCGATGGCGATTTCCACTTCGTTAGGATCGCTGAAATGAGCAGGTTCAAGAGGTTCGTTTCCTTCAACGAATATATCAATCATATCCATAGGAATCATAGCCTGTCCCCAGGCACGAGGTACGTTAGGATTCACTACGGCGATTACTGTCTTTGCGCATTCTATTGCCGCGAGGGTTGCATCAACTGAAGTTCCAAGTGAAACATATCCGTGCTTGTCAGGAGGACATACCTGGATCATTGCTACATCGCAAGGAAGTGCTCCGCATCTGTACAGTTTCTGTGTCTCGCTGAGGAATACAGGAATGTAGTCGGAATATCCGGCCTGTACACTCTTGCGCACGTTCGCTCCTACAAAGAATGCCTGGTGGAAGAAGACTCCATCGAACTTAGGGTCTGTGTATGGAGCAGGGCCCTCTGTGTGGAGATGGTGGATGCGTACGTCGCGCAGTTCTCCTGCCTCACCTCTGGCACAAAGTGCATCAATAAGTATTCTTGGTGCACTTGCAACGCTGCTCAAGTGTACGTGGTCGCCTGACTTGACAACCTTTACGGCCTCTTCTGCCGAAACGAAATGTATCTCCTTTCTCATAATTATGTGGTTGAGGTTCCAAAGATAGGATTTTTTCTTAATTTTGTTACGCAAAATTGATTACGATGCATACAAGAGAAGAAAAACTGCAGGCTTTCGGCAGGATATTGGACGTTCTCGATGAACTTCGCGAGAAATGTCCTTGGGACAGGAAGCAGACAAACGAATCGCTCAGACCTCAGACCATCGAGGAGGTATATGAATTGAACGGTGCCATCCTCAATGGTGATGAGAGGGAACTTTCCAAGGAGCTTGGAGATGTTCTTCTTCATGTTCTCTTCTATGCCAAGATCGGTGAGGAAAAGCAGCATTATGATATAGTCGATGTCATCAATTTCCTTTGTGATAAGCTCATATACCGTCATCCTCATGTGTTCTCAACTGCTGAGGTTGGAGGTGCCGAAGATGTCATCAAGCAGTGGGAGATGCTCAAGACCAAGGAGAAGGACGGCAACAAGACCGTGCTTTCAGGTGTGCCTGACGGACTTCCGCCTCTCCTGAAGGCATATCGAATGCAGGACAAGGCGCGTGGTGTCGGCTTCGATTGGGAGAAGAAGGAGGATGTGTGGGACAAGGTGAAGGAGGAGATGGGTGAGTATCAGGCAGAGCTTGATGCGATGGCTGCTGCTGCGGATGATGCGGAAAGAAAGGCTGCATATGATCGTGCTGAGGAGGAGCTCGGAGACTTCCTGTTTGCGACTGTAAATGCCGCCCGCTTGTATGGGCTCAATCCTGATACGGCCCTGGAGCGTACATGTGCAAAATTCAGGCGTCGTTTCACATATCTTGAGGAGAAGACAATCCGTCAGGGGCGCAATCTGAAGGATATGACTCTTGCAGAGATGGACGCAATCTGGGACGAGGGAAAGGCTAAAGGACTATGATGTACGATTGGCAGGAAAGGACGGCGATGCTGGTCGGGGAGGAGATGCTGGAGCGTTTCAGGAACTCGACGGTGGCCGTGATAGGTGTAGGTGGCGTAGGTGGATATGCCGCAGAAATGATTGTAAGGGCAGGAGTCGGAAACCTTATCATTCTTGACAGTGATGATGTCTCTGTGACAAACAAGAACAGACAGCTTCTGGCCTTGGATTCGACTGTCGGAAGACCTAAATGCGATGTGTTGGCGGAGCGTCTCAAGGATATAAATCCAGAGCTCAATCTCATTGTGATCAAGGAATATCTTGAAGCCGAAAAGGCTGGGGAGGTCCTGGGACAATATTCCATTGATTTTCTTGTGGATGCGATAGATACTCTGTCTCCTAAGCTCCATCTTATCAAATACTGTGTCGATAACGGAATCCCTCTGGTGTCTTCAATGGGTGCCGGTGCGAAATATGATGCAACCAAGGTAAGGATAACAGATGTTTCCAAGTCTTTCAATTGTCCGTTGGCATATATCGTGCGTAAGAGGCTCAGATATATGGGCATAAAGAAGGGATTCAAGGTTGTCTTTTCAGAGGAACTTCCGGATAAGGACTCTATAGTACCTTGCGAGGACCGCAACAAGAAGTCGCAGGTCGGAACGATATCTTATATTCCGGCAGTGTTTGGCTGCGTGTGTGCTCAGGCCGCAGTGCAGCATCTTCTTTCTGTGGAAGAATCTCATTGAAAGAAATTCCAATCTTTTTGCTAAATTTGCAGGTTGTATCATCAAACATTCATCTGATGGCAATGTATACTGTAAAGGAAGTGACATCCAGGAGGGATCTCAAACGCTTCATTACCTTTGTTGATGACTTATACAAGGGCTGTGACATGTTTGTGCCACCTCTTCATAAGGGGCAGGAACGCGATCTTATGCATTCTCCATCACTGCAGTACTGCACCAGAAAGATGTGGATAGCTGAGGATGCCGATGGTAAGGTAGTGGGCAGGATATGTGCGATGATCAACCCTCGATATAACGAGAAATATGATAAAAGGCGTGTGCGTTTCGGCTGGTTTGATCTGATCAACGATATCGAAGTTGCGCAATTGCTGATGGGAACGGCAGAATCCTGGGCCAAGGAAAACGGTATGGAAGAAATTCACGGACCGCTTTTCTACAATACACTTGGTCGTCAGGGAATGCTGATTGAGGGATTTGATAAGCTTCCTCCATTTTCATGTCTCTACAATTATCCGTATTATGTGGACCTTGTAGAACAGCTTGGTTTTGAGAAGGAGTGTGATTGGATCCAGTATATGATGCCGGCAGATCAGGGTGTGGATGACAGACTCAAGGCTATTGCCGACAGAATGATGCAGAGATACAATGTCAGAGTAGCTGACTTTGACAAGCTGAAGAAGGATAAGGACACCGTGAAGAAGTTCTTCAAGATGTATAATGCGAGCTTTGACGGTATTGTGCATAATTTCATTCCGTTCACGGACGCAGAAATTGAGGAGGAGTGCAGGCAGATCATGGGACAGCTCAACAGCAAGCTCTGTTGCGTGCTTATGGATGAAGATGATGAAGTAGCGGCATTTGGTATTGCTACACCATGTCTTTCCAGAGCGATGCAGAAGGCGAAAGGACGTATGTTTCCATTCGGATGGTGGCATGTTCTGAAGGCTCTGAGAAACTTTGAGCGTATAGACCTTATGATAGAAGGAGCGGCTCCGAAGTGGCAGAATACTGGCATTTCTGCGGTGTTCCATGGCATTATGGCAGATCAGTTCAAGGAGGCTGGATGCCGTTGGGCCCTTGCGAACCCTCAGATTGAGACTAATACTGCCGTGAATGTGTGGGACCGTTACGAACACGAGTTCTGGCTAAGACGCAGATGTTGGATAAAGAAAATTAAATAGTAACTATATATGGCAGATAATTCACTGTTGGAGAAGGTGTTAGGCCTTCAGGAGAAATACGATGCGCTTCAGAATCAGCTTGCTGATCCGGAAGTGATTTCGGATATGAAGAAATTCGTGCAGCTCAACAAGGAGTACAAGGAGCTTACTCCTATCATTGAGGCTGGAAACGAATTCAAGAAGATCCTTGAGAACTATGAGATGGCGAAAGATATCCTTGCAAATGAGAAGGATGAGGATCTCAGGGAAATGGCGAAAGAGGAAATTGCAGAGATAGAGCCGGTTCTTCCGGAGTGGGAGGAGAAGATCAAGCTTCTTCTCATTCCTGCCGACCCTCAGGACAGCAAGAATGCTATTCTTGAGATTCGTGGCGGTTCAGGCGGTGATGAGGCTGCCATCTTTGCCGGTGACCTTTTCAGAATGTACAGTAAGTTCTGTGAGACCCGTGGCTGGAGACTTGAGGTGACAACTCAGGCGGAAGGTGCGGCAGGTGGTTTCAAGGAAATCGTATGCAAGGTTTCAGGAGACGGTGTCTATGGTGTCCTCAAGTATGAGTCAGGAGTGCATCGCGTACAGCGTGTCCCTCAGACTGAGACACAGGGCCGTGTTCACACCTCAGCTGCTTCCGTAGCAGTACTTCCTGAGGCAGACGAGTTCGATGTCGAGCTCAATATGAATGATATCCGCAAGGATACCTTCTGCTCATCAGGTCCAGGTGGCCAGTCTGTGAACACTACATATTCTGCAATCCGTCTTACCCATATTCCATCAGGTCTCGTAGTTCAGTGTCAGGATGAGAAGTCTCAGCTCAAGAACTTCGACAAGGCTCTCGCCGAGCTTCGTACCCGTCTCTATAACATGGAGTACGAGAAGTATCTCGCGGAGATTTCAGCAAAGCGTAAGACCATGGTTGCCGGTGGTGACCGTTCGGCAAAGATCCGTACATACAACTATCCTCAGTCACGTGTGACCGACCACCGTATCAATTACACCATGTACAACCTTCCGGTGTTCATGGACGGTGCAATTCAGGACGTGATCGACCAGCTCCAGATCGCCGAGAACGCAGAGCGTCTCAAGGCAGCGGAGTAGTCTCGGGCAGGAAATTTTACTCGATTGGATCGAGGAGTGGCTGCTTCTCTGTGAAGTAGGCAAGAACGATGTCTGTGTAGGTTTTGGTGACAGGAAGCGTAGGAATCGCTTCGTTATCCAATTCCAGAACATAGGCATCGCTTTCTTTTCTGAGCACCTTTACCTTCTCTATGTTCACAATGTATTTGCGGTTGCATCGTACAAGGCAGCCTTTGAAACTTTCCTCGACAGTCTTGAGGCGGCATCTGAGCATATATTGCTTCAATTCTCCCTTGCTGTCGGTGTACCATACCTTGATGTAGTTGTCGTCTGATTCGATGTAATAGAGACTGTCAAGATTTAAGGACATCTTGAGTGAACCGCTGTTGTCGTAGAGTGTTATCTTCTGCAATGAGCTTTCATGGACGGGTGGCTCATCTGTCACCACGTTTTCGTAGCTCATCAGTCTGATTGTTGTATTCTTGTCGATTATCGAGAAGTACATTCCGGATAGGATGTATGGAATGCCAAGTGCAATCGTACCGTAAAGAAGAGATCTTCCGAATATTTCCATGCCTTTTTCCCCCATGCCTCCAGTTATCTCCATTGTCAGATTGGTGTATATTGCACCTATGGCGACTATTTCTCCGATACACCATAATATATACTCCAGAAAAGACATCTCGAACAGACTTTTGGACCTGTACATGAGGGTTCTGCTGATGACGAGGGTCATTATGGATACAAATACGAATACCAGTGTTCCGGAAAACATGTCGGACTGACCAAGTCCGAACCAGGCTGTGTCTGAAAATGGTATATATATATTCAGGAAGATGATCGCGAACAGCACTGAGAATGTTCCAGTGCCGATAAGCTGGTACTTCCCGAGCAGATATGATGGTAATTTCTTATTCATTTCGTGACAAAAGTAAGATTTTTGCTTCAAACTACAAAAATTCCTATATTTGTAAGAATGCAAAAACTGATAAAGTAGAGATATGAATAGAAGAGTAGTTGTGACTGGAACAGGTGTGATTTCTCCCGTGGGAAACAATGTAGAGAGCTTTTGGAGGAATCTTGTCGATGGATATTGTGGCATTGAGGTCATTGCTGATTTTCCTACAGATGATCTTCCGGTCAAGATTGCAGGCCAGGTGAAGGATTTCGATCCGTCTGACTACGAAATAGAGCCTGCTTTTGCAAGGAAACAGGATAAATTTACGTTATATGCTGTTGCAGCTGCATGGCAGGCGGTAAAGGAATCTGGCCTGAGTGCAGCGGAAGGTGGGAATATTGATCCGTTCAGACTTGGTGTTTATGTTGGATCCGGTATCGGTGGATTCAAGACTCAGGTTCGTGAAACTGAGAAGCTTATGACTGACGGTGCAAAGTGGGTCTCTCCACTGTTCATCCCGACAATGATTGCCAATATTGCAGCAGGAAACATTGCCATAAGGAACAATGCCTGCGGTCCGTGTCTACCTGTAGTTACAGCTTGTGCCACTTCCACTCATGCTATAGGTGAGGCATATCGTGCAATCAGGCACGGCTATGCTGACGCCATTATTGCAGGTGGATCAGAAGCGTGCGTCATGCCTCTCGGAATCGCCGGATTTGCCAATGCGAAGGCGTTGTCGCGTTCAGAAGACCCGAAGTATGCTTCGCTTCCGTTCAATAAGAACAGAGGAGGATTTGTCATGGCTGAAGGTGCTGCTGTGCTTGTGCTTGAAGAATATGAGCATGCTGTCCAAAGAGGTGCGACTATTCTCGCCGAGGTTTGCGGATACGGCAACACATGCGATGCATATCACGTCACTGCTCCAAGGCCTGACGGAAAGACTCAGGCGGCAGCGATAAGGATGGCATTGGATGAGGCGGGATATACTTCCGATGACTGTCTTTATATAAATGCCCACGGAACCGGAACTGCTTTGAATGACGTGTCAGAGACCCAGGCATTCAAACTTGCTCTTGGCGAAGACGCATATAGGGCGCACATCAGTTCTACGAAGGGTGCTATGGGACACCTTCTTGGTGCGGCTGGTGCAGCTGAAGCGTTGGCTGCGATATTGGCCCTCAGGCATTCCGTAGTTCCGCCTACGATAAATCTGGATGAAAAAGACCCGGAATGTGACCTTGACTATACGCCAAATAAGGCAGTAGAAGCTGAAATTACTATAGCGATTTCAGATTCATTAGGCTTTGGCGGTCACAACAGTTGTGTGGCTTTCAGGAAAGTCTAGCGTCTCTTCCTGATTTTCTTCGTGCTTCTTACAGCCTGCAGGGTCATCTCATCTACGAGGTTGCTGCGGGCTGCAATTATATTCAGGGCAGCAGAAACCAGAGGGAAGAGCATAGTGAATGAGAATACCATGTCGTGGCGGTATCTCAGAAAGTCAATGCCAAGCCATAGCTGGAATCCAAGCATCATCAATGCTGTCAGAATGCATACTCTGGCCTGTAGAATGCGGCTTTTGTAACTGAAAATGGCGCAGACGCCTGCAGTCAGCAGCATTATAAGCATTACAAGATACGGAATCCTCTCGTAGTACCTGATCTCGATTTCAGAACCTTCCGGTCCGATTATGGTTGCCAGACGGCTGAAGAACAGCGCTATTGTAAGTGCAGTTGCTGTTCCGATATAGAGTGTCTGTATTCTTTGCCACATATCTTTTTGCATATTCAATGGATGGCAAAAGTAGGAAATTTCGCTCTAAAAAACTATATTTGAACGATTATTGATATCATCTGAATAAACTGAAAACATTATGAGAATAGCAGAATCTGAATTGATTATCAATGGCGACGGATCTGTATTTCACCTGCATCTGCGCCCTGAGGAACTTGCTGATAATGTGATCCTTGTAGGTGATCCTGGAAGGGTCGATATGATAGCAGAGTATTTTGACGAGAAGGAATTCAGGCATCAGTCACGTGAATTCGTCTCAGTTACAGGCAAATATAAGGGCGTAAGAATGACAGCCCTTTCTACAGGAATCGGTACAGACAACATCGATATTGTAATGAACGAACTCGATGCTCTGGCTAATATTGATTTCAAGACTCGTGAGGTCAAGCCTGAGCATAAGACGCTCAATATTCTCCGAATCGGAACATCAGGTGCCATTCAGCCTGAAATTCCGCTTGGAGCCTTTGTCTTCTCACATATTTCAGTGGGATGTGACGGTCTTCTCAACTGGTATGCAGACAGAGACAAGATTGCAATGGCTGATATAGAAGAAGCATTCAAGAATCATACAGGATGGAATAAGCATCTGCCGGATCCATATTTTGTAAGAGCAGGTCAGGAAATGATTGACAGGTTCAAGGATTTTACGATTAAAGGAATGACGATTGCTGCATCGGGATTCTATGGCCCTCAGGGTCGTGTTCTTCGTATGCCGCTGGCAATGCCTGATATGCTTGATACTTTTGAGTCTTTCCGTTTCGGTGAGGAAAAGGTTACCAATTTCGAGATGGAAGGTTCCGCAATTGCAGGAATTGCAGCACACCTTGGACACAATGCCGGTACTGTATGCTGTATCATCGCTCATCGTCATCACAAGGATTCCAATCCGGACTATAAGCCGCAGGTAAGGAAACTCATCGAACTCTGTCTTGACAGACTTGCTGAGTAACATGCTGGTAGATTGTGGATTCCATAATTTTGTGCTATATTGGCGTCCGCAAAATGTAGTGTAATAAAAAGATTAATTGACTATGGAAATCAACAACATTGGAAACAACGCAGGGCTCGTATGGAACGCCCTCAACACAAACGGTAAGATGACTGAGACCAAGCTTAAGAAGGAGACAGGTCTCGCTAGCGCAGATTTCTATGCTGCTATCGGTTGGCTTGCACGTGAGGGTAAGCTCAACATCATCACTGAGACAAGATGCGGTAAGGATTGTGAGTACTTCACTCTTTAATTCATTACCCTAAATAAAGTAAGCGGCTGTCCGGAAAAGGACAGCCGCTTCGCTTATATTGTCTATTGAAAACTGTTACTTCGAAGCCTTGATTGCAGCCTGAGCAGCAGCAAGACGAGCGATAGGAACTCGGAATGGCGAGCAAGATACGTAGTTGAGGCCGTTCAGGTAGCAGAACTCTACTGAAGCAGGGTCACCGCCATGCTCACCGCAGATACCGCACTTGAGGTTAGCACGTGTCTCACGACCATCTCTCACAGCATACTGGATAAGCTTACCCACACACTTCTGGTCGATAGTCTTGAATGGGTCACCGTCGAGAATCTTGTTGCCGAGGTAGTCACCCATGAAGGTTCCTACGTCGTCACGTGAGAATCCGAATGTCATCTGAGTAAGGTCATTTGTACCGAATGAGAAGAACTCAGCTGTCTTGGCCATGCGGTCAGCAGTAAGGGCAGCACGTGGGATCTCAATCATTGTACCGAACTTGTAGTCGATAGTGAATCCGAAGTGAGCCTCAACCTCTGCACGGATCTTTTCGCAGATAGCCTTCTGGAAACGAAGCTCGCGCTCAGAGATTGTTACAGGAACCATGATCTCAGGCATAGGGTTGTAGCCCTCCTTCTTGAGCTCAGCAGCTGCAGTGAAGATTGCGCGGAACTGAGTCTCGGAAATCATAGGATATGTGATGTGGAGACGTACACCACGGTGACCCATCATCGGGTTGACTTCGTGGAGTGACTCGCCACGCTTCTCGATTTCACCTACGCTGATGTGAAGCTCCTCAGCAAGCTCGTTCTTCTTGAGCTCAGTCTGTGGTACGAACTCGTGAAGAGGTGGGTCGAGGAGACGGAAGGTAACAGGCTTCGCGTCCATAACCTTCATTGTGCCCTTTACAGCAGCCTTGATGAACGGCTCGAGCTCTGCAAGTGCAGACTTTCTCTCTTCGTCGTTCTTTGCAAGGATCATCTTGCGGAGCTTAGAAAGTGGAGTCTCTGCATTCTGTCCGTAGAACATGTGCTCGATACGGAAGAGACCGATACCCTCAGCACCGAAGCTGATAGCACGTGCTGCATCTTCTGGAGTATCTGCGTTTGTGCGTACACCCATTGTGCGGAACTTGTCTACGATAGACATGAACTGCTGGAAACGTGGGTTGTCTGATGCGTCCATTGTGTCGATTGCAACATCGTATACGTGACCCTTTGCACCGTTGATTGAGAGAACATCACCCTCACGGTACTCCTTGTCAGAACCCTTGAACTTGATTACCTTGTTCTCAAGGTCGATGTGCATAGCCTCGCAACCTACGATACAGCACTTGCCCCATCCACGTGCTACGAGAGCAGCGTGTGAAGTCATACCACCGCGCTGAGTGAGGATACCTGCGCAAGCACGCATACCCTCAACATCCTCTGGTGAAGTCTCCTCACGAACGAGGATTGTAGCGATGCCCTTCTCAGCAGCCTCCATGGCAGCCTCAGAAGTGAATGCAATCACACCTACTGCTCCACCTGGTGATGCAGGAAGACCGTTTGCTACAACTGAAGCCTTCTTCTCAGATGCAGGGTCGAGGATTGGGTGGAGAATCTCATCGAGCTGAGAAGGAGCAACACGTGTTACAGCTGTCTTCTCGTCAATCATGCCCTCCTCGAGCATGTCCATTGCCATGTTGAGAGCAGCAAGACCGGTTCTCTTACCTACACGGCACTGGAGCATCCAAAGCTTACCGTCCTGGATAGTGAACTCAATGTCCTGCATATCGCGGAAGTGGTTCTCAAGGTGGAGACGGATGCCGTCAAGCTCTGCGTAAACCTCAGGCATTGAAGTCTCGAGAGATGCAAGATTCTGGTTGTGAGGGTTCTTTGTAGCCTCGTTAAGTGGGTTAGGAGTACGGATACCAGCCACAACGTCCTCTCCCTGAGCGTTGATGAGCCACTCACCGTAGAACTTGTTGTCACCGTTTGCAGGGTTACGGGAGAATGCAACACCAGTTGCAGAGTTGTCACCCATGTTACCGAATACCATTGACTGTACGTTTACAGCTGTACCCCACTCATCTGGAATACCCTCGATGCGGCGGTATGCGATGGCACGCTTTCCGTTCCATGACTTGAATACGCCACCGATCGATCCCCAGAGCTGAGCCTCAGCAGAATCAGGGAACTCAGTGCCGAGTACCTCCTTTACGCGAACCTTGAAACGCTCGCAAAGTTCCTTGAGCTCTTCAGCAGTGATATCAGTGTCAGATGCATATCCCTTTGCAACCTTTACCTCTTCCATCATTCTGTCAAGCTGCTGACGGATACCCTGTCCGTCTGCAGGCTCGATGCCCTCGGCCTTCTCCATCACAACGTCTGAATACATCATGATGAGACGACGATATGCATCGTATACGAAACGTGGGTTCTGGGTCTTCTCGATCATACCAGGGATAGTCTCAGAGCAGAGACCGATGTTGAGGATTGTATCCATCATACCTGGCATTGAGCTGCGGGCTCCTGAACGGCAGCTCACGAGGAGAGGATTCTCCTTGTCGCCGAACTTCATGCCCATGATAGCCTCTGTCTTCTTGAGAGCCTCAGCTACTTCAACCTTGAGGGCGTCGTTGTATCCGCCGCCAAGCTCATAGTACTCAGTACAGCACTCAGTGGTGATAGTGAATCCTGCAGGTACAGGAATGTTGAGGGTACACATCTCTGCAAGGTTTGCACCCTTACCACCAAGAAGCTCACGCATAGTGCCATTTCCTTCAGCGTTCTTGCCGCCGAAGCAATACACTCTTTTCTTGTTATCTTCCATAGAATTTTATAAATATTTGATTAATAATAAATTAACATCAAATGCCGGGGGATCTGGACAGATCTCCCTTCGGGAAAGAAAATTTCCGACGCGAATTTAGTGAAAAATAATGAAATCCTAAAATTAATCTTCGCCCTCTGATGTGTGCCCCAGAAGTGATGCAAGGATGTCTGCAACACTGGTTTTAGAATTGTCCTGCACGGATATGCCGCGGGTTTCCATGCATGGGTGTCCGAGAGGGTAATATGCTATGTCCTGCAGCAGAAGCTGGGAATCAACATAGTCATAATCGGTATCCTTGATCTGTATCAATGCGCCGGGCACTTCGCCAAAAAGAATCCTTATCCTGTCGTCTTCTTCGTACGATGCGGCGATGCCCTTGAGGTCCAGTTCTGCACCATATTCACCACAAATCCTGGCGGCCGCAGCTGCAAGACCTCCGTCAGCTACAGTGATGCCCGCCTTCACGATGCCGTCTTCCACGAGTTCCCTGACGACCTCATAGCAGTCAATGAAATAGTCAGGATCCTGAATGTTGGTCTTCTGACCACCGGTCTTGCCGCATGTCTGCGACAGGAGCGAGCCTCCAAGACGGTAAGGGCATGTGTCGAACGGAATGTATATCAGCCAGCTGTCCTTGTCCGGTATGATTGCAGACGGACATCTTCTTTTTTCTCCAATCCAAGGATGTCTGCTTTCGTAAGGTGCCTTTATGTCGTCTTCGATATGTGGGTCCTCAATGTCGTCTTCAGGCAGCCATGCGTAGAATCTCGCGCTGCATCCTTCGTCGCCTTCAATGAATATGTAGTCTGTCATCCTTACTCCGAGACCGAAGATGTATTCATTGGCGGTCTGGCAGCTCCTGTAGAATGATGCGAGGTTTCCTATAGGACGGGTGTTCCAGTCCCACTGTGCCCATAGCCTGAGGTTGCAGAGCCTGAAATGGCCTTCGCTCCAAAGCCTGTCCAGAAGAGCCTTTGCAATCTGTAGGCTTGTGAAATGTTCTGGATACAGGAGACTGAACGGGCGTTCGCTATGTGTCGCTTCTACTGTTGCCTTTATGTATTCCTGGAGTTTGTCGTAATCATATGTGATGACTCCCAGCGGAGGTTCTGTCGACTCGTCGACAATGTCGTCAAAACTTGAGTACTCGTTGGTGTCAAGTTCCGGGAATTCCATACATTCATCCAGAAGTTCAGCCGGAGTTGCCTCGCAGATGACTCCGTCAATGATGTAGTGAGAGTATAAAGCTGATTCCTTTTCCTTCATAAAAGAATGTCCATGATTACTTAAAGTCTGTAAAATTACATAATTTTGCAGTCAATTCAAAGAACTCTATGGCAGAACATTTTTCAGAAGACAGATATTCTCAGATGCTGAATGCTTTATTTCAGCGTTTTCCATCATTCCAGAAGGTCGGAGCAGGAGCCTATAAACCGGGAATCGGCAATATGGAATTCATTGATCAGCTGCTGGGACATCCGCATAGGAATTATAAGGTAATCCACGTTGCCGGGACTAACGGAAAGGGTTCTGTATCAAATATGCTGGCTTCCGTTCTTGCTGCACAAGGTCTCAAGGTCGGGCTCTATACTTCTCCGCACATCCTTGATTTCCGTGAGCGCATCAGGGTTGTGGGGTGTGATGGAACTGCTCTGATACCTAAGCAGGATGTCTGGGATTTCATTCAGAAATGGAATGATACTTTCGATCATCTGGATATGTCGTTTTTTGAGATCACCACAGCTATGGCTCTCGACTGGTTTGCAGGGCAGAAAGTGGATTATGTCGTTCTGGAAACGGGCTTGGGAGGACGTCTTGACAGTACCAATATCGTGAATCCTGTTCTTAGTGTCATTACGAATATCGGTCTTGACCATTGTGACCTGTTAGGTGATACTCTCTCTGAAATAGCTTTTGAAAAGGCCGGCATCATCAAGCCTTGTGTTCCTGTAGTGGTGGGGGAGAGTCATCCTGAGACAGATTCTGTCTTCGAGCGTAAGGTCCTCTATACAAATCTTCCGGAACCGGAGTTCATGGGTAGCCGTACTGCAATAATGTCTCTGCTGACATTTGCAGACAAGGTGATTCCTCCTCTTTGGGATGAGCATGAGGAAATATTGGCTGACATGGATCTTCGAGGCTCGTACCAGAGTAAGAATCTTCGCACAGTTCTGTCAGCTCTGGGTGTTCTGGGAGTGACTGCGCGCACTTCGGAGGCAAAAATGCCCGAGGTCCCTGCTGATTCTGGGGGACCAAGTGCAATTTCCATGGAAAACTGCTGCAGGTCTATACGTGATGCCATAGTGCATACTGCAGAAAGGACAGGGTTCCGCGGACGCTGGGAGCAGATTCTTGCTGAGCCTCGCGTGATATGCGACATCGGACATAATGAGCATGGCTTGAAATATAATTTTGCCCAGCTCAGGCAGATGCAGGACTCCGGTGAGGTTTCGAAACTGATAATCGTCTACGGCTCGGTTGCGGATAAGGATGTGGATGCTGCTGTGAGCCTCTTCCCGGAAAATGCAGTATATATCTTCACCAGGGCTCAGGGAAAACGTGCCATGCCTGCTGAGGCCGTGCGTGAAAAATATCTTGCCGTGTGTGCTTCAAAGGGATGCTGTCCGTCTGAAACATATTGCCTTGAGGATGTCGGGGAAGCAGTCAGGCTTGCATTGAGCATAGCGGGAGACTGCTTGGGGTCGGAGTCTGTCGGACCACTCGTTTATATAGGAGGCAGTACCTACGTGGTGTCGGAGGCTGTGGCCATGCTTTCCAGGTAGCCCTATTCCAGTCCGTTTTGTCTCAGTGCTTCATCTATGATGTCCATTGTTATGATGGACGTTTCAAGGCTGTTTATTTTTGATTCTGTCTCGCCGGCTTCGATGAGGTCGACAAATTCCTTGAATTCGTAGTAATATTCGTTGTGATCGATTCCTTCCGAGATGACTGTTCTGACTGGTTTCGGTCCCTGGCCTGAAGAAGGTGGGTTATGCGGTGCGAATTCTACTTTACGTGCAATGCGTGCGTCGTCCATTATCAGATTGCCGTTCTCTCCGGAAATCTCAGTGCCTGTCAGGCTGTCGCATACTTTTGAGTATGTGATCGATGCCTGCATCTGGCCGTAATTCAGAATCAAGGTGCCGTGTATGTCTGTCGGCCCTTCCTGAGTCTGGAATATGGTAAGGTTTGCGGATGTCTTCTCGGGTCTTCCGAACAGTGAAACCAATGGGTACAAGGCATATATTCCGATATCTCGAAGAGCTCCTGAAGTCTTCGGCTGGAAACAGCTGGCTATGATTCCGTTCCTCAGATCTTCGTATCTGGATGAGTACTGGCAGTAGCTTGAGTGGTACTGCCTCAACGGTGCGGCATCCTTCGCATGTTCTGCGAATGCTCGGAAATTCGGGTTGAATGTGGATATCATGGCTTCCATGAGGAGCTTTCCGTTGGCTCTTGCTGCGGCTGCCATTTCGCGTGCCTCATCTCCGGTAACGGAAAAAGGCTTTTCGCATAGTACATGCTTGCCCGCATTCAGAGCAGTGATGGCATAGGCGTGATGAGTCTGGTTTGGAGTGCCGATGTATACTGCGTCGATGTCAGGGTCGTTGGCGAGTTCTTCAACAGATGTGTATATTCTTGCTCCTGTTATCTCCGGATGGCGTTCTATGAATGCTTTAGCAGCCTCCTTAGTCCTTGAACATATTGCGGTTACTTTGATGCGTGAGTCTTCTGATGCTCCCTTGAATACCCAGTCGCTTATTCTTCCTGTGCCGATGAATCCGAATCTGATCATTGCTATAGTGTTTTGTCAGTGCAAAAATGAAAAAAGCCTTGGAAAAATCCAAGGCTTTTTAGTGGGAGCAGAGGGAGTCGAACCCCCGACCCTCTGCTTGTAAGGCAGATGCTCTAAACCAACTGAGCTATGCTCCCTTTGGCGGTGCGGACGGGACTCGAACCCGCGACCCCCGGCGTGACAGGCCGGTATTCTAACCAGCTGAACTACCGCACCAATTGTTCAGTCTTATGCGTTTTTCTCGAACGCGGATGCAAAGGTACGCATTTTTTTGATATCTCC
>JBGUTV010000024.1:0-22677 GCA_045133255.1 Candidatus Cryptobacteroides sp.
ACAGTCACCGATTTCCCGTCAACAAATGCTACTATGAAGGCACTGCGGAATCCAAGCTTCTTCACCGTGTTGAGGTTGGCCAGAACATCAGAGTATGTGCGGAAAAGTCCCACACGATATACGATATGTCCGTTCGCACCCGGTGCCTCATATACAGGACTCAGTCCCTTCAGAGATTTCATGGAAGCCTTCCTCTTTGTTGCAAACATCTGGATCTGATACACTATTCCTTTCGGAATCGTCTGGTCCTCAGCAAACTGAGCCTGTTCCAGCACCTTGAACGAATAGTCAAACTTCACTTCCGGCACCTCCATCCGAAGATTGAGATCCTTGCCCAAAGACCTCTTCTCAAATCTGAATCCATGGTCCTGAATCTCCGGATCAGAAGCGGTATGATCCATGATCTTTTCCGGATCCACTACCACACCCTTCATCAGAAGTTCCATCTCGAGCTGCTGCAAACGGCCCTGAGCCTCTGCAAGTTCGCCACGAAGACGCTCAAGCGAGGATGCCTCCTTTCCTTCCGCCACGAGTGCAAATCCCGCTGCCACCGAATCCTGAAGAGCCTTGACGATCCTCATCTGGCTCACATATTTTCTTGTCTCGTCGTCTTTCAAGACTTCGGACACACTGGCCTGATCCGATCCTCTTTCCAACGAAACCGGTTTAAGTTCAGCCAGTTCCATAAGTTCAGACGGATCTTCCACCTCCCTTCTGACAGGAATATTGTCAAACTCCAGGACATACACCCAGACACTGTCCGAAGCACACCCTCTGTTGGAAGCAAAAATTGAATATCTGCCGTCTTCCGTGTCTATATACAGAAAGTCATCCGCAGGAGAGGAATAAGGAAATCCCATATTCACCGGAGCATCCCAGTCATTGACATCCTCGTTCCAATGTGAAACATAAATATCATATCCTCCCACGCCATAGAGCCCTTTCGAAGAAAAGAAAAGCGACTTTCCGTCAGGAGAAAGCATCGGGTATATCTCATCTGAAGCCGAGGTCATCTGTTCATTCAACAGTGCAGGAAGGGACCACAGGCTGTCACGCAACGACGACTCATATATATTTCTGGCTCCTGCCTCATCTTCCGCGGACCAGAACACCGTCCTGTCGGTGTTCTTTACGAACATCGCTTTCGCATAAGGATGTCCTGAAGCGGAATCCAGCTGGTTCGGTGTCGCCCTCCAGCAACTGTCCTGCAAAGGATAGTACAGGAAGAAATCCTCTATGGAAAATCTTCTGCGCGTCAATACGGCAGGCACATCAACGAAGCCGGTCATACTCCTGCCGTTCTCCGACATGAGCACCTTGTCATGAAGTTCGAGTTTCAGAAGTGAATCTGCCGGAAGAGACAGCGAGTCCGGAATCGCCTCCAGGGCATCTTCATATGCATCAAGAGACTCTTGAAAACGATATGCCATACGCAGAGAATCTCCGACCTGCATCAGTCTGGACGATTCCTGACTACGCATGCCGCTCTGGGCCGCCGAAGACAACGGAAAGCCGAGAAGAAAAAGAGCCGAGACCAGATATATGAAGCAATTACCCCTTCCAAACATGTCAAAAACCATTATAAAGCCTACAAAAATAACAAACTGTTTTGACATTTCTAATAAAAACAACCGAAAGAGGCGATAAAACACATCCGTTTCTTTATTTATTGGAAAAAAATCGTAAATTTGTGCCCTATTTTGCGGTCGGTATGTCATGCAACAAAGTTGAGGCATCCAAAACCTGAAACAAATATCATTAAAACAATAAATTATTATGCAAAGTAAAGGTGCAATCAGATTTGTGGCAATCCTGCTTCTGCTCGCGTCTCTCTGGCAGCTCTCCTTCACTCTCGTGACACAGATTCAGGAGAACAAGGCAGAGAAGTATGCTGAGAACAAGGCAATCGCTGCAATGGAGTCAGCAGAGTTCAGTAAAGTGGCTGAGGCTGACAAGGCCTTCTATCTCGATTCCATCAAAAAGGACGAGAACAGATGGTACATTGATTCTATCTCATCAGAGAAGATCTATTTCGGATACACATTCAAGGATGTGAAGTCCAAGGCAATCAACCTCGGTCTCGACCTTAAGGGTGGTATGAACGTGATGCTTCAGGTTCAGCTCAAGGATCTCGTGAGAGCTCTCGGCGGCAACAACGCAGCTCCTGAGTTCGCACAGGCCCTCAACCTTGCACAGGAGCGCAGCGTGAACTCACGCCAGGACTTCATCACCCTCTTCGCAGAGGCTTGGCAGGAGACTTCCAACGGAATGCCGCTTGCTCAGATCTTCGGAACTTTCGAGCTCCGCGACAAGATCGGCCCGGAGTCTACTGACGAGCAGGTAATCGAGGTTATCCGCGCTGAGGCTGAAAGTGCAGTATCAAACTCATTCAACGTCCTCAGAAACCGTATCGACCGTTTCGGTGTGACTCAGCCAAACATCCAGAAGCTTGGAAACAGCGGACGTATCCTCGTCGAGCTCCCAGGTGTAAAGGAGCCTGAGCGTGTAAGAAAGCTCCTCCAGGGAACAGCATCACTCGAGTTCTGGACAACATATGACAACGCTGAGATCGAGGCATACCTCGCAGAGGCTAACGCAACTCTCGCTGAGATGCTTGCTGACACAGAGGAAGTTGTTGTAGAGGAGACTCCAGCAACAGAGGACGTGCTTGCTGAAGAGCTCAAGCAGGCAGAGAACGAGGCTGCAAATGAGGCTGCCTACAGAAAGCAGAACCCAATCTTCTCTGTTCTCCAGCCATCAGGCGCAAGAGGATATGCATGCATCGGTTACGCAAGCTATGCTGACACCGCACAGGTCAACAAATACATCTCTATGGCTCAGGCAAGAGGCATCTTCCCTCCTGAGTTCAGAGCAATGTGGAGCGTAAAGCCTTCACAGGCATTCGCAAACAACGAGAACATCTATGAGCTCGTAGCCATCAAGGCTGCTTCTCGTGACGGCAAGGCACCTCTCGATGGTGGTGTAGTCACTGACGCACGCGTATCATATGGCAACACAGGCGGTAACCCATCTGTATCAATGTCAATGAATGCAGAGGGTGCAAACGTATGGGCTAGACTTACAAAGGACAATATCGGCAAGCAGGTTGCCATCGTTCTCGACGGCATGGTTTACTCTTACCCTACAGTGAATACAGAGATTACAGGCGGTAGCTCAGAGATCTCAGGTAACTTCACTCTTGAGGAGGCAGAAGACCTTGCAAACGTTCTTAAGTCAGGTAAGCTCCCTGCACCTGCAACAATCATCCAGGAGCAGGTTGTTGGACCATCACTCGGAGCAGAGTCAATCAATGCAGGTCTCATTTCATTCGTGATCGCATTCCTCCTCGTACTCCTTTATATGGTATTCTTCTACCAGGGTGCAGGTCTCGTAGCTGACATCGCTCTCCTCGTGAACGTACTCTTCCTCTTCGGAACACTCGTTTCATTCGGAGCAGTCCTCACACTCCCTGGTATCGCCGGTCTCGTATTGACCCTCGGCATGGCAGTGGATGCGAACGTGATCATCTATGAGCGTATCAAGGAAGAGCTTCGCGCCGGCAAGGGACTCAGCAAGGCTATCGTTGACGGTTACAAGAATGCTTATTCAGCAATCATCGACGGTCAGTTCACAACATTCCTTACAGGTGTTGTTCTCTTTGCATTCGGCTCAGGCCCTGTACAGGGATTCGCAACTACCCTTATCATCGGTATCATCACATCTGTCCTCACATCAGTATTCATCACAAGAATCATCTTCGATGACAGAGTGGCTAAGGGTAAGAACATCACATTCGACAACAAGTTAACAAGAAACTTCCTCCAGAATACAAAGGTAGACTTCATCGGCAAGAAGAAGATCGCTTACATCGTTTCAGGAGCTCTCATCCTTATCTCTCTTGTATCAATCTTCACTAAGGGCTTTACATATGGTGTTGACTTCACCGGTGGCCGTACTTATGTTGTAAGATTCGACCAGACTGTTTCAGCAGAGGCTGTTCGTGAGGCTGCTATCGCCGAGTTTGATGGAGCAGTTGAGGTTAAGCAGTTCGGTGGCGAGAGCCAGATGAAGGTGACTACACAGTATCTCGTTGAGAATGAGTCTACTGAGGCTGATGCAGAGGTTGAGGCTAAGCTTTACAATGCACTCAAGGGCTTCTTCGCAACAGAGCTTTCATTCGCAGAGTTCACTTCAACACTTGACAACCCTAACGGTATCATCAGCTCTGACAAGGTTGGACCTACAATCGCAAACGACATCACAAGAAACGCTATCATCGCTGTGATCATCGCTCTCTTTGTGATCTTCGCTTATATCGCAGTTCGTTTCAACGGTTGGACATGGGGTCTTGGTGGTGTAACCGGTCTTGCTCACACAGCACTTATCGTGATCGGCTTCTTCTCACTCTTCTCAGGAATCCTTCCTTTCAGCCTTGATATCGACCAGACATTCATCGCTGCAATCCTTACAATCATCGGTTACGCAATCAACGATACAGTGGTTATCTTCGACCGTATCCGTGAGTACAAGGAGCTCCATCCAAAGGCAGACTTCAGACAGAACGTGAACTCAGCTCTCAACAGCACACTCTCACGTACTATGAATACATCACTCACAACCCTCATCACTATGCTTGCTATCGCAATCTTCGGTGGAGAGGTGATCAGAGGTCTCGCTGTTGCATTGATCCTCGGTATCATCATCGGTACCTACGCTTCAATCTTCATCGCAACCCCTATCATGTACGATGTAACAAAGAAGGTTGCTGCAAAGAAAGAGCAGAAGTAATCTTACTTAAATATATCATTAAGGGATGGCCATCTGGTCATCCCTTTTTTGTTATCTTTGTCAGATAAAGACAATAAATATGAAAAGCATTGATGTTAAATTCATCGCAGATGTCGATAAGATGACTGAAAGCGATATCAAGGAGGCGCTGATTAATCAAACAGAGACACATAAAGTATCCTGCATAAATTGGAATGAATACCCATATGCTCCAGATGTGCAGATTAATATCGCATATTCCGACAAGGCACTCGTAATACTGTTCAGAGTGACAGAAGAACATATACTGGGCAATACACTCGAGAACAACGGCCCGGTGTGGGAAGATAGTTGTGTAGAGACCTTCATCAAAGATCCTGTCGGAGAAGGATACTACAATATAGAAGTAAACTGTATCGCGACAAAGTTGGCGGCACACAGACTCTCGCGCACAGATTTTGAACTTTTCGATGAACGCCGACTGAGCGAAATAAGGTGCTGGAGCTCTCTTCCGCATCAGAAGACAGATCTCCAGAATCAGGAATGGTCGCTTCTGAAGATAATTCCTTTCTCCATACTCGGACTTGGCAAGGCTCCGGAAAGCCTCAACGCAAACTTTTATAAATGCGGGGATAACTGCAGACAACCACACTACTTAAGCTGGTCACCTATATCCCTTGAAAAACCGAATTTCCACTGCCCTGAATTCTTCGGAGAGATTATATTGAAAAAATAATTATGTTGAAAACTTTTCTTTCTGTGTGACAATTAGTTACAGATAGAATAGCTAATATTTTTGAAAGGTAGGTCAAGATTATATATCTTTGCCTACCTTAAAATTTCAGCTATGTCATTTGTCCATCTTCACGTACACACACAGTATTCGATTCTTGACGGTCAGGCATCCATAAGCAGCCTTTTTGAAAGGGCAAAGGAGCTTGGAATGCCCGCACTTGCCATTACCGATCACGGTAACATGTACGGTGTCAAGGAATTCCTGAAGGTGGCCAAGAAGTTCCCTGAGGTAAAGCCTATCATCGGATGTGAGATATATGTCACAAGACACTATGACCACAAGCTCAAGGATACCAATCACAGAAGCTACTACCATCTCATACTTCTCGCCAAGAATTACACCGGCTACAAGAACCTTATGAAGATATGTTCGACAGGACACATCGAGGGATTGTACTATGGTAAGCCGAGAGTAAGCCATGAAGTCATTGAACAGCATGCAGAAGGACTTGTATGCTGCTCTGCATGTATTGCCGGAGAGGTTCCCAGAAGCATCATAGCCGGAGACATGGCAGCCGCGGAAAAGGCGATCGAATGGCATAAGAACATCTTTGGAGACGACTTCTACCTTGAGGTCCAGCTTCACAAGACAGAGATTCCAGGTCAGTCACAGGAAGTCTACGAACACCAGCTTGTGGCAAACGAAGGGATCTTCGAACTGGCAGCCAAGACTGGGACAAAGGTGGTTGCGACAAACGACGTACATTTCACAAGGAAGGAAGACGGACCGGCACACGACCGACTGATCTGCCTTACAACCAACGCTAACCTTGACGATCCGGACAGAATGCGCTACACCCAGCAGGAATACCTCAAGAGCGAGGACGAAATGCTGGACCTGTTCTACAAACACCCGGAAACACTTGCAAACACCCTGGAAGTAGCTGAAAAGATAGAAAGCTACAAGGTGGACAAGGACCCTATTCTTCCGAAATTCGACCTTCCGGAAGAATTCCTTGCTGACATCGACACCTATCTTGAAAAATACAAGCATATCATAGACGAGGGACGCTGCGACAAGAACGGAAACGAACGCGGAGAGGAATTCTGCAACTCTGTCGCATTCCTATGCCATCTTACATATCAGGGCGCACACTGGAGATACGGAGACACCCTGACAGATGAACAGGCAGAACGAATCGAATTCGAGCTCAAGACCATCTGCAAGATGGGATTCCCTGACTACTTCCTTATCGTGCAGGACTTCATCGCAGCAGCACGAAAGGAAGGCATCTCGGTAGGTCCTGGCCGTGGATCTGCAGCAGGATCAGCTGTAGCATACTGTCTGAAGATCACCAATATAGACCCGATCAAATACGACCTCCTCTTCGAGCGATTCCTCAACCCTGACCGAATCAATATGCCCGATGTCGACATCGATTTCGACGACGACGGACGTTACAGGGTATTCCAGTATATCGAGGAAAAATACGGAAAGGACCATATTTCACATGTGATCACATATGGTACGATGGCAGCAAAAAGTGCCATCAAGGATGTGGCGCGCGTGAGCAACCTCCCTATCCCTGAATCCAACAGGCTCGCCAAGATGGTTCCGGACAAGCCGTTTGAGGCAACGGTGGTGGAAGACGGAAAGAAGGTGACAAAGGAATTCAAGCCAAAGCTTGGAAACTGCCTCAAGTATGGAGAACTCAAGGACGAGATAGAAAACGGTGCTCCGGAAGTTCAGGACGTGCTCAAATATGCCGGCAAGCTCGAGGGATGCATCCGTCAGACAGGAGTCCACGCCTGCGCGATGATCATCGGACGAGGCAACCTCACTGAATACATTCCTATATGCGTGGCAAATGACAAGCTCACAGGTGAAGAAGTGTGGGTTTCTCAGTACGACGGACACTATATTGAAGAGGTGGGAATGCTCAAGATGGACTTCCTGGGTCTGCGTACCCTGTCAATCATCAAGGAATGCCAGGCAAACATCAAGAAGCGCCACGGAATCGAGTTTGACATTGAAAAGATCGACATTTGCGATCCGCTTACATATGAACTCTACAGCCGTGGAGACACAACCAGTGTGTTCCAGTTTGAAAGTCCCGGCATGAAGGAATGGCTCATCAAACTCCAGCCTACACGATTCGAGGACCTCATCGCAATGAACGCTCTCTACCGTCCGGGCCCTATGGACTACATTCCTGACTTCGTTGAAAGAAAACAGGGACGACAGCCGATCGTTTATGACCTTCCTGAAATGGAGGAAACTCTACAGGACACATACGGAATCACCGTATATCAGGAGCAGGTGATGCTCCTGTCACGTAAGCTCGCCGACTTCACAAGAGGTCAGGCAGATACCCTGCGTAAGGCCATGGGAAAGAAGCTCAAGGATGTGCTGGACAGCCTCAAGGGCCTCTTCATCGAAGGAGGAACAAAGAACGGACACCCTAAGGACATGCTCGAGAAGATATGGGCAGACTGGGAAAAGTTCGCATCATATGCCTTCAATAAGTCACACGCGACATGCTACGCATGGGTGAGCTACCAGACAGGATGGCTCAAGGCACACTACCCTGCCGAATTCCAGGCAGCCAACCTGACAAAGAACCTCTCCAATATGGATGAGATCAAGAAGATCATGGATGACTGCAAGAAGAACGGAATCAAGGTATTGAATCCTGATATAAATGAGTCCGATGCACGTTTTACCGTGAATAAGAACGGTGAGATCCGCTTCGGTCTTGGAGGAATCAAGGGATTCGGAGACAATATCGTGCGTGCCATTCTTGCGGAAAGGGATACAAACGGAACATTTACAGACATCTACGACTTCGTAGAGAGAATGTCGGGAGTCGTCAACAGGAAGGCATTCGAATCGCTTCTTCATTCTGGAGCATTCGACAGCTTCGGAATAAACAGAAAGCAGTTCATGCTGCCGTCAAAAAACGGAGACCTTTTCCTTGACACCCTCATTCGATACGGAGAACTTTATAGGAAAGACAGCGAGGAAAGCGCGATTTCGCTCTTCGGAGAAGTCGAGGAAATGAAGCCTGAACGCCCGGAAATTCCTATGATGCAGGGAGAGGAGGACATTCTGGAGAAGCTTCATTTCGAAAAGGAACTCGTAGGAATGTATCTTTCGTCGCACCCTCTGGACAGATACCAGTTCGAGATGGAGAACTTTACCACCTGTCAGGTCAGCGAACTTGAGAACCTCATCAGCGAGTGCGAGGCAAGCAAGACAAAGCAGAAGACCACCATCGCCGGCTTCGTTACAAGCTGTCAGGTAATGACAACAAAGACCGGACGCCCTTGGTCAAAGACTGTGATTGAAGACAAGAGCGGAAGTTATGAACTGGCATTGTTCGGCAAGGATCACGAAGCATTCATGGGATATATGCAGGTAAACACTGCAATCCTCATCGAGGGAATGATAGAGGAGAAATATTTCGTCAAGCAGGATGAAAAGAGCAAGGAACCGCCAAAAGCATCACCTTACGCATTCAAGGTCAAGAACATAATGCTTCTTGGAAACGCTACAGATACTTTTGTAAAAGGATTCTCAATACAGATCTCAACACCTATGCTTACGCCGGAATTCCGCGAGAACCTTGTGAAAATGATAAAGAGGAACAAAGGAAGCGTTCCGCTCACAATGTTCCTCTATGTTCCTGAAAAGAAGTGGAATATCGAATTCCTGTCAAGAAAGTTCAAGGTTGCTGTGACTGCTCAGTTCATCGAAGAACTCGAGAACATGAACATCAAGTACAGCATTGCTAAAAAATAAGCTTGGCATAAACCGGATAGTGGTCAGAAATGTATTTCCACTGTCCGTATTTCTCGTTGACAGTATGATATTCAGGGCATGCGCTGAATCCTGACACATAGACATAGTCGATCACCACGTCAGACTTTGCCTTGCCCCAGCCGTTGAATGTAGGATTATTGTCTGTCTTAGGGGCAATCTTGCGTGCAGACTGCATTCTCTCCTCAAGACCCACGAGAGCCACATTGTCAGGCTTCATGTTGAAGTCTCCTGTAAGAACCATAGGATAACCCTTTGGATTGATCTCGTCGATTCTTGAAACTATAAGGTCAAGTCCCTTCCTCTTAGCTTCCTTTCCTTTATGGTCAAGATGTGTGTTCACGAAATAGAACATCTTGCCTGTATTCTTGTCCTTCATCAAAGCCCAGGTAGCTGTTCTCTTGCAGGCAGCATCCCAACCCTTCGATGGCTTCTCGGGAGTTTCAGAAAGCCAGAATGTGCCCCATTTTACCATCTTCACTGTCTTCTTGTTCCAGAAAATCGACATGAATTCACCTTCTGATTTTCCGTTGTCTCTTCCTACACCCACACTGTCATAATCTGCAAAATTATCCTCAATGAAACGGATCTGGAACTCGAATGCCTCCTGAACGCCAAAAACATCAGGCATCTGATCCTGAAGCATAAGTGCAGTCGCAGGGTATCTGTATTCCCATGAGTTTGTGCCATCCTTGGCAACACCCATTCTGATGTTATATGACATCACCTTGAGATCATAATCTCTTGTCTGTTTCTGTGCGGAAACGGTAAATGGCAGCGCCAAAAGCACTGCAGCAATAATAAGTGTAAGCTTTCTCATAAATGCTGATTATTTGCACACAAATATAACAATATCTTTGTATTTTTGCATAAATACAATTTTGACTATGGCAGAAGAACGTTTCTCAGACCTCGGAAGAGTCGAGGCAATCGCAAGACTCTATGAGGGAACTCCTTACAAAGCATTTGAAAACATTGTCTTCGAGACTTCGGGAAAAGGTTATGTGACTACCCATTCACGTACATTCATCGAAGGAATCGATTTCGACCTTGTATACTTCCCGCTCAAGCATCTCGGATATAAATGCGTCACAGCTGTCACCGGTGAGCTTTATGCAGCCTTTGCACAGCCGAAGACTATGGAAATACGCATTGGTATCTCTGCAAAACTTGATTTCGCCCAGATTAAGGAAGTATGGGACGGAGTAATGGCGGCAGCCCAGGAACACGGCTACAGAAAGGTCGGCCTTGACCTTACACCATCACCTAACGGTCTATGCATCAGTGTCTCATCCAACGGAGAGACGACACAGCTCACGGCAAAGCGCAGACCAGCAGCAAAGACCATGGATCTGATCTGCATATCTGACAATGTCGGAGCAGCATTCCTTGGATTTCAGGTGCTGGAAAGAGAAAAGAGGGCTTTTGAAAAGAGTGGAGATGCCAAGGCCCAGCCTAAGCTTGACGAATACAAGAACCTTATCGGAGCCTATCTGAAGCCACAGATCAATCCTCAGGTCCTCAAACTGATGGAAGAGGCCGAGATCATCCCTTCACACGGCTACCTTGTGACAAGAGGTCTGGCAGATGCTGTAAAGAGACTTGTCAGAGACAGCGGACTGGGAGCAAAGATATATGTAGACAAACTGCCTTTCGCCGGCAAGACATTCGAACTCGGCAAGGAGCTTAACATAGATCCGATGTCTGCAGCACTTAACGGCGGCGAGGACTACAGGCTCCTGTTCACTATTCCTATAGGCAAGCACGACAAGTTCCGTCACGACTTCCAGACATTCGACGTGATCGGTCATCTTGCAAAACCGGAAGTGGGAGCAGCACTGGTTACCCCTGACGGACTGGAACTGCCGATCAAGGCTCAAGGTTGGAAAAACGACTAATCCTAACACTATGGAAAACAATAAAAGACTTATGTCCCTCGACGCCCTCAGAGGCTTCGACATGCTCTTCATATCCGGCCTTGCAGGCCTGATAATGGCAATCTGCAAGCTTTTTCCTAACGGAAGCGAATGCTGGCTCCATGAGACAATGAAACACGTAAAATGGGACGGACTTGCGCACCACGACACTATTTTCCCTCTCTTTCTCTTCATCGCAGGCGTATCGTTCCCATTTTCGTATGCCAAGCAGCAGGCAAACGGCTTGTCAAGAAAAAGTATCTACTGGAAGATCATTAAGAGAACGCTCATCCTCATCTTCCTCGGTGTAGTCTACAACGGCCTCTTCAAACTTGATTTCGAGAACATTCGCATATGCAGCGTACTTGGCAGAATCGGATTTGCCTGGGGTGTTGCAGCTATCCTGTTCATCAATTTCAAGCCAGCTGCAAGAGCCGTAATATCTGCTATCATACTTATCGGATATTGGCTCGTAGTGGGATATATCCCGGCTCCGGATGTACCAGGTGGAGATCCTCTTACAATGCAGGGCACAATTGTCGGATGGGTGGACAGAATGGTAACTCCTGGAAGACTTATCTACGATGGAGGACGTTTCGATCCGGAAGGTCTTTTAAGCGCCCTTCCTGCCGTTGTCACAGCATTATTGGGTATGTTTACCGGTGAATTCATCCGCATCCCGGATTCCCGCATCAATGGAACAAAGAAAGCAGGATACATGGGACTTGCAGCCCTTGGCCTTCTTGGCATAGGAGTTCTCTGGAGTCTTGTCTTCCCTATCAACAAGATGCTGTGGAGCAGCTCATTCGTTCTTGTAGTAGGCTCATACAGCCTCGCAATGATGGCTTTGTTCTACTATATCATCGATGTGAAAGGATGGCAGAAATGGTCAGTTTGCCTTCAGGTGGTAGGACTTAACTCCATCACAATCTATCTGCTTCCTCGAATAGTAAATGTCGGAAGCACAGTCAACTTCTTCCTTGGAGGACTTATGGAACTTATGCCTGAAGCCTGGGCAAAAGTAACATATCAGGCCGGATTCCTTTGTGTCTGCTGGCTGGCAATGTACTTCCTTTATAAAAAGAAGGTTTTCCTGAAAATATAATACGAAAGCGAGGTGTGGAATTTTTTCCACACCTCGCTTTTTCTATATTGACCTTATTCCTTTACTTCTTGAAGATGTTAAGGATATTGGTCACTGCTGATGCTATTTCTGTAGCGTTTGTAACAGCTGTATTTGCCTTGGTTGTTGCAGAAGCAACCTTCTCGGCAACCGTAGCCTGAGTCTCCTCAGCCTTCTGAGTAAGACCTGAAAGGTCAACATTATTCACAAGGTTTGTAAGTCCGTCCATTACAGAAGTGGTGTTCTGCTCTGTCACAAGATTATTTGAACCCATTACGAGTCCTGAAGCGAAATCCTTGTAGAATGCTCCCTTGTTTGTCTGACCCTTAAGACCCTGGATGTTGTTTGCAAGTGAAGTAAGGTTCAAAAGGTTGTTGAGATTACCCATATCGAACTTGCCGTCAGCCTTATACTGAGTGAAAAGCGCGCGAAGAGCAACACCTGCAGCCTTTCCGTCCACTGTAGCCGTTGAAGCTGTCTCAGCAGCAGTGGTTGCTGAAGCTTCTGTTGCGGTAGTCTCTGTTGTTCCCTTTACCTTGTTGAGAAGGTTCTTGAGGAACTGTGCGTCAGCTGTGTTTTCTGTTGCAAGAAATGCTGTTGCAACAAGAACGATTGCAAGAATTCTTTTCATAGTGTTTATTATTTAAGTTTCTTAAGGATATTGCTGAGGTTAACCTCTTTGCTGATGATTGAGTGGAGATCCTCAATCTTGACACGCTGCTGCTCCATAGTATCACGATGACGGACAGTAACGCATCTGTCATTGAGTGAATCATGGTCGATTGTCACGCAGAACGGTGTTCCGATCGCATCCTGACGACGATATCTCTTACCGATTGAGTCCTTCTCATCGTACTGACAGTTGAAATCGTACTTAAGATCATCCATGATCTCTCTTGCGAGCTCTGGAAGACCATCCTTCTTAATGAGAGGAAGTACGGCAACCTTAACTGGTGCAAGTGGTGCAGGAATACCGAGAACAACACGTGTTTCGCCATTCTCAAGCTGCTCTTCCTTGTATGAATGAGAAAGAACCGCGAGGAACATACGGTCAACACCGATTGACGTCTCAACTACATATGGAACATAGTTCTCTCCTACCTCAGGATCGAAATACTGGATCTTCTTTCCAGAGAACTTCTGATGGTTTCCAAGGTCGAAGTCTGTACGTGAGTGGATACCCTCAAGCTCCTTGAATCCGAATGGGAAGCGGAACTCAATGTCTGTAGCAGCATTTGCATAGTGTGCAAGCTTGTCGTGATCATGGAAACGGTAATTCTCATCACCCATTCCAAGGGCCTTGTGCCAAGCCATACGGTTCTCCTTCCATTTTGCGAACCAGTCAAGCTCTGTACCAGGCTTGATGAAGAACTGCATCTCCATCTGCTCGAATTCCCTCATACGGAAGATGAACTGACGGGCAACAATCTCATTTCTGAATGCCTTACCGATCTGTGCGATACCGAAAGGAATCTTCATACGGCCAGTCTTCTGAACGTTGAGGTAGTTCACGAAGATACCCTGAGCAGTCTCAGGACGGAGATAGATGATGTTTGACTCACCTGAAACGCTACCAAGCTGAGTAGAGAACATAAGGTTGAACTGACGAACGTCTGTCCAGTTCTTTGTTCCTGAAATAGGACATGCAATCTCACAGTCAAGGATAATCTGACGGAGTTCAGCAAGATCATTTGCATTGAGAGCATCAGCCATTCTCTTCTTTACCTCATCGATCTTTGCCTGATTACGGAGAACATTAGGATTAGTGGCAAGGAACTGCTGCTCGTCGAAAGACTCTCCGAACTTCTTCTTACCCTTCTCTACGTCCTTTGCAATCTTATCCTCGAGCTTACCGATATAATCCTCGATGAGAACGTCTGCACGATATCTCTTCTTGGAATCCTTGTTGTCGATAAGAGGATCATTGAAGGCACCTACATGGCCTGAAGCCTCCCAGATCTTAGGATGCATAAAGATAGCTGAATCAATACCTACGATATTCTCGTGAAGTCTTGTCATAGCCTCCCACCAATATCTCTTGATGTTGTTCTTGAGCTCTGAACCGAGCTGGCCATAATCATAAACGGCACCGAGACCATCGTAAATCTCACTTGATGGGAAAATGAAACCATACTCCTTGCAGTGAGCTACGAGAATTTTAAAAAGTTCTTCCTGTGTCATAATTTTATTATAGTTTTAATCATTATTTCCTATCATTTCAAGCTGTTCTTGTCATTTCGAGCTGTTCTTGTCATTTCGAGCTTGACGAGAAATCTCCCTCAACGGAATCATAACAAAATCCCTCTCATACATAAGCTTATGCGGCACCGTAAGCTCCGGACAGTCAATCCTGTTGTCTCCGAAAAGCAGAATATCTATATCCACCGGACGGTCTGCATATATCCGCTCCCCTCTCTCATCATACTGCGGCTCCCCTTTTCTGCCTAGCCTTCTCTCTATATCCTTGCATATCTCAAGGATCATCAGCCCCTGCGCCTCCGGATTATAGCCCTCGGGCAGTTCCAGTTCATACAGAACTGCAGCATTCAGAAACTTCTCCTGCGACTCGAAACCCCAAGGTTCCGTCTCCAGCAACGAAGAAACAGCCTTATACGGCGTTTTAAGTTCAATATTCAGCAAAGATAAGGCTTTCTCTATATTTCCTGCCTTATCACCCATGTTTGAGCCTAAAGAAAGATATAATTCTACCTTTACCATACCATCATGGACTGTCTGCATCGGCAGAGAGTCCTCAGCTCTTCAATCGTCCAGACCAAGTTCGACAAGCGCCTCCTCACTCATCCTGCTTCGGTCCCATACAGGCTCAAAAACAAGATCAATATTCACACTCACAACGCCCGGAACATCCTCAACCGCCGACTTTACCTGCCCCACGACATAATCTGCCATAGGACAGTTTGGTGCAGTCAATGTCATCTGGATATACACGTTGTGGTCATCATCCACCTTTATCTCGTATATAAGTCCCAGATCATAGACATTCACAGGAATCTCAGGGTCATAAACCTGCCTGAGAGCCATTATTATATCCCTTTCAAGTCTCATCTTTCTTTCCTTATCCTCTTCTGCAACTTCAGCAGATTTTCTTTTTATCCAATCTTTAAGTCCCATTATCTACCTGATTGAATCGGCGACCTCCCTTATCTTCGCAATCATCGACACCAGACCATTGGCCCTTGTAGGAGAGAGGTTTTCCTTAAGCCCAATCTTCTCTACTACTGAAAAATCCGAAGAAAGAATCTCCTCAGCAGTTCTTCCCGAATACAGACCGATCAACAAAGAAATGATTCCCTTGGTGATGATTGCATCGCTGTCTGCATTGAAAATTATCTTTCCATCTTCAACCTTATGATCCAGCCAAACCCTCGACTGACAGCCCTTGATGAGTTTATCATCAGTCTTTGCCTCTTCAGGATAATCCTTCAGAGACTTGCCAAGTTCGATCAGATACTCATATTTATCAAGCCATTCTTCATACATCGAGAACTCCTCGACAATGGCATTTTCCGCTTCTATTAAATTCATTTTCATATTTTTAGATTGCCGGTCAAGCCGGCAATGACGTCATTCCCGACCTGATCGGGAATCTATACCAACATTTCAATAGCCCTATTCAGGCATTTAACAAAATATTCAGCCTCCTCCATAGTGTTGTACGGAGCAAAAGAAACCCTAAGCATACCGGTGACACCAAACCTGTCCATCAAAGGCTCCGCACACATCTGTCCTGATCTGACAGCAACACCCATCTTATCCAGAATCAAAGCCAGATCTTCATGATGCACACCTTTTACAGAGAATGAGAAAAGAGGTATCTTCTCGTCATTTGTTCCACGAGGAACACCATAAAGACTGATTCTCTCATCTTTATGAAAAAAGTCAAGCAGATAATCTCTTATAGAATCGATATTATATATTAACTCTTTGTTTATCAATTCATTAGCTATATTAATAGCAGGTTTCAACGTCGCCGTTGAAGCAAAATTCTGAGTACCGGCCTCAAACTTCATTGGAAGAGGAGCATAGGTGGTCTTCTCAAAAGTAACGGTACCTACCATCTCTCCGCCACCCATATAAGGAGGCATGGCTTCCAGCCATTTCTTCTTGCCGTAAAGTACACCTGTACCTGTTGCAGCATAAAGCTTATGACCTGAGAAAGCATAAAAATCACAATCAAGATCCTGCACATCCACTTTGCAATGAACTATTCCCTGAGCACCATCAACGAGAACAGGAACACCTTTTGAATGACAGATGTTTATGATCTCCTTCACAGGATTTATAATACCTAACACATTGGAAATGTGAGAGATAGCCACAATTTTAGTCCTATCGGTCAACAGGCCGGAAAGCTTTTCAACCATAAGATGTCCATCATCATCAACAGGCAGAACCTTGAGGACTGCACCCTTTCTCTCACACATCAGCTGCCAAGGAACAATATTGGAATGATGTTCAACTGCAGAAACCACCACCTCATCCCCTTCTGACACGAAAGCCTCTCCGAAAGAGAACGCAACCAGATTTATTGAAGCAGTAGTGCCGGAGGTCATTATTACTTCCTCACGGAACTCAGCATTAATGAACTGCCTGACAGCATCACGTGCTCCTTCATAAGCCTGTGTAGCCTCATCGGCAAGCCTGTGCACAGCCCTATGTATATTCGCATTCGAACGAGCAGTGATTTCATTCCACAGATCAATCACAGCCTGTGGCCTTTGACTGGTAGCTGCATTATCAAGATACACGAGATCCTTACCATACACCTTCCTCGAAAGTGCTGGAAACATATCTCTTATTTCCTGTAAAATATTCATAATGCAGTCTACGGCAATAAACCTGCAAATTTAACAAAACTAATCTTTCTTTTGACAGGATTTTATCATAATTTTGCAATAAGATCAAGATAGAAAAGAAATGATAGACTATATCAAGGGAAAACTGGTGGAACTGACACCTACGGAAGCAATTGTAGAGTGCTGCGGAATCGGCTACAGAACTCTCATTTCGCTACAGACTTATGAAGGACTGAACGGAAAAGATGATGTAAAAGTATATATCCATCACTACCTCAGAGAAGACGAAGAACTCTACTACGGATTTTCAGGAAAAGACGAACGTGAACTTTTCAGGCTTCTTATCGGAGTGTCCGGAATTGGAGCTTCTACTGCCAGAATGATGCTCTCATCACTTACATCAGACGAGATCAGGAATGCAATCATCGCAGAAGATATAAACAAGATCAAAAGTATAAAAGGCATCGGACTTAAGAGCGCCCAGAGACTCATTCTTGAACTTAAGGACAAGGTGGTCAAAGGTGCAGGAGCCGAGAATACATCATTATTCTCATCTGGTTCAAACGCTGCAACAGAAGAAGCCATAACAGCTCTTGTAATGCTTGGATTCACCAAGGCAAACGTAAACAAGGCTGTATCCGCTGTCCTTAAGGAGAAGCCGGATGCCAGCCTTGAAGATATTATAAAACTCGCTTTGAAGAAATTGTAACGAGCGGCTTATCTACCGAAATAAACAAGAAGAACAGATATATCTGCCGGTGAAACACCGGAAATCCTCGAGGCCTGAGCTATAGTCCTCGGGGAATATTTTTTAAGTTTCTGTCTGCACTCTATAGAAAGACTCTCCACTCTATCGAAGTCAAATCCCTCTGGAATAATAAGATTTTCGAGCCTCATGATCTTATCGGCCATCTGCTGCTCACGCTGGATATATCCCTTATATTTGATGGAAATTTCTGAAGAATCCAGGACTTCCCTCTTATAATTGGAATCAACAGTAGCGTTCATGACATCTGAATCAAGTAGAGAAACAGGATACTCTGTATTATACTGAAGAACATTTACTGCATCTCTAAGAGATATGTCAGACTGATATTTATCAGAAAATCTTTCATCGTTATTCCTGTTCAAATGATAGTTAACCAGATCCGAATATTTGACAGAACCTGCAACAACATCTGACAAAGGAGAGGCAAATTCAACATCAGTATCAATGTTAAATTTAGAAAATGTTCCACGTGGAACTTTTTTAAACAAATTATGAATATCTGTCTGAGGTCGAGATATAAGATCTGCTATTCGCTTTCTGTTTGTAATCTCAGCTGAACCACATTCAGAAAGGTAATCATTCACATTCTCCGGCCTGATTGAGGCATCAGCAAAAAACTGATTGAATCGTTCAACGGAATCATATTTCCTCATAGTGTAATCATATCTGAACTTATCAGCAAGGCCGACTTCATACGAAGCAGGAGTAAGTCGCAGGTCTGCATTATCCTGTCTCAAGAGAATTCTATACTCTGCCCTGGATGTAAACATTCTATATGGCTCATCTACACCTTTGGTAATAAGATCATCGATAAGAACACCTATATATGCCTGATCACGCTTAAGTATGAACGGATCCTTTCCGGCAATCTTAAGATGTGCATTCATTCCGGCAATCAGACCCTGGGCTGCCGCCTCTTCATATCCCGTAGTACCATTTATCTGGCCGGCAAAATAAAGATTCTCTATAGTCTTAAGTTCGAGGGTAGGCTTTAGCTGAGTAGGGTCGAAATAGTCATATTCCACTGCATATGCCGGCCTGTATACCTTAGCATTTTCAAGACCCTCGATTGCATGAAGGGCATCCATCTGAACATCCAATGGGAGCGAAGATGAAAATCCCTGGAGGTAATACTCATTAGTTCCCCTACCCTCAGGTTCGAGGAAAAGCTGGTGTTCTGTCTTACCGGCAAAGGTTCTTAACTTATCCTCGATGCTCGGACAGTAACGTGGTCCGATACCAGTGATGAGACCAGAGAAAAGTGGTGAATCAGAAAAACCGCTTCTGAGAATATCATGAACCTTTTCATTGGTGTGAACGACAAAACAAGGAAGCTGAGGAGTTCCGTTCTGGGCTGAAGAAAGATAAGGCAGATAAGAGAACTTATCCGGCGCTTCATCTCCCCATTGATGAATCATCTTTGATGTATCGACAGAAGAAATATCAATTCGAGGCGGAGTACCTGTCTTCATTCTTGCTGTAGCAATTCCCATATCAACGAGCTGACCTGTCAGACCATAAGATGAAAGTTCTCCTATTCGTCCACCGTCAAAAGTTGTCCTTCCTATGAACATCCTTCCATCAAGGAAGGTTCCGGCAGTCAGGATAACTGCCTGAGAATTGAATTTTGCGCCCGTAGTCGTACAAACCCCCGTGATTTTTGAACCAGAGAAAAGAAAAGAGGTCACTGTATCTTGGTAAATGTCTAATTTACAGGCACTTTCGAGTGTTTTTCGCCAGTATAGAGAAAATTGTATTTTATCACACTGTGCACGAGGACTCCACATGGCCGGACCCTTGGACCTGTTGAGCATCCTGAACTGAAGTGTTGATGCATCAGTAATGATTCCGGTATAACCTCCAAGAGCATCTATCTCCCTGACTATCTGACCTTTAGCTATTCCTCCAATAGCAGGATTACATGACATCTGGGCAAATTTGTTCATATCCATTGATATGAGAAGTACAGATGAACCCATCCTTGCAGCCGCCATAGCGGCCTCGCAACCTGCATGTCCTCCTCCGACAACTATAATATCATAACTACCCTGCATACTACATCAACTCTCTCAATGAAAGATAATAATTTTCCTTAGCTCTCATCTCCTTTATATCTTCATCACAATGATCATCGTATCCGATGAGATGAAGGATTCCATGAACAATTACTCGGTTCAGTTCCTCCTTGAATTCAGTTCCATACTCGGAAGCATTCTCCCTGACACTGTCTACACTGATGAAGAGATCACCGGAAAGTCTGTCACCTTCGCAGTAATCAAAAGTTATGATATCGGTGAAGTAATCGTGCTGAAGATATTTCTGGTTTACATCCAATATATAATTGTCGGAACAGAAGATGATCGAGATCTGACCGATTCTTCTGATCTCGCTTTCAGCAACAAGTCTGAGCCAGCGGTTATTCAAAGTCTTACCCTTGAAAACGAAGTCTGTATCCTCAAAATAGTACGATATCATATCAATTAAATTTTCTGCAAATCTACAAAATGTATAAAAAGTTTGAAATAAAAATTATTCTTTCTAACTTTACCGGGCAAAATAGGAAAATAAAAACAACTATTGATATGGAAATCAAAAAGACGGAAAAAGCAAACTTGGAAAACAAGAAGCTTCTGTTCACAGAAATCGGACTCATCATTTCCTTGTTGATCGTGTTCATCGCATTTGAGTGGACACAGGCAGAGGTAAAGGTTTCTAACCTTGAAGACACTACTGAAGTTGTTACTGAGGAAGAAATCATTCCTATTACTCAGGAAACTCCTCCACCTCCACCATCAGCACCAAAGATTCCTATTCTTTCAGACCAGATCGACATCGTTGATGACGAGATCGAACTTGAGGATGATATGTTTATGAACCTTGAGGATAACGCTGACCTCGGAGTTGAGATCATGGACTACGTAGAGGTTGAGGAAGAGGTTGTGGAAGAGGAAGCTATTCCATTCCAGCTCGTAGAGGAGAAGCCTTCATTCAACGGTGGTGACGCTAACCAGTTCTCAAAGTGGGTGAACTCAAGACTTGTTTATCCTGAGATTGCAAAGGAGAATGGTGTTCAGGGTCGTGTTACTCTCCAGTTTACTGTTGAGAAGGACGGAACAGTTACAAAGGTAAAGGTTCTTCGTGGTGTTGACCCATCACTCGACAAGGAGGCTGTACGCGTCGTTTCAATGTCTCCAAAGTGGAAGCCAGGAAAGCAGAGAGACCGTGCGGTTCCTGTAACCTATACCTTCCCTGTTATCTTCCAGTTGAGATAATTATTTGATTTACAAATATTAAGGCCGACCAAATATATTGATCGGCCTTATTTCTTTTAATATTGTATGGCGAAAATAACAGTAGAACAGCATAACGAAAAGGCAGTATTCGTAGGTGTCATCAAGCAAGGTGACGACGAACGCCAGGTTATGGAATACCTCGACGAACTAGAGTTTCTTGCTGAGACAGCAGGAGCGATAGGCGTAAAGAAATTTATACAAAAGGTAGACAGACCGGATTCAAGAACCTACATCCGAAGCGGTAAACTTCAGGAGATTAGGGAGTATTGCGAGATGAATGAGATCGAGGTTGTGATTTTTGATGATGAACTCTCCCCTACCCAGCTCCGTAACATCGAGCGCGAGCTCAACATCAGAATCCTCGACAGAACCAACCTTATCCTTGATATCTTTGCCCAAAGAGCTAAGACTGCATATGCCAAGATGCAGGTGGAACTTGCTCAGTATCAGTATCTTCTCCCAAGACTTACGAGAATGTGGACTCACCTTGAGAGACAGAAGGGAGGTATCGGTATGAGAGGTCCAGGTGAGACTCAGATCGAGACAGACCGCCGTATCATCCAGGACAAGATTTCAAGACTTAAGGAGCAGCTTAAGAAGGTTGACAAGCAGATGGCTTCACAGCGTGGAAACAGGGGTTCTCTTGTGCGTATTTCTCTTGTTGGATATACTAACGTAGGTAAGAGTACTTTGATGAATCTCCTTGCTAAGAGCGATGTTTTTGCCGAGAACAAACTCTTCGCTACTCTTGATACAACTGTGAGAAAAGTGGTTATCGAGAATGTTCCATTCCTTCTCAGCGATACTGTAGGTTTCATTAGAAAACTTCCTCATCAGCTTGTAGAGGCATTCAAGAGTACTCTCGATGAAGTGCGTGAGGCAGACATCCTTATGCATGTTGTAGATATCTCACACCCTAACTTTGAGGAGCATATCAAGGTTGTAGAGGAAACGCTTAAGGATATCAAGGCTATAGATAAACCTATCTTTGTAGTTTTCAATAAGATAGATGCTTATAGATACGAGGAGTATGATGAGTTTTCTCTTGAGCCTAAGAGACAGGAGAACTACACTCTTGAGGAGTTCAAGAACAGCTGGATAGCAAAGGAAAATACGCCTTGCATCTTCATTTCCGCAAGAGAAAAGATGGGTATCGACAAACTCCGCGGAGACCTCTATAAGATGGTTGCAGAGATTCACGCCGGCCGCTACCCATTCGATAATTTCCTCTGGTAAAATCATTATATAAAAGCACTGAGGCTGTTGTTTTATATCGGTCCTTCCCACTTCGTGGGCCCCTTTAAGATTCTTTGAATCTTTTCCTCCTTCGCACCTCGGCAATTCAAACTAGTTTGATTGCACTCGGTTTGTCGTCGGTTTCGGGAGCCAATGCCGACTGTAACAATAGCCACAGTGCTTTTGCGCACGAAAATGACT
>JBGUTV010000025.1:0-40542 GCA_045133255.1 Candidatus Cryptobacteroides sp.
GTCCAGCATTACATATTGTGAAAGTGTTTTTTCGCAAGTCCTTTTCTGAAAATGTGGAAGTTTTCTTAATTGGAAGGATGGCACGGAACAACACTCACTTCGTGTAGATACATGAGGATAGGTGCATTCTGCGCCTTGATACCCCATATCTACTACGGTGTGGGGTATTGTGTCGTTTATTTCCAATTAGGTCTTTCCACAACCTTCAGAAAGATAAACGAAAGTCAGCTCCACACTTTCTTTGTATTAACCCTACAATTTCTCTTTGGAGCTGAAGAGGAGAAAATTGGTTATGGGACTCTTAGACAAAATCAAAGACAATTTCACTAAGGCAGAATTCAATGTCTCGCCTCAGAAGAAGCTTAAGACTCTCTCTGCAGAATTTGAGAATGCATTTGGAGTAGAACTCGTATTTTACAAAGGAAAGCAGATTGCTGATGGAGCACTTACTCTTAAGCAGCTCAATGATAAAACAACTAAAACTGTTGACACAAAGGCTGAAGGCTTTAAGATCAAGGCCAGCATGAAGGTTGGAGATGCAGAAAAATTGTTCGACACAAACTTCGGCGTAACTGTTCAGATTAAGAAAAATGGCAAACTCGTTCCAAACGAGATGACAATTGGCGATGCTGCCCGTGCAGATATCTAAGAAATTTTTAACCATTAAACTATACTAAAATCATGGCAGAATTTACACTCAATGGCCGTACTAAGGTAAAGACCCTTAAGGCTAACTTCAAGGAGAACTTCGGTTCAACACTTCGCGTTTACAAGAGCGCTTCATGCAAGGGCGGTTTCGCTGATGACGATGCCACTCTCGCTTCAATCCGCGCAGAAGGTCACAAAGGTGGCGAACTCGTAGTAAAGGGTAACATGCAGGTTGGTAACTTCGAGAAGAAGGTTGCTGAACTCTATGGCATCGGTGTTCAGGTAGCTAATGCTGACGATACAGCTCTTGCTGACAACACTGTAACTCTCGTTGCTGCTGGCAAATAATCTTGCAACAGCATATTATTGTCCAGGCAGCCTGACCGTTGCCTGGATAGCAAAAAAAGCAATATTCTTATGGCTATGTTCTCGCAAAAGGTACAAGAGGAATTAGGGTACTATGTGTATTGCCTTGTTGATCCGAGAGACAAGAAGATTTTCTATATCGGTAAGGGAGTCGGCAACCGTGTGTTTGCACACGCTTGTGATGCATTGGAATATGAGGATGTCAGCACCGACAAACTTGAGAAGATAAGGGAGATCATCCGATCTGGCCACGAAGTAGAGCACTATATCATTCGCCACAAACTGACAGAAGAAGATGCTTTGACTGTGGAGTCGGTGCTTATAGATTTCTTGACATATCAAGAGTTTAATACCGAAAGCCTTTTGACGAACATAGTTGCCGGTCATCATCAATGGGATGAGGGAATCATGACGACGGATCAGATAATGCAGATCTATGACTGCAAACCGCTGCAGTTGAAATCCGGGCATAAACTATTGATGGTCAACCTGAACAGATCATATAATAAGAAGGATAAAAACGGAATGAGGGTTAATTCTGACCTTTATGAGATTACCAGAAAATACTGGAAGGTGAGCAAGCTCAACGCTGATCAGATTGATTATCTGCTGGGAGTATATAAAGGAGTGGTCAGATGTGTCTTGAAACCTACCACGGAGTGGCTTCCTTTCAAACATAGAGAAAAAGACGGCAAGGTTATAATACGCTACTACGTAGAAGGTATAATCGACGATAAGGAAGGCAATGACCTTTACCTGAACAAAGATGTGACAGAATATCCTTTCCCATCGAGGGGAGCAATAAGATATATTAGAGAAAGCATCGATTCTACTAATGATATAACATCTGTAGCTACAATCCCACAGACATCTGATACGCTAAAGAAGCTTAAGACCTCAGAATTCCCTTGGGACATTAAACTTTGGGAGCCAGTTAAAACCGAGTTGCTCAAACAGATGAAGGTAAAGGTGAGCATTCATAAAGGCAGACGCGAATCATTATATTAACATTTAAATTCTAAAATCATGGCAGAATTTACACTCAATGGCCGTACTAAGGTAAAGACCCTTAAGGCTAACTTCAAGAAGAACTTCGGTTCAACACTTCGCGTTTACAAGAGCGCTTCATGCAAGGGCGGTTTCGCTGATGACGATGCCACTCTCGCTTCAATCCGCGCAGAAGGCTGCAAGGGTGGTGACATTGTAGTGCTGCGTAACATGCAGGTCTGTAACTTCGAGGAGAAGGTTGCTGAACTTTATGGTATCTGCGTGCAGGTAGCTAATGCTGATGGCAAGCGTGTTCCTGATAACATTAGTCTTTGTATGGCTGGTAAGTATTATATTTTTGATTATGACATATAAGCTGTTGCTGATAACCTTAATCTTTCTCAGGCTGGTAAGTATTAACTTCCAAACATGTTTCCATTGTCAAGGCAGCCTGACCGCTGCCTTGACAGCCATAATAGACATAAAATTCAATTTATGAAATCAAGCATCATAGACGTTCCACGTAAGCATACACAGGAGGACTTATTCGGCATTCAGGTGTATCAGAATGCACTCATCAGATATGTGAAATTGACTGATACTCCTATTACAATTGCATTGCAGGGTGAATGGGGATCGGGCAAGACATCTTTGATGAACCTCTTGAAGTACCACCTCTGCGATGTTGATGATAGCCCGTATTTCCCTATATGGATAAACACATGGCAGTATTCTTTGATGAAGACTCCTGGACAGACCATTATGGGAATTCTTGAGGGAATCATCAAACAGATCGGTGCGCTTAATCCAAGCAAGCAGAAATGGGAGGAAAGCCGTAAGAAGATAGGAGGCATCTTCAAGAAGATGGCGACTGTCGGAACCAAGATAGCTGCTGGAACTGTCGGTATTGATGGCGGCTTGGTGGATGAACTTTTGGAAGGTGGTGAGAGTGCTCAGTCGGACATCGTTCAGTTGAAGAATGAGATTTCTGATATGATCGAGCAGATTCTTGCGGAATTTCCTGCAAAGAAAGGATTCACTTTCTACATAGATGACCTCGACCGAATTGACCCTCCAGTAGCAGTGGAAATCCTTGAACTTCTCAAGAATATCTTTGACCTTGAACATTGTGTATTTATACTCGCTATCGACTATGATGTTGTCATCAAGGGACTTAAGCCAAAGTTTGGCGAATTGACGGAACAGAATGAACGAGAGTTCCGCTCATTCTTTGACAAGATTATTCAGCTGCCGTTCTCTATGCCGGTGGCCTCGTACAATGTGGATACTTTCCTTGTCGATGCTTTGAGTAAGATTGAATTCTTCTCAAGCAAGGAACTTGAGGATACGGAACTCGCTGAGAAACTATCTGAAATTACACGCCTGTCAGTTGGTACGAATCCGCGTTCACTTAAACGTCTGACCAATACACTGGCGCTTATCTCTATAATTTACGAAGAGCAGAAGGGGGATGGCGCAAATTCAAGTACATTGCTTGATAAGTTGATTAACTATGCGCTCGTATGCATTCAGATTGCATACCCATATATCTATAATCAGCTGACAGAGGAGCCTGATTTTAAAAATTGGAACGATAAGATTGCATCTAAACTCAAGCTTCGTCCTCTTACTGAGGAAGAAGCCGATCGTCTCAATGCCACTGACGAGTTTGATGAGGATTGGGAGAAGGTTGTGTTCAGAATGTGTCAGAAGGAGACATACTTGAGCAACAGGGTGTTCAGTGTGTCTATGCTTCTTAATAAGATTGCTGAAATCGTCAATAACGATGAACAACTTGGTGATATCATCGAATCTACAATCGAAATGTCAGCAGTGACTAATCTTAAGGCATTTGACACTCCTAAGAAACTTAAAGCATCTGAATTCCCATGGGAGGCGAAACTTTGGGAACCTCTCAAGGATGAGTTGCTCAAACATGTGAAGTTAAAGATGAGCATCCCTAAGGGGAAATCATATACTATCATACAGTCTGCAGCAAATAAGGGAAAGGCTGCTATCTGCGCGACTTATACAGTTAGAGAGTGCCTTGCAAACGTAGTGCTGGAGACATACGGCGGCGAAGAAACAAGAGATAAGATCGTCTCGGCAATCTCGAATGCACCGGATAATCACCCGCTCAAGAGTGCGGAACTCAGCCAAGGCAAGAAAAACAAGAACAAGTGGGCGTGGAGCATCAAGCATTGCATAGACAAAACGGATAGCAACATTATAAACTGGTATACAGAGACCCTTATTGCCTCTTATACCTTGATGGAAGACATGACGCTTTGATAGATAAATGACATTAAAACAAATTAACCATGAGCAAATTAGATGATATAATACGTAAAGATATTCAAGAATTGCTCGAGAATGGAGAAATCTCGGCAGCAGTCACACTTGGACCTGTCATGAAGACTCGGTCCGGTGTTTCTGAAGGTTTTTCAACCAAAGGTCTACCGCAGTATTTCACAGGTGACAGGAAAGGAAAGACAGTGGTTGTCAATCTCAATCCCGGGATGGATGCGAAGGAATCGGATAAGAAATGGTCAGAAAATAAAGCCAGGTCCGGCAGCTGTTCAATAGATGAATTTATAGAATATCTCATGGACAGGAATGAGAATTTCGGACTATATGATGAAGATAAAAACAATCCTGGTAAACTTAGATATGATGAGTTCGACGTCAAGCAGGCTGCATTTCTGACTCCGTGGAAAAACAGTGGAATAGATCTTCCTGAAAATCCCGACTGGAGCGACAGGGATGCCTGCATAGATGCCAAGACAAAGGCTATATGCAACAAATGCCAGCTTGAACTGGTGCCTTACGCATCTTCCAAGTTTGCAATCAATCCGAAGGAAATCCATCTGTTTCGCCCTTATGTAGATGTACTTTTGGACGAGATTTTCTCTCAGCCAAGGGAGTATGTCATCTTTGCATCGGCAATCTTTGAGAAGATATTCAAGGATTACAACAAGGCGTATCCTGGAACTTTCGATCTGTCTCGTCCCGTTGTGTATGGCGATGTCTTGAAAGAAGGTGGCTCTTTAAGGGGAAAATGCAAGGTCATCACGATGACCTACATGGGAAAGACTCGGAAAGCGATAATCGCCCACACCTTTCCATCTCAGGCCCTATGCAGAGCCTTCGCCCTGATGCAGAAGTATGGACAGTTTTGTTATTTGGAGTATATCAAACGATATAAAGAACGAGATCATGAAAATTACACCCAAAGACCTTAGAGCTGGTGCAACTTTAGACTATCCTAATGATGGAATGTGTTTTGTTTCATTTGAGACATGGACATGTGACCAAGTGAGAGTTATCGAATTTCCCAAAGTATGGAGATACTGCGGTAAGCAATATAAAGTAGTTCATTGTCTATATCGAAACTGGGGAGATCCAGTATCCGTAATTATAAGAGTTCCACATGAGGCAACGTTGAAGGTTATGGATGCAGATTATAAAGAAGAGAGATATTGATACCAAATCAAACTAACCATGAGCAAAGAGTATTACAAGAAGAAGATCATTGATCTTCGTGCTGACATTGCAAGGGAGAAAGAGGAGAAGAAGAGGGATAATGAGTATTATGCTCGAATGATCAAGAGTGCTTCAACTCCTTCAAGCAAAGCTTCTTATAGAAAATCTAAGATTGACAAGGCTGCAAGTCACGACCGTGACATTGAAAGATACAAGCGCCAGATCGAAGACGCCAAGGAGGCTTTGGCAAGACTGAAGAAATAATGAGGTTCCTTCTTACTGGTTTCGAACCATTCGGCGGAGACGACGTCAATTCTTCGCAGGAGGTCGTCAGGACACTTTCTTGTGATGAATCTGGCGGTGTCGAATTGGTGACAAGTATACTTCCAGTTAGTTTCAAAAGGGCAGGAAATGCGATTTGCAGACTGATTGATGCTACGGAACCAGACGTTGTGATCATGCTCGGTCAGTCTAGTAAAAGCAATTGCATCAAAATAGAGCGAGTTGCTCTCAACTTGATGGACTCATGCAAAGGAGACAATGACGGATATGCCCCGGATGAGGAAACTATCTGCCCTAAGGGTGCTCCGGCTTACTTCACCCAGTTGCCGGTAAAGATACTTAGTGATAGTTTGATGCAGAATGGAATTCCTGCAAAAGTTTCCAACAGCGCTGGACTGTATGTCTGCAATGCAACTTATTTTGCAGCACTGCACCGCATCGCAGCCACTGGAAGAAACACCAAGGCTGTCTTTATTCATCTTCCGAAAATCTCGGCTGAATGGCCGACCGAAAGGATGAAAACAGCGATAGAAAAAGTTATAACAATGCTAAAACTCTAATAATTATGGCAAAGAAGACTACAACTGCGAAGCTTTCAGCAAAGAAGCCAGCAGCGAAACCAACTGCGAAGAAAACGACAACGATTAAGTCTGCAACTAAACCAGCGGCTAAAAAGGTGACAGCAAAGCCTGCTGCAAAACCGGAGGTTAAGAAGGCAACCGAGATTTCTGTTAGTGGAAATAAGAAGATTGGAACATTGCAGAAAGAATTCAATAAGAAGTTCCCTTATATTCGCCTTGGCCTATATTATAGCTATGCAAGACAGCAGGTTGCTAAGGGCGAGAGTATCACTCAGATAGATGCAGATAAGACTTTGGCTTCTGTGAGAAGGGCTGATTCAGGTGGAGATATATCAATCTCAGGAAACAAAAAGATTAAGAGCCTTGAGAAGGAGTTCGATACTGTTTTTGGCCTTTACGCTCAGGTTTGTTATACCAACGCAGAAGGAAGCCGTTATTACACATCAGGTAGCAAGGATGATATGACTCTTGCAGCTTTCAACGCAGAATGTGAAAAGAATGGCTGCAAGAAAGGCGTTTCAAGATAATGCCATATGCGCGTACTGACATATTTATCATTCGTCATAGCTCTGACCTTTATGGTAGGGATGGACATCTTCCTCTTTTCGGAAGATGTCCTCTATGGTATCGGAGGAGTTATAGGTATCATCAGCTTTTTTATTGCATACTCAATCAGCGGAGATATGATCGTTGCTCCAAGGGATTATTGGAGACTGAGCAGTTGGCAAGTCTTTAGAAAGAAATTTGGCTATGGCATGGGAGCCTATGTGATGGTGACTTTTATTGCTTCAGGTGTATTAGCTGCAATTTTTAACTAAATAAAAAGACTTTAACTATGTTACTTTTTGATATTGGAACTATTCTTTTCGGCAGTGGTTTGCTTATCCTCTTATGTTTTTTGATACGTCCACCAAAATATGTACAGAACTTTGATGACAATCAACGATTAGGATGCTTTGGCTTACTGATCGCGTTGTCAATGATAGGTGGCATCGTGATGATAATCGCTCACTATTTTGTGGCAGGTATTCCAGAAGCGATAAAACTTTGGTAATTGTTATTATGAAAAAACTATTTAGTGTTTGTGTGTCCCTGCTGGGATGCTTCTTGGCCTATGGACAGGAAAATGCAGAGTTTACTGCAGATAGACCGGGTGCTTCGACCGGCCCGGCAGTAGTGGGCCATAAGGTCATTCAATTGGAACAGGGAATCCAGTATGATGGTGACGGAGGTGCTGGAACATTTACTTTCAGCAATACATTGCTCCGTTATGGACTTTTCCAGAATATGGAGCTGCGATTGGGCGGAGATGGCTTCCTATATCAGCAGGAAGGCCTTTCACAGGGTTTCAAGCCTGCATTTTCTGGATTAAGTCTTGGAACTAAGATCAAATGTTTCGATGGCCTAGGAGGAATTCCAGCAGTCTCGGTACTGGCGGATTTCTCGATTCCTTGCACAGCGACAGAGGGCTTTAATGTCGACCACCTTGCGCCTTCACTTTATCTTCTCTTCGAAAACCCGGTGAACGACTGGTTCAGTATCGGATATAATGTCGGTGCGGAGTGGGATGGAACCATGCCGGCACCAACGACATTTGCTGCTCTTTGCTTTGGGTTTAATGTTGCTGAGAATCTGGGATGTTTCGTGGAAAGCTACAACTACTTCAATAAATTAGGCAACGCATATTGTATGGATCTTGGCCTGAACTGGCAGGTCAGCAGAAAGGTGCAGCTTGATATTGCCGCTAATATGGATCTTACGAATCCTTCTCAGTGCTGGGCTATCAGTTGTGGTGTGGCTTGGCAGATAAACCGATAACAACGAGAGACTTGACTTATGAATACAAAGATAGAAAAGTTTAGACACGAGTTGAACAGAGTGTTTGATGATAACCTACGCACAAAACAGTGGCAGAATTACGTGGATTATATCATCATCGGTTTGATTATTCTTTCTACTGTAGAGGTGTTCCTTTCGACGTATGATGGTATCGTGGAGAAGTATGGCAAGTGGCTGCATTTTGTGGATTACTTTACAACAATCTTCTTTACTATTGAGGTTTCACTACGTATATGGTGCGCAGACCTTCTGGATTCGAAATACAAAGGTTTTTGGGGACGAATCAAATATTGTTTCTCTTTTTACGGAATGATCGATATATTGTCGACCTATCCGTTCTACCTTAATTTCGTTGTCAAGATTCCTTATACCGCTCTTAAGGCTCTGCGAATCGCACGTTTGCTTCGTATCTTCAGATACATGAAAGCATTCAGCATCCTTTCTCGTGCAATTAAGGCGAAGAAGCAGGAGATGGTGGTGTCTTTGCAGTTCCTCACAATTGTGACTTTGATTCTGTCCTTTATCCTTTTCTTTGTTGAGCATGAAGTGCAGCCGGATGTGTACAACAATGGTTGGAGATCAGTGGTATGGGCCTTCGCGCAGTATATCGGTGACCCCGGCGGATTTGCTGACACACCTCCTATTTCCCTAGTCGGACGTCTGATTGCAACTGCTATCGGCATCCTCGGAATAGCAATTTTTGCGGTTCCTGCTGGACTCATCGGCTCTGCTTTTACTGAGGTCATGAGTGCTGATAACCACGAAATTGAAATTGAAGAAAATAAGAAAAAACTTCATCTTGCATTCGAGCGTAAACTCTGTCGTTTTACACGTCTGCAGATTATGCCTTTAAATCTTAGTATTCAGGAGATTATCGCTAAGATGAAATTAACGGAAAACGACATCATTGAAGCTGTTCGAAATTCAGAGAATTTTAGAATTATAAATATCGCTACTACCGTACCTGTAGACGATAGGCCGATGGATAAGCTTGCGATAGAGCACTTCTTTATCAACAGAACTTACGGTTGCATGATTGACAGAGGATCCAAAGTTACAATAGTAAGTCCAGCAAGTTTTATCGACCCTGTAATTGGCGCATACTCTTACTATTTTGCAAAACTCGGTGGTTTTAATTATGTCAGCAGAGAAGTGGGAGAGATGCGTCCATACAAGTCATTTTATATTTATAATTCCGAAACTCCAGGATTTGATGAATTCAAAGCTGATATAGAAAAACTGTCTTCAAAGGAAGGTAGTTGGGTGGTAACCCTTCTCGCAGCTAGTGGTGCGAACGAACCAGAAATGCCTTCACAGATCCATCTTACATATGGAGGAAAGAGAGGAGATGCTAGTCTTGATGCTCCCACAGTAGTGATTCGTGATAAGGAGACAGCAAAGGCTATGTTCGAAGAAATAGAGAATATGCTCGAGTCGGAATATGGCATTAAGACAGATCGCCAGAAATATCATGACAGTGCTAATCCTAATATGTTCATGCGCAAGCTTTCTAATGCTGACTCTGTTAATGGATTAATGGTCAGAATTGCATGGAGTTGCATGTATTGGGACTCGCGCCGAATCCAGATAGCACAGACAATGGCGGATATCATAAAGAAACATGTGGAACCTGAGGCAGGAAATGAACTTGATCCAGAACTAAAGGTCAAGGGAATCGCATACGAAGGCCACACAATAGAATAATGGAACTACTGAAACAGCTATATAAAATCTCATCAAAGTCAGGCATGGAGGACAGGATTAAGTCCTTCGTGCTTGGCTGTGTAAGGGAGGTGTATCTAAAAGTAGAGACTGACGATATTGGTAATCTGTTCATCACTAAGGGAGTTGCAGAAACTTATCCATGTGTAGCTGCCCATCTAGATGAGATTCATACTCCATGCGAGCGTGAGGTTGTTATAGAAGGTGATAAGATATACACCGTGGATAGACTTTGGAACCATGTCGGATGTGGAGCGGATGATAAGAACGGACTTTGGATCATTATCAATCTGTTGCGTTCAGAGCCTGTGTTGAAGGTCGCTTTGTTTGTTCAGGAAGAACGTACAGGCGATGTCGCTGGATGTCGTGGTGCCAGAGCGTGTGACCTGTCATTTTTCAGTGATGTGAAATTCGTGTTGGAGTGTGACCGTAAGGGATGCTCGGATGTTGTGTCTATTGGCAAGGGTGATACGCTACTATGTGATTTAGACTTCATACCTCAGTACCTTCTGAGCAAATATGGCTATGAAATGGTGAAAGGCGGCAAGACTGATGTTGTGGAGCTCAAGATGAGAGGGTTGGAAATCCCTGTATGTAATATCGGATGCGGATATTACGACGCACATAAGAATAGTGAGTATACAATGTTCTCTGAACTGCAAAACAGTCTTTCTTTTGTTAGAGATGTTTTACAAAGTATTTAACAATAAACTATAACAGGATATGAAAATTCCAGGATTATCATTCTCGCTGAAGCGAGCTGTGGGAGTTACAAAAATCAAGCAGAAGGTCAGCAAGGCGACCGGAATTCCTATGACCAAGCAAGGTCTTGAAAGGAAGATCGGAGGAGCGGTTGTTAAAGCCGTAAAGAGTAAAAAGAAATAATTTGACTTATGAAGAAACTTTTTTATTTGTTCGCAGGGGTTATTGCATCACTGACTCTTGTTTCGTGTGGCGCTAATTTCGACCAGCTTCTTGCTGAGGGAAAATATAAGGAGGCAGAAGAGAGCATCAAAAAGATGAAAGGAATGGAGAGGTACAATTGTGCCGAAGCTTTGATCAATGAATATATTGAACTTGAAGAATATGATCGAGCGGTATATGTGTATGAGAAGTGTACTCCTGAACATTGCGACAATGACAGTATGAGATTCCCGAACCTTTATTGTCATGGTGCAAACTATGAGCTAACCGTGACAGCACTGTTTCGCAAAGTATTTATGAGGACTGGAGACTATGACAAAGTATGGCAGTACTCGGTGTGGGAGTCTGATGGAGATTCCGGATATGACGCAGAGGCTTATTATCAGTTTATGAGCGACGTCATTCTGTATCTTTGCTCAACAGGCAATAAGGCTGAGGCTAACAGATTCCTTAACCACTATGTCTATTGGTTCGATGCAAAGGTTGACAATAACTCTTACTACTCAACTGAAAAACCTCAGTTCATGTGCGATGTTGTTAGAGGAAAACTTCAGAGAATAATCAATACCTATTAAGCTTGAGTATGAAAAGATTAGCAGTTATATTATCCGTATTGATAATCTGTGCTTGTGGTAATAATTCTAGCCAAAGTTCTGAACCTCGGATGCCAGAGAAAGCAAAAATCTTATACGAGAAGGCTGAGAAGAAGATTTTAGATGTGGATACCCGTGTGGCGCAATTGCACAAAGGAACAGATGTTCAGCAGATCATCAAGGTTCTGACTGATGCTAGAAATCTGGGATATCATTTTGATTCCACCGGAATGAATCGTGCGGCAATTGAGAAATGCAAGGCTCTTCAGGCAAAGGCTGTAGAAGTCCAGACAGCGGCTGTTGCGAAAGCTGAAAGCATTATTCTGCAGTCAAAAGTGTTAGTGCATGAAGGTGAAGATTTTCTGATTGAAAAGATGACGGAGTATACAGTTTACCTTGAGAAAGGAGATGTGTTATATTATAACGTGAAACTTCAAAATGCTGTTCCTGTGAAACTCTATAATATGGATTCAGGAAGCACAGTAAAAAGTTATAATAAAACCTCTATCAAAGATTCCTTGGTTGTTGCATATCCCGGTGTCTATCTCTTGGAAATCAAGCCTCAGGCTTCGCAATATGCTTCTGTTAAGATTGCATATCATACAGACAATATGGATAGAATATATAATCCGAAGTCTGTCAGAACTGAGACTGTGGGTTGTTCTAAGAATGATTTTAGAGCATATCCTATCAAGGGAATTAAGATGCAGAATCTATTCGAGGAACCACGTAAGTTTACATTGCGTAGTCAGCTAAAATCTGCATTTTCTGGTTCATCCAATGCCTTAGTATCAATCACACTTCCTGCTGGAACAACGGATGTGCTATATTCTATGCGTATCGCAACTAGCGAACAGGATCGCTCATCTGATGGTAATTTCCATAGAAATCTGAGCTTGAAATATAATCAAGTAAAATTCTTGGGACTACCTTTGTATGAGCGAAATCAAGGCACTGGCCTTTTAAGAATGATGTTAGATGACAATAGACCATTGAGAGAGGAGGATGCATATTGCGACATGTATGTTTTCAGGAGCCAATCTGAGGCAAAAAAATTTCAAGATGGAACCGCCGGAACTTCTGCTTTGAAGTATGATGTAGATTGCTCAACTGTTGGAACACAGTCATGCAATGGACGTATACCTACTAATGGATCAACAAAACTATATCTTGGTTTTGAAAATGTGCGTATGCGCTATACAAACTACTTATGGGTAGAAGCTGTTGCAGTTGTTCCGACTACGGAATACTACAGAATGAAATATACAATAGACTAAGCTTTAAGGCGAAGTGAAGTCAATGAAGAAATATTTATATTTGTTCCTGGTGCTGTTCTTATTTGCGGCATCAGGATTTAATTTTAGAGCTATGGCAGATACTCATATCTATAGAGGACGGTTTACTAATACCTCTGATATCCTATGCACTTGGGATGGTAAACATTTGTATAATGGTAGATTCACCAATACATCTGCAATTCTGTATACTTGGGATGGTAAACATCTATATCGTGGCCGTTTTACCAACACATCCGACATACTATATACCTGGGATGGCAAACACATCTATCGTGGGCGATTCACAAACACGTCAGATATATTATACACATGGGACGGAAAACATATTTATAAGGGGCGCTTTACCAATACGTCTGATATTCTCTACACTTTTGACGGGAAACATCTTTATAAAGGAAGATTTACAAACACGTCTGACATCTTGATGACATATGGCGGATTGGTTCCAATTCCTGTTCTTATGATGTCTTGTTTATAACAGAGAAGGATGCGATTGTGCCCTTCGGTGTTCACGGCCGTGTTCACGGACCCTAAAATCGTTTAAAATGGGTTTGATGACAATGTGTGGCTCTGCGTATGTTATAGACTCGGGAACTTAAGAGGAACTTTGCACAGAGAACGTGGCAGATTTCTGATAAAATATACCGCAGTGTGTGAAAACCTGCCTCAGAATGCTCTGTAAGGCATGTGTGGAAATAATGAAAATTAAATGAAATAAATAGATTTGGTGTTCACGCGGTGTTCACGGGCAAGAAAAAAGCACTCACGAAATTTTCGTAAGTGCTTGATTTTCAAGTAGCGGGACGCAGGATTGAACTGCGGACCTCATGATTATGAATCATGCGCTCTAACCAGCTGAGCTATCCCGCCATTAATATTTTTAGAACTTTGTTGAGATAGAAGGACTCGAACCCTCACTGACAGAGCCAGAATCTGTAGTGCTACCATTACACCATATCTCAATTTGGCTTCCCTTTGATTTTGGGACTGCAAATGTACGGATGTTTTGCGAAAATCCAAAAATATTTTGAAAAAATTATTAAAAAATATGAAACTTCTACCTAAAGTCGTTTGTCGGGAGGCCAAAACATGGTCGGAATTCGCTTAAATTGATGAGTTTCATAATTATTCATGATGGAAAAATATTATGTCTATGTCGGAAAAACTCGCGAATCCCTAAAGAAAAATCATATCTTTGTGGATTAAAACGTTTTAATATCAGATCAAAGATGAAAAAAATTATCATTTCAGCATTTTCTGCTTTGTTGGCGATGGTGATGGCTATTCCATCCAATGCTCAGATTACAGGTGTCGAGCTTGCAAGAAAGAGCCAGAATCCGGAGCAGATGCTGACACATGAGAACGAGCAGGTGATCCGTGACATTGAGGCAGATGCTGACATTATCGTATGTGGCGGTGGTCTTGCCGGTGTTTGTGCTGCGGTTTCTGCTGCGAGACATGGTTCTAAGGTGATCCTCATTCAGGATCGTCCGATGCTTGGCGGTAATGCGTCGAGCGAAATGAGAATGGGTATCGTGGGCGTGAAGGAAGACCAGTGCCAGGAGGCCGGTATCCTTGAGGAGATGCAGTGCCGCAACTTCTACTACAACCCTCTCCAGCGCTACACAATGTGGGATGATGTGATCTATTCTACAGTTGTGGAGGAGCCGAACATCAGACTTTTCCTTAACACCTCTGTAAGAGACGTTGTCATGAACGGTGAGAATATCGCTGCCGTAAAGTGTTGGAACTCTAATAATTACACAAGATACACATTCTCCGGAAAACTTTTCCTTGACTGTACCGGTGACGGCATCCTCCGTCTTTCGGGTGCAGAGTACAGACGTGGAACAGAGAGCAAGCATACCTATGACGAGTCATATCTTTCAAACGAGAAGGACAACTTCAATACAATGGGTAACTCTATCCTTCTCCAGCTTCGCAAAACAAAAGAGCATCATCCGTTCCATGCTCCAGACTGGGCATATCATTTCACAGATGATGACTTCAACTATGACACTCCTAAGTCTACAATCCCTGGCATCAAGCTCAATTACAAGATTGTCTGGAGAGCACACGACAACAACTTCTGGTGGATGGAGTGCTCAGGCGTGAAGTTCGACACTATCCATGATGCAAATGAGATTCAGTATGAGATGAAGAGGATCGCATACGGTGTGTGGGAGTATATGAAGAACCATCCTGACGGACGTGCAAAGAACTATGATCTTGACTGGATCGGTTCTATTCCTGCAAAGCGTGAGTCTGTAAGATATGTCGGTCCATATACGCTTACTCAGGAAGATGTCGTTTCTGGCGGTCACTTTGAGGATGTCGTTGCATATGGCGGATGGACACTCGACGACCACGATCCTAACGGATTCATGAACAAGGGTCTCGCTTCTACTGAGTATATTGTAAATCAGGGATATGGCATTCCTCTCGATTGCCTCTATTCGGTGAATGTGCCTAACCTTATGTTTGCCGGTCGCGACATTTCGTGCTCGCATATGGCGTTCTCTGGCATCCGTGTCATGGCTACAACAGCATTGATCGGTCAGGCTGCCGGTACTGCCGCTGCAATGGTGGTTGAAAAGAATACGACTCCTGCAGGCCTCCGCAAGGATCATATCGCTGAACTCCAGGATGCACTTGAGGATGACGACTGCATGCTTCCATACCGTTGGAGAAAGGTTGCTCCTCTTACGCTTGCAGCAAAGACTCTCGCTGAGAACGAGCCTATGAGAAACGGTATCGACCGTGAGTGGAACGGTGAGGATAACGGCGTGTACACAGCTCCGGGTGAGGTTAATCTTACCTACACATGGGATAATCCTGTGACAGTTTCGGATGTTCGCTTCATCTTTGACTCAGACCTTAAGGTGAGAAGCAAGAGAATGCGCAAGCTTGAGGCTACGACTGAGCGTAAGGAGATGCCTAAGGAGATGGTGAAGTCATTCAGGGTTCAGGTTCGCGTTCCTGCAGTGACAAAGAAGCAGCGCAAGCTTCATGCGGCAGATTCTGCAGCAGGTGAGTGGGTGACTATTGCTGAGGTGCACGAGAATTTCCGCCGTCTCGTTAAGCTTTCGTTCGATGCTGTCCAGACTGATGCAGTCCGCATCGTTGTAGATGAGACTTGGGGCGCTGAGAAGGCCCACATCTTCGCTTTCGACGTAAGATAATCGCTAAAGTATATAAAAGGCGTTCTCCACCTGCCGATTTTTGCGCAGGTGGAGAACGCTTTCTTTTTGCAATTCGCTGAGAGTGATTGGTTTATGTCGCGATGATGTTCCCCGTCTGCGTAAAATTCTGCAGGTGGAGAACAATGGCGGTTCCTCAGGACGTAGGGCTATAGGCGGTCGATATATAAGACTCCATCGAGATGGTCTACCTCATGCTGGAAAATTACTGCCGTGAAGCCTCTGACGGTGTCTCTTGTCATTGGAATGTCTTCGGAGAAGTTCGCTTTGCGGTCGCGCGCAGAAGACGCTTCCCGGACTGCAGTCATATCGGCATATTCCACGACGATTTCCTGAGACCGCAGTACATCGCCGCGACGTCCCGGAACCGAGAGGCATCCTTCAGGACCGGCACTCAATGAGTCCGATGCCCATATGATGCGTATATTGGGATACACCTCAAAAGGGTAGACCGTCTCTCCGTCCGCTCCGGCTGTGCCTTTGTCAAATCTCTGCACGGCAACTACCCTCCGGTTCAACCCCACCTGAGGACCGGCAATGCCGACGCCGTCCTGAGACGGGTGAGTGACAGTTGCAACCATCAGACGCTCCAGCTCAGCAAATGTCTCAGACCTCAAGGCCTCAATAGAAAAATCCTTGCTTGGAGCACGCAGAACAGCATAGTCAAGGCTGTCCTCCACAGTCAGCACCCTCATGATGCTGTCGGTGCTCTCAATCAAAGCAAGTTCTTTTTCGCTGAGTCCCTCGGATGGACTGCAGCAAGAGGACGCTCCAATTGTCATAATCAAAAGAAGCCCCAAAACAGGGGCAGTACTTAATGTTTTGGTAATCATGGTTTCCCGGTTCTTATTTCTTAAGCAGCGCGACAGCATAGACCTCGCAGCCTTCGCCGCGTCCTACGAATCCGAGCTTCTCGGTAGTGGTGGCCTTCACTGAGACATCTTCCACCGACACGCCCATTACCTCGGCCATAGTCTCACGCATAGCCATAATGTAAGGAGCCAGCTTCGGTCTCTGCATTGCAATCGTCACATCCACGTTGCCGATCTCCCATCCCTTTGAGCGGACAAGCGAAACCACTCTAGCAAGAAGAATCTTGCTGTCGATCCCAGCAAACTCGTCCGATGTGTCCGGGAAGTGCTTGCCGATGTCACCTAGAGCAAGCGCGCCAAGAAGTGCGTCACACAAAGCGTGAATAGCCACGTCGCCGTCGGAATGAGCTATGCATCCGATTGGGCTTTCCACACGCACGCCTCCGAGCCAGAGTTCAAGTCCCTCTGCCAAAGCGTGAACGTCATATCCGTTTCCGATCCTTATATTCATAGTGTCTGAAAATATTTCTACAAAAGTAAAGAAAAAACATTAAATTTGCTTTTTAATACGGATATATAGAAGATAACGATATGGGATTCAGTTTTAATTTTTTCGGAACTCAGGAGGTGAGGAAGTTCAATTACAAGCCTCGTTTCTATGATCCTGAGAAGGAGGAACGCAGAAGAAAGTTCGGTGACCACAGCGCCGAAAAGAAGCCTTATGTCCCAGGACAGCATATTAAAGGCAGTCTCCGTGACGGAAATTATTCGCGAACTGAAGAGGTGGGCAAGAATCAGAAGGTGATCGGAATGATCACGACTTTCCTCCTTTTTGCAGTGATATTTCTCATCGTGAAATATTATCCTATTCTTCTTGATGCCCTAAGCAAGTAATCTATGGATATAAGGATACTTCCAAGCAATATTGCAAATATGATAGCTGCGGGAGAGGTCGTGCAGAGACCTGCATCCGTAGTGAAGGAGCTGATGGAGAACGCTGTCGATGCCGGGGCTGATCAGGTGACCGTAGTCATTCAGGATGCGGGACGAACCCTGATTCAGGTAATCGACAATGGTTGTGGAATGTCTCCGGACCAGGCGGTTCTCTGTTTTGAAAGGCACGCTACATCGAAGCTTCAGACAGCTGAAGACCTTCACAATATTCTCACCTTCGGTTTCCGAGGTGAGGCTCTCGCATCGATTGCAGCAGTCGCGGAGGTCACTCTCAAGACCCGCAGGGAAGAAGACGAGGTGGGCTGCCAGGTAGATTATGCGGATTCGCAGCATCTTGCTACTCAGGAGATTGCGGCTCCGCGTGGTGCAAATTTCAGCGTAAGGAATCTTTTCTACAATGTCCCGGCAAGGCGTAAGTTCCTCAAGTCGGACAATGTCGAGTTCAAACATATAGTCACAGAATTCACCAGAGTTGCGCTTACCCGTCCGGGCGTAGGCTTCACTCTGACTCACAACGGCAAGGATGTCTGCGTTCTCAGGCCTGCAAAGTCGTTGAAATTCAGGATTCAGGATGTCCTGGGCGCAGGTGTTGCCAACGATGTGGTGGATGTGCACACCCAGACATCGATTGTGGAGGTGACCGGATATGTAGGTCGTCCTGAGGCTGCGAGAAAGGGCCTTGGCAACCAGTATTTCTTCGTGAACGGAAGATATTTCCGCAGTCCTTATCTTCACAAGGCTGTGATGAAGGCTTATGAGAACCTCATTCCTGAAGGTGTCACCCCTTCATATTTCATATATCTTGAGGTGGATCCTCAGTCTGTGGATGTGAATATCCACCCTACAAAGACGGAAATCAAGTTTGAGGATGACAGTGTCATCTTCCAGATTCTCTTTGCCTGCATCAAGGAGTCTCTTGGCCGCAACTCATTCGGCGACAGCATAGACTTTGATCGCGAGGGTGTTCCTGAAATCCCGGCATTCGGAAGGAATTTCGAGGAATTCCGTCCGATAGGCGAGCCTCAGGCTCTCGGAGATCCGACTTTCAATCCGTTTGACAATGATGGTTTCCCTTCAGAAACTCCAGCGTTCGACAATTCGTTCGTCTCAGGAGGCGGCAACTCCTTTGCCTCAGGCGAGGACAACCCATTCGCGTCCGGAGCAGGTGCTTCCTTTGCCGCTCAGACCCACGGAATGCCGTCACACCCTGCAATGCAGGACGCTGACTGGGGCAGGGCAGAGTCCAACTTCAGCCACCAGCACAATTTCATGGAGAAGAGGGATGACTATGGAAAGCTCTTCGAGGACAGATTCACTCCAGGCAAGTCAGTCATAATGCTTCAGGGCAAATATATCATGACCCCTGCAAAAAGCGGCCTGATGGTCGTGAACGTGCAGAGGGCAATGGAGAGAATCCTTTTTGACCGCTTCCTGTCTGCTTTGTCCGCCAACTCACATGTGACCCAGACTGCACTCTTCCCGGTGACTGTCCAGGTCGGCATGGAGAACATATATCTTTTTGCCGAGCATTCGCAGATGCTTGCGGGGCTTGGATTTGATATCGCTCCTTTCGGAACAGATACCATTGTGGTCAACGGAGTTCCTGAAGGTTACAGTGTGGAGGCCGGAAAGGTGCAGGAAACAATAGGGGAGATGCTTCAGATACTGTCGGAGGATCATGGCTCGCTTCCTGAACTGATGACTGCCAATATGGCATCCAAATTCGCGTCTCTAGGTGCGCGCAGCTGTGAAAGTCTGACAAACCCGGCGGAGGCACAGAGATTGATTGACAGTCTGTTTGCCTGCGAAAACCCTGAGTACACAAGCCAGGGCCGCAGGATAATCTCCATAATGTCTATGGAGGAAATAGACAGAAAATTCTAACGGAAAATGAACTTTTATTCATACGGAAACAGAAGGGGAGGCCTTTTCAGTAACCTTCCAACAGCAGTAAAGAACATTATCTTCATCAATGTCATGGTGATGGTAATGACATCGCTCAACCAGGAACTGATGGTGGAGAAGTTTGCCCTTTTCTACCCAACATCTCCTTTCTTTCATTGGTGGCAGCCGGTTACTCACATGTTCATGCACGGAGGTTGGGGACACCTGTTCTTCAATATGTGGACACTCTTCATTTTCGGCAGTGCGCTGGAGAGGGTGTGGGGACCGAAGAAGTTTCTGGTGTTCTACTTTGTGACTGGCCTGGGAGCTGCTGCAATCCATACAGGTGTCGAGTGGATCCAGATGCAGTCTTTCATAACTCAGGCGGCAGAAGGCTCAGCGGCTGCGTTCCAGGCTATCCATCATCTCAAGATGGTTCCTACAGTCGGAGCTTCAGGTGCAATATATGGTGTGCTGATGGGTTATGCAATGCTTTATCCTGATGCAGTCATGTCCCTGATATTCCCTCCGATCTCAATGAAAGCCAAGTGGTTCGTGCTGCTCTTCGGTGCAATCGAACTGGTTACAGGAGTGACGGGAACCGGTGCGGGAATCGCGCATTTCGCTCATCTTGGCGGACTTATATTCGGATATCTTCTCATTCTGTTCTGGAAAAGACAGGGAACCTTATATAGCAGATATTATTGATGGCAAAGACAAGACGAAAGAAATCAAAGGGCACAGCCAAAAGGAAGGGTGTTTTCTTCGGAATAACATCCCGTTTCCTCATGACCATAGTTGCGTCCTTGCTCATACTTTCGTATGCGTCCATCGTCATCAATCCGGCAAAAGTCTGGTTCATATCGCTTTCAGGGCTCTTTTTCGTGCCTTTGGCGTTGGCGAATTTCATACTTCTGCTGTGGGCTCTCAAACGCAGGTCGCGTTCTGCGCTGATTCCGCTTCTTGCACTTGCTCCATGCTTCTTCTTCATCGGAAGATATGTCCAGGTGTCGTCAGATGAGGATTATGTTCCAAAGGATCCGACCTTCAAGGTGGTGTCCTACAATGTCGGCAGATTCGCGCTTGCTGACAAGGAGGCAGGAATTGATGGACGTACCCAGTGCGCAGATTCGGTCTTTGCCTTCATGAAGGAGCAGGATGCGGACATAATCTGCCTTCAGGAGTTCTATCTGAAGGATCTGCAGAAGCTCAAGGCTTATCTTGCCACAAAGATGAAGGGATACCGTGCCGAGTATTATATGTTCCCGACCAGAAACGGGGCATTCGGCAATGTAACCCTCAGCCGCCTGCCTGTGATCGGAAAAGGCAAGATCAAGTTCGAGGAGAGTGCGAATCTTGCGATATATACGGACCATCAGGTTGGTGACAGAAGATTCAGGGTATATAACTGCCATTTCGAGAGCTATAACATATCATTTACCGGAATGGTCAAGGCGTTGATGAAGGCCGACAAGGATGCATTCGCCGAGACTGGAACAAAGATGAAAAGGTCTATCCTGCGCCGTCCGCAGCAGGTGAATCAGGTGTTCTCCGACATTGAAAGCTGCCCTGTGGAGGCTTTTGTGTGCGGCGATTTCAATGACAATCCTATGTCATATACATATTATAGAATGTCGAGGGGAAGAAAGGATGCATTTGTGGAGTCCGGCTCCGGTTTCGGTGCGACATATGCGCGTCTGTGGCCTATGTTGAGGATCGATTATGTGATGGTTCCAGACAGGTTCGATGCCCTTTCCTTTGAGATTCCTAAAGTTGGATATTCCGATCATTATCCTGTTGTAACGACAGTTGAATTATAATCTTGCCAGAACATGAAAGAAGAAATACAGAAAGCCCTTGAGGTGCTCCGCAAAGGTGGAGTGATACTTTACCCGACCGATACAGTGTGGGGAATAGGATGCGATGCTACTGATCCTGAGGCGGTTGCGAAGGTGTATGAGATCAAGCGCCGTTCGGACAGCAAGTCTCTTGTCCTGCTTGCAAGCGATATGGATATGATAGGCCGCTATGTCAAGGAGGTGCCGGAGATGGCGATCCAGCTCGTCGAGGTGAATGATAAGCCGATGACTATCATATATCCAGGTGCGGTTGTGGGCTCGCTTCCTTCAGGCGATGTGATGCCTAAGGCTGAGAAATATGCTCTTGCGTTCAATACTGTCGCGGAGGATGGTTCGGTTGGAATCAGGATTCCGATGATGGAGTTCTGTCAGCAGCTTGCTTTCCGTCTTGGCCGTCCGATAGTGTCGACGTCAGCCAACATTTCAGGAGAGGCCACGCCTAAGAAGTTCGCTGAGATATCTCAGGATATTAAGTCTGCGGTCGACCACATCGTAGATCCGGCTCTGGAGCGAGGCTCTACCGGTCAGTCGTCGTCGATCATTAAGGTCGGTCTTGACTATTCGATTGAAATCATCAGAAAATAGCTACTCCATATAACGGAAATAAACCGCTGCCGCAGCTGTCAAGGCTGCGGTTTCTGTTCTCAGACGTGATGCTCCGAGATGAACAGGAATGAAGCCTGCTTCAAGTGCCGCTTCTGCCTCTGCGCGGGAGAAGTCTCCTTCAGGACCGATCATGACGGTGATGTCAGTTCCGTCAAATGCTTCCAGGACTTCCTTGATGCTCCTGCGTGGAACTCTCTCATCCTCAAAGCAATAGGCAATGAGCTTGAGCGATTTGTCGTCCTGTGCGGCTGCCTTGATGAACTCCTTTACGGACACTGGCTCGTTGACCGTAGGGATGGCTGCCTTGAGCGACTGCTTGGCAGCGCTTACCAGGATCTTTTCCGCTCTTGCTGTCTTGAGTATCTTTCTTTCTGAATGCTCTCCGATGACTGGGCTCAGCTGGTCGAATCCGATCTCGCATGCCTTTTCTGCAAACCACTCGAACCTGTCGTTGTTCTTGGTCGGGCACACTGCCATATGAAGGTGATATGGATGGCCTCCCCATCCTTCTTCGCAGTCAAGGACAATTGCTTCCACTCCTTTGTGACTGTCTGATGTGATTCTGCATCTGTAAAGGGTTCCGCATCCGTCGATGACAGAAATCTCGTCGCCGCTTCTGTGCCTGAGCACCTTGACGCAGTGACCTGATTCATCCTGATCAAGACGGCAGATGCCGCCTTCTATGTCGTGAGAGTAGAAAAGTTCCATAATTGTTCAGTAATGAACTGCAAAAATAGTAAATTTGTGTTGTAACTGACAGAAAAGAGGAATTATGTATATAGGATTGATTTCGGATACGCATGGTGTGTTCAGCAGGGAGTTCATGGATTTTCTTGAGCCTGTCGATCAGATATGGCATGCGGGTGACTTCGGAGGAGGGATGGATCTGGCTAAGGAGATAGCTGCCTTCAAGCCTCTGCTTGGCGTTGCCGGAAACTGTGACAACCATGACCTGCGTTATGAGCATCCTCTGTACCGCTTTTTCGAATGTGAGGGTATGAAGGTGCTGATGACACATGTCGGGGGCTATCCTGGAAAATATGATGCCCGTGCACGTGTGCTCATCGACGAACTGAAGCCTGATATATTCGTGTGCGGACATTCACATATATTGAAGGTGCTGAGGGATCAGAAGCGTAATATGCTGGTGATCAATCCCGGCGCTGCCGGCATTCAGGGCTTCCATCTGGTAAGGACTGCGCTGAGGTTCCATATTGATGACGGCAAGATTTCCGGAATGGAGGTTTTTGAGCTTGACAGGGGCTGATGAAAATATTTTTGGAGATAGTTGGATATATTGTCAAATATTTTATCTAACTTTGTACCAAATCGTTTTTATATAAAATCACTTAAAATTTTAGGATTATGAAGAAGGTATTTATGTCAATGGCTATCGTAGCGGCTATGTTCGCTGCAGCTTCTTGCGCTTGCAATAATAACTCTCAGCCAGCTGAGGAAGTAGCAGGTGGTTGCTCAGGCAGCTGCGCTGACTGCGTAGACGGTTGCACTGAGGAGCTTTGCGCTGCTTGTGACAGCACTGCAGCTAGCTGCCAGCAGGCTGAGTAATCATCAGCAGGAAAAATCTGGAGGCATCGTTCCATATGGGATGATGCCTCTTTTTTTATTCGGGAAATTCATTATCTTTGAAGTTAGATATATAGGTACTATGGCAACAGTTAAGACAAAGACAGTTTGGTTCTGCAAATCTTGCGGAAATGAGAGCTCAAAGTGGATGGGAAGATGTCCGGCCTGCGGGGAGTGGAATACAATGGTGGAGGAGACGGTGGCTACGGGCAAAAAGACTTCGCAGGTTGCCGTTTCCGTGCCTGGCTCAGGCAGGAAGCCTATGCCTCTGTCCGAGATCGATACTACTGTGGAGAACAGGATTTCCCTTAATAATGCGGAGGTCGACAGGATTCTAGGCGGAGGTCTCTTGGAGGGTTCGCTGGTTCTTATCGGTGGTGAGCCGGGTATCGGTAAGTCTACGCTGTCTCTTCAGCTGCCTCTCAACTGTCCTTCACTGAAGACTTTATATGTGACTGGAGAGGAAAGTGCCAAGCAGGTGAAGCTTCGTGCTGCGCGTATCGGAGGCGATGATTCCTCTTGCCTTATCTACAGCGAGACTCTTATGGAGAATATAATCGCTGAGGCAAGATCCATCATGCCGGATCTGATGGTTGTGGATTCTGTCCAGACTATGTTCTCTCAGAATGTGGATTCTTCTCCGGGTTCAGTGACTCAGATCAAGGAGACTGCTTCAATGCTTCTGCGTTTTGCGAAAGAGACAGGAGTCCCTGTGATCCTCATCGGCCACATTACAAAGGAGGGAAGCATTGCGGGACCTAAGATTCTTGAGCATATTGTTGACGTGGTTCTTCAGTTTGAGGGTGACAACAGAGGGTCCTATCGTCTTCTCAGAAGCATAAAGAACCGTTTCGGTTCAACATCCGAACTTGCTGTCTTCGAGATGACAGGAAAGGGACTCAGAGAGGTCAGCAATCCTTCGGAGATGCTTGTGCCTATGCATGGAGAGGATCTCAGCGGCGTTGCGGTCAGCGCGATGCTCGACGGGACAAGGCCGTTCCTCATCGAGGTTCAGGCTCTTGTGAGTTCGGCGGCCTATGGTACTCCTCAGCGCAGCGCGACCGGCTTTGATGTGAGAAGGCTCAATATGCTACTTGCCGTGCTGGAGAAGCGCGCAGGATTCAAGCTTGGTGTGAAGGATGTGTTCCTCAACATGGCAGGAGGTCTCAAGGTTACGGATCCTGCCTGTGATCTTGCCGTAGTCTGTGCGGTTCTGTCTTCAAATTTCGATTTTGCAATTCCTTCGGACACCTGCTTTGCCGGAGAGGTGGGACTCAGCGGGGAAATCAGACCAGTAGCCCAGACTGACCGCCGTGTAGTTGAGGCAGCTCGTCTGGGCTACAGAAAGATCTATGTCTCCGGATTCAGCAGTGTGGAACTTGTTCCGGACGGTATTGAAGTGGTGAAGGTTGCGGATATTCCGGCCCTCTGCCGCTCGCTGTTCAAGGGAAACTAGAAAGGAAGATCGTCTTCAGTAAACGGTGTCGACATGTCGTCTGCTGTAGGCATTGGTGCCGGAGCAGGTGCTGCCGATGCTGAAGGCGCATACTGTGGAGCAGGCTGTGCAGCTCCTGCAGGCTCGATTCTCCATGCTCTCACGTCGGTGTACCAACGGCCGTTGTATTCGCGGCTGCTGAGGTTGAATGAAATCTTTACCTTGTCGCCTACCTGGTACTTCTCCAGGTCTCTTACCTTGTCTTCTCCCCAGACATTCATGCATATCTGAGAAGGGAAGTTTCCTTCCTGGTATTCAAAAATAAATTCCTGTTTAGCCCAGGCACCTCTTGCTGAAGTGCCTTGCTGAACAGGAAGCTTACGGGCAATTCTGCCCTCGAGTTCTAAAGCCATCGATTACTTCTCAGCTGGAACGTATTTTCCTACCTTGAGAACCTCAACCTCGAAAATGAGAGTAGAGTTAGGCTCGATGTTGCGGTTTCCTCTCTCACCGTATGCAAGCTCTGCAGGGATGTAGAGAGTTGCCTTTCCGCCCTCGCCGAGGAGACCGAGACCCTCAGTCCATCCTTTGATCACGCGGTTAGCGATGAACTTGGTAGAGTCGTTCTCATCGAATACAGTACCGTCGAGGAGAGTACCCTTATAGTTTACCCATACAGTGTCCTCAGCAGCGATCTTCTCGTCTGCACCTGGAGCAACGATAGTGTACTGGAGTCCGCTGGCAGTTGTGTCAACGTTAGCCTTCTTTGCGTTAGCTGTGAGGAACTCTCTCTCCTTTGCAAGGTTGTATGCAGCCTTGTAAGCCTGCTTCTTTGAAAGGTAGCCGTTAAGGATCTCACCCATCTTGTCGAGGTCGATCTTGAACTGCTTGCCGAACTCTGCCTCATAAGGGTTGCCCTCAGCTGCGATGAAGTCAGCCATACCCTTCTTGATCTCATTCATGTTGAGGTCCTTGAGGTCCTCTGCGAAGTTGTTGCCCTTGATGAATGAACCGAAGTTGATACCGATGAGGTAGCTTACTGAGTCAACCTCTGCCTGGCTTGGGAGCTCAACGTCAACCTTAACGTTGTCACCAGCTGAACCGCAAGAGATTGCAAATGCTGCAACGAGTGCAGCTGCGAAAATTCTGAATGCTTTCATTTCTGTTGTTATTTAATATTAGTAGTTTCTTATATAACCTCGCAAAGATAATGTAAATTTTTGATACGCAAAAAAGACCGTTCATTTTTTGTTTCTCCGAAAAATATTCCATATCTTAGTAAGACCTAATTTTTGAGGTTATGACAATTGACTCATCCCTGCTTCATTCCAAACTGAAGGAATTCTTTGGTTTCGATTCATTTAAGGCCGATCAGGAGCGTATCATCATGCATCTTGTCGGTGGAGACAACGCTTTTGTCCTTATGCCTACGGGAGGCGGAAAATCCTTGTGCTATCAGCTCCCGGCGCTTGTGATGGAGGGAACGGCCATTGTCATATCTCCACTGATTGCGCTTATGAAGAATCAGGTGGATGCAATCAGGGGATTCGTGTCCGGAAATGATGGGATTGCCCATTTCCTCAATTCTTCGCTCAGCAAGGCTCAGCTGGCTGAGGTCAGAAATGATCTCCTGTCGGGACAGACGAAGCTCCTATATGTGGCTCCGGAGTCTCTTACAAAGGCTGAGAATATCGCGATGCTCAAGGAGATAAAGATTTCCTTCTATGCAGTCGATGAGGCTCACTGTATTTCCGAATGGGGACACGACTTCCGTCCTGAGTACAGGCGTATCCGCAATATCATTGAAGATATCGGAAAGGCTCCGGTCATTGCGCTTACCGCGACAGCGACCCCTAAGGTCCAGAGCGACATCCTCAAGAATCTTGGTATGCCTGATGCAACAGTGTTCAAGTCTTCTTTCAACAGACCGAACCTGTATTATGAGGTAAGGGACAAGACTGATCCGAAGAAGGATATCATCAAGTTCATACGACAGAATCCGGGAAAGTCCGGTATCATATACTGTCTCAGCAGAAAGAAGGTGGAAGAACTCGCAGAGCTGCTGAATATCAATGGAATAAAGGCGGCACCATATCATGCCGGTCTTGATGCGAAGACCAGGGCTGACAATCAAGACGCTTTCCTTATGGAAGAGGTTGATGTGATTGTGGCGACGATTGCTTTTGGAATGGGAATCGACAAACCGGATGTGAGATTTGTCATCCACTATGACATTCCTAAGAGCATTGAGGGATATTATCAGGAGACCGGCCGAGCAGGACGTGACGGCCAGGAAGGCAAGTGCATAACCTTCTACAGTTATAAGGATATACAGAAGCTTGAGAAATTCATGCAGGGCAAGCCTGTGGCAGAGCAGGAGATAGGAAAGCAGCTTCTTATGGAGACTGTTGCCTATGCTGAGTCGAATTCGTGCCGCAGAAAGCTGCTGCTCAATTATTTCGGTGAGGAATATACGGAAGAGAACTGCGGCGCCTGCGACAACTGTCTGCATCCTAAGAGGCAGTTTGACGGCCGCGAGGAAATGGCAATGGTCATCGACCTTGTGCAGTCTCTTCCGGAGCGTTTCAAGATGGAGCATCTCTCGAACATTCTTGCGGGTGAGATGAACTCGATAATCAAGTCATATCATCATGACAGGCTCGAGAGCTATGGCGCCGGAAAGGATCATACTGTCAGATTCTGGAATGCTGTCATCCATCAGGGAATGATTCTGGGCCTTCTTCATAAGGATATTGAATCATACGGACTTATAACTGTTACCAGTGAGGGCTGCAGATTTGCCGAGTCTCCATGGAAGATAATGCTTACCGAGGATAGGGTATTCTCTGACGGTGAGGATGACGACGATGATGTGCCTGGAGCAGGCGGCGCAAGAGGCGGCGGTGGTGGCGACGAGCAGTTGCTGGCCATGCTCAAGGATCTGCGCAAGAATATGGCGAAGAGGCTCAGGCTTCAGCCGTGGGTGATCTTCTCTGATCCTTCATTGGAGGATATGTCGATAATGTATCCTATAAAGGTAGACGAGCTCAAGAACTGTCAGGGTGTCGGTGAGGGCAAGGCTCGTAAGTTCGGTAAGGAGTTTGTCGAGCTCATTGCGCGCTATGTGGAGGAGAATGAGATTGAGAGGCCTGATGATTTTGTACTCAAGTCGATTGTCAACAAGTCTGCCAACAAGGTGTATATTATCCAGAGTGTCGACAGAAAGCTTCCTCTTGAGGATATAGCTTCTGCCAAGGGACTTGAAATGGAGGAACTTCTTGATGAGATCGAGGCTATTGTGTTCTCGGGCACCAAGCTCAATCTTGACTATTATATCACTCAGACTCTTGACGACGATGTCGTTGACGAAATATATGAGTATTTCCGCGAGGAGGCTCAGTCCGATTCTCTTGCGGATGCGATGGATGATCTGGGTTCGGATTATGATGAGGTGGAGGTGCGTCTGGTACGCATCAAGTTCCTCTGCGAGGTGGCAAACTAGTTGATTCCTGCGAGTTCTGCCATCAGTTTGTCAAGCATAGGCCTGACTTTCCAGGTCGGTGATGTGCAGTTTCCTGTGAGTATGGAGAATATTATGGTTTCGGCTTTCGTTCCTTCTGTAGGGATGATGTAGCCGCTGTAGCATCGTACTCCGTTCATTGATCCGCTCTTGACCTTGATTCTTGAGCGGAGTTCTTCCGGATAACTTTTCATGTTGAATTTCAGTGTGCCGTCTCCTCCTGGTGATGGCAGGCTTTCGACGTATTCCTCGAAGGTAGGGGATTGCATCATTGCTTCCAGGAACCTGCAGAAGAAGTCTGCCGAGACGTAGTTCTGGCGTGACAGTCCGCTTCCGTCCTTGATATGGATGCCTTTTGATGTGTCTATTCCCATCTTCCTGAGTGTTGATTCCAGCGCTGCTGCAGATGATGCATATGTGGCGCTGCCGCTGACTGCTTTGCCCAATGCTCTGAACAGTGTCTCAGCATAGAGGTTGTTGCTTGCGTGATTGGTCGTGTAGATCAGTCTGGCCAATGATGGGGACTCGGTGGTGCCGAGGATTGTCATGTCTGCTGTCTCGCTGGCTGCCAAGTCGGTTTTTCCGGACATCCATTCGGTCTTGAGCTTTGTGTCGGCGGCACCTTTGGTGCAGTGGATTCCCTTTTTGCCGAGCCAGTCCGCAAAGTATCTTGCACATGTGTATTCAGGGTACTTGTTGCTGCAGTCTAAGCGCTTCCTGCCTTTGTCCACTCCGAATGTTCCTCTTATTTCTGCAACTGGTGCGAGGTCGCTGGTGTACATGTACAGCTGGTCGCCTGTTCCCTTGTCGCCGGTTGTGCAGTTGTACCTGAATGTCATCCATGGAACAATCGGATAGTGGGGCGCGATGTCGAGTTTCTCTCCTGGGGCAGAGCCTGGAGCCACCGAGAATGACTGCATGTTTTCATAGAACATGAGTGCGGAAGAGCCTGTGCCATAGTATGTTCCGATATCGTTCCATAGCCAGCTTTCTTCTTCTGCCATGCCCTCGAAATATCTTCCGTCTCCTATGATGTGGCCGTCAATCTTTCTGATACCGTTCTTGTCAAGTATGCTTTTCCACTGGCTGAAGGTCTGCTCAAGCGGCGATGCGATGGAGTCTTTCGAGCCGATGGTAGGATCTCCGCCTCCGATTACGTAGAGGTCTCCTTTGAGTGTTCCATCCTGGATATGCCCTCTGTATCCGATTCTGGTCTGAAGCCTATGGTCTTTTCCCAGTGTGTGGATTGCTGCACCTGTGGTCAGGAGTTTCATGTTTGATGCCGGCACGAGCATTGTGCTCTCGTTGTGTGCGGCAAGGATTTCTCCGCATCCTGTGGTTACGCAGATGCTTACCACCGATTGTGAGAAGACAGGGTCGGAGACGACTCTCATCACTGCTTCTTTTGCCTTGCTTCTTCTGTCTGCCGCCAGGGAGTCTGGGCTTTGGCCGTAAAGGTCACAGAATGAGGCAATCAGCAGCGTCAGAGCTGTATATATTCGTATATTTATTTTCATGTGTTCGGATTCCTGTAAAAAGATGTGCGAAAATAGTAATTTTCATTAAATTTGTGGAGTTTTTAAATTCATAACATTATGCCTAAAAGAGTATTGGTGTCTGGAGGTGCCGGATATATCGGCAGCCACGTTACCGTAGAACTGATAAGTGCCGGCTATGAGGTTGTAGTGGCCGACAATATGTCTAACTGTGATAAAACTTGCTTTGAGGGAGTCAAGAAGATAACAGGTCGCGATGACATCCCTTTCTATGAGATTGACTGCTGTGATTATGCGGCTGTTGACAAGCTTTTCACTGAAAATGAGATTGATGCAGTAATTCATTTTGCTGCATTCAAGGCTGTCGGAGAGTCAGTTGCAGAGCCTATCATGTATTACCGCAACAATCTTGTGTCTTTCCTCAATATTCTTGAGGTGGCCAAGAACCACGGCGGATGCAATGTGCTCTTCTCGTCTTCGGCAACAGTATATGGCGAGGCTGAGGTCCTTCCTGTGACTGAGCAGACTCCTCGTCTCCCGGCGACTTCTCCTTACGGAAACACCAAGCAGATGTGCGAGGATATCCTTCGTGATGTCGTAGCGGCTACTGCAGGTTACACAGGTGCTGACGGTCAGGGCGTTGTCAAGGGTATCGCTCTCAGGTATTTTAATCCTATAGGTGCGCATCCTTCTGCACTCATCGGCGAGCTTCCTCGCGGTGTTCCTAACAACCTTGTGCCATTTGTCACTCAGACTGCCATCGGTAAGCGTGAGTGTCTGAGCATTTTCGGAAATGATTATCCGACTGAAGACGGTACTTGTCTCCGTGACTATATTGATGTGGTTGATCTTGCCAAGGCTCACGTTGCTGCAGTGACAAGAATGGTTGACGGCAAGATGAAGGAGGGATATGAGATCTTCAATGTCGGTACCGGTCGTCCTGTCTCTGTGTATGAGTTGGTTACTGCATTTGAGAAGGTCAATGGCGTGAAGCTCAATTATAAGTTCGTTGCGCGTCGTCCAGGTGACGTGATGGCTATCTGGGCTGACACTCAGCTTGCAAATGAGGAGCTTGGCTGGAAGGCTGAGCGTTCGGTAGAGGATACTCTCGCTTCTGCGTGGGCTTGGGAGAAGCATCTGGCTGGAAAAGAGTAGTTTCTTCAATAGATATAGGCGGGACCGCGTGCAGTTTCAGTGCGAAATTGCTCGCGGTCCTCTCTTTTTTCGGGGGACCAAGCGCACTTTCCCTGTGTTTTGCGCTAGGTCTCTCTGGGCAGCCGGTCGGGAAGAGGGAAGGTCGGCTCAACAAAAAAGCGGCAGGTCAGTGTGGACTGATCTGCCGCTCCTTTATCGGTTTCGAGTAATTACGCCTGCTTTGAAACTGCTGAGCTGAGCTTCTCGCAGAGGCCGTCGAGCTTCTCGAACATCTCCTTTGTGAGACCGTTGTAGTAAGCCTTCTTGTTTCCCTCTGGGTGATTAGCCTTGTTCTTGAGGTCGTTGTAGAGGTCAACTGCCTCGTCAATTATCTGTGCGATCTCGTCAGCATCCTTGTGTGGATTGAGCGCAACGAAAAGTGCGCAGTCGTCGATAAACTCACCAACGAAATACTCGATGTCTTTCTTGAAAACTCTAAGGTTCATGATAAATACGTATTAATTAGGTTTTGTTATAACAACGCAAAGTTAGTAATTTTTTCGAAAAAGCAATCATAATCTTGTTGCTCCAAGAAGTCTGTGCGCATTCTCGTAATAGTCGGTCTCTCCAGGGATGAGAGAGTTGATGCGCACCATGTGGGATGAGTGTATGATCTTGCCGTCTCCGAGATAGATTCCGACATGTGTGACACGGTCCTTCTGACCTTCTTCCATGGCTGGAGTCCCGAAAAAGACAAGGTCGCCGCGCTGCAGGTTCGCTATCCTGGCGAGCATCTCTGTCCTGAATCCAGCAGCATCACTCCTGTCATTCCAGAATCCTTTGTCGATTGTCATCTCCACTCTGTCTCCGCAATGAATCTGCTGCGAGGCATTTCTCGGCAGCAGGATGCCGTTCATCAGGTGGCTTATCCTCACAAGTCCGCTGCAGTCAACGCCTTTGGCTGACATTCCTCCCCAGAGATAAGGAGCGCCTACTAGTTTGAGGGCCTGTGAAATGATCATTTCAGTCTCCTGCTCAGACACGCTGTCAGAGTTGCCTTCTCCTTTGGCGATGCTTCGGAATCCCTTATGCTCCGCAATGCTTCCTGACTGCACCCAGCCTGTCTTTCCGGACGGAAGCTGGATCTTTGTCCATTTCTCTTTTACATGTCCTTTGCGTGATGCCTTTGATCCCTCGCGGTGCAGTCTCAGCAGGTCTCCGCCCACCAGGTCGCAGAGGGTTGCCGACTTTAGTGACGGCTCTGTGTAGACGTGGCCGTAAAGCCCGGTGAACATGACTTTTGTGGCTGCCTTATACTCTTCCACCTCGGCTGCAGTCATTTCTGTCAGACCTTTTTCGGTGACCCAAGCCTTGTATGGCTGAGGCGACAGGATCTCTCTCCAGTAGCCTTTCTCTCCGACAATCTCGACTACTGTTCCCATAAGTTCCTGTGTCTCCAGGGCAGATTCGTAGTCTGGCTGACTTCTCATGTAAACTGTGGAAAGTTCCACTACCGCCCATCTCTTTTCCTGGGCATATGCTGAAACGGCAACAAGGGTCGCCGCAATAATTATCGCTATCTTTTTCATCATCTGCATTCAATTCTTTGATTCTTCCAGTAACTTTCCCTGCCAGCTTCCTCTTTCTTCAAGCTTTTTCTCCAGCAGCCTGAGCAGTTCCACATTGCGGATCAGTCCCCATGGCGTCTCGTTTACAAAACGTGGCGGCACCTCTCCCACGAAGCGCTCTATGAAAAGGTCAGGTCTGAGTCTCTCCAGCATGTCCACAAAGAAATCCAGGTATTCCTCCAGGCTGAATCTTTCAAAATCCTCCGGCACCTGAGCATATTCCGTTTCCATTCTTGTGCCCTTGACTATCTGGAGCTGGTGGAACTTTACGGAGCGTAGCGGCAGATCGTTGATCATCGCGCAGGAGTCAAGCATCATCTGGCGGCTTTCTCCCGGCAGTCCCAGGATGAAGTGAGCTCCGACGTCGAGTCCTCTTTCGGCTGTCATCTTCACTGCCTTGCGCGCTGTTTCAAAGTCGTGGCCTCTGTTGATTCGCTCAAGAATCGAGTCGTAGCATGACTCTATGCCGTATTCCACTATGACTATCGGTGCTGTTCGGCATTCTTCTCCTGACAGCGAGCGTGACCAGTCCTTCAGGATGCGGCCCTGTGCAAGATCGGCCAGATAGTCGAGCTTTTCTTCGTCCACGCAGTCCGGTCTGGTGCCGATTACGATGCCCACGACCTGGGGATGCATGAGCGCTTCCTCATAAAGTGAGCGCAGCTTCTCCAGTGGCGCATAGGTGTTGGAGAATGATTGGAAATAGGCGAGGTAGTGTTCGGTGGTGCGGTAGCGTACCTTGTGAAATTCAATGCCTTCATCCATCTGCTGGTGGAGGCTTTTTCCTGCTGTGCTGTAGGACGGGTGGAAGGCTGCATTGTTGCAGTATGTGCAGCCTCCGCGTCCGACTTTTCCGTCGCGGTTCGGGCATGTGAAGCCTGCGTCAAGCACAATCTTCTGCAGGCGTTCTCCATATTTCCGTTTGAAATATCCTACAAACGAATTGTATCTTTTTCCGTCAGGGAAACCGTCTTTGAAACTCATCTTTAATACTTTTTCAGCGTGTGCAAAGATAATAAAAAAGACAATGTCTTTAGAGTTTCCGAAATTATTGTTACATTTGCCAAATTTTAGTTCAAGATGCAGACATTTACTAACTCACCAATCATTGAAGGATTGACCTTCGACGACGTTTTGCTGATTCCTGCACATTCTGAGGTTCTCCCCAGAACTGTAGATGTATCTTCTCATTTTACAAGAGACATCGTTCTCAAGACTCCAATCGTTTCTGCGGCAATGGACACAGTTACAGAGGCAGAGCTTGCCATCGCAATGGCTCGTGCCGGCGGTATCGGTGTCATCCACAAGAATATGACTATCGAGGAGCAGATGAATCAGGTACGCCGTGTGAAGAGGGCAGAGAACGGAATGATTTATGACCCTGTAACCATTCGTCCGGACGCTACTGTAGGACAGGTGCTCGGAATGATGGCTCAGCATCATATCGGCGGTATTCCTGTAGTGGATGACAACGGTTTCCTCGTAGGTATCGTTACAAACCGTGACCTCCGTTTCCAGAGAGATCCTAAGATGCCTGTGTCTGAAATCATGACAAAGGAGAATCTCGTTACGGCAAAGCAGGGAATCAGCCTTCCTGATGCTACTGATATCCTTCGTCAGTACAAGATTGAAAAGCTTCCTGTAGTTGATGCTGACGGCAAGCTCGTCGGACTCATCACTTACAAGGACCTTATGAAGATAAAGGACAACCCTATCGCTTCCAAGGACAGCAAGGGACGTCTTCTCGTTGCGGCGGCAGTCGGCGTGAAGTCTGATACTATCGAGCGTATCGAGATGCTCGTGAGTGCAGGTGCTGATGCTGTTGTCGTAGATACAGCCCATGGACATTCACAGGGCGTACTCAATGTGATCAAGCAGGCTTGCGATGCACTTCCTGATGTTCAGATCGTGGCAGGTAACGTTGCTACTGCAGAGGGTGCAAAGGCTCTTGCAGACGCAGGCGTAAGCGCAGTGAAGGTTGGTATCGGACCTGGTTCTATCTGTACTACACGTGTGATTGCAGGTGTTGGTATGCCGCAGCTTTCTGCAGTGATGATGGCGTCTGAGGCTCTCAAGGGTACAGGTGTTCCTGTGATTGCGGACGGTGGTATCCGCTATTCAGGCGACGTTGTCAAGGCTCTCGCAGCGGGTGCAAGCACAATCATGGCAGGTTCGCTCTTCGCAGGAGTTGAGGAGTCACCAGGAGAGACTATCATCCTCAATGGACGTAAGTATAAGTCATACCGTGGCATGGGCTCGCTTGAGGCTATGCAGCAGGGTTCAAAGGACCGTTACTTCCAGGATATGGAAGAGGATATCAAGAAGCTCGTTCCAGAGGGAATCGTAGCTCAGGTTCCTTACAAGGGTACACTCAACGAGGTTGTATATCAGCTCGTGGGCGGTCTCCGTGCAGGTATGGGATATTGCGGTGCTCAGAACATCGAGAAGCTTCGTGAGGCTAAGTTTGTCCGCATCACCAATGCCGGCTATCTCGAGGGTCATCCACATGATGTGACCATTACTCGTGAGGCTCCTAACTATTCAAGATAATCCGTATTGATGAGGCGGATACTTAAAATAATAGTAATCTTGTCTATCGTCCTGCCGATGTTTGCATCGTGCAGGGCGATTTCCCGCTTTTTGAATAACGATAATATCGTTGCGGAAGTGGATGGTGTAATGCTTCTCAGAAGTGACCTTGATGAGGTGATCCCCGACGGAGTTTCTGCAGAGGACAGTACGCGTCTGGCTGTTCAGTACATCAATACCTGGGCTACGGATCTTGTGTTCCAGAAGATTGCCGAGCAGCAGCTCTCGAAGTCCGAGAAGGATGTGACCAAGGAATTGGAAGATTACAGAAAATCCCTCCTCAAATACAGATACGAGCAGCTTTATATAAATGAGAGGCTCGACACTGCGGTCAGCGCTGACCTGGTGAACGATTATTATAACGCACATTCTGAGAAGTTCGTTCTTCAGAGGCCTGTCATGAAGGCGAGGTTCCTGAGCATATACAGTGATTCTCCAGGACTTGAGCCTATCAGGAAGAGGATGTCATCTTCGGATGTGGAAGACCTGGTTGAGGCGGACAGCCTGGCTTACTCTTCGGCCATGAAATTTACGACCTGGAATGACGAGTGGATAGATATAGCGCAGCTCTCTACTGAGTTTGGTGTTGATTACCAGACACTTCTGGAGCAGATGAGGGGCAGTTGGATTGAGAAGAAGGATACTACAGGCCTGGTCAGAATCGCCTATGTTGCGGCAATGAAGAGAAAAGGGGAGATGGCTCCTATAGAGTACAGTGCTCCCGGCATAAAGGATATGATAGTAAGCGCAAGGAAGCAGGCTCTCGTGAATGATTTGGAACGGGATTTGCTCAGAGACGCGCGCGAAAACGGAAAATTTAAAATATACAGATAAAATGAAGTGCATCCGTATTATAAGGACAATGGCTCTTGCAGCCGTTCTTGCAATTCCATTTACAGCATCGGCTCAGAAGTATCAAGGCGGTATCGTTGATAAGACCATCGCAGTGATCGGAAATGAGGTGATCACAATTTCTCAGCTTGAGGAAGAGGTGCAGATGATGAATGCTTATGGAATGATGTCGGACAAGAATGCAAGGTGCGAGGTTCTTGAGCAGATGATGGTGTCGAAGCTCTTCCTTATGCAGGCAAGAGTAGACTCGCTGTCTATCAATAATGATATGGTGGAGAGCGAGCTCCGCAGCCGAATCGATAATGTGAAGACTTCCCTCGGAGGCGAGGAAGGCGTGGAGGAGTATTTCGGCAAGCCGATCTACAAGCTTCGTCAGGAGTGGAGGACTCAGCTTGAGGATCAGAGCCTTATTCAGCAGATGCAGGGAAATGTAGCATCAGGAATCACTGAGCTTACCCCATATGATGTGCAGCAGTATGTTGCCCAGACCGATGAGGCTGACCTTCCGGTAGTTCCTATCAAGTACCAGATCAGCCAGATCTGCATCTATCCTGACAGGGATGCTGCCAATCTTGCGGTGAAGGAGCGTCTTCTTGCCATCCGTGAGCGTATCATCAACGGTGAGAAGTTCACGACACTTGCCCGTATCTATTCACAGGATCCGGGAAGTGCAAGAAAGGGTGGTGAGCTTGGAATGGCTTCAAAGTCAATCTTCTGGCCTGCATTCTCGGATGCAGCCATGTCTCTCAAGCCGGGTGTGGTTTCTCAGATTGTGGAGACTCCGGACGGATTCCACCTTATCGAGGTTCTTGAGAAGAAGGGTGACATGTTCAATGCAAGACACATCCTCCTCAAGCCGGAGTATACATCTGAAGACAGAGAAAAGGGTTTCAGAGTGCTTGACAGCTTGAAGACAGAGCTTGCCAATGAGGCAGTTACATTCGAGATGGCTGCAAGATTCTATTCGGAGGATCCTGCTACAAGAACAAATGGTGGCCAGATGGCTGACCCGAACACAGGTTCTTCATATTTCGAGATTGACCAGCTTAAGCCACAGGATTATGCTGCCATCAAGTCTCTTGAGGTTGGCCAGGTTTCAGAGCCTTTCGAGTCTCTTGACAACGAGGGTCGCAACGGAAACACCGTGTACAAGATCCTCAAGGTCGACAAGATCATACCTGCTCATACAGCTTCATTCAGCCATGACTATGACATTCTTCTCGGACAGGCTAAGAACGAGAGATCAATGGCTGCGATAGATGAGTTCATTAAATCAAAGATCAAGTCTACCCTCATCATCATCGACCCTCTCTTCAAGGATTGTGAGTTTGAACGTGAGGGATGGGAGGAAAAATTCCGTAAGTAGCAGATGAGAATCACCTGTAGACTGACAATACTGATATCGGCTCTGTTTGCCTCGATTTCCGCCTTTGCCCAGCAGGAGCAGGCGGACAGTCTTGTCGTGCTCCTCAGTTCCAAGTCCGCTCAGATGGTGGATGTAGAGGGAGCCAGCTACAGGAAGGTCGTAGGCCCTGCAAGGTTTATGCACAATGACACTTATCTTCTTTGCGACACCGCTCTCTGGAATGTCGAGACGAAGATAATCGAGGCATGGGGCAATGTGAGCATTCTTCAGGAGGAGACAGTCCTTACAAGTGAGAAGCTTACCTATCTTATAGACGAAAATCTTGCACAGTTCAGAGGAACCCTTGTCCAGCTCGAGGATAAGGATCATAATACACTCAGGACCAGACATCTGGATTATAATACGAAAGACTCTCTTGCGGTTTTCAAGCATGGTGGCGCGATGAGGGACAAGGATGGCCAGATCATTGAGAGTGAGAATGGAACCTATGATTCAAAGGCAAAGCGTTTCACTTTCAAGAACCATGTCAACATGTTCACGGACTCCATCTTTGTGAAGACCAATACTCTTGATTACGAGTCCAATAAGAATCTTGCTACTTTCGGTTACGGTACCAATGCATGGCAGGAGGACAATATGCTTTCGTCTGACAGCGGCTGGTACAACAGGGAAAAGGAGATATTCTTCTTTAATAATAATGTCCATGTGATGACTGACAGCCAGGAGGGCTGGTGCGATAGTCTGTATTTCCATCGTAACACTTCGGATGTGGAGATGCTGGGTCATGCGCAGGTCACCGATACTACCCGCAATGTCTTTGCGCTTGCAGGACGCATTCATTATCTGGATTCGCTTTCAAAAGTCACACTGACCCGCGAGCCTGCAGTCATTACAGAGACTGAGGATCAGCAGGGTGTCAAGGATACGGTCTATCTGGGTGCTGACCATCTTGTGTATTATACTCTTCAGATGTGGCAGGTGGACAGTTCTGCTGTAGTTGATGCTCAGGAAAGGTTGAAGGTGCTTGATCAGGACCCTGTCAATGCATTCCGCAGGAAGGCAGCTGAGGAGGCGGCCAAGGCTGCAGCAGAGGCCGCAAAGAACGATCCGAATTATCGTCCTCCTCAGAAGAAGGCTGCACCTAAGTCAGCTCCAGCGAAGCCGGCGCCTCAAAATCCTGATGTCAAGAATCCTGGAGATGGAGATCCTTCACCAGTGAAACCGGAACCATCGGTGCCTTCTGCTGCCAAGCGTGACACCATTGCTACTGGTGACAGCCTGATGGCTTCTGCACCTATGGAACTGCCTGATTCTTTGGGAAGAGGATCGCTGATGTCCCTTCCGGATTCCCTTGCTGTTTCAGACACTTTGGCTTCTGCAGACACTGTTGCCGTTGAACCGCCGAAGGATACTACAAGAATCGGTTTCCTTGAGGCGTTGAAGAATGTCCGTATATATAGGAAGGATATGCAGGTGGTTTGTGATTCGCTTCTCTATAGCGATCTTGACTCTCTTGCAAGAATGTATATAGATCCTGTCATCTGGCAGGAGAAGACCAGACAATATTCATCTGACAGTTTGTTTGTGGCTGTTACCCAGGGTGGTATTGAGAAGGCGAGTCTTATGTCGAATGCGTTTATTGCCATTCAGGAGGATACTGTTCATTATGATCAGATCAAGTCTACTGAGATGATGGCATATTTTGACGACAAGGGTGGGCTGAGACGTTTTGATGCACTGGGTGGCGCTTCTGCGATGTTCTATATTGAGGAGAATGATGCTCTGGCTACAGTCAATAAGGCTGATTCAAAGATGCTTTCTGCAACATTCAAGGATGGAAATCTGGAGCGTGTCTACTATTTTGAGGATGCGAAGAATGATGGTTATCCTGTGGTGCAGCTTTCACATGATGAGATGTATCTCAAGGGATTCAAGTGGCAGAATGAGAGGCGTCCTGCTGACAGGAATGCTGTTACTCCGCTTTCGCTCAGGCCTAGTCAGAGGAAGTTCTATACAGCGCGTCCTCGAGCAAAGTTCACTCAGACAGACAAGTATTTCCCTGGATATATGAATGATATCTATCGTCAGATTCAGGTGAGGGATTCTTTGAGGGCTGTGAGGGAACGCGAGGCGGCGATTGCAAAACGTGCAGAGGAGCAGCAGGCTCGTAGAGACAGCATCTTCCGTGTTGATTCGCTGTCGCGCATAGATTCGCTTTTCAATGCGGATTCTCTTCTGAAGGCTGATTCGCTTGCTAAGGTTGATTCTCTCGATAATGTTATTGCTGCAGATTCGCTTGCTGTTGTGGATTCACTTGATGCTGTTTCGGATTCTGTTGCAGTTGAGAAGGTCTTGATGCCGGAGGAAATAAAGGATGCGGCTAAGGCAGAGAAGCAGAAGGCTAAGGAGGCAGCGGCAAAGGCGCGTCAGGAGGCCAAGGAGGCACGATGGACGGATCTGGATAAGCGTGATGCCGAGAAGCAGAAGGCTAAGGAGGAGAAGGCTCTTGAGAAGCTGAGAAAGAAGAAACGCAAGGCTTTTGAGACGGCTGCAAAGCAGGCTGAGAAGGATGCTGCAGTGCTGGAGCGCTATCGCAAGAGGTTTGAGGAGCGCCAGAGAAAGGCTCTTGAAAAGGCTGCCAGGAAGTCTTCTTCGAAATCCTCTTCGGAAACATCTTCGGGCTCTTCTTCAGATTCTGTGTTTAAGACTCCGGCAGAGCTGGGCTTCCCGGATCTCGAAGCCAAGGTCAAGGTTAGGAAATAAATTGTGGATTCATAGAGACTGACATATTCGCTGTCAGTCTTTTTTTTGTTATGGAGTGTGGCGGGCGGATGGCAGGCATTGCGGAGGACTCCGTTCGCTTCGCTCACTCCGGCCCCTCCCACAATCTACTTCGTCCC
>JBGUTV010000026.1:0-29660 GCA_045133255.1 Candidatus Cryptobacteroides sp.
TAGTAAGTTGAGACTTTCTCGGTCTTCCCGAAGCGAACCCGCGTGTACGACTTCACTTTAAGAAGAACAGGTACTCTTACTTCAACCTGAAGCATGAGACCAACATAAGAATAGTCTTTTTTCTTCATTTGGTTTCTACTAATTGCTGTAAAAGACATTCTGGAGATCTCAACCCTCCCTTGTGTGAAGTACACCTTTGGCTCTATTTCTAAAAAATAAGGCACTTCAGTTGGGGCTGAAATGCCATATCTTTTGCAATTAGTGTCACCAAATGACTCTGCAAAAGTACGAATAATTTTCAGACCTGCAAATTTTCCAGTTGTTTAATAATATTCAAATTCCAATGTCGTATCTGAGAAATAACCACCACAGTGCTCGATTAATACGTTTGTAATTAACCCTTGCAAGCATTGTATATTAGAGCGATAATACAGCAGATTACACTTTTAACCTTTTTGTAATTCTATGCTTTAGGTTAGAATTGCGGCGCCCTCCCGATGTGAATCGAGAGGGCGCTATCTTTATTTATTCTTGCCATACGGAGCCTGTTCCGGCTCGCTGAGGTAGGTGCGATGAGACTGGGTAACATCCTGAGCATACCCATCTACTGGTATGAGAGCCTTACCTATGATGTCGAAGTCAAGAGCCTCCTCCAGTTTGGCGATGGTCTCAAGCGTCAGGTTGTTTTTACCTTTCAGGAGCATTGATATATGCTGCTGGGTACATCCAAGTTTTTCAGCCAGTACAACCTGAGTCATCCCGATCTGAGACATTCTGTCCCTTACCTGAAGAGCTATCATGGCAGAATATCTGAGCCACCTGGCATTTTTCCTACGATACTCAGCCTCTTCACGCCATTTGCTGGCTGTATCAGACTGATTTTTCATCAAAAATTCTATTGCCTTCATATTTAATTATGCTTTACAAAATCTATAAACCCGTCCAGATCAGTTACTCCATTATCAATAAGATGATTACGTACTTCTTCCATTCTTTCTAATTCCTTTAGAGTATGAGAACGCTCCTGCATTGTATATGTCAGTTTAATGGCACCGCCTGTAATCAGATAAACTCCCTTTTCCAACCTCAATGCATACAATCTTAACCACGACGGATGAGTTTCCCTACGACCTTTTGCCTTCTCCTTTCCTAACAATAACTCAGAAGTTCTCATATTGTTCAACGGCCTGAACATCTTATCAAGATCCGAATCCTCTGCAAGATCAAGAATCATACATTCTAATTCCTCTGCATCCTTCAACGTATCATATATAGCCTTATCCACACTTCTAATCTGAAAATTCCTCTCCAGATCTGCTTTATTGGATGAAAAGAAATCTGCCAACCAGTCAACATCGCTCCATTGACAGAAAAGCATACTTAGCACATTTACAGCATTCTCGTCATACTTCACCGCCCACAATCTTCTGTTTCCATCAATATTATCAAACTTCATAACCCTCAATTTTCGACAAAGCTATATACAATTTTTATATTGTACAAGTTTTATATGATAAAACCTGCCACTTTTAACCTTTTAGGATTCTATGCTTCAGGTTAGAATTGCGGCGCCCTCCCGATGTGAATCGAGAGGGCGCTATCTCTTATTTATTCTTGCCATACGGAGCCTGTTCCGGCTCGCTGAGGTATTTTGTCTGCGGTCTAAATTCATACCCGCAGACTGTCGGTCTGACAATTTCCACTGTCAGACCAAGAGCGGCAATCATCCGATAGAAAACGGCAACGCTGGGTATTATCACTCCGTTTTCGATCCGTGATATATATGACTTGGTCGTCTGAGTGCGACGTGCCAGTTCTGCCTGCGATACCTTCGCATCCTTTCTTGCATCACGGAGGATCAATCCTGTGTAATATGCGTATGCGTCTTCTTCAAACTTGAGGCGCTCGGGAGTCCCCTCCTTTCCATATCGCGCATCAAGGACTGCATCATAGTCCTGAATCATTGGTTCGCTTGTATTCATAGTATTCCTCCTTGATCTTTAATGCCTTTGTTATTTCACTAGTTGGCGTTTTCTGTGTCTTCTTCTGAAATCCATTAAACAACACTACAATCTTTCCTTCATCAAAAATGAAGAACACCCGATATATGTTGCCATTATACTCTGTTCGTAATTCATAAAGTCCATCACGTATATGCTTGACAAACCTTGCCGGCAACCGGTCCTGAGTCTTCAGCAACACCAGTCCATAGTCCACCTTCTCCCTCTCTTTGACAGTCAACCCTTTCATAAACTCGCCAAAATATCTGCCAAATGTTATAATCTTCCGCTTCATACTGCAAATATACAAAAGGTTACAATATCTTGTAACCCTGTCGGCAAAATATTTTACACTTTTAACCTTTTTGTAATTCTATGCTTTAGGTTAGAATTGCGGAGCCCTTTCGATGTGAATCGGGAGGGCTCTATCTGTTTGGCATATTGATGGTTGAAATTAATTTTTGCTATATTTGCGACTCAAAAATAAAAACACTGTACTTTTATGGGAAAACACACAATGAAAGACTGGATCTTCGCTGTAAGACCATGGTCTATTCCGGCATCTGCAATGCCAATTATCGTGACACTTGCATACCTTTTCTGGAAAGAGGCGGAAATAAACTGGCTATACGGAATATGGGCACTTGTCGGAATGATTATCTTCCATCTTGCCGGAAATGTGTGGAGCGACTGGTTCGACTTCAGAAAGAAAGTTGATGCTGAAGACACATTCGGAGCGAAGACGCTTACAACCGGCATGTTCGAACCCAAAGAGATCAGAAACCTTGCCATAGGTCTGCTTGCCGTTTCTGTGGCATGCGGTCTCGGCCTTGCAGCAGTCACAGGCATCGAGCTTCTCTATATAGGAATCGCCGGAGCTGTATTGACCGTCCTCTATCCTTTCCTCAAGTACAATGCCCTAGGAGACCTGGACATTCTTCTTACATTCGCGTTCCTTCCTACACTCGGCACATCATTCGCGGCAACAGGCACAATCGACTGGAACGTTCTTCTGATTGCTCTTCCTGTCGGACTTATCACAGACGGAATCCTTCACTCGAACAACACGAGAGACATGGTTACCGACAAGCGTGCTGAGATCAAGACTATGGCCATGGGACTCGGCAAGAAAGTCTCGGCAATGCTTTACGGCTTTGAGATGATCTTCCCGTATGTCTGGGTGGGAATCATTTCACTTCTCGGCCATATGCCATTCGGAACAGTTGTGATTTTCCTCACTCTTCCGATCGCAATCGGATGCGCAAAGACAATGAAGAATTCCGTGACAGGAGGCCCTGCACTCATCGCCGACCTTGACGTCAGGACAGCAAATCTCCAGCTCCAGTTCTCTGCGCTTCTTACAATCAGCCTTGTAATCAGCAGATTTATCGCATAGTTGACCTGACTATGAAACATGCACTCTCCCGACCTGTAACAGGCTGCTGCATTGCAGCTGTTCTATGGACAATAATGTTCTCTCCATGGACTTCACCTCACATAAACTTCTGGGTGATGATGACATGTTCAGGTCTTATACTGACGACCTACTCGACTATCTGTTCACCGGGAATCTGGAAAGAGATCAGGATGAAGTGGGATGACATCGCCATTGGCGTGGGGCTCGCCGCCGCATTATGGGGAGTGTTCTGGATCGGAGACAAGTTATCGTCCCTGATGTTTGATTTTGCACGTCCTCAGGTCAATCTCATCTATGGAATGAAAGAGGGTGAGAACCCTGTGATTCTCACCCTTCTTATGCTATTCATAATAGGACCTGCCGAGGAAATATTCTGGAGAGGCTACATTCAGAACCATTTCTCAAAACGATGGAATCCCAATATCGGCTTTATTGTCACGACCCTTATCTACGGCCTCGTCCATATCTCCAAGTTCAACTTCATGCTGATAATGGCGGCCATAGTAGCGGGCTTCATCTGGGGTCTGGCCTACCGTTTCTTCCCTGAAAGACTCGGCGCCATAATACTCTCCCACGCCCTGTGGGACTGCGCCGTCTTCATCTGGTTCCCGATCTAGGACATCATCAGATATGATCGACTTCAGGATGAAGTTCCACTCCGAACTTATCCTTTACTGAGGCTATAATACGACGTTCGAGGCCTATGATCTCTTCAGGATAGGCTTCTCCTGTGTAGTTTACAATAACTAGCGGCTGCTTCTCATATACGGCAGCGCCACCGCTCCTGCGTCCCTTCCAGCCGCAGCGCTCGATCATCCATGCAGCAGGGACCTTTACAGTTCCATCAGGAAGATCATAATGAGGCACATTGTAGTCAGCACCCGACTCAGCCTTAGCTGCCTGCTCGATTTTGTTGAAATGTTCTGCAGAGATCACAGGATTCTTGAAGAAACTACCTGCACTACCCATTACAGATGGGTCAGGGAGCTTTTCCTTACGTGTCTTGATGATGACCTTTCTGATAAGAGCCGGGGTAAGCGTATCTGAAGCGGCAACTGCTTCAACAGCTGATTTCAGATGGCCATATTCCAAACAAGGACGAGGTTCGGGAGAAAGTTCAAAGACCACATGGGTCACAATATAGCGGCCCTTGATCTCAGGATCCTTGAAGATAGAGTCGCGATAGCCGTACTCACATTCATCTACTCCAAAGCTGACGAACTCCTCCTCCAATGTGTCATAGCAATAGACACGATGAATGACATCCTTCACCTCAACGCCATAGGCACCGATATTCTGAACAGCTGAAGCACCGACCTCACCAGGGATATAAGACAGATTCTCAACACCCCAAAGACCTTCTTTGGCAGCCCAGTCGCAGAAATCATCAAAGACAACTCCTGAACCTACCGATACCAACACCTCCGGTCCTGGACATTCGTCCAGAATTTCAATGAAATTAATCTTGGAGTGAAGAACAGTACCTTTGAAATCCTCCGTAAAAAGAAGATTGCTGCCGCCTCCGATATGCAGTATCGGACGCGCCAACTCTTCAAACTCAATATCCACAAGATCGGCAACTGAGTCATACTCAATGAAACACTTAGCCTTCACCCTCATCCTGAAGGTGTTCATCTTAGTCAGATCCTGATAATAAGTCGATTTAATCATACCCTCTCAATCTATTACAGTGTAGCCGGAAGGACCCGCAATTCCACTGACTGTCTATACCTATAAAGGAATATGGTTTCTGTGACATGCCACCTCCGGCCAGGGGGTGCCTGCCATAGGCAGGCGGGGGTCACAGAAACCATATTCCTTTATCAACTTTTAACCAATCTCAGCACCGTTGCAAAGAGTCTCTGCAGGCGTAACGAAACGCATCTTGCCGTCATTCTGGCGAGCCATCAGAATCATTCCCTTTGACTCGATGCCACGGATCTTGCGCGGAGCAAGGTTAGCAAGGATACAGATCTGCTTGCCTAGCATATCCTCTGGAGCATACTCCTCAGCAATACCTGAAACAATGACTCTCTTGTCAATACCTGTGTCGATTGTAAGCTTGAGAAGCTTGTCTGTCTTCGGAACACGCTCAGCCTCAAGAACAGTAGCGGTCCTGATGTCCATCTTCTGAAAATCATCAAATGTGCACTCTTCCTTCTGAGGTGTAACCACAGCAGCCTCTGCAGCCTTGGCTGCAGCCTCACGCTCGGCACGGATAGCCTCGAGACGCGCGATCTGAGCGTCTACAACCTCATCCTCAATCTTGGCAAAGAGAAGAGTTGCAGGATTGAGCTGATGTCCGGCAGGGAGAAGGACAGACTTTCCGAGGTCGTCCCAAGAAAGAGTTAGTCCGTCATATGCAACACCCGTATGGAGAGCCGCACCCTCTTCTGCTGTATAGATATTTTCACTTACTGCTCCTTCTTCACCTGCACGGTGGTCAGCACCGGCAGCGATTCCCACATTAAGGATACCGCGAAGCTTCTCAGCCGAGAACGGGAGGAACGGCTCGAAAGCAATCGCAAGTGAAGCACAGATCTGGAGAGACACATTAAGAATAGAGGCAGTCCTGTCCATATCAGTCTTGGCAACCTTCCAAGGCTCGGTGTCAGTGAGGTACTTGTTACCGAGACGTGCGATGTTCATCGCCTCCTTGAGAGCCTCACGGAACTTGTAGCCGTCAAGATATCTCTGCATCTCCTCCTTGAGAGGCTGGATCTGAGCAAGGGTCTCGGCATCAATAGCCTCAGGCTTGAGGTCAGCAGGCACACGACCCTCGAAATATTTATGGGTAAGAACCACGGCACGGTTCACGAAGTTGCCAAGGATGGCAACAAGTTCACTGTTGTTACGTGCCTGGAAATCCTTCCATGAAAAATCATTGTCCTTTGTCTCCGGAGCATTGGCAGTAAGGACGTAACGAAGCACATCCTCCTGACCAGGGAACTGCTCGAGATACTCGTGGAGCCAGACGGCCCATCCGCGTGAAGTCGAGATCTTGTCTCCCTCAAGGTTAAGGAACTCGTTGGCAGGAACATTCTCCGGAAGAATATAGCTGCCGTCCGCCTTGAGCATTGACGGGAAGACGATGCAGTGGAAAACGATGTTGTCCTTTCCGATGAAGTGTACAAGTTTGGTGTCCTCAGACTTCCACCACTGTTCCCAAGACTGTGGAAGAAGTTCCTGTGTATTGGAAATATAGCCGATAGGAGCATCGAACCACACGTAGAGGACCTTTCCTTCAGAACCTTCTACAGGAACAGGAACACCCCAGTTGAGGTCACGGCTCACCGCACGCGGCTGAAGTCCGCCGTCGATCCAGCTCTTGCACTGACCATATACGTTGCTTCTCCACTCCTTGTGTCCTTCAAGAATCCACTCTGAAAGCCACTTCTCGTACTGATCAAGAGGAAGGTACCAATGTTTGGTCTCCTTCTTTACGAGTTCGCCTCCGCTGAGGGCAGACTTCGGATTGATAAGTTCATCAGGACTGAGGGTCGCACCACACTTCTCGCACTGGTCACCGTAAGCGCCCTCCGCACCACAACGCGGACAGGTTCCGGTGATGTATCGGTCTGCAAGGAAAGTCTTTGCCTCCTCGTCATAATACTGCTCGCTTACCTTTTCAATGAACTTGCCCTCATCATAAAGCTTGCGGAAATAGTCTGCCGCATTCTTATGGTGAGTCTTCGATGATGTTCTTGAATATATGTCGAAATTGATACCAAGTCCTGTGAAGGAATTCTTGATGATCTTGTGGTATCTGTCCACGATGTCCTGCGGAGTGCAGCCTTCCTTCTGAGCCTTGATAGTGATCGGAACTCCGTGCTCATCTGAACCGCAGACATAAAGCACATCCTCTCCCCTCATTCTCAAGTACCTCACATAAATGTCAGCAGGCACATATACTCCTGCAAGGTGACCGATATGCACCGGACCGTTGGCATACGGCAACGCGCAGGTTACAAGTGTTCGTTTGAAATTCTTGGTCATATAATTAAATTTTAACTCGCAAAGTTACAAAAAATCAGAGGAATCCCTATACCCTTCCCAGCTCCTTGTTAAGTATCGTGCGGGTACGGTTATATTCACTTATCTGAGTCAGGATTTCCATCTGTCTGTCCTGGTCTTCCGTCGAAGAAAGTTCAGCCATCAGCTCATTTATGAGAAGTTCCACTTTCGTACACTGATATGACATCAGAGTCTTCGGAACATATATGACGAGCTGTGTGGAAACTGCCGTCATGGAATTCTCATAATTCTTTACCGTAATCTGATACTTCTCGATCAGAAGTTCCTTTGTCACTGCCGCAATCTGCTCGTCCATATGATTAAGGAGCCTCTGCTGGATCTGCTGCTGACTCAGCCCCTCTTCGTAGAAACGGAAATATTCCTCATAAGTCTTCCTATATGCAGAATTGAAGAAATCAGCCTCATCTTCTGCAAGACTGCCGTCTATGAATTCTGCCACATTATACTGCATCCCCTCGGCATAGTACTTTGAGTCCCTGTCGAAGTCAAGGGTCGTGCAGCCCTCTTCAAGAATAAACTTGAGAAGAACCTTTTCACATGGCGCAAGCTTCGGATTCTCAAAACCTTCGGTGACTACAGGCGCAACAGGCACATCCTCCGGATATCCCGACTGGTCATCATACATATAATCCTCCGGATAGTCCGCATAGTCAGGCATAGGAACAGAATCTGCAGGCGTCCCCTGCTGCTCAGCCTTCTGTTTCTCCCTTTCGCGACGCTTTATCTCCGCCTCAATCATCGCCGTTCTGGTCTTTCCGATACGGTCCAGGATAAGGTTTTCGTCTATCCCAAACCTCTCCGCGCTGGAACGGACATACATGGCACGGACTACCGCATCCGGAATGACGGCAATGGTGTCAGAGATATCATTTATAAGTTCTGCCCTCTTCAAAGGATCATGTCCCGCCTCCTTCAAAAGAACGTCAGTCTTGAATGAAATGAAATCCTGTTCATTTCGGGAGATATAGTCTTCAACCTCCTCGAGGGTATGCTTCCTGGCAAAATCATCCGGGTCCTGTCCGTCAGGAAGAAGGATTATCTTTACATTCATGCCCTCCTTCAGGATCATGTCTGTTCCTCTCAGAGCCGCATGTATTCCGGCACTGTCTCCATCATAGATGACGGTTATGTTGTCGGTGAACTTGTGTATAAGTCTGATCTGATCCTCTGTCAGAGAGGTTCCACTTGAGGCGACGACGTTGGTTATGCCAAGCTGATGCATTGAAAGCACATCAAGATAGCCTTCGACGAGTATACATTTGTTCTTCTTTGAAATCTCGCTCTTGGCGAAATATATTCCGTATAGAGACTTGCTCTTGACATATATCTCCGTCTCAGGAGAATTGACATATTTCGCTACAGACTTGTCAGTCTTCAGCGTCCTGCCTCCAAAGGCAATCACTCTACCGCTTACCGAATGGATCGGGAATATGACTCTGTCGAAGAATCTGTCCACCAGTCTTCCATCATCATATTTGATGCTCAAGCCTGTCTCAATCAGGAATTCCTCCTTGTAGCCTGCTGCACGTGCTGCCTCGGACAAAGCTCTTCTGCTGACAGGAGCCCAACCCAGGCCGTATTTCCTTATTGTTTCATCCTGTAGTCCCCTGCTGCGGAAATATTGATATGCGATAGTCTGACCTTCTGGAGTGTCAAGGCTTTCCTGAAAGAATCTGCCTCCGAATTCAGACACAAGAAGAAGGCTCTCGTGCCTCTGACGCTTTGCAATATCCTCGGCAGACTCCTCCTTCTCGATGACTTCGATATTGTATTTCTTAGCCAGATACTTAAGGGCTTCAGTATATGTCATGTGCTCGTGTTCCATCACGAAACCGACAGCCGTGCCGGATTTGCCGCAACCGAAGCACTTGTATATACCCTTGGTCGCGGAAACCGAGAATGACGGCGTCTTCTCGTTATGGAATGGACAGCAGGCAGTGTAGTTCGATCCCCTCTTCTTCAATGTAACGAAATCCCCCACCACATCAACGATCTGTGCGGTGTCAAGAATTCTGTCAACTATATCGTGCGGAATCATTTACTGTTCATCAACATTATCTGTGTCAACGACATCCTGCGCCTGCTTGATGTCATATTCGTCAATGGCCTTCTTCATCTTCCATGAAGAAAGGAGTTCGGACGCACCGAATATGATCAGAGCCGCTCCTGCGAAAACACCTATCGCCTCCCCCACAAAAGATGGTCTTGCAAGAAGAAAACCTCCGGCAAGCGTGACAAGTGCGGGCAGGATGAATGATCCGACACCAAGGCCTATCACACGGTTGGCACTGATCAGTGTTATCATCTGGAAAAGTCCGAATCCAAGAAGGATGAAACCTACAATGTAGATGATGAGATTGGCGACAACACCAGGGAACAGGAATATGAGTACGCCGAGCACAACATCAACGACTGCATTGAATCCCCAGAGACTCATTGCTCCTTCATTTCTCTTGAGATAACCATAAAAGAATGAAACAAGTCCGGATGCTACCAGCAATGCTGCAATTATACGGACGGCCAGCTCCAGCGCATTAGCCTTGCTGACAACCATCACCACTCCGACTGCTATGGCCACCGCTGCTCTGAGGGGGCCGTTCAACCTGTTTTTATATCCGAAAGTAATCATATCTGAATCTATCTTCACATAAAATGCAAAAGTAGTTTTTTTTTACTAATTTTGTAGAGTTTTAGGAACTTAATATCATCGCAGATGAAGACAGACATTGAAATCGCAAGAAGCGTCGAGATGCGCAGAATCACCGAAATTGCGGAAAGCATCGGTATCAAGGGGGATGACATCGCCCAGTATGGACATTACATGGCCAAAGTGCCCGGATCCCTCATCGACCAGGAAAAAGCAGCAAAGAGCAAGCTTATCCTCGTCACTGCAATCACTGCCACCAAGGCAGGAATCGGAAAGACCACAGTTTCAGTAGGTCTTGCCCTCGGACTCAACAAGATCGGCAAAAAGGCTATCGTAGCACTCCGTGAGCCATCTCTCGGCCCATGCTTCGGAATGAAGGGTGGAGCGGCCGGCGGCGGATATGCCCAGGTTGTCCCGATGGAGAACATCAACCTCCATTTCACCGGTGACTTCCACGCTGTCACATCTGCACACAACATGATTTCAGCTCTCCTCGACAACTACATCTATCAGCATCAGGCTGAGGGATTCGCACTCAGGGAGATTCTCTGGAAGAGGGTTCTGGACGTAAATGACCGCTCGCTCAGAAGCATCGTGACAGGCCTTGGCCCACGTACCAACGGCCTTACTCAGGAATCAGGTTTTGACATCACTCCAGCATCTGAAATCATGGCAATCCTCTGTCTATCGAAAGACCTCGACGACATGAGGAGACGCATTGACAACATCCTTCTGGGATACAGGATGGACGGTTCTCCTTTCCATGTGAAGGAGCTCGGAATCACAGGAGCAATCCTTACGCTTCTCGTGGACGCAATCAAACCTAACCTTGTCCAGACTACCGAAAACACAGCAGCATTCATCCACGGAGGTCCATTTGCAAACATCGCTCACGGATGCAACTCGATCATAGCGACAAAGACAGCAATGACCTTCGGCGACTACGTCATTACAGAAGCTGGTTTCGGCGCAGATCTCGGAGCAGAAAAGTTCTTCAACATCAAATGCCGCAAGAGCGGACTCAAGCCTGACCTTACAGTCCTTGTAGCCACCCTCAACGGCCTCAAGATGCACGGAGGAACACCTCTTGCAGACATCCAGAAACCTGATGCGGAAGGCGTTGTCAAGGGATTCGCAAATCTTGACAGGCATATCCGCAACCTCCAGGGATTCGGTCAGACCGTGGTTGTGTGCTTCAACAAATACGCTTCCGACACAGCTGAAGAAATTGCTCTCGTAAAAGAACACTGCGCAGAGATGGGAGTTGCTTTCGCACTCAACAATGCATTCGCCGAAGGCGGCACAGGAGCTGTAGACCTTGCAAATCTGGTGGTAGAGACTATAGAGAACACTCCATCAGGTCCGCTTCAGTTTACCTATAGCGACGAAGACAGACTGGTTGAAAAGATCGAGAAGGTTGCCAAAGGGATCTACAAGGCAGCAAACGTCACTTTCTCGGGTGTTGCAAAGAAAAAGCTTGCCAATGCCGAAGCAATGGGACTTTCTCACTTCCCTGTCTGCATAGCCAAGACTCAGTATTCATTCTCACAGGACCAGACAGCCTACGGCGCTCCTGAAGGATTTGATTTCGACATCAAGGATATCGTCATCAACTGCGGTTCTGAGATGATCGTTGCCATTGCAGGAGACATCATCCGTATGCCGGGACTCCCAAAAGTTCCGCAAGCGACAAAGATCGACATCATTGACGGACAGATTGAAGGATTGAGTTAATTATGATGAAGAACCTGTTTGACAATCACAACCACTGTCAGTTCTCGTTTGACGGCAAGAAGACATCTATAGAAAAATCATCACGGGCCGCCTTGGAAAAAGGTCTGGGCGGCCTGTGTTTCACAGACCATAACGACATATTCGTTCCGGCTGAGACCAAGGCACAGAATTCACACGCGGACGATCAGCTTGACATCAAGGCCCAGCAGGCTGAGATCGACAGAGTACAGGAAATGTTTCCTGAGATAAAGGTACTTAAGGGTATCGAACTAGGCATGCATCCGATGTGCAGACAAGGCATTCGCGACCTTGTAGCCGCCAACCCTTTTGACCAGGTCATCGTGTCTGTGCATTATGTCGGTGATACAGACCCTTATTTCGGTGGATATTACAAAGGACGTGACTGGAAGACCGCATACGGAGGATATCTCGAGACTATAGCGGAGGAGATCAAGGCAGTGGAGGACTTTGACATCGTCGGACACTACGACTATATAGTCCGTTACTGCGATTACGAACAGGTTGACCTTCTGTACAAGGATTTCAGCGACATCTTCGACGAGATTTTCCGCTATATAATCCACAATGGCAAAGCTCTGGAAATAAACACAAAGAGTTATCAGGACTTCAATGGCAGACACCCTTCCCTCGACAAGAACATCCTCTTGAGATATAAAGAGATGGGAGGCGAGATCATAAGTTTCGGTTCTGACTCACATTTCCAGGAAGCAGTAGGTCTTGACTTCGAAAAATACGCGGCAATCCTTAAGTCTCTTGGCTTCAGGTGGACTGCTCACTATGAAAAAAGGAAGCTTGTCCAGCTTCCTCTGTAATCTAAATCTCCATCCAACGGATATTCTTGTCTCTCCCCCAATAGGAGAGCTGCCTTTTTGCGTAATGACGGGTATTGCGCTGGATAAGTTCCACGGCACGTTCCAATGATGTAACCGGCCCGTCACCAGGAACAGTAGGTCCCCATCCCTCCATTGAAACAAGACCGTCCTGCCAATCGAACCAATCAAAGATCTCCTTATACCCCACCGTCTTCAAAGCGGCCAGGTCGCGATATTGCGTCAAAGAGCGCACCTCGTCTACAAGACCGTCATCCACCATCTGCATAACCCTGCGGTTGATTCTGTCATAAAGAACGTCACGAGGTCTGATGAGGCCAATCTTCTCGATATCGAAATCCCTCTTTTTACTGACATTGGTCTTGAAAGACGAAAACGGCTTACCCGTCATCATGCAGACCTCAAGTGCCCTTACAACACGCTGTCCGTTGGCGATATCGATGGAAGCATAGCTTTCAGGATCAAGACTTTTGAGTTCCAGACGAAGAGACTCCACACCCTCTTCCTTCAGACGGCTCATCAGTTCATTACGCAGATTCAGGTCAGCAGACGGAAAATCATCCAAACCTTCCACCAATGCATCGACATAGAATCCTGAGCCCCCGGCCATTACCAGCGTCTGATGACCTTCTTCAAACAACCTGTTGATAATTTCCAGAGCCTCAATCTCATAGCGACCGGCAGTATATAGCTGCTCTACGGAATGTGAATGAATAAAATAATGCTGAACAGCCGATAGCTGCTCAGCAGAAGGCACAGCCGTGCCGATAGTCATTTCCTTGTATATCTGACGAGAGTCGCAGGATATTATAGGAGAATCATACTTGAGCGCAGTCTCAATGCTGTAGTCGGTCTTTCCTACAGCGGTCGGGCCCAAAATTATGATCAGTTTATTCCTCATCATCTTCTTCGTCGTAGAGTTCCTCTACATCCTCGCGATCATCATCCGCTACATCGTCGTCATCATCGAAGTCGTCGTCATCCGGATCCTTCTTCTTGTCATCCGGAAGATCCTCGAATGCCACGTAGCCATTCTCGAACTCGATAGGATTCGGTCCCTTGCTTTCAACAAGAAGGGGATAAATGGCATTTCTGCGAAGCGGTTCACCTTCACCGTCAAAAGTCACGATGACGCTCTTCACATTTGTAGTATCATAGAAATATATGAATTTGTCCTCACCCTTCTTGTGGCACTGTCCGGCTGTCACCGCATCAATTGTACCGCTGCCAAGGTCAAATACACCATAACGCGCACTTACGCCACCATCTGCATCGAACGCCTTGAAAAGCACAAGCTGGTCCTGAGGGAAATCCATGTCTGCCCTCATCTGCTTGTGAAAACTGTAAAGAGTTGTCGTATCCTTCAGCTCGTATACTCTTGCAAATCCCTTCAAACCAGGGAGTGAAACTCTGTATCTCAGTATCATAGAATCGTTAGAATAGTTAAAATAAGGTCTTGTTTCAAGCGAAACGGAATCAAAGGTAGTAAAATTTTCTTTCTGCCGATGCAAAAAAATGTCATAAAGATGAGAAGAAAAACAAAGTGAAACTTTTTTTCAATTTTAATACAAAAATGCTTATTTTTGATTCTTGTATGGACAATCAGCAGATAAAGGATTCATACAAGAGCATCGCATCTGAAGCGAAAGGACTCTTCAAGGACAATGGAAGCCGTTTCATTGCCCATGCTTATCCCGTTGAAACTGAAGAAGAAGTAAAAGACATCGTAGCAGCCCTGAAAAAGGAATACTACGATGCAAGACATCATGTCTACGCCTACAGGCTGGGGCATCTGGGAGAAAAGTTCCGCGCGAACGATGACGGAGAGCCATCCGGATCTTCCGGAAGGCCTGTCCTGGGACAGATTGACTCGAATGAACTGAGCGACATCCTTGTAGTGGTGGTGAGGTACTTCGGAGGCATAAAGCTCGGAATCCCGGGACTTATCAGGGCATACAAGACATCGACTGCCGACGCACTGGCAAATGCTGAAATAGTCGAGAAGATTGCATCAAGGCACTACCGCATACACTTCGGCTACCTGAACATGAACGACGTAATGAAGGTAATGAAGGACATGGGACTGGAGCAGAAGAACCAAAGGTTCGATATGGAATGCAGCATAGACACAAGCGTCCGCCTGTCTCTGGTCGACAGTTTCCTTGAAAGGATGGGAGATGTGGAAGGATGCACCATAGATGAAATTTAGATTCCCGATCAGGTCGGGAATGACACTTATACAGTCGGGAATGACACTTATACATAAGAACATAAAATGAGCAGGAAAAGTTTGATTTCTATCGGGGATTTCACAAAAGAGGAAATCCTGCATGTACTGGAAACAGCAAAGGAGTTTGAACAGAACAGGGTTCAGAACTTCCTTGAGGGAAAAGTGATCGCCAGTCTTTTCTTTGAGCCTTCGACTCGAACCAGACTCAGTTTCGAGACAGCCATCAACCGTCTCGGAGCCAAGGTAATCGGATTCTCCGATGCCAGCAATACAAGCCAGAGCAAGGGAGAAACCCTGAAGGACACCATCAAGATGGTTTCGAACTATGTAGACATGATCGTGATGCGCCACCCATTGGAAGGCAGCTCAAGATACGCTTCCGAGGAGGCCAGCGTTCCTGTCGTGAATGCAGGCGACGGAGCCAATCAGCATCCTTCCCAGACTCTTCTTGACCTTTATTCGATCCTCCAGACTCAGGGAACGCTCGAAGGCCTGACGATCAACATGGTGGGCGACCTCAAGTACGGCCGCACGACACACTCTCTGCTGCAGGCAATGTCACACTTCAATCCTAGATTCATATTCACTGCACCGGAAGAGCTCAAGATGCCGAAGGAGTACAAGGAGTTCCTTGACGAGAAGGGAATAGAATACATCGAGACAACATCTTTGGACGATTATCTCAATGATTGTGACATCCTGTATATGACAAGAGTACAGCAGGAAAGATTTACAGACCCTATGGAATACGAGCGCGTCAAGGACGTATACCGCCTCGAGGCTTCCATGCTGGGAGAGGTAAGAGACAACATGAAGATTCTCCACCCGCTCCCACGTGTTACAGAAATCGACCAGGATGTCGACGACACCAAGTTCGCATACTATTTCAAACAGGCCGAGAACGGACTCTACGTCCGAATGGCCATCATTTCATATCTCTTGGGATACAGGTAGGAAGCCACCGGCCCAGGATGACAAAACAAGAATACTATGAGCAGAAAAGAATTAGTAGTCAGCGCATTGGAAAACGGTACCGTACTGGACCACATTCCTGCGGAAAATGTATATAAAGCACTCCGAATCCTTAATCTCAAGGGAATCGAGAACCAGATTACAATAGGTATAAACCTCAACAGCAAGCAGCATGGCAAGAAGGGCATAATCAAGATTGCCGACAAATTCTTTGAAGATGACGAGCTCAACAAGCTTGCTCTTCTTGCACCGGAAGCCACTGTCAATGTAATCCGCGACTTCAAGGTTGTGGAGAAGAAGAAGGTGGAGCTTCCGAAGGAGATATCAGGCATTGCCAAATGCATGAACCCTAAATGCGTGACCAACCACCAGCCGATCACCACAAGATTCACAGTCAACGTCAAAGGCAATGAGACTTCCCTGCTCTGCCATTACTGCGAAAAGATATCAGACACAAAGAAAGTATTTTAATCAAACATAACACTACGACAATGAAGAAGGTACATAACTTCACAGCAGGTCCTTGCGCCCTTCCGCAGGTTGCAATAGACAAGGCCATCGAAGCACTCAAGGATTTCAAAGGTACAGGCATACCGGTAATCTCTATTTCCCACAGAACCAAGGAATGGGAGGCAGTAATGGATGAGTGCCGTGCACTCTGGAAAGAACTCCTCAATATCCCGGACACACACGAAGTGGTATTCCTCGGAGGAGGAGCAAGCATGGGATTCCTCTATGTGGCAATGAACTTCCTTGAGAACAAGGCAGGTTACCTTGAGACAGGTGTATGGGCAAAGAAGGCACTGAAGGAGGCTAAAGGTCTTGGAAACGCATATGCCGTAGCATCATCAGCCGAGACTGTATTCAATTATATTCCAAAGGGATATGAAATCCCTGCAGACCTTGATTATTTCCACATCACATCAAACAATACCATCTACGGTACTGAAATCAAGGAGGACATCGACTGTCCGGTTCCGCTCATCGCAGACATGTCATCTGACATCATGAGCCGTCCGGTAGACGTCAGCAAATATGCAATGATCTACGGAGGCGCACAGAAGAACGTCGGCCCTGCAGGTGTTGCATTCTTCATCGTACGCAAGGACCTCCTCGGCAAGGTAAGCAGATACATTCCTACAATGCTCGACCTCCGCACACATATCGACGGCGGCTCTATGTTCAACACTCCTCCTGTATTCGCAATATACGTGATGAATGAGACACTCAGATGGCTCAAGGAGATGGGCGGTGTAGAAGCTATCCAGAAGATCAATCAGGAAAAGGCAGCCCTTCTGTATGCAGAGATCGACCGCAACCCGCTGTTCAAGGGAACAGCTGCCGTAGAGGACCGTTCACTTATGAACGTATGCTTCGTAATGGCTGAGGGATATGAGCATCTTCAGGATGAATTCATGGCTTTCGCCAAGGAAAGAGGAATGACAGGCATCAAGGGTCACAGATCTGTTGGTGGCTTCAGGGCATCCATCTATAACGCATGCCCTATTGAAAGCGTACAGGCCCTGGTAGACTGCATGAAGGAATTCGAAACTCTAAAGAAATAATTTGTCATCCCCGGCTTTACCGGGGATCTCAATTAAAGTACATATGAAAATATTAGTAGCTACAGAAAAACCATTTGCAAAAGAAGCTGTCGACGGAATCAGAGAAATCATAGAGAAGGCCGGACACGAGCTCGCTCTTCTGGAGAGATACACAGACAAGGCGCAGCTTCTTGAGGCCGTAGCTGACGTGGATGCCTTGATTGTCCGTTCAGACAAGGTTACTGCAGAAGTCATTGATGCTGCACCTCAGCTCAAGGTCGTTGTCCGTGCAGGAGCAGGATACGACAATCTCGATCTCGCAAAGTGCACAGAGCGTAACATCGTGGCAATGAACACTCCCGGACAGAATTCCAATGCAGTTGCCGAGCTTGCCATTGCGATGATGATATATATGTCCCGCAATCAGTTCAAACCGGGAACCGGAATGGAAATCAGCGGAAAGCATCTTGGAATCATCGGCTTCGGAAATATCGGTCAGCTGGTCGCAAAGAAGGCTGTCGGTCTTGGCATGGAAGTCCTTGTCTATACAAACGAGATAAAGGAAAGACATAAGAGATGGAATACCATCTTCTCTAAGGACAAGCTTTACAGCAGTTCTCACTTTGTCTCTGTGAACATTCCTGCTACACCTATGACCAGACATTCCGTCGGATATGACCTGATTTCACAGATGCCTAAGGGAGGATGCCTCATCAACACAGCCAGAAAGGAGATAATAGATGAGGATGGCCTGATCAAAGCCATGGAAGAGCGCCCAGACCTCAAGTACGCGACAGATATCGCTCCAGACCGCTATGCTGAGATGAAGGAGAAATTCGGCGACCGCGTATTCGCGACACCTAAGAAGATGGGAGCAGAGACCGCAGAAGCCAATGTCAACGCCGGTCTTGCAGCAGCACACCAGATTGTAGAATATTTCGAACTCGGCAATACCCGTTTCCAGGTCAATAAATAATCACCGGAAAATATTCAAAAAAACCGCTTCCTTCAGGGGAAGCGGTTTCGTTATGTATGACATCCATTTACTCAGCTGAAACAGCCTCAATCTCTTCAATAGACTTGACTTCTGCCTCGACCACTTTTTCGTCATCGTGATCGTAACCGTCACTCTTCACATTCCAGAGAGTGAGAAGAGCGAATAGACCGAGAACGGCAATGACGATCATTGTGATGAATACCCACTGCCAACCGAAGTTATCAGAGATGAAACCAAAACCGACACCAGAAACAGCAACTGAAATGTAGCTTACAAAACCTACCACACCGTTTGCTGTGGATGCAGCCTTCTTGGTTGCCTGATTAGATGCAATCACACCGATAAGGGCCTGAGGACCATAGATGAAGAATCCTGATATCGCAAGGAACGCAAGAAGGAGAGTAGGATTGGTTGTTTCCGGAAGCATCACGAAGAGTGAGATGAAGATAAGAACTCCGAGCATACAGAACACGCATGTTCTCTGTGAACGGCCCTTGAACAGCTTATCTGAAATCACACCTGCAGTGAGCATACCGCACACTCCCATAACCTCGAAGATGGCGACTGTCCATCCTGCCATCTCTGAAGAAAGTCCTCTTGACTCCTGGAGGAATGTAGGGCCCCAGTCGAGGATTGCGAAACGTACGATATATACAAAGAAGTCTGAAATTGCAAGAATCCAGATGATAGGATTCATGAATACCTTCTTGCGAAGGAACTCCTTGAACTCAGCTGAAGTCTCTTCCTTGCCGTCAAGTTCGGTCTTTGTGCCGGCAAGTTCAGGAAGTCCCACTGACTTAGGGGTGTCTCTGAGCACTGTGATGATGAAAAGGACACCGAAAAGACCGATGATCGCAGGAATCCAGAATGCCCACTGCCATGCACCTACATGCTGGAGAGCATTATCAACATATGCCTGAGCTGCCGCAGGGTCCATAGACTCTGTGATCTTGGCTGTATTTTCCGCGATACGTGCACGCATCTCCTCGTTGCCTGTCATATCTGTACCCATGTTACCCATGATGTATCCGCAGAGGACAGCGATGATGAAAGCTCCGATAGAGTGAGAAGCATTCCAGATGGACATCTTGGTTGCAAGCTCGTGAGGTGGCACCCAGTGGGTGATCAGACGGTTGCATGGAGGGAAACCACAGCCCTGGAAAATATTGTTCAACACCATCAGGATACCGAAGATGATCACAAGGGTATTGATGAATGACGGGCCATAAGTCTCGCCTACAATAAGAGCGCTGATGATTGCACCTGCACCGAAGACGAGATTCACAACAGAGCATACGGCAAGACCTGTAGTCATATGCCACCTACCGTTAAGACGGTCGGCAAGCATACCGTTGAAGAACTTCGACAGACCGTAGATAAGACCTACGATTGTCATCAGAAGTCCGAAAGTAGTCTTTGAGATACCATACTCAGCGGTAAGACCCGGAATGGCAAAAGAAAAGTTCTTTCTGACGAAATAGAACACAGCATAACCAATCATCGTTCCGAGAATGGTTCGCCACTGCCAAAATTGAAATTTTTTAGATTCTTCCTGTGTCACGATTATTTAGTTTTATATTAATTACTGCTGTTAAGTCGGTTAAGCGCGGCAAAATTACGAAAAAAACTATAAATTTGCAGATAATAAACAGACTTAAATCAATAATAACTCGAATTATGAACGTTAAGGAACTTCTTAAGAAATGCCAGGCAGACAAAACGGCTGTTCTCGCAACTAACTTCTACAATTTCGAAACCCTTACTTGCGTAATGAAGGCCGCTGCACAGATGGAGGCTCCGGTTCTTCTTCAGCTTACACGCAGTTCTATCGACTACATGGGTCTTGAGCAGGCTGTAAAGATGGGTAGACAGGCAATCGCTGACTACGGCGTTCAGGGCTGGATTCACCTCGATCACGGCGGTTCTGTAGAACTTGTAAAAAGATGTCTCGACGCAGGTTTTGACTCAGTGATGATCGACGCCAGCGAGAAGCCATTCGAGGAGAATGTTGAAACAACCTGTCAGGTTGTAGAGATGGCAAAGCCTTTCGGCGCAAATGTAGAGGCAGAGCTCGGTTATGTTGCAAAGCTCGGTCAGGAGCAGGGCGGCGGATTCACAACCCCAGAAGAAGCTGCAATCTTCGTACAGAAGACAGGTGTGGACGCACTTGCTGTCTCAATCGGTTCTGCACACGGATTCTACAAGCAGGCACCTAAGCTTGACATCGAGAGACTTGCACAGATTCATGCTGCAACCGACGTTGCTCTCGTTCTTCACGGCAGTTCAGGAATTCCTCACGAGATGGTTCAGGAGGCAATCGCAAACGGTATCGTAAAGGTTAACCTCGCAACTGAAATAAAGGACAACTTCATGCGCGCACTCAAGGGCGTTCTCACATCAAGCGACGAGATCGACCTCCGCAAGGTATTCCCTAAGGCAGTTGCACCTGTCGTGGATCTCCTCTGCGAAAAATATAGAATGGTCGGAAGCGCTTCTAACAAATAATTATTATATTTGGATTCCAAACCTTAACGGAATCCAATATGGTAAGAATCAAACCTTTCGCAGCGGTCCGTCCGCCGAAGCAATATGCAGAAGAAGTAGCGGCTCGTCCGTACGATGTACTCAATTCAGTAGAGGCGAAAGCCGAAGCCGGAGACAAGTCACTCCTGCACATCACCAAACCCGAGATCGATTTCGATCCGATAATCGACGAACATAGTCAGCCTGCTTACGACAAGGCTGTTGAAAATTTCTCATCCTGGCAGTCAAAGGGTTGGCTTGTTCAGGATGAGAAATCTTATTATTATGTGTATGCCCAGACAATGGAGGGACGCACTCAGTACGGCCTTGTTGTCTGCGCCCACACAGACGACTATGCAGAAGGAAAGATCAAGAAACACGAACTGACCCGAAAGGACAAGGAAGATGACCGCATGATTCACGTCCGCATCCAGGACGCGAACATCGAACCGGTCTTCTTCGCATATCCGGACAATGCAGAGGTGAATGAAATCGTCAAGCGATACATTGCCGGAGAGCCGGAATACAATTTCACTGCAGAGGACGGCTTCGGGCATCACTTCTGGGTTATCGACAATGACGAAGACATCGAACGCCTGACTGAGATCTTTGCAGAGATTCCGGCATTCTATGTGGCAGACGGCCACCATCGCACCGCTGCAGCAGCGCGTGTTGGTGCAGAAAAGAGAGAAAACAATCCTCAGCATACAGGAGAAGAGGAATACAACTGGTTCATGACTGTAGTCTTCCCTGACAGCCAGCTCAAGATCATTGACTACAACCGTGTTGTAAAGGACCTGAACGGCCTCACTCCGGAGCAGCTTCTGGAAGCTCTATCAGAAGACTTCGAGGTCAAGGAAGAAGGCACAGAAATCTACAAGCCAGGCAAGCTGCATGAGTTTTCGATGTATCTTGGAAACAAATGGTACTCTATGACAGCTAAAGAAGGCCGCTACGACGACAATGATCCGATCGGAGTTCTCGATGTGACAATCCTTTCCAACCTTGTTCTTGACAAGATTCTTGGTATAAAGGACCTGCGTACAGATAAAAGAATAGACTTTGTAGGAGGAATCCGTGGTCTGGGTGAGCTTTCGCGCAGAGTAGACAGCGGCGAAATGGCAGTTGCATTCGCTCTCTATCCTGTGTCAATGAAACAACTCATAGACATTGCCGATTCCGGCAACATTATGCCTCCTAAGACCACTTGGTTCGAGCCTAAGCTCCGCAGCGGTCTGGCAATACACAAACTCTCGTAAGCTACGACATCATACCGCCGACAAGGTCGAGGATTTCCGCAGTGATTTCCTGCTGACGGCCTTTATTGTAGGCAAGGGTGAGTTCCCCAATAAGATCCTTCGCATTGTCAGATGCTATCTGCATTGCGAGGGTTCTTGCTGCATGTTCAGCTGCATTAGCATCAAGAAGAACCGTATATATCTTGAGCAGAAGAACCTGAGGAAGAAGGTGATGAACAAGAGTCAACGGATCCGGCTCCAGAACATAATCGACAGGATCTTCCCCATCGTCATAATCATGAAGAGCTAACGGCAGATAGTTTTCACGCACAATAGGCTGGCTGGCCGGAGATGCGAAATGGCTGTAAAGCAGCACAACCTGAGACACCTCACCATCAGAGAAACTGTCCACCAGATCAGTTGCAAGGTCAAACGCCTTTTCGTAGGTCGGCTTGTCTGCAATCTCAGAAAGATCCGCTTTAAGAGAGAATCCCATCTTACGTGCTGCATCGGCAATCTTCCTGCCTACGGCATAGACATCAATGTCGGAATACGAATAACCGTTCTGCTGAAGAAGTTCTGTCAGCATCTGGAACTGACGTATGACATTTGCATTGAAAGCGCCGCAAAGCGAACTGTTGGAAGAGAACACAACAACTGCCACCCTGCTTACATTTTCCTTTGAAGGGATGATATCTACCGAAACATCCTGAAGAACAATCGGAGAATGTCCGTGAGGATTGCCGAATCCAAGCTTATGCATCGCATTCTGAAGGTCGTCATCCTGAAGAAGGCCGGCAAGGATATGATGAAGCTTCTGCTCATATGGAAGCTTGTTGCCTATCGCAATCTGCGCCTTATGCAGTTTGGCTGATGCAACCATCTTCATGGCAGAAGTAATCTTCAGCGTATTCTTTACTGAAGCTATTCTTGTCTTTATTTCCTTCAGTGACGACATATCATATGGTAAGGCCCTTGACTATAGAGGCACATTCATTTTCTATAAATGCAAAGATTTCCGGATCGGTATTTCCGGCAGAAAGAGGATCAAGGACGTCATCGACATGGAACGCCCTCATCTTCTGGAGGAAGGTCATCTGAAAATCTTCCACCTGATCCAGATTCAGATCCTTAAGCAGTCCTCTGGTACCGCAATACAGAAGGGCAACCTGCTCTCCTACAGGAAGAGGCTGATACTGAGGCTGTTTAAGAAGTATATTATTCTTTCGTCCCTTATCCAGAGCCATAGCAGTTATAGGATCAAGATCACTGCTGAACTTTGAGAATGCCTCAAGTTCCCTGTATTGTGCCTGATCTATCTTCAATGTACCGGCCACCTTCTTCATACTCTTTATCTGGGCGCTTCCTCCCACTCGAGATACCGAAATGCCGACATTCACTGCAGGTCTGAAACCCTGGTTGAACAAGTCGCTCTCAAGGAATATCTGGCCGTCCGTGATTGAAATCACGTTGGTAGGGATATATGCAGAGACATCGCCAGCCTGAGTCTCAATGACAGGGAGAGCCGTCAGAGAACCACCGGCCTTGACCTTGCCTTTGAGTGAAGCCGGAAGATCGTTCATCTTCTCAGCCACCTCCTGCTGAGATATTATCTTCGCTGCTCTTTCAAGGAGACGGGAATGGAGATAGAAGATATCACCTGGATATGCCTCTCGGCCCGATGGTCTGCGAAGAATCAGAGACACCTCTCGGTAGGCAACCGCCTGCTTGGAAAGGTCATCATAAACGACAAGGGCGTGTCTTCCCGTATCTCGGAAATATTCTCCGATTGCTGCTCCTGCGAAAGGAGCATAATATCTGAGTGCGGCAGTGTCAGCTGCCGTTGCTGCCACCACTACAGTGTAATCCATCGCTCCCTTCTCCTTCAGTGTATTTACAAGAGAAGCAATGGTAGAGCCTTTCTGCCCGATTGCCACATATATACAGAAGACTGGCTCCCCAGCCTCATATGCGGCCCTCTGATTTATGATGGTATCAATGGCTATGGCAGTCTTTCCTGTCTGGCGGTCACCGATGATAAGCTCACGCTGTCCCCTGCCGATCGGAATCATTGCATCAATCGCCTTTAGACCTGTCTGAAGAGGCTCAGTCACAGGCTGGCGAAAAATTACTCCCGGAGCCTTTCTTTCCAAAGGCATCTCCACAAGGTCTCCGCCGATTCTTCCCTTGCCATCCAAAGGCTCACCCAAAGGATTGACCACTCGGCCTACCATCTCGTCAGAAACGTTTATCGACGCAATCCTTCCTGTCCTCTTTACAATCATTCCTTCCTTGATCCTGTCGGTCGGTCCCAGAAGAACAGCGCCGACATTATCCTCTTCAAGGTTCATCACAACCGCCTTGATTCCATCTTCGAATTCAAGGAGTTCGCCTGCCTCAGCATTCAACAGTCCGTGAATCCTGACCACACCGTCACTCACCTGCAGAACCTTGCCGACTTCCTCAAAATGAAGGCTGAGGTCAAGGTCCCTGAGCTGCTCGAGCAGCACGTCAGAGATTTCACTTGGGCGTATCTGATCTGCCATATCCTATTAAATTATTCTATTGTCATTATCCACCAGAGAGTTCCTTATCCTACGGAACTGCCCGGCAACACTTGCATCAATACGCAAGTCATCGACCTGCAGCACAAAACCACCTATCAACGAGTCATCAACCTTCTCATTCAGAGACACTTCACCACCTGTGCACCTGCTCATGATATCCTCCAGTGAGCTCCGGAGTCCTTCCTGAGATACAGCAGAGACCACACTTCCCGTCCTGATGTTCCTTTGCTGACGATACAGGTCTGTAAAGGAGGACATCATTCTAGAGAAGAATTCCATCCGTGAATGGGAGTCCACCAGCACAATGAAGCGTCTCAATGCATCAGCCATCCGTCCATGCAATGCAGCATCAACCAGTTCCATACGTTTTGTCAAAGAGAGCTGCGGATTATGCTCCATGGCTTCCCGGAACTGCGGCAGTTCAGAGAACAATCCGGCAAGGATACTTGCCTGATGATAGACAAGTTCCTCTTCTTCCGTACCTCTGACATACTTCAGTAGGGCTTTAGCGTATCTTTGAGCTATGACTCCTGCATTCATGACTCCACAGATCCTTTAAGTTCAGGATGAGATTCCTTCAAATCTTTTATCAAGGTGTCCGTCAACTCCTGATGAGCACTGCCTTCCGACAGTTCCTTACGCACTATCTTTTCGGCAATTGCTATGGAAATGACAGCAAGTTCCCTGCGCGCCTCCTTAAGAGCCGCGTCCTTTTCTTCATTGATCCTCTTTCGCGCGTCTTCAATGATTTTCTGCGCTTCTGCAGAAGCCTGAGTCTGGGCAGCAGCAATCATCCTGTCCCTTTCTGCAGCAGCCTCCTGAATGATTTTCGCCTGCAGAGCTTTTGTCTCTGCAACAATCTTCTCCTGCTCCTGAGAAAGATGTGCTATCGCATCCTCTGCCTTTCTGGCAGCGGAAAGGGCATCCTCAATCCTTCTTGTGCGTTTTGCAACCATTTCGGTTATCACAGGAAAACCGAATTTTGAAAGAATGAGAAATACAATGACAAAGATGATGGTCATCCAGAACAGAAGACCACTGTCAGGCAACATCAGGTTCATATAGCGGGCTCTGTTACATTACAATTGCCATAAGGCAGGCAATGATTGCAAAAAGGCAGGCACCTTCCACAAGCGCGCCGATAATGAGCATAGCTGTACGGATGTTTCCGGCAGCCTCAGGCTGACGTGCAATAGACTCCATGGCAGATGAACCGATCTTACCGATTCCCCACGCTGCAGCCAAAGCTGCAACAGCAGCACCGACAGCTCCGGCAACTTTTCCCCAGACAGCAAGTCCAGCCGCCTGCAATAAGATTGTTGAAAGTAACATAATCATATTCTTTTAGAGTTATTAATATTCAATCATCATTCGTGTTCCGTCTGTCTGGACATACCGATGAACACTGCCGAAAGCATCGTGAATACATATGCCTGAATGAACGCAACAAGGAGCTCCAGACAATCCATAAACACACCGAACAGCATTGTCACGACAGTCATCGAGCCATTGACTACCGGCCCCAGCTTGACGGTGACGAATATCACCGACACAAGGCCCAGAATCATCGCGTGGCCCGCAAGGATATTTGCAAACAACCTTACCATCAACGAGAAAGGCTTGGCAATCAATCCAAACAGCTCTATAATCTGCATTATAGGAAGCGGAAACTTCAGAAAGACAGGTACATCCGGCCAAAGAATCTCTTTCCAATAATGTCTGTTTCCAAAAACATTTACAGCAACAAAGGTGCATAAAGCCAGCACCATGGTAACAGCTATATTTCCTGTAACATTCGCTCCTCCAGGGAAAAATGGAACTATTCCCAGAAGATTGTTGAGAAGAATGAAGAAGAACACTGTCAGAAGATATGGTGCATATCTTTTATAGTCCGGGCCCACATTATCCTTTATCAGCTCATCATTCACCATCATGACAAGAGGCTCAAGGGCAGCCGCGATTCCTCCGGGCGCCTCATCTTCCGCATTATGTCTCCTGTACCATCCTGCTGACATCAGGACAAGAATCAGCAGGAGAACACTGCTGAACATAAGAGATGCCACATTCTTGGTTATCGAAATATCGAACGGCCTCATCAATTCTCCATCCGCTCCCCGCTCGACTATCTTGTCTGCATATCTGCCCTCTTCTGCAATGAAGAGTCCCTCATATTCATGCCCGTGCTCCAGGCGGGAAGACATGAAGAAGTGCCATCCGGTACTGCTCTTGACGATACAAGGCAAAGGAATGACCACATGTCTGCCATTCCACTCGGTAAGATGCCAGCCATACGAATCCCCGATGTGTCCGAAGAGTATTTCTGACACATTTACATCCTCTGCCCTGAGAGAGAAAGAGGATACGATGAGAACCAATATGAGCAGCAGCTTCTTCATACCTCGGCACAGACTACCACTTTGTTGTCATTTATCTCCACAAAGCCTGAACGGACCTCTATCCTGCTCTCCTTTCCTTCTGACATATACGCGACCGTACCTTCCACAAGAGAAGATATCAGTGGAATATGATTCCTGAGCACCATGAAACGTCCCTTTGCACCGGGAAGTTCCACCTTGCTTACATTGACCTCAAGAAGGGTCTTCTCAGGAGTAAGAACAGTAAGGAATATGCAGTCCGACATAGCCATCATCATTTAGCTTCAGAGATTGCAGCAAGCATTTCCTCACCTCTGCGTATCGCATCTTCGATCGGACCAACATTAAGAAAGGCCTGTTCAGGAATATCATCTACCTCTCCATCAAGAATCATTCTGAAGCCTCTGATGGTATCCTCGATCGAAACCATCACGCCAGGGATTCCTGTAAACTGCTCGGCCACAGAGAACGGCTGGGAGAGATATCTCTGCACTTTTCTTGCACGGTTGACAGTAAGCCTGTCCTCGTCTGAAAGCTCATCCATTCCAAGGATGGAAATTATATCCTGAAGTTCCTTGTTTCTCTGGAGAATCTGTATGACCCTCTGCGCTGTCTCATAATGATCTTTTCCGACAATATTCGGATCAAGTATTCTGGAAGAAGACTCCAGAGGATCCACTGCCGGATATATACCGAGTTCGGCAATCTTTCTGCTGAGCACTGTAGTTGCATCAAGATGGCTGAATGTAGTTGCCGGAGCCGGGTCGGTGAGGTCGTCCGCCGGAACATACACAGCCTGAACCGAAGTGATGGAACCATTCTTTGTAGAAGTGATTCGCTCCTGCATCTGTCCCATTTCGGTTGCAAGAGTAGGCTGATAACCTACAGCAGACGGCATTCTTCCAAGAAGGGCCGAGACTTCTGATCCAGCCTGGGTGAACCTGAAAATGTTATCGATAAAGAAAAGTATATCCTTCGGTCCTGACATGTCTGAACTGTCACGGAAGGACTCTGCAAGCGTCAGTCCGGAAAGAGCGACAGAGGAACGCGCCCCAGGAGGCTCATTCATCTGACCGAAGACCATTGCTACCTGCGACTTCTCCATTTCGGAGTAATCGACTTTGGAAAGGTCCCAATGTCCTTCTTCCATACTTTTGACGAACTCGTCACCATACTTGATCACCCCAGATTCAATCATTTCCCTGAGAAGGTCATTACCCTCTCGTGTACGTTCTCCCACGCCTGCGAATACAGAGAATCCGTTATGCTTCTTTGCGATATTATTGATGAGTTCCTTGATAAGCACTGTCTTTCCTACACCGGCGCCTCCGAAGAGACCGATCTTACCTCCTTTAAGATAGGGCTCAAGAAGATCTATGACCTTTATGCCGGTAAAGAGGACTTCCTGAGATGTTGCCAGATCCTCGAATTTAGGCGGTTCCCTATGAATCGGGAATGCACCAGACCTATCAAGCTCAGTCATTCCATCAATCGTTTCTCCAACGACATTCATTACCCTGCCTCTAATCTGTGATCCGACCGGCATTGTAATCGGCCCACCAGTACATTTCACAGGCATACCTCGTCTCAAGCCGTCGGTACTGTCCATAGCGACAGTCCTGACGGTATCTTCACCGATGTGTTGCTGAACTTCAACTATCAGGGTCCTGCCCTCGCTTCTTTCAACCGTCAATGCATCATAAATAGCCGGCAATTGAGATGCCGAATCCTGCGGCAGTTCAAAATGCACATCGACAACAGGGCCGATGATCTGGGAGATGTATCCTACAAGTTCTGACATAAAAAATCCTTGAAAAAGCACCTCAATTGAAAGGTGCAGTTTTCAAAGATAATAAAATTTTTGAGATTTACTCATCTTTCTCCTTTTGAAACCTGTTGAATATCAAACAATCAAGCGAATAGCGTCCTGGACCTGTGATAAAAAGAACTGTAAACATAATGAGATAGATAAGTGCCAGTTCACCCTCTGGGAAGATTGCATCGTGAATATCAAAGAATGCAACAGCCATTGATATGATCATTGGAACAACAATGATACGAACGATGAGACCTGCTATAAGAAAGAGAGAGCAGCAGAATTCACAGAAGATTGCCAGCATCAATGTCATATAACTGCCGAAGCCGAAGACGCTGGGATAGGTATAAGACAGTTCATTGAAGTTAATCATCTTGTCAACGCCATGAGTAAAAAACAGGATTCCGAAGAAGATTCTAAGGCAGAGAATGAGAATAGAAGCACTCTTCCTTCTGCAATAAGGTGGGAAAATAAAATCGTAAAACATAACCGTTGAGTTTATCATTCAGTGACGGATTCTCAACATCTGTTCCAAAACTTAGTGCAATAAAACAAAACACCCCGTCATCGTTGGATGACAGGGTGTCGTATAAGAAAGTGGCAGCTACCTACTCTCCCACCTGGTGGGGCAGTACCATCGGCGATGGTGAGCTTAACTTCTCTGTTCGGAATGGGAAGAGGTGGATCCTCACCGCTATAACCGCCACAGTATGT
>JBGUTV010000027.1:0-12652 GCA_045133255.1 Candidatus Cryptobacteroides sp.
GAGCGTCCTAGGGCAAAACTGGTAACTGGGGCTAAGTCGTAACAAGGTAGCCGTACCGGAAGGTGTGGCTGGAACACCTCCTTTTTGGAGCGCGTTACGGACACGAGCTTCGCGGTGAGTTGCAAGGTCAGTAAGATCTTGCTTTTCTTCAATCTTTTTAATTATACAGTCCCGTAGCTCAGTTGGTTAGAGCACTACACTGATAATGTAGGGGTCAGCAGTTCAAGTCTGCTCGGGACTACAAGTTCTTAAAAATCCTGGGGGTATAGCTCAGTTGGCTAGAGCACCTGCTTTGCAAGCAGGGGGTCGTCGGTTCGACTCCGACTATCTCCACAAAAATCGCCTTATCTGTATCAGATAGGGCGATTTTTTTATCTGTCCTATGCTGGGGCCCTTTACCCAGAGCATTCAAATAATCAGCCTTACCCCGTATAGAGGTTACATCTGGTACAGAATCATTCTGGAAATCAACTTGTTCTCTGTTAATACATGGAGACCTAGAGCAAAATACCTATAAAAGTGCTCGCGGTCTCCTGTAAAAAGGGGGGACCTAGAGCAAATAAACGCCTAAACTGCACTGGGTCCCGCTCTATTCCAGGGGACCAAGTGCAGAATCACAGTAAAACTGCGCGCGGTCTCATCCATTCATAGACGAGACCGCGCGTATCTTTCCGGGAATTGGGTCGGACCAATGCCACTCCGGTTATTTGTGAACTATTCTTCCAGGGATTCGAACAAGGTCACGTCGCTGAACTGGATGCCGTCCTTCTTACCCTTCTTGCTGACGTACCATCTGCCGTCGCCGAATGAGTATAGTCCGGTGCTGCCCCATTTGAAATGAGATCCATCGCTTACGCAGACCTGCTCGACTTCGTTCTCCTCATAAGGAACATTCTCAAGTTTGCCGAGGAAAGGCTTCTGATGAATGTCGAGAGAGAAGAGGCTATAGTTCGGATACTGCGATTTACTTCCCTTATATACAGCAAGATAGAGTTTTTCGCTGTCAGCGTCATAAGTCATGTTCTGAACTCCGTATCTTGTGTTTCCGGTCTTCACGAAATACTTGTGGACAGGTTTTGTCAGATCATCCATCTTAAAGCACAGGAGGATGTTGTAGTCATTGTCCACTCTCGTAGTGTCACCGTATACTCCATAAGCCACATAGAGGAATTTCTTCTTGCTCTTTGCTCCAAATTCAGGTGCGATGGCTATTCCATCCATGCCTGAGCATCCGTATTTATGCTCAAGTCTGACTCCTGCCACTTCTACTGTGTCAAGATAATCCTTAGCCACTTCTTCTATCGGATGAAGGGTCATCGCCTCTTCAAATGGCACCTCAAGACGGTCAATCTTGCAGACATCGATTTCAGCGACATAGAAACGGCTTGCAGCCTTCTCATGTCTCTCTGCACCCAACGCATCTGAAACACCTCTTCCGATTTCGTCGTCCTTGATCTCGAGAGACGCGTACACCTTCTTGCTCCTAGGCTCGTAGGTCATGGCTCCAAGGTGACCGTTAATGCCTGTCACAGAGCCGATTACGTTGCCCTCAAGGTCGCATTTGAAGAAAGCGCTTGTGAACGAACAGTATAGGCATTTCTCCTTTTTATCAAGAGCGATTCCCTGGATGTGCAGCTTGCCACCCTCAAGGTGAATGACCTCAGGATACTTTGCCTGGCAGCTTACTGCCAGGAGCAGGAATAACAATAGCTTTTTCATGTCGATAAATGTATTTAGACTTCCCAGATGCCGCCTTTGCCGAACATTCTTTCAATGAATTCGTCCATAAGGCCGAGACGGTAGATCACGTCAATATTTGTAAATCTGTTTCTCATATAAGGAATGTATGACACTGTCTTGCGGAAACGTTCGCGTGTCACACCGATCATTTCCGGCTCATATGGCGCACCGACAAGCTTGAGATTCTCTCTTACCTGCGCGAACGGAATGATTTTCTCCGTAATCTTTACTTTCAGCTCAGGCCAAGCTGCCTTGAGTGCCTCCAGCTGCTTGCGGAGTCCTTCTTTGTCAACGTATTTGCCCTTAGCTTCTGCGAGTCCGCGAGCAATATGGCCTGGCTTGCCGTCAAGAATATCCCTGATTTCCTTTTCCATTTCATCCCAGCTCTTCCATGCCTCTACGCAAGCCTCAACGTCAAGATTTTCAATGTCTTTCTCAAGAAGGAATTCAAGTTCGGCAGTCGACATCAATGTGCCTATTCCTACCTTGAAACCATGTGAAACGTGCTTTCCATCAAAGCAGAGGTCTTCCATATCCCAGCAGTGTGAGTACTGATGCTCTGCACCTGAAGCCGGACGGCTTGACTGGATTGCCTGCATGGCAAATCCGCTCATAAGGAGACCGTCTGCAAGTGCCTGGGTCTTTTCCACATCTCCTGCGCGCACTGCAGCCGGATCGGCAAGTGCCTCTTTAAGCCCATCCTGAACAAGTCCCCATGCAAATTCGTCAATCTTTTCACTTCCTACTGCATCAGCAATCATCCAGTCCGCTGCGGCAGGAATCTTTGCAATAAGGTCCGCATATCCCGATGCTGCCAGTTCCTTAGGAGCCTCAGCTGCGATTCCGGAATCAAGCACAAAGCCGAATGGTGCAGGACAATCGAAAGTCTGCTTGTTGCCGTCCTTTGTGATTGAAGAACCATAGGCTGTGAAACCGTCCATTGATGCCGCTGTTCCTACGCACATGTATTTTCTGCTGAGAAGATATGACACATATTTTACGGTGTCATTGATTACGCCTGATCCTACAGCGATTGCTGTAGCGTCGAGCTGTTCAAGGTGTGCCTTGAGAGTCTCAACGTGCTTCCACTCCGCGTAGAAATCTTCGCTTGGGAATATGAATGCCGGATATGAAATGATGCCAGCCTCGTCAAGGGACTTCTGGGCATCCGCTCCTGCTACTTTCCAAGTATTCTCGTCTGCAACGATTATGGCCTTCTGTCCTGGGAACAGTTCGTTGAACATTTCTGCTGTGCGGCATACTACGCCGTTTCCTATGATGAGAGCCTTAGTGTCTCTGGCCCTTTCGAGAGCTGCTTTGATCTTGTTCATATTGCTTAAGTTTATTGAAAAATCACATGTAAAGATATGGCTAATTTTTCAAAAAATAGTTATCTTCACAAGTTGAATATTAAAAGATTAGCAGTTATGTTGGAAGAATTGAAAGAAAAGGTGCTGCAGGCTAACCTTGATCTGGTCAGACATGGACTTGTCATCCTTACATGGGGTAATGTTTCGGCTATCGACAGGGAAAAGGGACTGGTAGTCATCAAGCCAAGCGGAGTAGCATATGATAAGATGACAGCTGATGATATGGTTGTCGTGGATATGGATGGAAATGTTGTGGACGGAGGACTGCGTCCTTCATCCGATATGCCGACTCATCTTGTGTTGTACAGGAGATTTCCGGAAATCGGAGGTGTTGTGCATACTCATTCTACTTATGCTACGGCTTGGGCTCAGTCAGGACTGTCCATCCCGAATGTAGGAACTACTCATGCGGATACATTTCATCATGACGTGCCTTGTACAGACGAGATACCGACAGACAAGATTGAGACCGCATATGAAGCATTCACCGGAGAGAAGATTGCTGATGCATTTATGGATATTAATCCGCTTCATACGCCGGCAGCTCTGGCTTGTCATCATGGCCCTTTCACGTGGGGAAAGACTGCAGACGAGGCTGTATATAATGCGGTTGTGCTTGAGGAGGTCGCAAAGATGGCTTATATCTCCAAGATGCTTAATCCTCATCTTGAGATGAATCCTCATATGATAGAGAAGCATTACAACCGTAAGCACGGCGCGAATGCTTACTACGGACAGGTTAAGAAGGAAGAGAAATAGCTCTGCCCTTGAGGCTCGAATTCATTGCATTTCGCGTGGTTTTGTGTATCTTTGTGAGTTATGATGGATACTTTGCTTTTTAAGGAGATGCTGAGCGTCGACTCCACTTCCGGCAGGGAGAGGGCGTTGGCGGATTTTCTCGTTGACAGGTTTCAGACCGACGGCAATAAGGTGGAGAGGTTTGATGTCGTGTCAATGGCCGGTGATGTCCCGGAGGGCAGCGGTATCCCGCAGAATCTTCTTTTCTCATGGGGCAAGCCAAAGGTTGTGTTCTGCACTCATCTTGACACCGTGCCTCCGTTTATCGCTCCGGAGTTCGATGATGACGGCAAGGTCAGAGGCAGAGGGACTTGTGATGCCAAGGGGCAGATATTCGCCATGTGGGAGGCGTGCAAGGCATTGGCAGATAGGGGATACGATGGGTTCGGACTCCTTCTTCTTGCCGGCGAGGAGACTGGCTCATATGGCGCAAAGGCGTTCAGGGAACAGCATCCCGGGGCTGAATGGGTGATAGTAGGTGAGCCGACAGATAATTGCATGGCTTCGGCTGCCAAGGGTACAAAATCATTTGAGGTGACTTTTACCGGCAAGGCGTTTCATTCCGGATATCCGCAGTTTGGGGTCAGTGCCGTTGAGCTCTTCAACGACTTTGTGAACGCACTCAGAAGCATAAGGTTTCCTCTCGATGAGACTTTAGGAGAGACGACGTGGAACATAGGCAGACTGTCGAGCGACAATCCTCAGAATATATTGAGTGACAAGCTGACCTGCAGGGTGTATTTCAGGACTACATTCGAGTCTGATGAAATGGTCTGCAATATCATGAAGAATATTGCGGGGAAAGATGCGAAGCTCAGGTTCGGACGCCCAAGAGTCCAGGATGGATCCGATGTGGTGGCAAAGGATGTGGCTCCTTGGCAGAAGGCTATGAGCGTGCAGGCCTTCGGAGGCGATTCTCCGTCGAGATTTGATGTTATGGATGGGTTTGAAGCAAAGCCTGTGGCGTTCGGCAGTGATGCCCCGCAGCTTACAAACTTTCCTCATAAGATTCTCTGCGGACCGGGATCAATATTGGTGGCTCACAGGGATGATGAGCATGTTCTGCTGAAGGACATTGAAACTGCCGTTGACAACTATATCAACATATTTGAAACTATACGTTCAATAACGAAATAAATTTCGAAGGGGATGCCTTCGTTTGAAAAACTGGGTTAATATACGTTCAACAACGAAATAAATTTTCGAAGGGTAAGTCCCTTTCCTGAGGAAAGGGATTTAGGGATAGGGTAACGAAATATATTATCATATGCCTGCACGCCCTTCGTTTGAAAAACTGGATTAATATACGTTCAACAACGAAATAAATTACAGAATATGATCATAATGAAGTTTGGTGGCACCTCAGTGGCCAATTTCGAGGCAATCACCAGAACAATCTTCATAGTAGGAGGCAAACTTGATCAGAAACCGGTTGTAGTGGTTTCTGCTCTCTCAAAGATCACAGACCTTCTCTACAGGATATCCGATGCTGCGACAAGCAGAAACGAAGCCGAGACAAAGGAACATCTCGCTGCGCTTCGCAAGCGCCACGTGGATCTTGCAGCTGAACTTCTTGCGCAGAGCATGCTTAAGGATGAGGCTGTTGCGAAAGTCAACTCGCTCTGTGATTCCTTGGATTCCATTGCAATGGCCGTATGTTCGCTCGGAGAACTGTCGGATCGAAACAAAGCTTTGATCATATCAGCAGGAGAATATCTATCATCTACCATAATCGCCTATGCGATGAACTCGAAAGGCATCAGGACCAAGTGGATAGATGCCCGTGAAATGATGGTGACAAACAATTCCTATCTCAAGGCTGAGCCTGACATGAATGCAATCGCTGAAAAGGTTCCGGGTGTGGTTTCTGCTGCATATGAGGGAATGGATGCCGTCATTACACAGGGATTTGTCGGAGTAACTGAAGGCGGTGAGCCGACAGTGCTTGGAAGAGGAGGCTCAGATTATTCAGCTTCCCTGATAGGTATGGCAGTGGATGCCGACCGCATTGAAATATGGACAGATGTCGACGGTGTAAGGACAGCAGACCCGAGGTATGTGAAGAATACAAAGTATCTGGAGAAGATCTCATTTGAAGAAGCGGCCGAGATGGCACATTTCGGTGCAAAGGTCCTTCATCCTCTCACAATCGAGCCTGCGGTCAAGAAGAACATTGCCATATGTGTCCTCAATTCGATGAATCCGTCCGGCAAGGGTACTGCGATTCTTCGCAACGAGCTGATTGAAGACGGTGTCAAGTCCGTTTCCTTCAAGGAGAACATCAAGGTCATCAATATATTCTCTACAAGAATGATCAACACATCAGGCTTCCTGCGTCGCGTGTTCGAGATCTTCAGTGAGAGCAAGGTGTCGGTGGACCTTATAAGTACCTCCGAGGCTAATATATCGGTTACTGTAGATGCCTCTCAGAATATTGAGCCGGTGGTTGCGGAGCTCTCTGAATTCGCCGATGTGATTGTGGATGATGACAAGTCACAGGTTTCTGTGATAGGAAAGAATATTGTGCGCCTGAACGGTATGCTCAAGAAGACCTTCACTCCTCTGAAGAAGTGCAATGTGTATATGATTTCGCAGGGTGCATCTTTCGTGAATATCAGTTTTGTGGTCGATAGAGAGGAACTTTCTGAGGTCGTTCAGGATCTTCATGACCATCTTTTCGATCAGGCAGAAGAACTGGAAACATTTTAGGAGAATATGAAATTATATATAAGCGGATATGGAAAAATGGGAAAGATGATCGAGAAGATCATTCTTTCAAGAGGATTGGAGTATGCCGGCTGGACGGAATCTGTCACTGAGGCGGATCCGGCTCTGGCAAAGGAGTGCGTCTGCATTGATTTTACCACACCTGCGGCCTTCAGGGCAAATTACAGGTTCCTGGCAGAGAATTTCAGGGCAGTAGTCGTAGGTACGACCGGATGGGCAGATATTAAGGATGAGGTCATTGCGTATTTTGAGAAGTGTGGCACACCTATGATATGGGCCTCTAACTTTTCGATAGGTGTCAATGTGTTTTTTGCTGTGACCGACTGCATCTCCAGGATGCTGGGCTCTACCGGAGGCTACAGTCCGTATATGGTCGAAATGCACCATTGCCACAAACTTGATGCTCCTAGCGGCACAGCAAGAAGTCTTGCTGACATTGTGGATGAGAACATGAATGTCAAGACTGACATCCAGTCTGTGCGTTGCGGTGAGATACCGGGAATTCATACTATTGGATTCGAAGGCATAAATGACAGAATAACCCTCAGTCATGAGGCTTTTTCACGAGAAGGCTTCGCTGCAGGTGCTGTGGAGGCCGCTCTCAAGACTGATGGCCTTACAGGAGTTCATGAATTCAAAGAACTCTTGTTTCGATAGATTCCCGTCATTCCCGTCATTCCCGTCATTCCCGACCTGATCGGGAATCCTTCTGAACAATGAAACTATAAATAATTATGACAAAAGATAAACTCAAAGGTTGCGGAACCGCCCTCATAACACCATTCAAGGACGGCGAAGTGGATTACGATGCATTTGCTGCCCTTGTGGACAGGCAGGTAGCCGGAGGAGTTGATTTTCTGGTTCCTCTTGGAACGACAGGAGAGACCCCTTGCCTGACAGATGATGAGAAGATCCGGATCCTGAACATTGCAAAGGAGCACTCTTGCGGACTTCCTGTGATGGCAGGCGTCGGAACCAACTCTCTTGAGCACACGATTGCAAACATACGTCTTCTTGAGCCTCACGGAGTTGATTATTTCCTTGTCGTGGTTCCATACTACAACAAGCCTCCGCAGGAAGGAATCTACCAATATTACAAGGCTGTGGCAGCAGCGACAGAGAAACCGGTAGTGCTGTATAACGTTCCGGGACGAACCGGAGTCAACATGACTGCTGAAACAACCCTCAGGCTTGCGGAGATTGATAATATTGTTGCAGTCAAGGAGGCCTCAGGCAACAGGACCCAGATTCTTGAGATTCTTGAGAAGCGTCCGGAAGGCTTTGTTGTGTTGAGCGGAAACGACGATGAGACACTGGATCTTATGAAGAGCGGTGCAGAAGGTATCATAAGTGTAGCTTCAAACGTTACCCCTTCAATGGTTGCGGAGCTTGCTCACGATATGCTTGAAGGAAAGGTTGCTGAGGCAGAGGCGCTGCATGACAGGCTTCTTCCGCTTTTCAGGAACTGCTTTGTGGAAAGCAATCCTATTCCGGCAAAGGCAGCCCTTCATGCTATGGGATTCATTCAGAACGAAATGCGCCTTCCGCTCGTTCCTGCATCGCAGCCTGCATACGACCTGATGGTCCAGACAGTTAAAGAACTTGGAATGTTGTAATTGGTATGAATACAGAACTAAATAAATTTAATGAAACCATCACAGGACTTGAGTCTGGTGAGATTAGAGTTGCTGAGAAGGTCAATGGAGAGTGGGTTGTGAATTCCTGGGTAAAGGAGACCATTCTTTCAGGTTTCCGTCTTGGAAAGCTTACTGACATGACACAGGGCCAGTTCTCGTTCTTTGACAAGGATACCATTCCTGCCAGGACATTCACTGCAGAGAACGGAGTGCGCATCGTTCCGGGTGGCAGCAGCGTAAGGACCGGTGCCTATCTGGCACCTTCTGTAATCATGATGCCTCCTGCATATGTGAATATCGGAGCATACGTTGATGAGGGAACCATGATTGATTCGCACGCTCTCGTCGGATCTTGTGCCCAGGTCGGAAAACATGTTCATCTTTCTGCTGCTTCGCAGCTCGGAGGTGTGCTGGAGCCTGTCGGAGCCCTTCCTGTGATCATTGAGGACAATGTGTTCATCGGTGGAAACTGCGGTATATATGAGGGTACTATTGTCAAGGAGAACGCAGTCATCGGTACCGGTGTGATAATCAACGCATCGACAGCTATCTTCGATTCTACTACAGGAGAATATATCCGTGCAAACGAAAAGGGACAGATTGTCGTTCCTGCTGGTGCGGTTGTCGTGGCTGGCAGCAGACCTATGAGTAAGGGACCGGGTGCTGAACAGGGAATCCATCTGTATTGTCCTGTAATCGTCAAGTACCGTGATGAGAAGACTTCAGGATCGATTACCCTGGAGGATATGCTCAGATAATTATCATTTCGAGCTTGTCGAGAAATCTATGCCAGACTATAATAATATCTTTTCTCAGGATGTCGCTTCCTTTTTCAGGTCTCCCGTAAGGGATATCTTCAAAAAGGTGGACCTCAATTCAATATATTCGTTTGCCGGAGGCTATCCATCCGCGGAGACTTTTCCGCTGGAGTCGATAAGGCAGACGATGTCTGAAGTCATTGACAAATATGGCGGCAAGGCCTTTCAGTACGGAGCCACTCAAGGCGTCCAGGAACTTAGGGAGGCTGTAGCAAAGCGTTATGGCGTTGCTGTAGACAGAGTCCAGATCACTTCTTCTTCCCAGCAGGGAATAGATGTATGTACAAGAATCCTGATCAATCCTGGAGACGTCATACTGACATCCAGTCCTTCTTATCTGGGTGCCTTGCAATCGTTCAGCTCTTATAGGGCAAAGATTGTTGGAGTATCACATAATGCTGATATTCAGGAATATAAGTCTGCATTTGTTTCTGAAATCAAGAAGGCTGCGGAAGAAGGCAGAACAGTGAAGTTCCTGTATATGATACCTGATTTCCAGAATCCGTCAGGAGAATCCCTGACTCTGGAAGAAAGGAAGATGCTGGCAGATCTTGCAGAGGAATATGGTTTCCTTATTGTAGAGGACAGCCCTTACAGGGAATTGAGATATGAAGGTGAACACATTCCTACGATATATTCCCTTGCTCCTGACAGAGTCATTCATCTTGGTTCATTCTCCAAGATTTTTGCTCCGGGATTCCGCCTGGGATGGGCGATAGCGCATCCGGATATCCTGGACAAGATTTACGTGTGCAAGCAGTCATTGGACCTCTGTCCGCCAATCTTTGACCAATATGTGGCAGCGGAGTTTCTCGAGAGCGGAAGACTTGATGAGAACCTGAAGAAGAGTGTACTCCTTTATAAAGAAAAGCGTGATCTGCTTCTGTCCCTTCTTGATGAATATATGCCGGAAGGTGTGAAGTGGACCCGTCCTGAAGGTGGCCTCTTTCTTTTCCTGACATTGCCTGAAGGCTTCGATGCTGTTGCATTTTATGATCAGGCGCTTTCTGCTGGGGTTGCGTATGTTGCAGGAGAATTTTTCCATCCTGACCGCAGCGGAAAGAACACAATGAGACTGAACTTTTCTTTCATGAGTCCTGAGAAGATAATTGCCGGCATCAGACTTCTGGCTGAACTGCTAAAGACAAGTATATGAAATTCTACAAATACCAAGGGGCAGGAAACGATTTCCTCATAGCTGACAATCGTGATGCTTCCATCACTGAAAAGGACGGCGTGCTCCATTGTGGAGCGTGGTCAATGGCTGTGTCGCAGTTGTGTGACCGCCGTTACGGAATCGGCGCAGACGGTCTCATGCTTCTTGAGGCCTGCGCAGAAGCTGATTTCAGAATGACGTATTTCAATTCAGACGGCTCTGGTGGCATGATGTGCGGAAATGGAGGAAGATGTATAGTGGCATTCGCGGCAGACCGGGGAATTAATCATTTTGACTTCATGGCAGCTGACGGCTTTCATACCGCTGAGATAGTTTCTGCTGATTCCGGACAGAAGGTTGTCCGACTCAAGATGAAGGATGTCTCGGGGATGGAGAGATATGAGCAGCTCTCAGGGGTCATGTCTCCTTCCAAAGGATGTTTTCTGGATACTGGAACCAGACATTATGTGCGTTTTGTTCAGGATGTCGAGGAGTATGATGTCGTTTCTGAAGGACGTGACATAAGGTACAATGCTTCCGAACTCCAGCCAGCAGGTGCCAATGTGAATTTTGTACAGCAGGAAGAAAAGGTGATAAAGGTCCGCACTTATGAGAAAGGTGTGGAGGATGAGACTTTTGCGTGTGGAACCGGAATAGTCGCATCCTGCATTGCGGCTTATAACGAAGGCTTTGCGCCTACCTATATATATAAGGATGATTTCCGTGTGCGTTTCGATGTCTTGGCAAAGAGAGATCCGCTTGCAGTAGACTTCATTCCCGGGGACAGCGGTTCCGCAATGGATGTCTGGCTTACCGGACCTGCAGCATATGTGGCGGAGATAAATCTTTGATTTAAGGAAAAAGTGTTATTTTTGTGACGAAAATAAAATTGGAAAATGAAGAAGATAATTGTTTATATCATTGCTTTGGTTTCGCTCGTGTCTTGTCTTAATGGCCCGGGCTACACCTCGACATATCAGGTGATCGCTACATTTGATTATGGCACTGACGTCAAATTCCGCTCTGACAGCACATATTATGCAGGGCCGGAAAACATAGGCGTGGGATGGAACTATCTTGTGTTCTGTCAGAATGTAGACAAGTCAGGTGATTTCCTTGGAGGATTCAGACTTTCCCAGCTCGAGGGACAGATCAAACCACAGAAGGAGGAGGGTACTGATGCTCCGGAAGAGGAGGCAACTCCTCTCGATATGACCTGGAGGGTGCACAATGTGCCTCACAAGAATACCTATATGGTTTTCTGGCAGAGCGCAGAAGCTCCGGATCCGCATATCGCATTCTTTAATAAGCAGAACGGTACGTGTGCAGTCACTGCATGCTATGTCTGCAATACAGCGAAGGTGGCTGCAGAGGTGAAGGAAAAGTTTGAGCGCGGCGACAAACTTACGCTCAAGGCTACCGGATATCTTGATAAAAAAGAAACGGGATCAGCCGAGTTCGCTCTTGCGGACTATACTCAGAACGACAAGAATGGTGTTCCGAAGGATTCGATTGTAAGCGTATGGACTACATTCGACCTTACTAAGCTCGGAACAGTAGATGAGGTCAAGTTCGAGATGCAGTCTGGCGATAAGGAAATTTCAAAGTATTTCTGTCTGGATGATTTCCTCGCGACTATTTCCCTTGAATATTAATACATTATTAACAACTTAAATAATTAATACTATGATTGGAATACTTGTATGGGTCCTCGGACTTATCTGCTGCATCTGGTGCATCAAGGATGTATGGTCAAAGAAGCTTGACACAGTAGTGAAAGTGCTTCTTACTATTGCACTTCTCGCATTCAGCTGGATTGGATTGGCTGTTTACTATTTCCTTCTTAGAAACAGACTCTAAAGAAGTCCTGCAGGAATCTGCATAATTATTTCCTGATTTTCCGGATCAACGGACAGGATAAGATCATGATGGAGCGGTAGCATTACTGCTCCATTTTCTGTATCAACCTCTATGCATGGGTTGTTCGGGATGTCGATGAACTCTGTGATTTCACCTACTTCGTAGAGATTGCCGGTCAAGCCGGCAATGACGTCCTGGCCGTCTTCGTCACACCCGACCTGATCGGGTGTCTCAGGCGTGAGGACAAACCATCCTACAAGAGCAGCGAAGCCATCCTCTTCAAGAGAGAGCTCAGGTGCGTTGTCATCCTCAATATATACCGCCTTTCCGGCGATTTCGTCCACATCTTCCTGGCAGCGGATGCCTGTCAGATGGACCAGGGCTTTGGAATGTCCCCTTTTTACGAGTGATTCAATAAAGAAAGGAACCGGAAGTCCATCGAAAACGATGAACACCGGTTCCTTCAGGTTGATATCTTCAGGAGCGATCTCACGGAAACTCATAACGAGTTCCCCATCGGTACCGTTAGATTTCAAAACCTGAGCG
>JBGUTV010000028.1:0-23756 GCA_045133255.1 Candidatus Cryptobacteroides sp.
GCCTGCTACAACTGCATTTCATACATTGCAGACCTTGCCGACCACTTCGGTGACAAGGCCTACGCCAAGGAGATCCGCGACCGCTTCAACTCACTTCTTGGAGTGGAGGAGGAATCTGCCAGTTAATGAGCTGACAGATAATGCTATATATAATAAGACCTGCGCCATCTGACGCAGGTCTTATCGATTTTCGGGCGGGTTTTGCGGAACCTATCTGGCCAGTCTGACGAAGACGCTCAGAGGAAGGTTCTTGCCATAGCTGTCGCGAAGGACAAGTTCCCCGAAATCAAGGGATTTATATGCAGTCTTGGTGCAGAATGCCTGCTTGACTATGGTCTCTCCAAGGACAGCAGAATATCCGTTTGAATAAAGGTTAAGGACCATGAAGCTGTCCTGAGGGGCGAGGATTGCCGCCACGCACTGGAGCATCTCGTTCAGACATTCGTCCAGCTTCCACTTTTCTCCGTCCGGTCCGTGGCCGTATGCTGGCGGATCCAGGATGATTCCCTGGTAGGTGTTGCCTCTCTTGGCCTCCCTGCGTGCAAACTTCAGTGCATCCTCGACGATCCATCTGATGTTGTCCAGACGGCTCGCTTCCATGTTGCCGCGCGCCCATGTCACCACCTGGCGCACTGAGTCAAGGTGAGTCACGTCTGCCCCGGCTGCCTTTGCTGCAAGCGATGCGGCTCCCGTATAGGCGAAAAGATTCAGTACGCGCGGCTTAGGCTTGCCTTCAGCCTCCGCCTTCTCCACAAGTGCCTTTGTCTGTCTGTATATATATTCCCAGTTTGATGACTGCTCGGGGAAGACACCCACATGCTTGAATGAGGTGAGTCCGAGTCTCAATGAAAAGTCAAGACCCTCCTGAGCACCCTTGTAGCGGATATACCACTGGTCATCCATCTTCTTCCTGCGCTCCCATGTGCCGCTGTCCTCCTTGCCTGCCTTGCCGAATCCTGCTCCTGTCTTGAAGCGGGTGTGAATCATCCTGTTCCACTCTCCGTCAGACAACGACTTGTCCCACAGCGCCTTAGGCTCAGGGCGTGCCATAATGAACGAGCCGAATCTTTCGAGCTTTTCAAAATTGCCGGAATCAATGAGTTCATAATCCTTCCAGAATGCGCCAGGGCTTTCAATTGTCATCATATTCGTGCTGATTTTGCGATATTCGTCGTGATTTTGTGCCTTATAACCTTGCGGTTGTCATTTTCTGCCGCAAAGATACATTTTCTTTGTGACTATCCACAAAATATTGATTCCTGTTGTGGTTTGTATTTCGCTGAAAATTGCTAAATTTGCCCGGTTTTAACGAAGAAGTATTAACAAACAATTATAGTATTATGCAGCAGTTTATCGACAACTACGATTTCGCCGGCAAGAAGGCGATTGTCAGAGTGGATTTCAACGTTCCGTTGAACGAGAAGATGGAAATCACTGACGACACACGTATCCGTGCTGCTATCCCTACACTCAAGAAGGTACTTGAGAAGGGTGGTGCTGTGATCGTTATGTCACACCTCGGCCGTCCGAAGGGCGTTACTGAGAAGTTCTCTCTCAAGCACATCCTCGGCCGCGTTCAGGAGCTTCTCGGAGCACCTGTGAAGTTCGCTGATGACTGCCAGGCAGCTGACGAGCAGGTTGCTGCTCTCAAGATGGGTGAAGTTCTCGTACTCGAGAACCTTCGTTTCTACGCTGAGGAAGAGGGCAAGCCAAGAGGTGAGTTCGCTTCTGACGAGGAGAAGAAGGCAGCCAAGGCTGCAGTAAAGGAGAGCCAGAAGGGCTTCGTGAAGAAGCTTGCTTCTTACGCTGACTGCTACATCAACGACGCATTCGGTACAGCTCACCGTGCACACGCTTCTACAGCTCTCATCGCTGAGTACTTCCCTAACGACAAGATGTTCGGTTATGTGATGGAAGGCGAGATCAAGGCTATCGACCACGTTCTCAAGACTCCTGAGCATCCTGTGACTGCAATCGTAGGCGGTGCAAAGGTTTCTTCAAAGATCACTATCATCGAGAAGCTCTTCGACGCTGTTGACAACATGATCATCGGCGGTGGTATGGTTTACACATTCAAGAAGGCTCAGGGCGGTAAGATCGGTCGCTCACTCTGCGAGGACGATCAGATGCAGCTCGCACTTGATACACTCAAGAAGGCTGAGGAGAAGGGCGTGAAGATATATCTCTCTAAGGAGGTTGTCATCGCTGACGATTTCTCTAACGACGCCAACACCAAGATCTGCCTCAACTCAGAGATTCCTGACGGTTGGGAAGGTATGGACGCAGCTCCTAGCACTCTCGCTATGTGGGAGGAGGTTCTCATGAACTCTAAGACTATCCTCTGGAACGGTCCTGTAGGCGTGTTCGAGATCCCTGCATTCGCTAAGGGTACAAACCGCATCGCTGAGATTCTTGCAAAGGCTACTGAGAACGGTGCATTCACTCTCGTAGGTGGTGGTGATTCTGTTGCAGCTGTGACTCAGATGGGTTACGCTGACAAGGTAAGCTACGTTTCAACAGGTGGTGGCGCTATGCTCGAGTACCTCGAGGGTAAGGAGCTCCCAGGTATCGCAGCTATCCGCGCATAAGCAGATTATATATGATCGGCGGCACAAAATGCGTATTTTGTGCCGCTGATTTTATTTTCATATATTTGCAGACGTAAAAATTTATGAGATTATGATTGACTTGTTGACAGTGAACTGGAGTGTGGATCCGGAGATCATAGCGATCGGCCCGCTTTCACTGAGGTGGTACTCTATACTTTTCATCTCGGGATTCATTCTCGGATGGTTCATCTTCAGGGGATTCTTCCGTCGGGAAGGAGTACCCGAGAAGCTTCTTGATCCGCTTCTCTATACTCTTCTCATAGGAACAATTGTCGGTGCACGCCTTGGTCACTGCCTCTTCTATCAGCCGGATTATTACCTTGGCAGCTGGGATGGTTTCTGGGAAATCTTCATGCCATGGAAAGGTGGTCTGGCAAGTCATGGTGGCACAATAGCTCTCTTTATTGCAATGTGGTGGTTTGCAAGACATTATGGCCGTAAATATGACTTTGATTTTGTATGGATTCTAGACCATCTTGCAATCGCAGTCTGCTTTGCAGCAACATTCATCCGTCTTGGAAACCTTTTCAATTCTGAGATATACGGAGATGTTACTTCTCTGCCTTGGGGCTTCGTTTTCGAACTCAGGGGAGAGACCGAGCCGAAGCATCCGACTCAGCTTTATGAGGCTCTCAGCTACTTCCTTCTTGGCGTGTTCCAGATCCTGATGTACAAGTACAGGCTCGACAAGCTTTATCGCGGCTTCTTCATCGGAACCTTCTTCATCGGATGTTTCGGCATGCGCTTCCTCATCGAGTTCATCAAGGAGCCTCAGGTGGGCTTTGAGCAGGATATGATTCTGAATATGGGTCAGTGGCTCAGCATCCCGTTCGTTCTTCTCGGCGTCGGATTCCTGGTCTATGCATATGTAAGAAAACAGCCGGCGGCTATCGTGCATCCGCAGAAGCAGAAGGCGAGGCCGACTAACTTCGCGCACAGCAGATAATTGAAAAGGAGCTCTCGGAGCTCCTTTTTTATTCCGGCCTCAGTGTCAGGAGTGTCTTGCGAAGGCTTTGGCGATATTTCAGCGGAGACATTCCTGTGTGTTTTCTGAAGAATTTTCCGAATGATGACTGGTCGGAAAACGACAGGCGGTTTGCTATCTGCTGGATGCTCAGATCCGGGTCACGGAGTAGTCCTGCGGCGACTTCTGCGCGCAATGACGATATTACCGTGCCTATTGACACCATTGTTCTCTCTTTCACGATCAGAGAAAGGTATTGCTTTGATATACAGAGTTTTTCGGCATAGAATCCTACGTCGGTGTGAGTCTCTATATGCTTTTGCAGCAATCCGACGAATTCCTTGATGATGCTTTCTGACCGTCGCATGTCCGGATGCTTTGTCGGAATTCCCTTGCCATATCTTTCCCACATCATATCTGCCATATCTGTAATCAGAATATAAAAGTAGGAATAGCATAATTCTTCAGCAAAATGATGCTTCTTGTCATTCAAGGCTTCAATCAGGTTGCGGATGTCCTTGCATAGCCTCTTGACATCATCTTCTGCCAGAATGTCTCCTCCGTAGCTGTGATTAAGTTTCATCCTGAAATCCGGAGGCAGCGGGTTCCTGTTCCTGAAAATGTCTTCGACTACAGCCTTGTCTGTTGCTGTGGTCATGGCCTTGAAGTCATCGTCATATTCAATCTCGTAGATATCTGCCCATGTGGGTAGATTCACATAGGTGTTTTTAGTGAAGATGTGTTCGTTTCCATTGATGATGATTCTAAGTGTTCCATCTAAAACGAGTATGACCAGATGGTATTTCGTCCTGCGTGGTTTGGAGTACGTTATATGGTCACCTCCAACGATTTCGCACGCGAAGATATAATCGTCAATATACCCCACATTCTTTACACATTTCTGCCCGAAAATTATAGCTGGGCGAGCCTTTCTGATGGGTTTTTCGCTCATTTTGAGTAATTTTACACCCCAAATATAGATAATTTAGCAGATAGAACCAAAAGTGTGTAATTCTGGACCAATAATATTACGGCAGATGGTTCAATATTTGCAAATTATTTGCCACTCTTGAAACATTGAAAGTTCAATTAGTATTTAGTGTATATAAAAATGAAGAAAACAGCGGTTTTTTCAGTAATGGTCACAGGACTGCTTTTTGTTTCTCTGGCTGCAGATGCGCAGTACAGAGACGGAAAAGGCCAGGAGGAAACGCCTAAGACGGACGGTCAGTTCATTATTGAGTATGCTCGCACGTCGCAGAAACCTGTAGTGATCACTTTGGAACAGGCGCTCGAGATTGCCTTGAGCGAAAACATTTCGGTGAAGGTTGCTGATCTTGAGATTAAGAGATCTCAGTATGCAAAGAAAGGAGCATACGCAGCCCTTTTCCCACAGATCGACCTGTCGGGTTCTTATCAGAGAACCATCAAGAAGCAGGTGATGTATATGGATTTTGACATGAGTTCACTTGCCGGAGGTCTTCCGGGAATGGGTGGCGGAACAGGAGAAGAGACTCCTAGCGAGATGCCGGAGGGTGTTCCGTCGGTTCCGGACACCGGGGCATCAGAGGAAAGTGCGCCTTCATCAAGCGGAGACGGTCTCGAGGTGGGACGTCTCAATACATTGAGTGCAGGTGTTTCTGCTGCAATGCCTCTTGTAAACGCCCAGCTTTGGTCAAGCCTCAGGATTTCAGGTCTTGATGTCGAGCTTGCCGTAGAGAAGGCACGTGCCTCACGTCTTGATATGGTGACTCAGGTAAAGAATGCATATTACGGAACCCTCTTCGCAAAGGAGGCTTTCAGTGTGTACAAGGAAGTGTATGAGAATGCGGTGAAGAACCTTGAGGAAGCTCAGAAGAAGTTTGATGCCCAGAAGGTTTCGGAATTCGAGGTGATCAGGGCGAAGACTACGGTAGCTAATGCAATACCTAATGTATACAACGCGGAAAGCTCAATGATTCTTGCCTTGTGGCAGCTTAAGGCTGTAATCGGTGTGGATCTTGACATGAACATCGAGGTTGCAGGAAAGCTCAGCGACTTCTCTCAGCAGATGTTTTATGACATCCATCAGCACGACAGCATTTCTCTTGACAGAAACTCTACAATGAAGCAGCTCGCAATTCAGGCAGAGCAGCTTGCTCAGAACATCAAGATTCAGAAATATGCAAACATTCCGTCATTGTCACTTGCTTTCAACTTTGCAATGAATACAATGGCGAATGACGTGAACTTCAGCGAGTTCCGTTGGACTCCATATTCTTTTGTGGCACTTCAGCTAAATATTCCGATCTTCGCCGGCGGCAAGCGCTATCAGGCTATCCGACAGGCAAAGAACCAGTATCAGCAGGTTCAGCTTCAGACCCTCAACACAGAGCGTCAGCTCAAGATTGCTATCCGTCAGAGTCTGAACACTATGGAGACGAATATGAAGAGCCATTATGCTGCGCAGGATGCTGTTGCGGCAGCCCAGAAGGCATATGATATTGCGGAAGCAGCTTACAAGGTGGGACGCAGCACCCTTATCGAGCTGAATGACGCTCAGCTTGCTCTCACGCAGGCCCAGCTTGCAGAATCGCAGGCAATCTACAATTTCGTGACAGCGAAGGCTCAGCTTGAGCAGACACTCGGACAGGATTTCGTGGAATAATCAAAAAGTAAAAATATGAAGACTATTTTCAAGACAATGTTCTTTGCCGGAGCCCTCGTGCTTGCAGCAGGTTGTGGCAATACCGGAAAGAAAGAAGCTAATCAGGCAGAAGCTGTTGTGGAGGAAGTCGCTCCATCAGTAGCAGTAGAACAGGTTTTTGTACGTGAGGTGCCTCAGATGTCAACTTATACATCCACTGTACAGGCTTATGTAAAGAATAATATCGCTCCACAGAGCGTAAACCGCATCAAGAAGATCAATGTTGAGGTCGGTGATTTTGTGAGACAGGGACAGGTTCTGGCAGAAATGGATCAGATCCAGCTTCAGCAGGCTGAGCTTCAGATGCAGAACAAGGAGGTCGAGTACAAGCGTCTCAAGGCCCTTTATGAAGCTGGCGGACTTTCACAGTCTGATCTTGATGCTATCGAGCTTGCATACAAGGTAAGCAAGACTCAGTATGAGAATCTTCTCGAGAACTCGGTTCTTCGCTCGCCAATCAGCGGCGTCGTGACGGCCCGTAACTATGATGTAGGAGACATGTATGCTATGAGCGCACCGGTGTTCACAGTGGAGCAGATCGTGCCTGTCAAGCTTCTTGTAGGTATCTCCGAGTCAGACTATTCAAAGGTAAAGAAGGGTGATTCTGTACAGATTACTGCAGACGCGATCCCTGGCAAGACTTTCTATGGAAAGATCACAAGAATCTATCCTACAATCGACCCTGCAACACGTACATTCATTGTTGAGGTGGTAGTGGAGAACAATTACAAGACACTCCGTCCTGGAATGTTCGCACGCGTTACCGTGAAGTTCGGTGTAAACAACAATGTCGTGATTCCTGACGTTGCAGTAGTTAAGCAGCAGGGATCCGGAGAGAGATTCGTTTACGTTCTGAATGAGGATGGCACAGTTTCTTATGTGAAGGTTGTGCTCGGACGTAGAATGGGTGCCGAGTATGAGGTTCTTGAGGGACTTAAGGACAGCGTGAAGGTTGTAACAGGTGGACAGATCCGTCTTAAGGATGGTGTGAAGGTTTCAGTAAACGAGTAAGATTCACTAAAAGAAAGTCATTATGAGTATTTACAGAAAAGCGGTAAATAATCCGGTTACCACTGCGCTGATCTTCATCGCAATGGCAATATTCGGAGTATTCTCGCTGATTCAGATATCACTTGACAGGTTCCCTAAGTTTGATGCCAACGTCATCATGGTGATGTCGTCTTATCCGGGAGCCAGTGCGGAGGATATCGAGACAAACCTCACAAAGGTCCTCGAGAACTCCCTGAATGGTGTCAGTGACCTTAAGGATATCATTTCAACATCAAAGGAAAACATTTCCCTCATTACACTTAAGTTTGTTGAGGGTGTGGATATTGACGTTGCGACCAACGATGTACGCGACAAGCTGGATATGGTGAACTCTGTACTTCCGGACGGAGCATCTCTTCCTCTTATCTTCAAGTTCAGTGCAGATGACATGCCTATCATGATTATGGCTGCGACTGCGAACGAGAGTCTTCATGCTCTTGAGAAGATTCTTGATGACAAGGTGGCTACTCCGCTTGCACGAGTGTCCGGCGTGGGTACCGTGTCTGTCGCCGGAGCACCTCAGAGAGAGATTCAGGTGTATTGTGATCCTAACAAGCTTGAGGCATACGGACTCACTGTTGCGGGAATCTCTAGCATCATCGCGTCTGAAAACAGAAATGTGCCTTCTGGTTCAATCGACATAGGTTCCAACTCTTATGCACTTCGTGTTGAGAAGGAGTTTACAAATGCCGAGCAGATGCTTGACATAGTTGTCGGTCATTTCAATGGCAAGACCATCTATCTCAGGGATGTGGCGCGTGTTGTCGATGGAATCGAAGAAAGATATCAGGAAGCATATGTCAATGGAATTCCTGGTGCACAGATCATCATTCAGAAGCAGGCGGATGCTAATGCTGTGAACGTGATCAGAGGTGTGAAGAAGGAAATGAAGAAGATTGAGAAGAATCTGCCTTCAGATATTGAGATCAGGACTGTCATGGATAGCTCCGACAACATTCTCAACACACTCAACTCTTTGAAGGAGACTATCCTGGTTACCTTCCTCATCGTGATGCTGGTGGTTTATCTCTTCCTCGGAAGATGGAGAGCGACATTCATCATTGTGCTTGCGATTCCTATTTCGCTTCTTGCATCACTGATGTATCTGTGGGCTACAGGCAACACACTGAACATCGTGTCGATGTCTGCCCTTTCAATCGCCATCGGTATGGTGGTCGATGACGCCATTGTGGTGCTCGAGAACATATCTACGCATCTTGAAAGAGGAGCAAAGCCTAAGGAAGCAGCTGTGCATGCAACCCAGGAGGTGGGTATCTCTGTAATCGCATCGACATTGACAATGCTCGCGGTGTTCATGCCTCTTACCATGATCAAGGGTATGGCCGGTGTGATGTTCAAGCAGCTCGGATGGATTACAAGTATCATCATGATCGTGTCTACAATCGGAGCATTGACTTTGATTCCGATGCTTTGTTCACAGTTCCTCAGATTTAAGCCGAAGACCGGAAAACTTCACGATCTCATTTTCGGTAATTTCAATAAATTCATTGATCTGATATCAAGGGGATATGCTCGTCTTATCAGCTGGTGTATCGGTCATAGAATGATTGTGGGAATACTTTCCATTGCGGTTTTTGCTGTGACGGTCGGTATCCTCGGACCTAAGATCAAGACTGACTTCTTCCCATCTTCAGACCAGGGACGAATTACACTTCAGCTCGAACTTCCGGCAGGAACAGGTCAGGATATTACAAGAGAACTTGCTCATGAAATACATAAGAAGTTCGTTGCTCAGATTCCTGAGATCGTCAACTGCTCATATTCTCTCGGTCAGGCAGATACAGACAATGCCTTTGCTTCGATGCAGACCAACGGAACCCATGTCGTCTCATATAACGTCAACATCGGAAGTATGGAGGACCGCGAGAGATCGCAGGCGGAAATTGCTGATGTGATCCGTGCAATCCTAGCAGACTATCCTGAGTTCAAGAAAGTCAAGGTCACTGAAGGTGGCGGCGGTATGGGCGGCGGAGCCTCTACTGTGGATGTTGAAATCTATGGATATGATTTCGAAGTTACAGACCGTGTTGCGAAGCTCATTCAGGAAGGAATGCTTGCAAAGGGAGGTTGTTCACAGGTTCTTGTAAGCCGTGACGAGTACACTCCTGAGTATCAGGTGGACTTTGACCGCGAGAAACTTGCGATCAATGGCCTCAATACCACTACTGCTGCCGCGTACTTCAGTGCAGCAATGAATGGTTCGACACAGTCGTTCTATCGTGAGGATGGAGATGAGTACGATATCCGTGTACGTTATGCACCTGAGTTCCGTACTTCAATCGAGGACATTGAGAACATCATCATATACAACAATATGGGCAAGGGTGTGAAGATCAAGGACCTCGGTACAGTAGTCGAGACTTTGACTCCTCCTTCAATCCAGAGAAAGAACCGTGAACGTATGATCACAGTTTCCGGTGTTGTGGCTAATGGTGTGGCTCTTTCTGATGCCGTAGCTATGGCAAACGAGGTCATCGAGCAGACAGATATCCCTTCAGAACTCTATGTCAGAGTCGGCGGTTCATTTGAGGACCAGCAGGATATGTTTGCAGACCTGATACTGCTCTTGGCGATGATCATCATTCTGGTGTATATCGTGATGGCTTCTCAGTTCGAGTCATTCATGAGTCCTTTCGTGATCATGTTCTCTATTCCGTTCGCATTCGTCGGAGTCCTCATGGGACTTTACGTGACAGGCACGCCACTCGGTGCCATGGGTATGATCGGTATCCTCATCCTTATGGGTATTGTGGTCAAGAACGGTATCGTGCTTATTGACTACACTATCCTTATGCGTGAAAGAGGCCATAGTGTCACAGAGGCAAGTACAATTGCGGCAAATTCCCGTCTGCGTCCTATCCTCATGACTACTCTCACAACAGTTCTCGGTATGATTCCAATGGCCGTGGGACAGGGTGAGGGATCTGAGATGTGGCGTTCGCTCGGTATGGTTGTGGCATGGGGTCTTTCAATCTCTACTCTCGTGACACTCGTGATCATTCCTACTCTTTATGCGGCAATGGCTTCATGGCAGGAGCGTCGTGCTGCGCGCAAGGCTGCACGCAAGGCTGCGCAGAAGGCGTAGATTGCCGGTCGAGCCGGCAATGACGAAAAGCACGAGCCGGCAATGACGAAAAGCACGAGCCGGCAATGACGAAAAGCACGAGCCGGCAATGACGAAAAGCACGAGCCGGCAATGACGGAAGGTCAAGACAGACAATGACGGTTGTCATGCCCGACATGATCGGGCATCTGAAAAACAATTAAAACAAGATTATGAAAGGAATATTTATAGCATACGATCAGGCATATAACATGGATATTGCCGATGCAATGGAGAAACTCGGATGCCGTGGTTTCACCATGTGGCAGGATATCGCAGGAAGAGGCACGGAGAAAGGAGAGCCTCACCTGGGTAATCATGCCTGGCCTACAATGAATAACGCGATTCTTACTTTTGTCGAAGATGAGAAGGTGGATGACATTCTCAAGGCAGTGCGTGATTTCGATGAGGAAACACCGGATCTAGGATTGAGAGCCTTCGTCTGGAATGTAGAGAAATCATACTGATAAACAGGTTTTTGACAAGGTATCATTGTTGTAATTCCAATCGCAAATCGTTATATTTGCGATTGGAATTTTTTATATGGACTGTTAAAATTCATCAATTATGGAAAAAATAATAACAGATGCGAATTTCGCTGAGGTTCTGAATACAGATATGCCTGTAATGGTTGATTTCTGGGCAACATGGTGTGGCCCTTGCCGCGCTCTTGCTCCAGTAGTCGAAGAGCTTGCTGCTGAGTATGCAGGAAAGGCCGTAATCGGCAAATGCAATGTGGATGATTGCGACGATCTTCCTGTAAAATATGGTATCAGGAGCATTCCGACTCTTCTCTTCTTCAAGAACGGAGAACTTGTTGACAGACTTGTCGGCGCGGCTCCGAAAGCAGGTATTGCAGCAAAGATTGATGCTCTATTGTAAAAGGACATGAAGCGTTTATTTGCAGTTGCCGTCCTGTGTCTGACTTGCCTTCTCTTTCCGTCAAGGATGGAGGCGGGTCATTTTGGTTTGACAGGAGGCATCAATTTTCTCGGGATAAGGAATCTGAATATGGAATCGGCCATCGGATACAGCGCCGGTTTTACATATAAGTTCAATCTTCCGGTAGGATTTGCCATACAGCCATCGCTTCTTTATCATTCCAAGGCTTCCAAATCTGAAGGAGGGCAGTTCAACGCTGACCTTAGGGTGGATTATCTGGAACTTCCGGTTTCATTCCAATGGGGACCTGACCTGCTTTTCTTCCGCCCTTTTCTGGATGTTTCTCCATATCTTGGTTACGGTTTGAATCATGACCTCAATTTCAAGGAGTATGATGTGCCGGATTCTTCGACTGCTATAGTGAAGGACAGCTGGAGTCTTGTCAATCGTCTGGAGTATGGATTGGGACTTGGTGCCGGTCTGGAAGTGTGGAAATTTCAGTTTGTATGCAGATATAACTGGAATTTCGGCTCTCTTCTGAGTCCGGAGGGCAAGCTTAATGCTCCTGCACTTCTGAAAAAAGGCTTGGGTGAAGAAAATTTCGGCGGAGTCACCTTGTCTTTGTCACTGTTGTTCTGATGGATATGGGAGATAAGATAGCTGTATTCTGTTCTGCCCGCTACGATATAGACCCGGAATACAATGAGGCTGCCCGTCTGTTTGTCAGAGGGGCATCTGCTCGTGGATACAAGGTCGTAAGCGGCGGCACCGTCAAGGGTACTATGGGAGTGATATCTGATGAACTGGAGAAGTGCGGAGGATATCATATCGGAGTAGTGCCGCGATTCATGGCGCAATATGCCTATCCCGGTCTGTCTGAACTCATATGGACAGATTCCCTCGCGGAAAGGAAGACTCTCTTGAGGAAGGATACACATGCTGTAGTTGCGCTGCCGGGAGGCATCGGAACCTTGGATGAGGTGATAGACACGTTTTCGTTGCTATATCTTAAAAAGTACGACGGGAAAGTATGCCTTCTTAACTATAATGGATTTTATGAACCCTTGCTGGCTCTTCTGAGGCATTATGTTGACCAGAAGATGATGAGTGGGGAGACTTTGGACAGACTGGTGGTTGCCGAAACACCGGAGGAACTTTTGTTGAAGCTATAGGGATATGGATATCAAGGTTGTACAGGAATATCTTGGAAAGGATTGGATAGCTGTCAAGGAACGTATAAACAGTGCTTTATGCAGTGACATCGCTCTTCTGAATTCTACGAATGAATCAATACTTTCGCATTCGGGAAAGCAGATGAGACCGATGTTGGGGCTGCTGATCGCCCGTGCATGTTCTGTAGATAAGGTCTGTGACTCGACCATAAGCTTTGCGGCAGCATCAGAGCTGCTGCATAATGCTACGCTGCTCCATGATGACGTGGCTGACGGAAGTGTCAAGCGTAGAGGAGCTCCCACAATAATGTCCTTGATGGGCCCGTCTGTATCGGTGCTTGTCGGCGATTATTGGCTTGTCAAGGCTATGGACCTCATAATTGATGCAGACGATGCAGCAGGAGATTCATGCGTGATGAAGATATTTTCCAAGACCCTGAAGGACCTGGCAGAAGGAGAGATGCTCCAGTTGCAGAAGGCTCAGAAGGGTGATACGGATGAAGATGACTATCTTAGGATAATATATAGCAAGACTGCCTCTCTCTTTGAGGCTGCCAGCGTTTCTGCAGCCATCTCGGTGGGGGCTTCGGAGGCCTATGTGCAGGCGGCCAGGAATTATGCGGTGTCTCTTGGCATTGCTTTCCAGATTCAGGATGACATTCTGGATTATGCCGGCACAGAAGCAGTAGGCAAGCCTCTTGGAGCGGATATACTTGAACAGAAGATTACAATGCCTTTGCTTGGGGCGCTCAAGCAGGTGGATCCGGCAGTTGCTGCTGGAATCAGAAAGAAGATAGAGGATATTACAGGGCATCCGGAATACCGTGATGAGATTCTGGACTTTGTAAAGGAGAATGGAGGCGTTGCCTATGCCGCGAAGGAACTTGCCGGATATATAGATCAGGCAATCGAGGCGTTATCCATCCTTCCTGACTCAAAGGCAAAGGATTATCTGGTGGAGCTGGCATATTTTACAGGTAAGAGGATCAAGTGATGAGATTTGCGGATGTCATAGGAAATGAAAGGGTTGCCCGTACCCTGGCGGCGATGGCTGACAGCGGAAGGGTTGCTCATGCCATGCTTCTTTATGAGAATGAGGGATGCGGTGCCCTTGCTCTTGCGCTGGCATATGTCCAGTATCTCAACTGTACCAATCCTTCAGATGGTGATTCCTGTGGCAAGTGTCTGTCCTGCAAGCAGATGGAGAAACTTATCCATCCTGATGTGCATTTCGTGTTTCCTGTGAACAAGGGTCCGAAAACCTCAGATGACAAGCCGACATCCGAGTCATACATCAAGTACTGGAGAGAATTGGCAGATGCTGATCCGTATTTCACTGAAGCCGACCTTCAGAAGGCGATCGGAATAGAATCGAAGAACGGACTGATTGCGGTTGCTGAGGCAAGGTCCATCATATCGAAGCTGTCGCTGACATCGGTTGCAGACGGCTATAAGGCTGTCGTATTCTATCTTCCCGAGAAGATGAACCAGGAGACGGCAAACCGACTGCTCAAGATGGTGGAGGAACCGCCTGAAAAAACAATATTCCTTTTCATTACCCATGCTCCGGAGAAGGTGCTTCAGACAATATTCTCCCGTTGTCAGAGTGTCAGGGTTCTTCCTTTGACTAAGGAGGAGGCGGAGCTGGTGCGCTCGCGCAAGCCTGAGGAGGACAAGGAAGAATACAACCGTTTTTCGGATCTCTTTGCAGATCTGATGAATGCGATAGTCTCCCGTAACCTTATGGGGGCGCTTGACTGCTCGGAGCAGATGGCAGCCTTGGAGTCACGAGAAAAACAGAAAGCTTTTTGTACCTTTGCATCTGAATGCATAAGGAAGATATATATGATCCAGCAGAATATGCCTCAGATTGCTGATGTGCCAGAGGATGAACATGAGTTCTATTCGAAGATGGCGGCAAGCTGCGGCAAGTCCTTCTGTCACAGATCAGTAACCAACATTGAGAAGGTGGTGGCAATGATTGACAGGAACGTAAGTTCCAAGATCTTGTTCTGCGATCTTGTCAACAGGATGTTTTTAAGCCTATGATGAACGAAAACGAATCTAAGAAATATGACTGCTCGCGCGGATGCGTGGTTGAGCGTGATGCTACCGGTGAAGTCAACTGCACATATCGACAGGGATGCTGTAAGCTTGAGGTCTATGATTGGCTTGCGGGTGTTAGTCAGGAGCAGTACAAGGACTATTTTGAAGTCCGTTTCAAGAACACCAGAAAAGGTATCTATCGCAATGAGTCCGGTCAGAGCATCAAGACCGGTGACTTTGTCATCGTGGAAGCAGCAAACGGTCACGATCTTGGCGTTGTGACTCTGGAAGGCGCAGTGGTTGCACGTCAGATGAAGTGCAAGAAGATTAATCCTGAGAACTTCGAATTCAAGAAGATCTATCGTAAGGCGAAGCTTTTCGATATGGAGAAGTGGCAGGATGCCATTGCCCGTGAGCATGAGGTGATGATCCGTTCACGTCAGATCGCTGCAGAGCTTGGTCTTGAAATGAAGATCGGCGATGTGGAGTTTCAGGGAGACGGAACCAAGGCAATCTTCTACTACATTGCGGACGGCCGTGTGGATTTCCGTCAGCTTATCAAGGTGTTTGCCGAGGAGTTCCGCATAAGGATTGAGATGAAGCAGATCGGTGCGCGTCAGGAGGCTGGACTTATCGGAGGGCTTGGAGTCTGCGGACGTGAACTCTGCTGTTCTAACTATATTTCAAGCTTCCAGTCCATCACGACTTCAGCAGCACGTTGCCAGGATCTTTCGCTCAATCCTCAGAAACTCGCAGGTCAGTGCGGCAAGCTCAAATGCTGCCTCAATTATGAGACTGCGGCATATCTGGATGCTCAGTCACGTATACCTAAGGTGTCGAACCCTCTTGAGTTCGAGGATGGCTTGGCATACCTGATGAAGACTGATATACTCAAGGAGGTGATGTATTTCTCATATGATCCTACCTCCCTTGCGAATCTTTTCCCTCTTGATGCTTCAGATGTACGTGAAATCATCAAGATGAACCGCAACGGCATCAAGCCGGAGTCTCTGAAGAGCGATCCGGAACCATATGTTCCTGAATTCGTTACTGCTGTGGGAGATGACAGTATCACCCGTTTTGACGAGGCCCGCAAGAAGAAGAAAAAGAGAAAGCCTGAGAACCGTTCAGGCAATGATCGTCGCAAAGGCGGTAACGGCAAGGGTCGCGGTGACAGACGCAGGGATGACGCTCCAAAGAAACAGTCTGAGAAAAAGGAGTAACCGATGGGAAAGGACAAGCTTAGAAAATTCAGGGAAAACGAGACTTTCAGGTGTATGATCCAGCCGGCTACTTCTGAGGTGCTGGGCTGCGATCATCCTATGAAAGGCAATTGGGGACGCACTTTCTTCGGCAATGACAATCCGATTGTCCTCGAACTTGGCTGCGGCAAAGGTGATTATACGATTGATCTTGCCGAAAGGAATCCTTCGTGTAATTATATCGGCGTGGACATCAAGGGCGCACGTTTGTGGAAGGGGGCCAAATATGCTGAAGATCATGGTCTTAAGAATGTGGCGTTCCTTCGTACGCGCATTGAGTTCATTGAGTCGCTTTTTGCTGCCGATGAAGTGTCTGAGATATGGATTACGTTTGCGGATCCTCAGATCGGACGTGAAAAGAAGAGGCTTACTGCGCCGCTTTTCATGAACCGTTACCGCAATTTCCTGAAGCCGGGAGGAATCGTGCATTTGAAGACCGACAGCCGTTATCTTCATGAGTATTCGCTGGCTATGGCTCAGCAGAACGGTCTTAAGATACTGGCGAGCGGCATTGACATTTATGGCGATGACCGTGAGAGACTTTATTCAAGTGAGCTGTCTTCCGTGAGCGGCCGAGATGCTGTTGATGCACTTTTTGAGGTCCAGACTTTCTATGAGTCACAGTATCTGGCTCAGGGCTTTCCGATCACTTATCTGGCTTTTCTTGCCGACCATGAGGGCGCTTACATCAGCCCTGAATGGGCCGAAGATCTGTGGAAGGATGAGGGACATCATTTCGTTATCCCGTCCGGTCTTTCGGTGGCGTCAAAATTCTATCCGGAAGGTAAGTAGCTCAAATAAGAGACTGACTAATCAGTCATATTGACTTTTTAGTCAGCCTCTTTTCATTATGATGTAATGAAGTTTGTTTAGTGACAATCTTGTCCTTTAAAAGTAGGTGTTTTAAGGATGAAGCAATGCGGTCGGGATTTTCCGTTCCGTCAGAGTTTTGCTCAGTATCTTTTAATTATACGTTCGTCCAGTGGATCTGGATGCCTTTGCGTTCCATTCCGCGGAACCAGGTCATCTGACGTTTTGCGAACTGATGGATTGCGGTGGCAAGTTGGGTGCGCATCTGTTCGTAGGAGAGTTCACCTATTATATATAAGGTCACGAATTTGTATTCGAGTCCGTAGTATATGAGGTCTTCCGCCGGTGTCGGCTTGTGATCGGGTGCAAGGGCAGGATGAGTGCCGTCGATCAGACTGCGGATTTCCTCTACCATCCCTTCTTCCAGTCTTGCGTCAAGACGACGGTCTATTCGCGCGTTACGCTCGTCGCGGTCTACAAGCGTACCTATATAATAGGTGTTCTTCGGCAGGAATGATGTGCGCTGAACAGGGTGTTCTGCTTCGTAGATCGCTATTTCGAGGGCCCTGATAAGCCTCTTGCGGGTGTCGTAGTCCGTTGAGTTGTGAAGGGGCTTGAGGGAGGCGAGTTGAGCAATAAGTTCCTCGTCGGATTTTTTCTCCAGTTCTGCCCTAAGCTCTGGATTTGCCGGGACTTCAGGGAGGGAGTAGCCGCAGGTGGCAGCTTCTATATATAATCCGGATCCTCCGCAGAGAATCGGAATGCCTCCTCTGTCGCGGATGTCCTTGTAGGCTTTTTCGAAGTCGCGCTGGTATTCGAAGATGTTGTATTTGGTGCCTGCGTCGACGATGTCCATCAGGTGGTAGGGGATTTCCTCATATTCCGAGAGGTCCTTTCCTGTTCCAATGTCCATTCCTCTATATACCTGTCTCGAGTCTGCTGAAATTATCTCTGCACATGCTTTCAGGCCTACGCCGTTCTCCAATGATGGTGCAGCAGCGAAAAGAACCCCTCCCACTTCGTGGGTCCCTCCCCCTGCGGCCAGGGGGGTAGCACGCTTTTCGCTTGCTGCACCATCATTGGAGAACCTCCCTCTCTCATTGAGCAGGGCATTTATCTGTCGGGCGAGTCGGACTGCATAGCGGGTCTTGCCTGAGGCTGTAGGGCCCAGGACGCATATAAGGTCTATTTCTCCGGACAGGTATTTGTCCAGAAGCTCAGCGGCATTGATTTCTTCTGCCGGTGGGAGATCCGCCATCGGAGGTATGGGTATGAAAGGTTTCTTTGCCATGGTGCAGCAAAGATACGGAAAAAGCAGTATCTTTGCTCCGGATTAAGCAGTGACCGAGTGCAGTTTTGTGGTATAAATGCACCAGGTCCCCTTGAAAAACGGGGGACCGCGAGCAAAAAGGCATTGAAAATGCACTAGGTCTCAATCATAAAGCAGTAGAATTATGCCGAAAGCTAAGAGCAGTGTAGAGATAAAGAACAGGAGAGCTTCGTTTGACTATGAGTTCATCGAGACTTTCCAGGCGGGTATTGTGCTTACCGGCACAGAGATAAAGTCCATCAGGGCAGGCAAGGCTTCATTGGTGGATACGTTCTGCTATTTCAATTCCAATGAACTTTATGTAAAGAACATGCATATTGCCGAGTATTGGTGGGGAAGCTGGGGAAAACATGATCCTCGTCGTGACCGTAAGCTTCTTCTCAGCCGTAAGGAACTCAATAAGCTTCAGAGGGCTGTCAAGGAGAAGGGCCTTACCATTGTCGGCGTGAAGTTATATATAGCAGACAACGGATATGCAAAGATTCTGATTGCTCTTGCGCGCGGTAAGAAGGAGTACGACAAGCGTGCTTCCATCAAGGAGAAGGATCTCCGCCGCGAAATGGACAGAATCTGACAACAGGCCTTTCTGCTATCATAAACACCAACCCCATCGGGCAGCTTCGCAGAAACATAGGGATATGCTTCGCTTGCCCGATGGGGTTGGTGTTTTGTGTCAGCGGACAAATGGCTGCCACAAAGTGTCTTCTGTGTGGCAATTGTCGGTTGCCATAGGTGCGCTTACAGTCCGAAGGCTGTCTTGATCATGTCCACAGAGTCAAGGAGCTCCCATCCGAAGAACTGAACGTATTCTGTGCTCTTCACGCCATTGCGCACGAGTGTTACAGATTCCTTGTATGGCTTGCGTCCTACGTGGCCGTATGCTGCAGTCGGCTCATAGATAGGCTTCTTGAGGCCGAACTTCTCGATGATCTTTGCTGGACGAAGGTCGAAGAGCTCGTTGATCTTCTCCGCGATGTGTGCGTCGCTGAGGCCGTTGGCAGCTGTGCCGTAGGTGTTTACGAAAATGCTGAGCGGACGTGCCACACCGATTGCGTATGAAACCTGAACGAGCATTTCATGTGCTACGCCTGCAGCTACCATGTTCTTTGCGATGTAGCGTGCTGCGTATGCTGCCGAGCGGTCAACCTTTGAAGGGTCCTTTCCTGAGAATGCTCCACCACCATGCGCACCCTTTCCTCCGTATGTGTCAACGATGATCTTGCGGCCGGTAAGACCGGTGTCGCCGTGAGGACCTCCGATCACGAACTTTCCTGTAGGGTTCACGTGGAGGATATAGTCATCGTGGAAGAGGGCTGCAGTCTCAGCAGGAAGTGCCTCGATAAGCATAGGGATGAGGATGTTCTTTACGTCCTCACGTATCTTTGCCTGCATTGCCTCGTCTACTCTCTTCTGGCCGAACTGTGCGCATCCGTCAGCGTATGACATGTTGCCGAGTGATGACGGAGTGAACTCGTCGTGCTGTGTGGAGATTACGATTGTGTGGATTCTTACAGGCTTGTTGGTCTGTCCGTCATACTCGATTGTGAACTGTGACTTAGAGTCAGGACGGAGATATGGCATGAGCTCAGGTGTCTGCTTGCGTATCTTTGCAAGGATCTGGAGCGCAAGATGTGAGAGTGCGAGCGGAAGCGGCATATATTCCTCTGTGTCGCAGCATGCATAACCGAACATCATTCCCTGATCACCTGCTCCCTGTGCGTCTGCATCTTCTCCAACCACACCGCGGTTGATGTCCACACTCTGCTCGTGAAGTGCAGAGAGGATACCGCATGAGTTGCCGTCGAACATGTAGTCTGCGTTGTTGTAGCCGATCTTGTTGATGACACGGCGTACGGTCTTAGGGATGTCTACGTAAGCGTCCTCAGAGCGTACTTCACCACCTACGACCACGAGTCCGGTGCTGCAGAATGTCTCGCAGGCTACCTTCGCTTCAGGGTCCTGACGGAGGAATTCGTCGAGGATTGCGTCTGAGATCTGGTCAGACACCTTGTCTGGGTGTCCTTCCGATACTGATTCTGATGTAAATAAGTAGTTCATATACGTAATTTTAAAATTATACAACAAAAAAGCCCCACATAAATGCGGAGCGAACACAAAAACACAAAACATTGCTATGGTGCAGCCGGAACATAAGCCGACCTGAGTCAACATTTTAGCATTTTTTAACGTGGTTGCAAGCAGCCAAATTTCTCCACACTTTCCTTTCGGGCTGCAAAGATATATAAAAAATTTGATATGCAAATAGTTATGTAAAAGTGTAAGTAAATATTCCTAAAACCATTAAAAAATGTTATCTTCGCCGCATAAAACTCTATTATAATTTACTAAAGCGTTATGAAACAAACAATTAAGTGTCTTATTGCTGCTTTTGCAGCAATGCTTATGAGCGTAGCTGCCTTCGCACAGGTGACTACTTCAGCTCTGGGTGGACGTGTTGTTGATGCTAACGGTGAGCCTGTAATCGGCGCTGCGGTAGTTGCTACCCACGAGCCTTCAGGTACTGTCTATGGTGTTGTCACCAATGAGGATGGCCGTTATGCAATTAACGGTATGCGTGCCGGTGGCCCTTACAAGGTTGAGTTCTCATGCCTTGGCTACCAGACCCTCACTTACACAGATGTAACTCTTCAGCTCGCTGAGACTTCGGCTCTCAACGGTCAGTTGAACGAGGATTCGATGATGCTTGGCGAGGCGATGGTTATTGCTGCTCCGGTATCAAAATTCTCTGCAGAGAAGATGGGTTCTGCTACGAATATTTCCAGCAAGGAGATTGCTGCAGTTCCAACCATCAGCAGAAGCATTTCAGATATTACCCGTCTTTCACCTTATGGTGGAAACGGTATGAGCTTCGCAGGTGCTGACGGTCGTACAGCTAACTTTACAGTCGACGGAGCAAACTTCAACAACAACTTCGGTCTTTCTGATAATCTTCCGGGTGGTGGAAACCCTATCTCTATCGACGCTATCGAGGAGATGCAGGTGGTTATCTCTCCATATGATGTGCGTCAGACAAACTTCATCGGTGGTGGTGTGAACGCTATTACAAAGTCAGGTACCAACACATTCAAGGGATCTGCTTATGTTTATCACCGTAACGAGAATATGCGCGGTAACATGGCTGCAGGTCAGGAAGTGTCTGGTGCTCGTGATAAGGATCGCAGCACAACATACGGTTTCACACTTGGTGGCCCTATCATCAAGAACAAGCTCTTCTTCTTTGTGAATGCTGAGTATTCAACCACTCCGACTGTCGTTAACAGATGGCATGGTTCGACTGATGGTGTTTTCAATGAGGATACACATACTTCACGTACTCTTATTGAGGATCTTAAGAATGTGTCTGAGTATGTAAAGAAGGAATATGGCTATGATACAGGTTCATGGACTGATTTCCCTGCAACAAATACAAACTTCAAGGTTCTTGCTCGTGTTGACTGGAACATCAATGATGCGCACAAGCTTGCCGTAAGATACAATTACACTCTCAATCAGGTTTGGAAGTCGGCCAACGCTTCGTCTATGGACGGTGGTACACGTTCTGCTTTTGCTCGTTTCTCTGAGTATGGTATGTCTTACGCTAACTCGTTGTATTCACAGGATAATCTTGCAACTTCAATTACCCTTGATCTCAACAGCCGTATCACAGACAACCTTCACAATCAGTTCCTCGCTACATTCTCTAAACTGGATGATATGCGAGGTACAAATTCAGCGGATTTTCCATTCATTGATATCCGTAATGATGACGGAAAGACAGTTCTTCCATATATTTCCCTTGGTTATGAGCTCTTTACTTGGAATAACGGTGTGCATAACAACAATATCCTCGTAAAGGATGACCTTACCTACTATGCCGGAAATCATAAGATCACAGCAGGTGTTTCATATGAGTATCAGATGGCGGACAACTCATACATGAGAAACGGTACAGGTTATTATCGTTACAATAGCCTCCAGGATTTCTATGACAAGAAAGCTCCAGAGGTTGTAAACCTTACATACGGTTACGATGGAGAGGCTAACCCTGCAGCACGTGTTCAGTTCCATAAGGCAGGTATTTATGGTCAGGATGAGTGGAATGTAAATGAGCAGTTCAAGCTCACTTATGGCCTCCGTCTTGATGGTCTCTTCTTTGACAATAATGACCTTATCCGCAATAATGCTATCTATGACCTCCACTATGCTGACGGCGAGTGCACTCTTGAAAGAGATAAAGATCAAAATATCATTAAGGATTGTGATGGTCAGCATATTGACACAGGTAAATGGCCAAAGTCTTCTTTGACAGTGTTGCCACGCGTCGGATTCTCTTGGGATATCTTTGGTGACAACAGCCTTAAGCTCCGCGGTGGTACAGGTCTCTTCTCTGGTCGTCTTCCACTCGTGTTCTTCACTAACATGCCTACAAACTCTGCTATGGTTCAGAGTGCAGCTGTTATCAACGGCAAAACTCAGGCTCCTTCATGGTATAAAGGCCCTACAGTTGAGGGAAGGAATGATAAAGGAGAAACCGTTAAGTTTATTGATATGAAGGTGTTCGAAGGTGGAATCCTGAGTCGTGATGAGCTTTACAAGAAGCTTGTGGAGCTCGGTTATCCTACGACCGTTTCTCCAGAGGATGGTCGTCTTCCAGATGCATCAAAAGGTGTTGCTGCTGTATCACCTAACTTCAAGATGCCACAGGTTTGGAAGACTTCAGTTGCTATTGATTACAAATTCCCGACTTCATTCCCATTCTCTATCAGTGCAGAGGGTATCTACAACAAGACAATCAATGGTGTATTTCTCCGCGACTGGAGCGTTAAGTCTGTTGACGGATTTGTAAGACTGAATGGAGCCGACAACCGTCCGCTTTATGAGGACTTCAAGAAGACTGATGCAGCTGGAAATAATCTTATCAATGCATATGTTCTTGAGAACACCAACAAGGGTTATGGTTATTCAGGAACATTCACCGTCAACATGACCCCTGTAGAGCGTCTTAACCTGATGGCAGCTTATACACACACTGTTTCCAAGGAACTTACAGGTATGCCAGGTTCAGATGCATCTTCAGTATTGAACTATATGGGTACCGTATATGGTCCTAGTGATCCAGGTCTCCACAACTCAGAGTATGTGACTCCAGACCGCGTTATTGCATCTGCTTCATATTCAGACAATTCTAACAACCATTTCAGTCTTATCTATGAGGCTTGGAGAGGAGGTTATAATTACTCTTACATGACAGCGAATGATATGAACGGTGATGGCTTTAACTATGACCTTATCTATATTCCTACAGACGAGCAGGTAGCAAATAACGAGTTCCGTTTCCTTGCAGAAGACGATGCTATCCGTTTCATGAATTATGTTCATGCTGATAAGTATCTCAGCAAGCGCCAGGGTCAGTATGCTGAGGCTTACAGCGTTTACTCTCCATGGGTTCACAGGCTCGACTTCAGCTATAAGCATGACTTCAAGATCAAGGCTGGCAACCAGATGAATACTCTTCAGCTGTCTGTTGACCTCAAGAATATCCTTAATCTCTTTAACTCTAACTGGGGTGTTTCCAAGTATATGAATCCAGCTCTTGGTGAGGGACGCATCCTTAAGTATGAAGGATTTGATAAGGATGGTTATGCTACATTCTCTACTCCTGCAGCAGTTGGTACAACATCTGATGTTTGGAAGAAGTCAGTATCTATCGGACAGTGCTGGTATGCATCTGTTGGTATCAAGTATATGTTTAACTAATAAATTATCAGGAATAATATGAAATTAAGATATATTTTCACGGCTCTGGCTGCAGCAGCCCTCG
>JBGUTV010000029.1:0-49789 GCA_045133255.1 Candidatus Cryptobacteroides sp.
ACAGATACTACCAACATCAAAGACCTCTTTGCAAAACCTAACTACAATATTGTCAATGAACTTGATGGTTCTACCGAACCAAGTTTGTTTTAATTGTTAAACTTTATAATAATCGTCCGGAACTTTTACCGGACAGCAATGATTCTATTTTTATCTTTTTAACCCCGTCATACTGAAAACAAAATCCCGAGGCTCATGACCTCGGGACGAAAGAATTTATTTATCAGTTTCGAAGTTCAGTAAACCGCTTGAACTTAGTCTGTCAAAATCTGATTGAAAAAGCCGGTCCTGTATAATCCTGTATTTCTCAAATTCACTTTCTGCAAATGCTTTTGCTACTTCAGCTGATACCTTGCCAATGTTGTTCAATAAGTCGTACTCGTTAAACTGGAGGAATGCGTCTAACTTTTTCGACCAGTCTTCCATTGACATAGGGATATGCTTTTCTGCTTGATTTTCAGCATAGTCCAGATACATGGAAACAACTCTGTCAAGCTGACGCATCTCTTGTTCTGTCAGATAATTCTTGGCTACTATGACATCACTCTTTATGATTTTTCCTGATGGCGCCTTTCTCCATGTAGTGAGTCCCATGTGCTCCTTGTTACTGTCGGCCCTATCCATTATCAGTTCTGCAGCAGTATGGTGATGAATGGCAAAATGTAGCTTGTTCTGAACGTTAGCAAAGAAATTTATCGTTGCTGGAGATTCTGCATCATAATCAAAAGCAGTGGCGTAGATATCTGTTATCTTCTGATAAAACAATCTCTCACTGGCTCTGATTTCACGTACCTCTTCAAGCAGACTATTGAAATAGTCATTATTGAAGAAGGTGCCATTTTTCATTCTTTCCCTATCTATTATATAACCTCGAATGGTGTAGTCTCTCAGCACATTTGTAGCCCATCTTCGAAAAGCGGTTGCTCTCTTGCTGTTGATTCGGTATCCGACAGCAATTATCGCATCTAGATTATAGAACTTTGTCCGGTAATTCTTGCCGTCTGATGCAGTTGCCGAGAAATACTCGGTAACTGAATTCTCCTCAAGTTCTCCTTCCTGAAAAATGTGCTTGAGGTGGAGGCTTATATTATCGGAGGAACATTCAAACAACACTCCCATCAACTTCTGGCTCAACCATATAGTCTCATCCTGAAGCCTTACTTCAATTCCATCTTCTTGTGCCTGAATTGTGAAAGTCAGGAACTCTGCTGTGCTGTTGCGAATCTTTAATTTCTTCTCCATAGAGTGATTCTCTAATAGTTCGAAGCAAAGATAGACAATTTCTTTCGTCTTGTTTTCAGTATGTCAAAGAACTTTAATCGTCGTGCCCGTCTCCGACCGGACGTCTATTCCTTCTTCAGCGCCTCGGCAGGGTTGGTTCGGGCGGCGCGGCTGATCTGCACAAATACAGCGGCGAGAGAAATTATCAGTGAGAGTCCCATTGCAAGAGCATAGACCCACCAGTTGTTGGCAATCCGATAAACAAATTCTTCCAGATATCTCCCGCAGGCAATGATAGCTATAGGCAGTGCAATTATGCATGATGCCAGGACTATCCGCATGTATTTCCAGATACTGACAATCGTTTCAGAACGGACAGTGCTGCCGTAGATTTTCCTAATGGCTATGTCAGATGTGTTTTCGGATGAATAGTATGTACTCATCGCCAACAGACCCATAAAGGAAAGGATGATAGAGATCAGCATAAACAGATCCATTATCCTCATCTGGTTATTTACTGTCAGGAGTCTGTCAGAAAGAAGGTCTTTGATATAGCCTGATAGACGTGGTTCCGAAGACCTGCCTTCCAATGATTCCATATATCTGCGATACTCCAGATCTATAATCTTCTTATTCTCCATGTGGTTCCCCGTGGTTTTAATCAGCAGTCCTGCGCCTTCTGACATCCAAGGAGAAAAATGCTCTGCATCCTGGATCCTTATAAATGTCAGATAACCCTGACTGTCACGCAGTGCGTCCAATACGGCGTAATCTTCCACAATTCCACCGAGCATTATGCCTTCCTCGCCTGCAAACAAAGGGTGTTTATCAATGTGTCCAGCTTGGGATACCAGGGCTGAGTATGTGCCCTTCGGCATCCATATGGAATTCAGGATCGGAAAATTGTTATCGGATACTTTCTTGAAGCCGTATAGACGGAAAGCTGTGGAGTCACATTGAATCATACCTATTCTGAACTCATTGCCTTCTCTGTCAAAAGTGTTTGTTTCTGTCGTATTGCCGGGAAACCCTTCGGAAATACCGATATCAGATACAAAAGGCAGATTCTTCAAGGCATTTTCAAGAGGCTTGCGCTTATTGATATCATTGACATACAGATAATACAGATCGTCGGTATTCGCGCCAGATGGTTTGTTTATCATATGATTCATCTGCATTTCCATTGTAAGTGCAAGTGATATGAGCACAATTGAAATAGCATTCTGCACCAAGATGAATCCTTTGCTGAATATCCTCTTGCTGTCTCCTTTGATTTTTCCTTTGATGACATGCATAGGATGGACAGATATCCATACGGATGCTGGAACAAGGCCGGCAGTCGCACCGATAAGTATCGCGACAACTGCGTATATGAGTATCGCGGCAGGGGAGAGGGACACATCTATCGGAATGTCACTTCTTACAAGAGTGTTGATAGGATCTTCAAGGAGGATGGCAGTTGATACGGCGATGATTCCACATGTGATGCTGATGCTTGCCGACTCATATATATATCCGTAAAACAACTTCTTCCTGTCGGCACCGATAATCATTCTTGATGCAGTCTCCTTCATCCTTTTGGTCGACAGTGCTGTACTGAGATTCACAAAATTAAAGATTGCAGACACAAGCAGAAGCAGCACGATGGCCAACATGATCTTAAGCGACTTCAGATCAGACTTGTTGAACCACATGTAACCATATTTTGAGAAAAAAAGGTCCTTGCAGTTTACAATTATGCAATCGGGCCCTTTCAGGAACTCACCTTCTTCAGCAATCTTCTTCATCTCCTCTTCAAGTTTAGGTCTGATATTGTCAATATCGACGCCTTCCCTTATCTTCAGGAATGGTACTGTGGTGCTATAGAACTTGAATCTCTTGAGTCTTGAATTGATCTGCGAATCAATGTTTAAAACGATATCATAATCTTTGAATACAGACTTTTTCTGCTCTTTCAGAACGGCGGCGACAAAGAACTCGTTGCCTCTTAATATGATTCTTTTGCCGATGACAGCATCAGCGCCTCCGTTTGCATTTGCAAATGATTCGCTTACAATGACATTTGATTTATCATCGAGCACATCGCTTGAGCCTGCAATGAACTCGTGTCCGAATATCCTGAAGAATCCATTGTCAGCAGAGACCGGCTTTATCTGTATCGCCTTGCCGTCAAATTCAGCATCCTGAAGCGGCATGTCCAGAAAACTGCCCGAAAGTTCAATCTCAGGAATATTGTCTCTGATCTTATCAGCAGCGCCAAGATACAATCCCACCCTGGCAAATTCACCGGTCTGATATCCTAAAGTATATATTCTGTCATGATCTTCAATATTATGAGCGGTATCCAATTGCTGCCATACAAATGTACCGATCAAAGTCACGAATGTGAGCGCAATACTCAACCCCACCATCATGATCGCGGTGTAAAGCTTGTTTCTGCTCAGGAATCTCAGGTAACTTTTCATTTTGTTGCTTTATCTGTTGGCTTGTCCACCAAAACTGCCATTTTCATGGACAAATGTGTGTTTTTGTCTGTTTTGTCCATGAAAATGGCAGTTTTTATGGACGGAAACAATAAAGGTGTGCCTATTCTTTCTTCAGTGCCTCGGCAGGGTTGCTTCGCACAAGCCCCAAAGCCTGTAGAAAGATAGCGGCGAATACCACGAGCAGGACAAGTGCAAACGCACCGATGTAGATGATAGGGGAGTTGTCGGTGCGGAGGACGTATCCTTCGAGCCAGCGTCCGATGACCATATATGCAATCGGGATAGCCACTGTAGCGGAGATGACGACTGGAAGCACGAAGTCGAGGGTGACCTTTCTGATGATTTCCTTCTTCGAACATCCGAAGACATTGCGGATGGCATTGTCCTTCTCTGTGGTCTTGCTATGATAACTGCTCAGGCCAACTATAGTTAATACAGTCATAAGGATGCATATAAAGGAGAATCCTGTCAACAACTTGATCATGTTCTTTTCCTCCTTTATGTTATTTTCTACTCGATCGCGCATTACGAATGCGTTGAACATATAATCCTTATATCCATTCTTCATATAGAACTCTTTCACTAATTCTCTGGCTTCTTCTTCGTCAATGTTCACTTTAGCTATGACGTAGCATCCATACTCAAGGGAAATGTCTTCAGAGATGATACTTGCGAGTGTTATCTTGCCAAGATTTTCCTCCTTAAGGGCTCCTAGTTTAAAGTCACTTACAACTCCGCACAGAGGTTGAGGATGATATGTCCTGATGTTTCCATCCTGCATATATGGCAAGAGTGCAGACTGTGAACTTGTGCAGACGTAATACCTTCCTTGTTCCGGGTCTGCAGTAGCAATGCCATAGTCCTCAAGTATCTGTATTCCAAGTATGTCAAAATACTCCTTGGTGCCTTGAAGTATGTATATACGTTCAGACTGACCTTTGTTGTCCTTGATGGATGTCATGACTTTGCCTGTCGGCAAAGTTTGATACAAGGCAACATTTTCAATGAAACTTAGTGTCTTAAGTTCGTTGTAAAAGATGCTTTCTCCTAAACCGTCAAATTCTATACATACGATTCCGTCCATATTGTAGCCAAGCGGCTGGTTTATTAGATGTCTGGTCTGACGTGACACTCCGAAGCAGATACATAAGGCTGCAATGCTCAAAAAACCAGCAAGGCCGATAAATATTTTACCATAGAAAGCCTTGTCGCGGTATCTGACATCGCCCTTGATTATATTGATTGCACTATATGAAGACAGAACCAATGAAGGCACAGCACTAGCAATCGCCACCATAACAATGAGAATTGCTGCCAATATCAGGTATTCGGACAATTGCGACAATGGATTTATTTCGGCTCCGAGAATCTGACTGACCGGATTCTTGAACGCAACTGCTATCAGTATACCAAATACGCATGATATGCCTAATAGTGTGAATGCTTCTGCAAAACATCTTCCGATAACTCCATTTCTGTCGGTTCCCAGAAGCTGCCTTGTCGCTATCTCCTTGATTCTGAATCTGCTGAATGCAATTGTAAGAACAATATAGTCAAGCAGTGACACCACTGTAAGGAATATACACATTATCAGATAGATATTGAAAAGTTTTCCCTGTCTGATATTGGCAAAGGCATGTCCATATTCCTTTGGATTCTGCATCTTTATTTCATCAAATGGCGTAAGTTCTACGGTCATCTTGAAGTCTTGACGGCTATATCTCCTTGCCACTTTAGGGAGTTCAGTATTCAGACATGAAATTATTTTTTCAGTATCTGTCCCTTTTGCAAGTTCAATAAAGCTATATTCGCTTATCGCCATACTTCCTTGAAACATTGCATTTTGCTGCTCTGACACAAGATCGAATCTTATGATTATATCTGGTTCTTTAAAGATGGTTTTTCCGAATGGCTTAAAGACTCCTGTGACAGTAAGATCCACATCAAGGTCTGCCACTTCGGGGTCATATTCTTTCATAGGATTCTTCTCAAATATATTGATCTCCTTGCCGAGGGCATCTCCATCAGGGAAAAGTGTGTTGGCTAGTTCCTCAGATATCACCACGCCGTACTTTGACCTGAGTGCATCTCCCGGATTTCCATCCAGCAATGGGAATGAGAACATCTCGAAGAAGTTCTCCGATACTCCCATCGTTGCCACATCGGCTGTCTTGCCTCCATAAGTGGCTTTGGTGATATCATTGAAAAGCGATTTGTTCCTTCCACTTGTTACGAAACTGCACGAGCTCAGGATTTCCGGCACCTTTTCATATAATCCTGGTATTTCACTATAAACACCTGCTGCTTCCGTCCTATGGACAAGATAAATATCATCAGTATCCTTCAGTATGCGGTTCACGCTCATATCATTTACGATGTATGAGCTCAGTACTATCACAAACGCCAGCGCAAGGCTCAGACCCACGACCTCGATCGCGGTGTACAGCTTGTTTCTGCTCAGGAATCTCAGGTAACTTTTCATGATAAAAATACGTGTTTCTTTAAGTGTCTAGTTGTTAGGGGATCCCCGGTCGGAGCCGGGGATGACTGTTTCGTCATGCCCAACCTGATCGGGCATCTCACTTTAAAGTTCGTTCTTCACATCACTGACAATCTCGCCGTCGAAGAGGTTGACGATGCGCTGGGCACAGGCTGCGTCCTTCTGCGAGTGGGTCACCATCACGATGGTAGTTCCTTCCTTGTTGAGTTCGGTGAGGAGGTCCATGACTTCCTTTCCGTTCTTTGAGTCGAGGTTACCTGTAGGCTCATCGGCGAGGATCAGCTTAGGATTCGATACGACTGCACGGGCGATGGCTACGCGCTGCTGCTGACCGCCTGAGAGCTGCTGAGGGAAATGCTGAGCACGGTGGCTGATGTTCATTCTCTTGAGCATCTCGGTCACACGAGCCTTTCTTTCAGATGAACTGATATTCAGATATCGCAGCGGAAGCTCCACATTCTCGAATACGTTTAGTTCGTCAATGAGGTTGAAACTCTGGAACACGAAGCCGATGTTGCCCTTGCGGAACTTTGTGCGGTCCTTTTCCTTAAGTTTTGCAACTTCCTGTCCGAGAAGCTGATAGCTTCCGTCGGTAGGGTTGTCAAGAAGACCGAGGATGTTCAGGAGGGTTGACTTACCGCATCCTGACGGGCCCATGATGGCCACGAATTCGCCGTCGTTGATTTCGAATGAAACCTTGTTGAGTGCAGTTGTCTCGATTTCCTCTGTGCGGAAAATCTTGCTTAGGTCTGTTACTTTGATCATGGTGTTTATGTTTTTAAAATATCAATACTTCATTGTCTCCAAAGTTGTCATAACCCGACGTTATGACTTTTTCTCCAGGTTCCAACCCTTCAAGGACTTCGTAGAACTGCGGATTCTGACGTCCTATGCGTATTTCACGTTTAACAGCTTTTCCGCCTTCCGGCGCCACGACATATATCCATTTGCCTGCAGTCTTCTGGTAGAATGTGCCGCGATGGATAAGTATCGCTTTTTCCGGCTGAGCAAGCTGCAGATTCAGGTAATAGGTCTGGCCGGTCCTGATGTTGTGTGGCTGCTCGCCGCTGAACCTGAAGTCTGCCTTGAACTTGCCGTCACGTACCTCCGGGTAGACTTTGCGTATGACGGCGTCGAAGGTCTCGTTCTGCCTTTCGAATGTAGCACTCAGACCTGCTGATACTCTGTCTATGTAATGCTCATCTATCAGGGCTTCTATCTTGTAGCTGTCCAATGCGTTGATCTGCCCGATCTTTCTTCCGCTGCTTATGGATTCACCAAGCGTCACTTCCAGCAGGCCAAGCTCACCATTGATAGGGGCTTTTACTTCCAGATGCTTCTTCCGCATCCGTATGCGCTGCATGTTTAATTTCATGTTCTCCAGACTTTCCTTCATCTGCTTTATCTGCACATTTCTGTAGAGACTGTCCTGCTCCGCACGTGCTATAGTCACCTCAAGCTTCTTGCAGAAGAGGATGTAGTCTTCCTCAGACCGGAGATATTCTTCCTTGCCGATCAGACCGTCATCGAACAGTCTTTTCTGTGACTTCAGTGCACGTTCCTTGCGCTGTACTTCTGTCTTAAGTTCCAGGATATTGAGACTCAGCTGCATCTTCTCCTGTTCCATCTGGATCATTGTGTTTCTGAGGGCATTCTCTTTTTCCGCAAGATTGGCTTCCGAGTTCAGGATTTCAAGGTCAAGGTCATCGTTGCCCAGACGTATGATTATGTCTCCGGCCTGGACTTTCGAGCCCTCTTCAATGAGGATATCCTCTACTATTCCGGATTCACGAGGACTTACCTGTATGGTTGTCATGGGCTGTACCTGTCCGCTGAGGCGGATGTAGTCATTGAATTCGCCTTCTCTGACTTCACTGATGGACAGGCTCTCTCCGTTGACGCGCAGCGTGCTGGCATCGTCGCGGAAAATGAGCGAGATGATGAATGCTGCCATTATACCTCCGAACCAGTATGGGAGGGCTTTCTTGCTGAATATTAAGGCTATGCCTTTTTTCTTTTCTATAGGTCTGTCCATCTTTTCGGTTTTGGCTCCCCGATCAGGTCGGGGATGATGTTTGTTGTTTTGAGATTCCCGATCGAGTCGGGAATGACGTTTGTTTCGTCATTGCCGGCTCCGACCGGCAATCTGTCGGGGATGACGTTACATTATCATTTCGTTGACGTTGATCTCAAGGTCTCTGCCTTGGATGAAATCGTAGAGCGTGTATTGCCTCAAGGTATAGTAGAACGTCCAGTAGTTGCTTATGTCGTTTATATATTGGCGCAATGCACTGTCATTCTCTGTCTGAGCCATATTGAGGTCGGTCACAGTTGCGTTGCCTTCCCGGAATCGGTGCATCGTCAGCTCATGTCGCTCAGCCGCCACCTTCATTGCCCTCCTGGAGACCATGCACTGCTGCCGCTGATTGTTGAATTCGCTTACAGCCGTGAACATCTGCCTTCGGAAATCATTCTCCGATTGCTTTACTTGTGCTCTTACTACTTCCTGTGCCGCCTTCGCCTTCTGGACTTTTCCTTTACCGAGTCCCCAGTCGAATATCGGAATCCTGAATGTTATGCCGACAACTTCCTGGTCGAGAAGATTCTTATATGCCTGCGGGAACTCAGGACCCGTCTGTGACATTCCGAAACGTGCGTTGAGAGCAAAGGAGAAACCTCTGGATGCCTTTGCATGTGCTACTGCGGATTCCGCGTTGAGAAGACTGAGTTCATTTTCGAGGCAGAAACTCGAGTTCTCCAATGACTTGCTCATCACAAGGTCGTAATCCATCATTATGTCCGGAAGATCATCTTCAATTGCAGGCTCGATTTCAAATGATTCGTCATATCCAAGAAGCGAGTTGAGAATCATCTGGGCCTCGCGTACTTCAACTGCTGTTTCGTTTATGGATATGCTGTCGTTGAGCATTCTGAGCTCAAGCTGGAGATATTCTGCGCGGGTGACATTGCCCAATTGAAGCCTTTCCTTCGCAATTCGGAGCATCTTGCCGGAGTTCTCGAAGTTGCTCTTGCTGATGTCGTTGTTCATCTTTGCGAGAAGGAGGTTGTGATATGCATATACCGCATTTATGGTTATTGCTTCCATTCTCTCCAGATATTCTCTCTTGCCCTTTTCATATTCCTTCGGCTCGATCTTCTTGTCCCATTTGAACTGATTGTAGGTGAAGAGAGGCTGGTAATATGAGACGGTGATCGGTCGGGAGTACCATGTCAGGCTTTTGTTTGCTCCGAACTGGTCGATTCGCGAAAGGTCGGAAAGAACAGTAAGCGTACCTCCCGTGAATGTAATGTTCTGCTTGATTTCAAGGCCGAGTCCGTTCTGGAGGTTGTTGGAACTGACGTATCCGAGTGAACCGTTTTCCGGATTCTGCAGAAGAGTCAGTGAACGGTCGAAGTTCATAATGTCTCCGTTGAGGTTAAAGGATGGGAGCCGGCTTGCCTTGTATGAACGATATGCCCAATAGGTAGATATGAAAGCCTGACGTGTCTCAAGGGCCTCGACCGAGTTGGTGCGCGCAGTGCGGATGGCTTCAGAGAGAGTCATCTTTTCCTGCCCGTAAGCGGTTATCCCGATCAGCAGTAATATTGTTATGGTCAGTCTATTTAGCATTTGGCAAGGGCGGTTTTCTCAATGTAGTTATGCATTCGTTGTGCCATACTGGGTAATATTTTGATACTTAGTGTGTTGCATATTTGGAGCTTAGACGCTGGTGTAAAGAAATCTTACAATTTTGTAAAGGTGTGAGAATTTGTAGCGTATTTCCTATCTTTGCGATAACCAAATGATTAATGATATGAAAAGACTGATGATTGCTGCCTTGCTGTCGGGTTCGTTGTTTGCCGGATGTCAGGCTGTCTCTGAGACTGAGAGACTGAATGCACAGGCTGCAGAGGAATATCTCCAGCCGATCCGTCCGGGCTATGAGGGACGAAACCCATTCTGGAACAAGTTCGCCAAGAAGTTCATTTATGCTCCGGCATTCGATTTCCCTGAGGTTGAGGGTGCCGTGGCCTATAAGTTTACCGTGAAGCCTGCTGCTGAAGGCGCTGCTCAGGAGTGGACTTTCACTGCAGAGTGTCCAAAGGCTCCTCTCAGTCCGATCTGGAATGAGATTACTCCGGGAAATGTCGTCCTGACCGTTGAGGCAGTCGATGCCGATGGTAAAGTAATGGCTCAGGTGGGTGAGCGTAAATTCTTGAGGGACTTCCCGTTTGCAGGACCTTATCCTGATGCGGTGCGCGACTACAAGGAGGCTGCTCGAATGGCAATCTATTATATCCACAGGATGCCTGCAATCCAGAACTGGAAGACGCAGACTGTTCCGGATATGTCATATGACCACAATACTTATCCGTGCAAGATCATAGGTGCGACAATCCGTAACGAGGTCCTTGTCGCCAAGGAGTTCCCGCTGCTGGCAGATGACGCAATTGCGATGGCAAAGAATGCAGCTGCATTTCTGATCGACATGAGTCAGCCGGAAGGATCACCATTGGCGTTTTTTCCGCCTACATATTATCTTGATTATGTAAGTTCGAAGCGTGACTGGAATCAGGGTAAGACCATGACTCTGGAGGCTTGTGCAGCCGGTCATGCATTTCTGGATCTCTATGACTACACTGGAGAACAGCTTTATTATGACAGAGCTATTGGAATCGCTGACACATATCTCAAGCTACAGGGTGAGGATGGTTCATATCCTATCAAGGTCGATTTTGTTACAGGAGAACCTGTGAATGATGTCAAGGCCATGCTCCATCCGCTTCTGAACTACATGCAGCGACTTCGCAGTCAATATGGTCTGACCAAGTATGATGTCATTACAGAGAAGGGTGAGAAGTGGATGAATGAAGTGGCGGTGGAGACCTTCAATATGACAGGTCAGTTTGAAGATGTAAATGTGCTTGGCCTTGAACTTTATGAGAACCTTACCAACTGCACTGCGGCTCCGTATGCTTCGTATCTTCTCAAGAAGGAAAATATGACAGATATGGATCTTCAGAATGCGAAGGACCTTATAAGAATGAGTGAAGACCAGTTCACTTTCTGGGATATCGTTCCTAATGATCATGGAGTCAAGAGATTTGCTGCGCCTTGTGTTGTGGAGCAGTATAAGTATTGGACTCCTGTCGATGCGAGTGCACATAATGTGTCGATGGCATTTCTAGATCTGTATGAGGCTACCGGTGATCAGCTTGCATTTGCCAAGGCCAAGGCCCTCATCGACAACATGACAATAGTTCAGAACAAATGTAGCGGCCAGATGCCTACTACCTGGGATCTGAGATCCCCTGAACGTGAACTCAGACGCACCTTCTGGACCAACTGCACCTGGGCATCAGTTACAGCACTCCTCAGAATGGCTGAACTTACCGAGAAGGAATAGCCCCTTGATATTTGTTCTCCACCTGCTTGTTTTTTGGCAGGTTAAGAACAAGAGAAGTTTATAAATCGCTTATAAACTGAGGTTTATAAAATACACGTGTTCCCCATCTGCAGAAAAATATGCAGGTGGGGAACATTTTTATCGAAAAAAGATGTCTTTCCGTGAATAGGAGCGCCAATTGCCTAAACTTTAGGGCCCTCCTCCCAATGGAACGGAGCGATGTCCGCAGACGGATCCTTCCATGAAGGCTTTCGCAGAGCGTAGATGATGTAAGGAATCACTACCATGACTACGCAGCCTATGATCAGAACCGAATACCATACGGCATTGCTTCCGGTCTGGATCTGGCCTGGAGGAATGAAGCTCAGTACGAAAGCCAGCAGTGAACCGCCGAATCCCACAGCTCCCACCAGCCACATCAAGCCGTTGCCTTTACCTAAGCGGAACGGACGAGGGGTGTCCTTCATCTTGTAGCGCAGAACGATGGCTGCAGCGAACATCAGCATGTACATGATAAGGTACAGCAGAATCGTAAGCTGCGAAAGGATCTGGTAGAACGACTGCACAGACGGCATCACGACGAACAGCAGGGACAGCAGTGTCACAATGCCTCCCTGGACAAGAAGGATGTTGCGCTGCACTCCGTGGCTGTTGGTCTTCTGGAAGAATGGAGGAAGATAGCCCGCCTTGCCGACAGAAAATATACCCTTTGAAGGGCCTGCAACCCATGTCAAAACGCTAGCCAGCACTCCGAACATAAGCGCGACTGCAATCACCGGACCTGCCCACGAAAGGTGGAAGTACCTGAAATAGTTGTCGAAGCCTATCAGAAGCGACTGTGTGAGGTTGATGTCCTTGGCCGGGATGATGAAACCAAGTGCAAAGGTTCCCAGAACAAATATCGCTACAGTGGCGAGAGAGCCAATGATGATTGCCTTCGGGTAGTTCCTGGAAGGGTTATTCACGTCCATAACGTGCACACCCATCATCTCCATACCTGCGTAGAACAGGAAGATGCTGCTTGCCAGAACTATGTTGTCGAGCTTCGTGAGATCCGGGAAGAATCCCTGGGACATATCCATGTTGTTATGGCCTCCGCTCAGGATATATATAAGTCCAAGGACAATCAGAAGTCCTGCCGGGATGATGGTTCCGATCATTCCACCCCATTTGCTGATCTTGCCGACCCAGTCAAGGCCTTTCATAGCGATGAAGGTAGCGATCCAATATATTGCGAGTACAGTAACTAGAGTGAAGATCTTGTTGGAGGCAAGAGCTGCATCCGAGGCTCCGTCCATACCTATATACGCCAGTGAAACGGCACCAAAGGTGAGCACTGTAGGGTACCAGATGGTAGATTCTATCCACTGCAGCCATATTGCCAGGAATCCAGTGCGTGCTCCGAACGCTTCACCGACCCAGCGGAAGACTCCGCCCTGCTTGTCGGAAAACATTGCAGCGAGTTCAGCCGCAACCATTGCTGTCGGAATCAGAAAGACGATTGCCGCAAAGAGATAGTAGAATGCGGAAGACGGACCGTAGATTGCCTCGGCAGGCAGACCTCGCAGGCTGACTACCGCAGTTATATTCATGATTGCAAGCGTTGCGACACTCAGCTTGAACGCCTTGCCTGCAGTTTTGTTGTCGGTATTCATAATTCACGATATTTAATGTGTAAGCCTACAGGAAGTCTAATGTGTATATACACGACCCTTGGTCTTTTCACTCTTGCTGGCAGCGATGCGTGTAGGAGTAGGGTATTCCAGCTTCTCTAGCTCGGCCACAGAATCCTGAATGTCCCCGATGAGCATATCCGCCATATCGCGCGACATGCCCTGGCGTACCACAATTCTCATCACTACCATATCCTCTATATCCTTAGGCATCGAATATGCCGGCACCATCCATCCATGCTGCATCAGCTTGTCCTGAAGGTCATAGAGCGTCCACTTTGCTGTCTTCTCATATTCCGGATCCATGTACCAGATGAAGAGAGGGTTTTCCAGATGCTCAGAGTAATTCTTGAAGCAAGACATATTGCCTACAGCGTCGTGGCAGTATCTCGCGATAGCCATCGAATTCGAATGAATCTCCCTATAGCCTTCTTCGCCGAGGTGGATGAAGTTGTAGTACTGGGCGAGAATCTGGGCCGCAGGACGTGAGAAGTTAAGTCCTACCTGTGTGATGTTCGCTCCCAGATAGTTAACGCTGAATGACATCTCTTTAGGAAGGTATTCCTTGCCTCTCCAGATGACCCATCCGAGTCCCGGATATACGAGACCGTATTTGTGACCGGAAGTGGAAATTGAATAGACCCATTTCAGTCTGAAGTCCCATCTCTTGATCGGGTTCAAGAAAGGCAGGATGAAACCTCCCGATGCGGCATCCACATGGATAGGAATGTCGTAGCCGGTCCTTGCATTGAACCCGTCAAGCGCGAAGTCAAGCGCCTCAATGTCGTCGTTCATTCCTGTCCAGGTGACACCGGCAATCGGCACCACGCAGATAGTGTTTTCATCACACATTTTGATAGCCTGTTCCACATCCAGGGTCGGATGTCTGTGAGTGATGGGAACCGTACGCATCTCGATCTGCCACAGCTGGCAGAACTTCTCCCATACCACCTGATAGGCAGTACTCATTACCAGATTTGGCTTGTCGTATGGCTTTCCCTGCGCCTTGCGACGTTCTCTCCAGCGCAGCCACGCAGCCACTCCGCCGAGCATGCATGCCTCTGAAGAACCGATTCCGACTGCTCCGGTCTTCCAGTCTCCCTTCTCAGGAGTGTGCCACATGTTTGCTACCATGTTGATGCATCGTCCGCACATGACAGCCACACGCGGATACTCGGTCTCGTCAATATAGTTGATTCCCACAGCTTCGTTCATCAGCTTGGTGCCGTAGTCGTCCATATATGTAGTGACGAAAGTGGCGAGATTGAGTCGCGGCTGAGTCTGAGGAAATGTTTCATCCTTGACCATCTGATATGCTATTTCTGCAGGAGTCTTGTGCTTGGGGATGAACTCCGCCGGTGCAGGCTCCTTCATTTCGCGTGATCCGAAAATGAGAGTAGCCTCATCTCTTATCGTCTTGAAATCTTTAATCATAATTCTAATTTTTTATTTGTCCGACCCTCGCGAGTCACAAAGTGTGCCACTGATTCTTGATGTCAAAACACTATTTTAGAAAAATTCTAAATAAAATTTGGAGATTAAAAAAATCTTCTTACCTTTGCATCAGAAACAAATTAGAACAATTCAAAATAAGATAACATTAAAACAGGAAAGTCATGGCAGTGAAATTTTATAAGTGTCGCCGTTGCGGCAACGTAATACAGAAGATAGTAGACAAGAAGGTTCCGGTTGTATGCTGTGCAGAGAAGATGGAGGAACTTGTACCGGGAACAGTTGAGGCAAGTGTTGAGAAGCATCTTCCAGTTGTAACAAAGCTTGATGACAAGACAATCAAAGTTGAGGTGGGAAGCGTAGCACATCCAATGCTTGAGGAGCATCACATATCATTCATATATGTGGAGACTGAGAACGGTGGCATCCGCGTTGATCTCAAGGACAAGCCTGAGGCTGTGATCCATCTTGGTGACGAAAAGGCAGTGGCTGTGTATGAGTATTGCAATCTTCATGGCCTCTGGAAGACAGAATTGTAAGTGTTTAATGATTAATGGTTTATTGTAATATGGAAAAGAGTTTAGTTTTGAAGGTTATGAAAGAGGCTGGGAAGCCTATTGCAGCGGGTGAGGTGGCAACTTTGTCAGGTCTTGACAGAAAGGTTGTGGACAAGGTTTTCGCTGAACTCAAGAAGGAGGGAGCAATCGTTTCGCCGGTAAGGTGCAAATGGACTCCCGCAGAATAAATAGAGTGTTGATTTGATGGGGATAGCAGCTGATTTTCGGCTGTCATCTTTTTTTCGTATTTTTGCCGCGAAATATTACTGATATGATGAAGAAAATATTTGTTACGCTTATGCTTAGTTTTTCATTCATGAGCCTTTTTGCACAGTCGGAGCAGTCATTCAAGTCTGTGTCTGTCAATGAGTTTGAAATAGCAGTTGCTGACACTGCGTATGTTGTTCTTGACGTGCGTATGCCTGTGGAATATGCTGAAGGTCACATTCCTGGTACTGATTATAATATTGATGTTCTTGAGGATGACTTCACTCAGAAGGCGTTGGATACTTTGCCAAAGGACAAGCCAGTCGCTCTTTACTGCCGTAGCGGAAACCGCAGCAAGAAAGCAGCGAGAATCCTGACAGAGAACGGATATGAGGTTGTTGAACTGGCTAAAGGATATCTAGGCTGGTATGATGCAGGAAAGCCTATTGAAAAATAATAATTAACAGAATATACGATGAACGAAATTCCAAAGTGCCCGAAGTGTGGCAGTGAATACACTTATTTTGACGGTTCCCTTTATGTATGCCCAGATTGCTCACATGAGTTTGATTCTGTGGAGGAGGCTGTGGAGGCAGATGATGTTGCAAGAGACAGCAATGGTGCGGAACTCTTTGATGGTGATGCAGTTGTAGTCATCAAGGACCTTAAGGTAAAGGGATCTTCAATGGTCATCAAGCGTGGCACAAAAGTAAGAAGCATCCGCCTTACTGAGAACCCTGAAGAGGTTGACTGCAAGATAGAGGGCAGCAGCATTGTTCTCAAGACTTGCTTCTTGAAGAAATAATCTACGGTATAAAAGATTAAAAGCTGCATCTGAGTGCTTTCAGGTGCAGCTTTTTTATGTTCTTACTAGTTACAGATCTCCAGAAGTTTACCGAAGTCGTCAATAATCCAGTCAGCTTCCTGGAGACTTTCTCTACTACCGTTTCCGTAGGTGACTCCGCAGGTCTTTGTCCCGGCATTCCTTCCCATGAGGATGTCGTATTCCGTGTCACCGACTACAATAGCCTCTTCCGTCTTGAATCCGTATTTCTCAAGTGTTCTGTTTACCGGCTCCGGATCTGGCTTGCCGTTCACAACGTCATCAGCACCAAGTATATAGCCTATATGTTCCGATAGACCGAGGTCTTCTACATATTTTACCAGAGTCTTGCGGCTTCTGCTGCTTGCGATGGTAAGAATGTATCCGCGGTTCTTAAGTTCTACAAGCGTCTCAAGCACGTTAGGATACAGCTTCACAGCACCCTCGATGTCATAAATCTTGAACAGTCTGCGATATGTTGCAGCGTAGAACTCTCCGTCAAGTTCACACTCGGGGAACAGTACTGGAGGTATTTCCACCAGCCTTAGGCCAATCATAGATGCACACTGCTCGTCAGTGCGTGCCGGGAGACCGAGTTCCCTGATTGTTGCCTGCATTGTCTGGACGATCACTGCTGCGGTGTCGCCCATGGTTCCGTCAAAATCCAGTATTACAATTTTCATAGTCATATTTATTTGCTTTCCGGCCAGACAAAGTGCGAATTTATTGATTCGCCTCCATCTATCACGATGCTTTGGCCTGTGCAGAAAGTATTGGTCACTGTCATGAAATATCCCCACTCGGCAATTTCTTCCGGCGTTGCCCAACGTTTCAGGGGAGTCTGTTCCATTATTTCCTCCCACAATACAGGGTCATTCACGACGCAGTCATTCAGCGGCGTAAACACTCCGCCCGGGTCGATGCTGTTGCATGTCGCACCGAACTTCGCGACTCTCTGAGCTACATTCTTCGTGTACGCTATCACGCCTCCCTTGCTTGCGCAATATTCCGGAAATTCCGCTCCTGTGTGTCCGCTTGCAGAACCGATGTTAAGGATTGACTTGATGCTCCCCTGCACTCCATATTTCTCGGTGATGCGGATCAGCGCCTTGAGGTTGATCTCGATGTCGTCCTCGTTCTGCGTGCCGGCATTATTGATAAGTATCTCAACATCAGTTATTTCTGGGAGGGCGTCACGCACATCCATACTGATGTGTGTATAGCGCTCATGCGCGATGCCGCTCTCCTGTCTGTCAAGACCGATGACTTCGTGACCGTTCTCCAGAAAAAGCTGAGCCAGAGCCTTACCGATGCCTTGTGAGGTGCCTGTTATCAATGTTTTCATAGTGCTGCGTTTTTGTAGCTCTCGATTCTTTTCTTTGCGTTCTCTCGGATGTTGTAGTAGTAGAGACTATAGTCGCTGCCGTGCAATGCCATGTCACCAATACCGCTCCTGTGTCTTTCCGGTACAGGCTTTCCGACTATCAAGACCTCATATCCTCGGACTGGATCATATAGAACCTGGGTGGAGTACTTCTCCTCAGGGTTTTTCTGGCTCCCAAGATGACGAGGGTCATCAGCAGCTGTCAGTTCATAATCATGTTTCCATGAAATCGGGTTGATGGATAATGCCCCTTCATGGCAAACGAGATTATATGTTCCAAACTTTCCGTCCTTCATCATTTCACAGTTCCAGCTGATCACTACCTGAGTGTCTGTTTCGCTTTCCGCAAACTTAAGATGGCTGTGTTTCTCAAACCAGGATTTCTCGAACGAATATCCTAAAGCATATGCAGCAATCATCCTCTTGTAGACTTCAGGATTTTCTGCCATATAGTCGGATAGAATGTATTTCAATACCTTTGAACCCTGAGAATGTCCTGCAAGGATGAACGGCCTGCCGTTGTTGTGATTCTTGATATAGTGCTCAAATGCAGCGCATGCGTCGTGATATGGTATGCCGCAAAGAACCTTCTCCTGTTCATCCAGACTGAGGCTTAGAATCTTGCCGGCATTAACCTGACGATAGAACGGAGCATATATATTTGTTACGCCTTCAAAACAGGTTGCCTGTCTTGAATATGCCATTGGTGCTTTCTTGCGCATTGAAGCATTGTCGATTGTGTTTACAAGACTGTCTGCTTCTGTCGGTGTCCAGCTTGTAGGATAAAGATAGAATACATCCACTTCGTGTACAGCCTTCGGACAGCTGATCCAATTGGATGTGTCGGCATAGTCTATTTCATAGTCTGCGGTCTTTGGCGCTCTGTGGCAGCAGGCCGTGAGACCAAGTGACATGATAAGCAGCTGGATTATTAATCTTTTCATATCTTCATCCTTTTAAGCATTCCAATCACTGCGTAGGCCATCGGCGTTCCGAAGAAGGCTTCGATTCCAAGTTTCATTACATACTGCAGAGCGATCATCAGAAGGATATCCCTGGTCGTAAGCACGCCAAGGAAGGCTATGAGCACGAACGGTACTGTGTCGAACATATATCCTATGATGGAGCTTCCTATTGTGCGTACCCAGAGTCGTCTGCCTTTGGTCTTCTTCTTAATGTGCTCCATTATCCATGAGTTCGAAAGCTCTCCAAGAAGGAATCCTGTCAATGAACCCAGAATAATGCGTGGTACATAATTGAATACTGTGTTGTATGCCTGTGCTGTTCCGTCAAGATAGTCAGGCGAGGGGAGCCATACGCCGATCTGGGTGCATATCACCATCACGATGTTGCAGAAGAAGGTCAGGAATATGACCTTGCGTGTGGTGCGGTAGCCCCAGATTTCAGTGAGGACATCACCCAGCATGTATGCAAACGGGAATGTGATTGTTCCTGCATCGAAGTAGAACAGATTCAGGATGCCAATGACCTTTACGGCCATGAGGTTTGAGACCAGATAACATGTGACGAAGAGTGCCGTCACGACAATCAGAGGCATGTCTGCCACTGTCCGGTTTTTGAAAGGGTTTTCCGATACCTTATCCATAATTTCAAATTTAAGGCTGCAAATGTACTCAATCTTTCTTACAATTCCGAGACCTTGCTACTCCAGCAGGTAGTTCATTGTGAATACATGCATCGTCTTTACTTTGCTGCCGTCAGCGGTGGCTGGATGCCATGCCGGTGAACTCTCGATGACCTTTACCATCTGCGAATCGAAGTCATAATGAACGTCATTTACGACTCGTACATTGCTTATCTTGCCTTCCTCGTCAATCCAGAAGGAGCATTTGACGCTTCCGTCCAGCTCATATGCCTTGGCGATTTCCGGATAGCTGATCTGAGAGTTGACCCATTTGCCGAACTCGCCGGGGTCGTTGTTGGTGAAATATGGCCTTGTATAGAGTGTCGCTCTGATCCTAGGTGTCTTGCGCTCCTTGCCGGATTCCGCAAAGGCTGCACTGGCCTTGTCCATGTCGCCTTTTGCCTGATATGCCAGACCGAGGTAGTAGAAGAGATTTCCTCTCAAAGGATTCACCTCGCACTCCTTCTTGAGTTCGGCAATAAGCTGGTCTGCAGCGCTTTGTGTAAGATTGTCGAACAATTCAGCAGTCTTAGCACGCTCCTTTCCGGTACGCACAGACCTGACGATATCTCTCACAGCTTCATCAATATTTCCAAGCTTCATATGGCAATAGCAGCGGTAGTCATACGCCGCTCCATATTCACACCATTTGCCTATGACTTTCTCAAACTGCACGATCGCGTCCTTGTATTTCCCTTTGGAAATCAGCTTCGCCCCCTTCTCCATATACGGAGACGGATGATTAGCCATCATCGCAGTCGACAACGCGATGCAGAACAGAAATGCTAATATTCGTTTCATATGCAAGTGTCATTATAACTATGTAAAGATATGGCTTAGATCGTAGAAATCCAAAATAAGCTTAATAGAAAAAACTCAGCCGGATTCTGTGCGATTCCGGCTGAGTTGTGTGTGGTCTTTATTTTCTTCGAAAATTCTGATGACCTCTGTTGGCGAAGTTGTGTCTGCCTTTGTCTCTCATCTTTACGATGAGGATCTTTTCCGCTTCCTTCTTCGAGAGTCTCACATCATACTTCATAAGATAGTAGTCCTGGAGCCTCTTTACATCGTCCTGACAAATAGCTTTTTCATACATCATAGGTCCGCCTGGTCTTTTGCCTTCGTGCATTTCCATTCCAGGTCTCTTGAAATCGTGTCCACCTCTCATCTGAGCGTTCATCTCAATCTGTGAACCGAGCAGGAGTATCATAGCTGATACCATTAGAATTCTTCTCTTCATAGCTTTGTCAGTTTAATGGGTTCAACAATCTGTTTTTCTTGAGTACTCGCTTGCTTAGACACTGCACTGAAGAAAAGGTTTAATTATGTGTGATAATTCTCTCGGATACGAAAAGAGGAAGCATACAGGATGAAGTTGGTTTTGAAGAAAAGATGTATCTTTGGTGACCTATCGAGTTTATAATCCAATTCTGGTCTTATGAAATCTGTTATTTGTGTCTTGACTCTTGCTGTCGCTCTTTTGTGCGGCGGTTGTGCATCAGATGTGCCTGTAAAGGAGTTTGTGATGTATGATTGTCTTGGTTATCCCGGAAAGCCGGACTTGTCGTCTGAAGGACTCTCGAAGATAAAGCTAATTTATGAGTTCCGTCTTCTGACAGACGGCAAGATTGATATGGATAAGATCAATGCTTGTATCGCTGAGGCAGATCAGGCTGGCATCAAGGCAATCAGCACTGATATCGAGTCGTGGTACTGGGATGAAAGTTACACTGACAACTCTTTGAAGGATTCTCTGTCATTGATATTCAATGCGTTCCGTGCTGGCATTGATGGTGCCAGTGTAGGTAATTACGGCGTGCCTTTGGGAACTCTGAACATTGCCAGATATGTGGAGGAAATGGCGGGTAAGACAGATGAGGAACTGTTGTCCGTGCTCACTGAAAATAACAACAGATTGGCAGCTGGAGAGGTCTCAGATGTGCTCTATCCATGCTTCTACTGCTATGGTCCTGATATAGATCAATGGGTTGAAGATCTTAAGATTACAGTTGATTATATAAAGAAACACTACCCGGATAAAAAGATAGTGGGATACATATGGCCTCAGTACTATGATTGGAAGACCAGTCCTTACTATATGCAGTTCATTTCAGGAGATAAGTTCCTGCAGATGCTGGAGGCGGCTTATGAACATTTGGACGGTGTTGTCCTTTGGGCACATGGAAGGGATACGGACAACAAGACCAAGGTCACATGGCAGGATGACCGTGTTCAGGAAATTTACCGTGCCATCAAAATCTTTACCGACCGTCACGATATTTCAAGCAAGCAGTAATCAGGCAGTCAGCAGAATGATCAGTCCGCTGACGCCGATGTATGCGTAGACGATGTAGGTGAAAAGGCGGTTTGGAATGCGTTTGTAGGCCCAGTTGCCTGCAAGAACTCCGACTGCCAGACCTATGAGGGCGTAGACGTATGATGATCCGACAGTTGGGGTGACGTAACCGTTGAAAGCGCGCGCTGCCAGCATTATGATGTTTGTCACTACTGCGTATGTCTGGATCATGCCCATGTAGTGGTCCTTGTCCGGTTCGGATGCAATCAGGTATAGCACGACAGGCGGGCCGTGCATTGCGAAGAGACCTCCCATTATACCGCTTGCTGCTCCTGTGCCGTACTGCCATCCTTTTGTCGGGCGTATCAGTTTCTGCAGTCTGGCTTTGAAGAAACTGAAATAAAGGCTTATGATAATCAGCGTGATACCCAGGATGATTCTCATTGTCTGGCCTTCAATCCGTTCAAGCATATAGGTCGCCAGTGTTGAGAATATGACAAATGAAGCGACAATAGGCAAAAGACGCTTCCATGTGACATACTTCAAATACTTGACCATCACTATGGTAGCGGATGTGAGCGAAAGCAGCCCTGAAAGTGTAACAGCTTCAGCATATGAGGGCATCAGAAAGGGCAGGGCAGTCATGATGAATATGCCGAACCCGAAGCCGACGGTCCGCTGCACGAAACTGGCTCCAGCTGCAAGTATGATCAGAAATATGATGTTCTCCGTCATTTCTGTGCCTCAATGAAATCTACGATAAGATTGAATGTAGGTTCGTAATTGGTGAAGATTGAGTTCTTCCAGGTGTCGTAGATTGTGTGGTAGTATTTGAATGCATCTCCGTTTTCGTTCATAAGGAAGATGCATGGAACATGTCTCTGTGCAAAAGGGTAGTGGTCGCTGTTGCCGGCAAGCGGTTGTCTATCCAATGCTTTGAAATATCCCTTTTCTGCATTTATCTTTTCAAACAGTACGAATCCCTTTTCGCCCTCATCGCTGACTTCGCAGTACTGTGAACTGTTGTTGTCAGCAATCATATCCAGATTGAAAAGGTATCTGATCTGGTTCAGAGGTACAATCGGATGCTCTGCGTACCACTCTGAACCTCTGAGGTTTGCGTCTTCTCCTGAGAAAGCTATGAAATACATGTCATATTCCGGAGTGTTCTGCGCATAGTGTGCAGCCAGGGTAATGACTGTTGCAGTGCCTGATGCATTGTCGTGTGCTCCAGGATAGAATGTCTTCTTGCCGAGTTTGCCGAGGTGGTCATAATGGGCAGTGAACACATAGCAGCTGTCATGTCGTTTGCCTTCGACCTTTGCAATGACATTGAAACATTCGTAGCCCTCAAGGAATTCATTCTCCATGTCAACCTTGATAGTCTTGGCGTCTTTCGGGAAGTCCGGCTCTACCCAGATTACAGGTTTCTCCGCTACTTTCTCTCCATAGGCCTTATAGAATTTCAATGGCGACTCCCAAGTGTATATGAATCCTGAGCTGCTGCATTCCTTTTTGCTCTGCAGTTTCCTGAAGTCTGCTCTATGCTTGTAGCTGAACATGAAATCGCATACGACAAAGGCACCTTCGTACTCTGGCGAAGCTAGGTCTGCAAAAAGTTTCTCGGAATTGTAATTCTCTGTGTCTATGTGGTATAGCTTGAATTCTCCCTTGTACGATGGGTTGAACTCCCTCACGGTGAAGTCTTTACCTGGGATCATCTTTTTGCCGTCTACAGAGAAATGCATTTTGCCGGGATATGTGTTGATGTCAAGCTTGAAGGGCTGGCATATGACCTGGTCGGCGCCGCATTTTTCAAACTCTCTGGCTATCCATTTTCCGGCCTTGTTGGCTCCGTCTTCAGCGTATCCGCGTCCCTGATATTTGGCGGAACTTAGTTCCTTCACAATCTTCTTGTAGTGTCCGAGATCCTGGGCCGTAACTCCCGATTGCATGGCGACAGCCGCCGCAAATATCAATATAAATAGTCTTTTCATGTCTTGTCAGTTTTGTTTTGTGCATGAGCAGGCCATATTCGTCAATCTACCAAATTGAGTCATCGTCGGAGAAGAAATCCATTCCGCAATTCCTGCCGTAGTCCTCCCCGAACATATGGTCGCTGTAGCCGTTATGATCGTGGCTATAACCTTTGAAAATCTCGTCGTTGCAGCCAGGCTCAAAGCCGGTATCGCAGCCGTTGCCATATCCTCCATCGCAGCAGTTGTTGTCATGATTATTCATCCCGACCTGCTGCCTGTCATCCTCTGTCAAACTTTTGAAGATATATAGGCCTAAAAGTAACTTAAAGAAATCCATAATCCATTACAATTGAAATATCACCGGAAATGTATAAGTGACACGGACGGTTTCTCCGTTTTTCATACCAGGAGTCCATTTAGGAGATGAAGATACAACTCTTACTGCTTCTTTGTCCAAATCTGGGTAAGCACTTCTCAAGACTTTTACATTGATTACAGATCCGTCTGTGTCAATAGTAAACTGAAGTGTTACGCTTCCTTCTAATTCTCCGGCATAAAGATTCTGGGGGAATTTCAATCTTTGAGATACCCATTTTGAGAATTTATTGAGATTTTCTCCTTGGAACTTTGGCTTGATATCCACTTCTTGAAAAGCATAATCTTTGGGTTGCAATTCAGTGTTTTGATTACTGAATTCGGTACATGTGAAGGTGTAACCAGAAAACCTGATAGTGAATACATCATCAGTTTCATTATACAGGAGGTTGTATGTTCCAGATTGTTCTTTGTCGGTAACCTTGTATATTATATCAAATAAGCTTTTGGATACATCTACAATGTCAAATACCTCCTCTCCAAACTGGAAGTATATTGTTGATTTGTAAATCACATTGCATGGCCAGTTCTCAGGTCTTATATCTGTGAAATTATACTTCACAGCTGTTATTGACAGAGTGTCTGTCTGCTGTGGAGGTTTCATCTGCGCGTGCATTGATGTGCCTATAGTAAGGCAAAGTAATGCAATAAATAACCTATTCATATGAAAAATATTATTATCTGTCATTTGCTCTGATGAGCCTTGATGATTCTATCAAAGCCTTCTATTATTTCGTCAAGATATTCCTCTGCAGTTTTGTTGTCTCTAACAGGCCTATAATGTGTTTCTTCCTCTTGTTCATCGAAATATCTTCCTGTTTCAATATCAAAGTCAGGTCCAAGATCGCCACCTGTAGGGTCAATGCCGGTAGCTATATATTCATCCCATGCTATTCGCCAATTCATAATACTAAGTGTTTGTAAAACAGTATGAAAGTCTTTTAAGAAACTTCCGTTCAACGGCAAATATAACCCATGCTTGTGCCAAAGTGCTGCGCACTAAATCAAGATTCATTCAAATATAGCAATTTTCTCACACTTTCTCTGGATTCTTCGTATATTTGAATGTTTACATTATCATGAACCAATATATGTCAGACAATATGAAAAATCCGCTCATTCTCCTGATGGCTTCTTTGATGTTATGCACATCCTGCTCACCGACGCTTTTTCAGCAGATCGCGACACTCTCATCCGATAATGTGGAAGTAAAGGAGGATGGTACATTTGCATATCAGGATGCGATGGTTACAATAGAATATGATTTCTGGTCAGAGGCTGGAAAATTCAATTTCATAGTGACCAATAACACCGATGAAAATCTTTATTTGAACCTGGGGGAATCGTATTTCGTTAATAACGGTAATGCATATGATTATTATCAGGCCAGAACATATGTCTACGAAAACCGTCCTAATCCTGCAGCCCCTGATAAAGTGAGTAAGGTTGAATATGCTGAGAAACCGGTAATATGTATTCCTGCTCGTGCATCTAAGGCAATCAAGGAGTTTAAAGTGACTTCATCTGCATACAGGGAGTGTGGCTTTGTCAGGGATCCGTCCAAAAGGGAAACTGCAGTTAAAGTGTATACAGAGGTGACATCTCCACGAATTGTAGAGAATAGGCTCGTATTTCAGATAGGTGATGTTAAACTGCCTGTTACCAATGTGTTCTACGTAAGCGAGTATAGAAATATTGCATCTGAAAACGCAATCGAATACCATAAGGTTAATGAGTGTAATGGAGCAGTACGATATGTGAGGGTCAATAAATTCTCTGCACATAATAAATTCTTCATCACATATGACATGTGGTCGTCCGAAGGAACTTCTAATGATAGGACAGAGGGAAGGTTTCTGTAAAAACAAAATCTTAACTTGAGATGAAGCGACTAATATACTTTGTTTTGTCAACTCTGTCGATTCTGGCAATGTCTTCCTGTGAGAGGGATGGGGTGTGGGAGGCGATGGAGTTGAATAGGAGTCATGTCAGTTTTCCTTCGGAAGGAGGTCAGTCCATTGTGACGCTACTGAATTATGGCGGTTGGTGGATCAGTGGTGGGTATTCGATAGTTGTTGACGATCAGCCAAATTCGTCAGACTATATCAATGCAACATCTTCGGAGGGGGCGAACGGCTTATCTGACACTCTTGACGGAGGATGGTATCGGGCTTTGATTCCCGAAAAAGGCAGGAGCAATACGGTCGTAATAATCGTTGATCCAAATGAAGGCGCGCCACGACGCACATTCATTCAGATGTCTGTGGGAAATGCCTTTGCAAGAATCGATATTTCACAGGAATAGGAAGATAAAAATGGATAAGATAAAGAACCCGTTTGTGGGATTGGAGGAGCAGGGGTATAACTGTTTTGCGTGCTGTCCCAGCAATCCGTTTGGACTTAAGATGGAATTTTATGAGGATGGAGACGATGTGGTCTGCATCTGGGAGCCTCATGTCAATTTTCAGAGCTGGATAGGCACTCTTCATGGTGGAATCCAGGCTACGCTGATGGATGAAGCTGGCGGTTGGGTGATAAGCAGGAAACTTCAGACTACGGGAGTCACTACACATCTGAATATGCGTTACAAGTCTTCCGTTCCGGTGGGGAAGGGACCGATTGAGATAAGGGCCCGCCTCAAGGAAATGAAACGTAATTTTGCCTTCATAGATGCTGAGATATCGCACGAGGGAAAGGTCTGCTCTACATGCGAGATGGTATATTGCACTTTCTCCAAAGAGGTCGCAGAGAAAGACTTCTTCTTTAAGGGATGTGAGTTGGAATAATTTGAGCTATGGAATATCTGTCAAAGCAAAGATACGATGAGATTGCAGCGGAGTTGAATTACCTTATCGACGTGGTCTATCCCGAGATTAGAGATGCCCTCGCAGAGACGAGTGCGCAGGGAGACCGAAGCGAGAATGGAGGATATCGTGAAGCAAGACGCAGGCAGGCAAAGACCATCAGCCGTATCCGTTTCCTGCAGAGGATCCTGGAGCATTCACGCGTGATTGATCCCGACGCTCTTCCCAAAGATATAGTATGTCTTCTGAGTCATGTCGAATTCACAAACCTCTCGACAAATACCCGGATGAAATTTGAAATAGTCAGCCCTCATGAGATGAACCTTGAGGCTGGGAAGATTTCACTCAAATCCCCGATTGGAGCCGCCCTGATGGGTAAGAAGGTAGGAGAAATTGCAGAAGCGCATACTCCATCCGGAATTCTGCGTCTGAGAATCGAAAGCATTACACTTGATTAGATAGAGTTATGAAAATTATAAACGATACTTATAAAGGTTCTGTCAGGTACGTAGTCGGCCAGACAGAAGGAGTCTGCTCGCAGGCAATTGAACTGCTTGTCGAGGGAGATGTCATTCTTGATGCAGTCTTTCATGGCGGATGCAGCGGAAATCTCAAAGGCATTGTCGCCCTTTCCAAAGGACAGAAGATTTCAGAGGTAAGGCAGCGCCTTGCCGGCATCACCTGCGGCGGAAAGAAAACCTCATGTCCGGATCAGTTCTCCCAGCTCCTTGCGCTGATCTCGGAGTAAGTTTCTTGAGTTTGTGATATGGAACCAGTACTTAATGCACATAATAAACAGGAGTTCGAGCCGGCTCATAGCTGCGAGCACCTGCTGAATGCTACGATGGTGAAGATGTTCGGCTGCCCTCGTTCGAGGAATGCTCATGTGGAGAAGAAGAAATCCAAGTGCGACTATATTCTGGATGCGGAGCCGACTGCTGAGCAGGTAGCTCTGATTGAGGCAAAGGTCAATGAGGAAATCGCTAAGAATCAGGATGTTACCATTGAGTTCATGAGTCGCGAACAGGCAGCGTCAATTGTAGACTTGAGCAAACTTCCTGAGGATGCTTCGGAAACTCTTCGCATAGTGAGGATAGGGGATTATGATGCCTGTGCCTGCATCGGTGCCCATGTGAAGAATACCAGCGAAATAGGTACATTCAAGATCATAAGCCACTCATATGAGAACGGAGTCTGGCGTCTAAGGTGGAAAGTGGTACAATGAAAGCAAGGTGGCAGTTACTGACGGATAAGTGTCAGGTATTAGAGGTAACTGCTATCGGATCAATACAACGGTAACCGCCGGGTCGCCAATGCTATAGCTGCATCTGAGAGCAAGGACTTCGTCCAGTTCCTTTCGGATTGCAGCTTTTAATATGCCGTAGCCTATACCGTGGATGAAGGTTATCTTTCTTCCTCTGTGGCTGGAGTTTTCGCGGATAATCCTTCTGAAAGTGTCCATCTGGAACTGCAGCTGCTGGCCCTTGGGAACATTTGTTCCTCCTGGGATCGCTTCAATATGCAGGTCAACGGTTAGGGACCCATCGGGACCTGCTGCCGGCTTCGTCGGCCTGGCAACGGAAATGGTTTTCTTAGCCTTGACCTTGGCTTCTTTAAGACTGGCAATCTCAGCCTTGTCGGTAACTGCAAACTCTCCGTAGGCAGATTCGATTATGAGTCCATCTTCAAGTTCGATCATGACGCTTCTGCCAAGTTTGATAATCTTGCCTCGCAAGTTGGAATCCATCAGGACCACACTCTGGCCTACCTTAAGACCCTCAGGCTCAGAAACCTTTGTCTTATGTTCTGTGACAGAGGGCATAACCTTCGGTGACGCCTTGGCATCTGAAGCCTTCTCCGAAAAGGATACTTTCCCTTTCAGAGCACTGAAGTCAGATATGATGGTCTTCTTAGCCACGTATAGATTTTATCAGCTCTTCAGCGATGTCATATCCTTCCTGGTATAAGGCTCTCAGTTTATCGGTGTCCTTCTCCATTCTGCCTACCTCGATTGGCTTAACAGGTCTTATGACTGTTATCTTTCCTTCATCTTCCAGTCTTTCAATTAGTTCCATTGTCCTGTTGTATTCAGCATTGCGCTGATGGAGCACATTCTGGAGGTTCGGGTATTGTCTGTATGTGATCTTGGCAAGCGGCATTGAGCTGCCCTTTTTCCTGTATCCTTTATTGCGTGTAAGAACTACCACCAGCTTCTCATATCCCTGACTCATTGCATATTCTACAGGAATTGAGTCGGCTATACCTCCGTCAAGCATCGGGATGCCGTCCACATAGGTGATTGGTGAGACGAAAGGAAGACTGCTTGATGCACGGACTATAGCCATGACTCTGTCTGACGACTTCTTTTCTTCAAGATATTCTGCCTTGCCTGTGAGGCAGTTGGTGGCCACCATGACAAATCTGTCCGGATTCGAGAAGTATGCGTCATAGTCATACGGGATGATCTTTTCTGGAAAATCCTCAAACAGCAGTTTGAAGTCCATGATGCATTTCTGGGTCAGAAGATACTTGAAGCCTACATAATGGTGCTCATCCATAAGGTCGATGTTGCTCTTCTTTGCGCGTCCACGCTGGCCTGACATATAGGACAATCCGTTACATGCACCTGCGCTGACTCCCACAGTGAACGGGAAACGTATTCCGTGATCCATGAAACAGTCGAGCACTCCGCAAGTGAAAACTCCGCGAAGTCCGCCACCCTCAAGGACCAGGCCTGTATGATTGTCTATATGCATGCTTGGAACAGTTGTTCAACATGCGAAGGTATGAATTTAATTGCAAGTTTGGGTCTCTTGTTCGTCATTTCATGGGGGACCTAGTGCAAAAACATGGTGAAACTGCCCGCGGTCTGTTTCCTGGGCAGTATAGGTAGCCCAGTTACATAAAACAAAAGCCTTAGAGCGAATACTCTAAGGCTTTGCGGTGCGGACGGGACTCGAACCCGCGACCCCCGGCGTGACAGGCCGATATTCTAACCAGCTGAACTACCGCACCATTATTCAGACTTTTGAGCCGATGGAGGGAATCGAACCCACGACCCCGAGATTACAAATCACGTGCTCTGGCCAACTGAGCTACATCGGCAATGATGTTCCCTTTTTCAAAGGGGATGCAAAGATATAACTTTTTACGTTACGTCCTACACTTTGTTGAAAACTTTTTTGAATTAATTCAGAATGAACATCTGAATTACCTTCCAGGTGGCGATCATGTGGCATATGTCGCCGACAATGACAAACACATGGAAGACCGAGTGGATGTACGGAATCTTCTTGAAACTGTACAGCACCGCTCCAGTGATATAGGCGATGCCCTCGCCGACAACCCACAGGACCACCGGGAGCCCGCAGCTGTCATAGAACGGCTTGAAGGCAATCAGTATTGTAAGTCCCATGAGGACATAGCATGCAGTCTCAAGATAGCTCTGCCTCTTCATCTTTCTGAAACTCAGGCTTGTGCCGACAATCGCTGCCAGCCACACAATTCCGAAGATTACCCATGCCCAAGTCTGCTCACCTCCGTTCCTCATGCCGATCAATGTAAGAGGGGAGTAGCTTCCTGCTATATGCCAGAAGATTGCAGCATGATCAAACTTACGGGCGATGGCTTTGGCATTGGCACGGGATGCCGGAATAGCGTGATAGATTGTAGATGCAGCGTATGAACTGACTACTCCAAAAAGGTATAGTCCGAATCCCAGTCCCGCCAAAGGACTGCCTGCACTTTTGACCAGGAAGAATATGCACATGGCAAGTCCCATCATGAGACCGACTCCATGTGTGGCCGAATTTATTATCTCTTCCGAAAGAGAGTATTGCTTGAATGGTTTAATACTTTGCATTTGATGTGATTCCTTTCCAGATGCAGTTCAACAGAGACGTTCTGGCGCTTTCGTATGGCCTTCCGCTCAGAATGAGACCTTCAACCTTGATGTCTTTGATGGATTCTGATGGAACGTCATATGGGTTCTCAGAAAGAATGACCATATCCGCTACCTTGCCGACCTCAAGACTGCCTCGTTCCTTCTCGTCGAATGTGGCATAGGCTCCGTTGAATGTTGCCATGCGGAGTGCCTCCTGCACGGTAATCCTCTCGGCTTCATTGCTGTGGTTCACAGCCTTGTGGATCCACATGATCGGATCTGGTGATGTACATGGCGCATCCGAACCGAATGATACCACAATGTCGTTGTCGGCAAATGTCTTGATAGGGTTGAGACGCGAAGCGCGCTCTGTGCCAAGCAGTTCCTCAAGGTATGAATCCGGCTCCTGTCTCCATTCGATGAACGCGCTCTGCACCGGCATCTGGATGCCGTACTGTCTGCAGATCTCTATACCTTCCTCGGTAGGCAGACAGTCATGGATGATACCATGTCTGTGATCATTGCGCGGATAGTCGTCCAATGCTGCCTTGAGTGCTCTTGTCGCCTGGTCAAATGCCTTGTCTCCAATCGCGTGAAGCTCTATCTGAAGGCCCTTTCTGTTGGCTTCCTTGCAGAATGAAATCACTTTCTCATCAGAGTAGTAAAGCACTCCATCTCCTCCTTCAGCATCGGAATAAGGTTCATTAAGTGCAGCATCGCGAGAACCGAAGCATCCGTCAAGAGCGCACTCGAAGCATCCTCCGATACGAGGGATATTGCGTGAGGTTGCAACCTTGGTGTTGAGTGCCTGCGGGAAGACTCTTATCTGGAATCCATTTGTAAGCGACTTGGCAAACAGCTTCTCAATAGTGATGTCAAGGTTGGCAATGAAACCCACTCCGCTGACTGTATGGATGCTGCCGATACCCTTGGATGCCATGAAGTCGGTTGCCATCTGCATATTCCTGAACAGGTCAGGAATCGAGAGTGATCCGGTGATATAGTCAGAGCATGCAAAGAAAGCCTCCTGGTTCATCTCTCCGGTGTCCGGATGATATCCCCTGAGTTTGCTGAGTTTCTTCTCGAGCTTGTTCAGGAGGGGAGTGCTGATGATGCAGGCGTGACCATCGTACTTGACTACCATAACCTCCTTGCCCTGGCAGACCGCATCAATCTCCTCGCGATTGATAAGTCGTCCTTCCTTCACAGAATGCGGTGACGAACCGAAAGCAATGATAGTCTTGGCATTGGTTCTGGCAGCATATTCCCCGATCATCCTTGCGATCTCAACATTCGACTCCGCCTCCATCACATTGAGTCCGGCGTTGAAGGTCGAGAATGACGCAAAATGCTGATGGGTGTCAACGAATGCCGGAGCAAGGACCTTCTTCCCAAGGTCAACCGTCTCTGCATTCCTATATTCCTGCGGCAACTCATTGCCGACATATATGATCTTTCCTCCTTCTTCAACAAGATACTTGCAGACGCTGTTGCCGGCATCCACAGTGAGGATGGTTCCTTTATAACATTTCATGGTTCAGGTGTTAGTAATACACCTGCAAAAATAACCCAGATTCCCCGGAATCCGAATTTAATCCCACATTTGTGATGAATGTCCGTATATAGGGGTGAGATAATGCCTGGCACCATGCATTACAAGCCACCAGCTTAAACCTCTTCCAGATACCTGACTGCAATTCCCTGAGACTTGGCGTAGGCGATTTCGCTTCGGGTGCTTTCGCCGATGTAGCCGCCGACGTTGATGACGAAGATTTCGTCTGCCATATCGATTTTGCGCTTGTGCATGTCGTCAAGCATGGCCTTAGTGCCTTCAGTCCACACCTCATCGTCGCCGCTGTGACCGAACAGGCCAACGGATATGACGATGTTGCCTTCAAGAGTGAGGCGTTTCTGAGCTTCAATAAACTGCTCCTTGAATTTTGTGCTGCCGCAGAGGGTTATGACTTTGTATTTTCCGACCATGTTTCTACGTTTTATTTGTCTATTGAAACTCCATCAACGAGGTATTTACTGCCGTTTATCTCAAAATAGGTCCTCTGACCTTTCCCGGTAAGATAAAACTTATACCTGGTTCTTGTCTTGATATTCATAAAGTTACCTGAATGCTTCTTGCCGACACTTGTGCCGCCAACACGAATTATATTATGGTTGACTTCTTCCGGTATAGGCATGACGACAGCGTCGGATATATCAATCATCTTCTTTCCAATGACGAACTTAACGACGAGATCATTTCCTTCAATCTTATTCTCTACAGGAACTGAACCGAGTACAAGCAATACGACTCCAGTAACTATTAAAATCGGTGCGATGATTGAGATCAACATAATATTTTGGTTTTTCATATTTAATGCGTTAAGGAAATCCCCATTTATGTCTGTAAAGATATGAATTTTGCTTGGAACACGAATCTATCTGTCAAGCTTTCTGATTACCCTGCACGGATTGCCGACAGCTATGACATCAGACGGAATATCCTTAGTTACAACCGATCCGGCACCGATAGTTACATTGTTACCAATATTTACGCCAGGCAGAATGGTGACGCTGCCGCCTATCCACACATTGTTTCCGATTGTTACTGGCTCGGCCCACTCTTTGCGGGTATTCCGCTCTACAGGATCGGTGCTGTGACATGCCGTGTAGATGCTGACATTGGGGCCAATGAAGCAGTCATCTCCGATGCATACCGGAGCCTCATCCAGCACAGTGAAATTGAAATTCGCGAAGAAACGCCTGCCGACTCTGATCTGCTTGCCGTAGTCGCAGTAGAATGGCTGGTTGATAATGATGTTGTCGTCGGCAATGTATCCAAGCAAACCTTTCAGAATGGCAGTTCTGGCATTCTTTTCAGACGGCTTCAGTGCATTGTATTCATGAATTGCTTCATGAGTCTCCACCAATTCCTTAAGCAGTTCACTATCAGTTGCCGAATACACCTGCCCGGCCAGCATTTTTTCTTTTTCTGTCATAATCCTTAATCAATTTTCAAAATGGAGAAGGTAGTATTCCATGATGCAGTTATCTATATTCCTTTATTCAGGTAATTCGAAAGCATTTTTTCGATGGTTTCAACATTTACTGTATCAACAGTAGAAATACGGTAGGATTTTAATCCATATTTTGAAAGAATATCGTCTTTTAGTTTGTCTCTTGATTGCTGAACTTCACTTTGATTATGATATTTCCATCCGTCTACTTCTATTGCCATTAGTGGCTTTTTAGTAATGGTATTATATACCAAGAAATCTACATGAGACAGCGAATTTGAAATGAATGCGATCTCTCGAGTCTCAAGTCCTTTAAGATCAGTGATGAGTCGAAAAAGAGGATAGTGGCAAACAACACCCAAGTAGTTCATCTGTATTTTCTCAATAGCTTTAACTAGAGTGTCATATATAATATTTTCAGAGATATATTCCGAAACTTTACCTCTTTGAGATTCGTATGCTAATCTTTCAGCTGTATATTGTTTGTAGAGAATATCGAATACAGAGTGAATCTTACTTTCCTTAACCTCGAAATTATTGTACTGTATATACGATATTAATTGTGCCAAATTTGAACTTGTTGGCATTTCATTCCCATTTACTACAACGCATAGTTTAGTTTTGGCTCGCGATATAGCTACGTTCATCAGGTTTGCGTCATCTGAAAAATCAGTAGGAATATTATCCACCATACTCATAATGATAGCGTCACATTCTCTGCCTTGAAATTTATGGACTGTACTAGCTATATCTGTGCCTAATGCCCGGTTTATCGCTAATGCCTGATCTCTATAAGGTGTGATGATGCCTACATTCTCAGATGCAGCGAACTCTGGCATAACTTCTTTAATTATTACATCTATCTCGCGTTGATTGAAATGGCCTCGTGCGTGGTTGCCGGGTACAGTCCTGATCACTTGTAAAACCTTATCTTCATTGTTGTCTGATGTCATCGCAATCAGTTCCCCATTATAGAACCTTTTGTTGCAAAAGTCTATGATTCTCGGGTGACAACGATAATGTTCTCTTAACAAAGTGACAGGTGCATCTGTAAATACTTTAACACATGATTGAAGGAAACTGTTTGTCGTTGCCTGATACTTTTCATCTACATGATAAGCTGATTGTATGGCATTTAATGCCTGCTCTTCTTCACGACTAACCACATTAGGCAATTGCTTGTCGTCACCAACTATAACAGCATTCATCGCACATGACAAAGCTAATGCACCGGTTTTGATATCAACCTGAGATGCTTCATCCATGATAAGATAGTCAAAAACCATATCTTTGCTGATGCATGTCTTTGCCGAATATGTTGTACTTAATACTATAGGATATTCCTTAAGGAAAGCCTCAGTCTGCGGTTTGATCGTGTTAATGGCAAATCTCTTTCGCTTGCCTGTATAACGTTTTGCAACAGAATTTTTCAGAGCCTTTAACGATAATTCTCTTAAGTTTGTGACTCTTTTATTTAGATCTATGGCTTTAAGTGAGTTTTCTATAGATGAAAGTTCCTTTTCTAGCTCGCGTTTTTTTGCAGCATAATATGCCGCCTCAAATGCTTGTATGGCTGTTTGAGGTTCATACTTTAATAGTCTGAATACTTTGAAGCCTAATGCAAAACTCCATTTCAGTCTTTGAAATTGACTGATACTTTTGCCCTTTTCCATCAAGATTTCATATTGAAATCTGACGGATATTAACTTTTTAGAAGGTTTGTTAAACAGCCATTTGTGATTGTCTGATACAGTATTGTGCAATAAGTCATACTTAGTTTCTTTCAGTAGTGCGTCAAGCTCTGATTTTAATATTGCATACTTGGATTGTCCATCAAAACATGCTGAGACATCATTCAAGGCTTGGGTAATCTGTTGTTTGATTGAATTTACTGCTTCAAACTTCCAGTTATCCATTAAAGGGTAATCTTGTTGATTTGCTATAAATAGCTCTTTGTTTTCAACGCTTCCTAGTTTTGCAACAAGGAACCCTAACCCTTCTTTCCTCAATTTCTCAGCAACATTATCAACGGCTGAATTATTGTTTGAGACTATAAGAACACTTTTCTTTGCCAATAAAAGATTGGCTATAATATTCAGAATCGTTTGAGTTTTTCCGGTTCCAGGGGGGCCTTGTATAATACTTACCTGATTGGTTAATGCATTTTCTACGGCTTTTTTCTGGCTGGCATTGCAGCCAAAAGGATAATATATAGTATTAGGGGTTTTATAAGTCGCCAGTTTTGTTTTATCACCCAAATACTGTGCTAAGGCTACATTATCTCTCTTAATGTCGATGATTCCATATTGGAGAGCTAGAATGTTATCCCCATCTTCTGTCATTAAACCTGTTTCAGCGGCAAGTTTCTTCAAATATTCCCATGTTGTTCCATCATTTTTGTTGATAGGAGTGCGAGTTACATACACCTCGTCACCATCCAGATTCTCAGTATATTCATTGTTATATACAACATGGTAGAAAATATGGCTTCCATCATTAAACTTTAGAAGTTCTGAAACATTGGTGATATGTTTGTTCTTTACATAAAGGCCCTTTTCTATTAAATCAATACTGATAGGATTGGTAAGATATAATAGTCGTGATTTGTTATAATTGAAGATTCGCTCAGATCCGAGAAATTTAACAGCCCATAAACCATTCTTGTTTTCACTTATATGAACGACCCGTTCGGTCACAAATTTTCGCTTGTCACCTCTCTTTTCCAAGTCAACTATCATACATCTTCTAGAATCCATCCCTGTTAAATCTTCGTTTATTCATTCGCAAGTATATGAAAAATATCGATTGCAGAGAAATAAACCCAATTTTTTCTTTGTTTATCAGCGTGGTGTAGATTTTACTCCGGTAGGGAGCTCGTGCAAAACGATGATTTCTGCAATCATTGGGAAATGTGAAATTCTCTCCACATTTTGGAGCGGAAATATTACGCAGTAAGAAAGAAATGAGTAGTTTTGTCTTATGCTAGCATACACCTACATAGAAAAAGGAAAGTTCGCTTTGGTGGAGAAGCCGAAGCCTACATTGATTGAACCCACCGATGCCATTGTGCGCGTAACGATGGGCAGTATCTGTTCCAGTGATCTTCACATCAAGCATGGAAGCGTGCCTCGTGCTGTTCAGGGCATTACCGTTGGCCATGAAATGGTTGGTGTGGTCGAAGAGGTTGGGGGAGAGGTGACTCAAGTAAAGCCCGGCGACAGAGTGACCGTCAATGTGGAGACCTTCTGCGGAGAATGTTTCTTCTGCAGGAATGGCTATGTGAACAATTGTACTGATCCTAATGGCGGATGGGCCTTGGGATGCCGCATCGATGGTGGGCAGACAGAATATGTGCGTGTACCGCTTGCCGATCAAGGCTTGAACCGCATTCCCGACAGCGTGACCGATGAACAGGCCTTGCTGGTGGGAGATGTCCTGGCCACAGGTTTTTGGGCAGCCCGTATCTCTGAAATATCTGAAGACGACACCGTCTTGATCATCGGGGCCGGACCTACAGGCATCTGCACTCTGCTTTGCGTGATGTTGAAACAGCCCAAGCGCATTATTCTTTGTGAGAAGTCGGAAGAGCGACGTCGCTTCGTGCAGACGCATTATCCTGATGTGCTGCTTACCACACCAGAAGAATGCAAGGACTTTGTCCAGAGAAACAGCGACCACGGTGGCGCCGACCGAGTGCTTGAAGTGGCCGGAGCCGACGATACCTTCCGCCTCGCGTGGGAGTGCGCCCGCCCGAATGCAATCGTAACGGTGGTAGCTCTTTATGATCAACCTCAAGTTCTTCCTTTGCCCGACATGTATGGCAAGAACCTAACCTTCAAGACCGGTGGCGTGGATGGATGCGACTGCGAGGAAGTCCTCCGCCTGATTGAAGCTGGAAAGATCGACACCACTCCACTCATCACCCACCGTTTCCCATTGAGTGAGATAGAGGAAGCCTACCGCATCTTTGAGAACAAACTGGACGGGGTGATTAAGGTGGCGATAGAGAATAGGTTTTAGATAATGAGCTTTGGTTTGGCACAAGTGCGATTGTATATTTGCAGAATAATAGAGTAAACTGTAGGCGTTATGATGTTCAATGAGATTAAATCTGGGGATATCCCTAGTTTGTCGTTCCTCAAGGGAACCAATTATGCGATGTATATCGGACCTGAGCTGAATCCTGAACAAGTTCAACTTCTTAGGTCCGATAACATACCTGTCCCCGTGCTCTATCTGCCTGAGATTCTGGAGCAATTGTCAGATTCGGTTATTAAGTATAACTTCCCAGGAGTATCTATGCCTGATAACTTCTGTGCGGAAACTATATATGAGCAGATAAGATCAGAGTTCGAAGGTAGATTGGCGCCTGAAAGCAGACTCATTGTCAAGTATGATGGTGATGTGCTCGTTATATATGACGCCAAAGAAAGCTTCAGCCTTGTCATATCCTATCTGATTAACATGTATGCTCCTCCCGCTCCGCGCAAGGTAAAGCACGCGAGATGCATTATAGGCAAGGATGTAAGATATTTCGAGGAACTCATAAACGAGTGCTGGTCATTGGATACAGAGGAATCTCATAAGCAGCGCGTGTCGTTCAGAACAGTCACAGAAGAACCGACTGCTGAAAGTACCTTCAACGCAGAGATGAATAAGGCCCTTCAGGATGTGCAGGTCTTGATTCAGGATCTCCTGCTGAAAGGATGCCCTCCAGAGATTATTCTGAAGTTAGTGAATCAAAGCGTGAAGCTCAGTCGCATCAGAATTACAAGGCAGTACAAGATTTTTCTGGTTGATTATGATAACGTTGAGATCGAGATGAAGCCTCTCCCTAAGACGGTGTTCCTGTTCTATCTTCGTCATCCGGAAGGAGTAAAGTTTACTTATTTGCAGAACCATAAAGAGGAGCTGAAAGAAATCTATGGTAGGGTTTGCAAGAATGATGATCCAGAGAAAATGGAGGAGAGTATAAATCGTCTGATTAATCCATTCGATAACTCCATCTGTGAGAAGTGTGCAAATGTTAAGAGGGCCTTTATGCTTAAGATGGCAGACGAATTCGCAGCAAACTACTATATAAGGGGAGCGCAGGGTGAGAAGAAAGGAATTTCGCTCGACAGGACCTTGGTTGAGTGGGAGTGTGAGTTGTAATGGCTGCAAGCCTTGCAGAGATTTCACATGGATAAAATTTACGAATACCTTTGCATCGTTATTTGACACAAGAACCAATAGTAGAACTTCACAGCTGCTATCTTGAGTTAAGTAGCAACTACAGGTAAGCAGGCTGTTGAATGACGAACTATTTCGCTTTCATTGTTTATTGATGTAGTTAAACAAATTTACCAGCGTGGTCCTCAGATGGCATGAAGAACCCCGCTGGTAAATATCTATATTCCTATTCCAAGATGGTATTGAATCTCTAATACCGCGCTACCGGAGATCACTCTCTTTCAAAGGCACTGCCGTATTAGAGATTCTGAGTTAATGTAAGGTAAATGTCGGATGTCCTAGATGCTTCAAGCTGAAGCTCCGAGGCGAAACGTCCGAAACGACTCCGACTTTTTCACTTCACTTGTTCCGCAATAGCAATGGCGACATCTAGCAGATGTTCTTCTGTCAGGCATTCGTATCTATGTTTGTCAATGTAGTCCATCATTGTCAACACCTGTCTTTCGGTCTTTAGCAAGAACATGATCTGAAGAGTTCTTGCTTCTCCAATCTTGGCGATATGTTTTAAGTAACTAGCTAAATGTTCTTGAAGTTCGTAGTAATCTTCGTTCATAAAATTCAAAACGGAACTTCCAGAGCCTCGCCAGCCAGCAGTGTGAAGTCTGCCTTGATGGTTGGCAATGGAAATTCCGCGGGTTAGTGGTTTATACTTCTTCGTCTTTGTAGTATTCTTCTGAGAGCTGTTTTTTGAAGGTTCTCTGTTCGTCAACGCAGGTACTGAACAATATTCCTTCGTTGAACCTCTTGCAGTATTTTACGCGCGCTTTGTTTTCACGTTTGAACATTTCCTCAGTGCCTTCAGGGGTATTTTCCCAGAGCATCGTGTTGGTGATGGAGATGGTGGTGGCTACTTTGAGAACGTCTGCACCAGCTCCGATGAAGGAGAAGGTCCAGCCTTCTTCTTTGCAGTCTTCAATGAGTTTGTTGACTGTCTTGGCGTTCCATTCTTTTGAGGCGTTTTCCTGCCCGTCTGTGATGATGGTTACTATGACGGCGGTATTAGGATTACCGGCAAGTTTGTTCTGGAGGGCTTTCACTGAGATGCCGATGGCGTCAAAGAGCGGCGTGCAGCAGCATGAATTATAGTTCTCGCGGGTGAGGTTCTCTGCATCTTTGATTGGGGTCATATCGTGGATCATGTCGATGCCGCAGTTGCAGAAGGCTGCGAGTGAGACGAAGTGCTCCTGGGTGTCGATGAATTTGAGCTGGGTGGCTCTGATGCTGCCAAGGGTTTCGTTGTAACCGTTGATGGCTTGTGTGCGGATTGATTCCATTGAGCCTGACTTGTCGAGGATGACAAGGTTGTGGATTTGGGTTTTGATTGGTGCGTCCATGGTCTGTTCTTTTATTTTTTACAAAGGTATCTGCCAGGACGGCGGGAACGTAATGCTTGCAAGGCTTGCAGAGATTTCACATGGATAAAATTTACGAATACCTTTGCAAAGCAATGAATAAGTAACATGCCCCACATCGCAAGATGCACTAAGGTATCTGTGCTTATTCTCTGTAAATACGGTATGGCTGTGGCATAAGCTGCATTTGCAGGCGCGACGGTACCTGACCCGAGCAATGGAGTAATGGGTTCGATCCTGGAGCCTTGAGATGAATTATTCATTGACATAATACAGTGGTATGGCACAATCCTATTGTTCCTTTGCATGTGCAATTAGAAAATGCGGCACATTAAGGTCTTTTTTGACTATTTCCTGCTGATAATTATATGACGCTGAGGAGAGTCAATTAAGACCTTTTCTTTTAATAACATCTACAGAAGAAATCATGTATAAAATTTATGAAGACGAGAACCATCATCTGGGACTGTAAGCTTCCCCTTTTTAGGACAGTCTACAATTAGACTTTTGGATTAATAATTTCTGTTCTGTAAGTATCTGTTTAACCTACTTTTTTCTTTTCTCGATACTCCATCGGAGTCATGTTGTCCAGTGACTCATGCGGACGGCATTCGTTATAGTCTGTCATCCATGCTTCCGTCAGTTCTCGCCTTAACTTCTGGATTGTGAAGTGTGGTGGTGAGGCTCTCGCAACTCCGCCAACTCTCGTAGGAGTAGAGGCTCCAGCAGAGGCAGACCTTGATCTCTCTGCAGAGGCTTTCAGTTTCCAGCTGACTGACATGCCAGCTGCAACTGCTGACCTCAAGCTCGTGGTGATGGCGTCTGCGCCTCAGTCTAATGGTATCAGCCGTGCGTTCAGCAAGGCCGTTCAGATTGGCGAACCTCGTGCAATCGTGGACGAGATGATTGACCTCAAGACTGACTATGAGGCTGTTCATGGTGCAGTAACCGAGGCCTCTCCGAAGGTCTTCCTCAAGTATTTCTTCGTTAACTCGAAGACTGGTGAGAAGTCAGGCGAGATGCTCGCTTCTGTGAAGCTAGGGTAATCCCGACGGCGTTTTAACCGCCGAATCTTATTGACGAATTCGCCCCGGTGGCCATGTTGGTTGCCGGGGCGTTTTGTAAATAGGTGTTATACAACACTAGCAAGCAGTTATAAAATTCAATGTCAAACTCTCTTCTATACGGCTTATATACTCTCTGTTGTAAACACCCTTAATTTATTAACCATTCGCCTGTGCGGGATGTTTCTGATAGAAAAGCTCGTTATGCCATTTCAGATAGTGTCTTCTTTCACAATCGACATATTCGCTACGGATTGTTTTCCCTTTTAAGTACGTTAAGCTCTTTTCATCCTCGAGCTCTGTGTCGTATATAACATCACCTGTCTGTGAGTCAATTGTTATGTAGTTTGCAGATTCAAAAAGTTTATCGCAGACTGGACACATAAGGAGTCCGTTATTTGGATTCATCGCGTCGTATGTGTCTTCGCATTTTGCGTATGGTTTAATATGACTGGCAATAAGTAGGTTGCTAAAGTCAAATCCGCATATAGGGCACTTGTGAGGGGTTTTGAGGAATAGCCCAGTTCTAAACTCACTTTGCACTGTTCTGGTCTGTCCTGTTTTCTTTGTATACTTGTATCGACCAGCCTGAATCTTCTCTCTCATTTCTGTGGTTACTCCTTCTACGTCAAGAAGGTCTAGCTTGGTGTCGGCTAAGTCATTAGAGAAATAGTCGGAGTATTCTATTTTTGCGTATTTTGGTGGGTCGTATGTCAGATATGGTCTTAGTGTTTCTATAATATATGACTCTGACATCTCTTGGATATATGCGTTCTTTTTAGGAGTATATTGGTTTGCTCTGGTACCTTTTGTGTTAAGTGCGATGTCTTTGCGTTCCACTAATGTTGGCTTAATATTGGTTGTTCTTGCAACCATATTTTGACGGTTCGCATAATTAAGAACAATCATAGGATATTTGGGAACGAAATTAGCCCATTCTGCGTTAGGGTTAATAATTCGAAAATCTTTATCAATAAACTGTTGCCTTATATCCAGATATATTCTCTGCTTCTCCTCTAAATGCTCAGCTTTGCAAAATTTTAGATAATTATCCCATATGCCGTCATGTTTGAAAACACAGTAGCATAACATGTATTGGAAAATATATGCGTTTTCCAAGCTTGATCCCAGGAACTCCAATAAATCAAAATCTATGATTTCGTATTCGTTCTGACTGTGTTTTTTGAGCACCTTGGTAAATACAAGCAGTGCAACTCCCTCTGTAAAGTAGTTGGGAATCTGTGAACCGCCCCTTAAGCAGAATAGATCCTGTATGTATTCATTTGACTTATCTTGCAAATCCAGTTTTCTGTATATATTTCCGAAGCTAAATCGTTGAATGAATCGTGCTACAAAGAACATGGTGTCAAAACCATATGACTTATCAGCAAGAAACTTTCCTTCGTCTGTTGAAAGTGTTAGCGAAGAAAATTTGTCTATTAGCATTTTTGTGATTCTGCTGTTAAACATAGCTCAAATATTTGGGGTTAAACTACTTAATTCCGATGTAATAGAGCGAGCATTTGTCAATGTTCAATGTGAATTTTGAATAGCTCTTTACTATTGCGTAATACCTCCTAAATTCCTCAGTAGCATACATCTGTATCTGCTCATTTGAAACAAGAACGGAAGGGAATAGTAATGCGATGCTTCCATTTGGAATAACATTATTAGGGAGGAATGAAGCTCTAGTGTTATATGTGAAATTTGGCATTATAATACAGCCGGTGTTCATGTATTGACTAACAGCAAATGGAGTCGCATCATCAATATATTTATCGTAACCGTCTATATGTATGATGTCTCCATTGTCAAGCACATTCTTTGACTTAATTACCCATATCTTACCTGTTGGCTTGAGATGACTATTGGTTATCTGTCTGTCGCGGAAACAGGTAAAGACATCTAGTTGCATATCGGATATATATTTGTCGAAGAACTCGTCTCTATACATGAGCCAAACTCTATCGTGGTAGATATATCCTTGTTTGTGCTTATAAATTCTGTCGTTGATATAATCCACAACGGTCAAGTCTTCTTTGTAGTTCTTAGAGAAATGAATAGACACAATTTCTACGAAAACCTTTTTGAAGAATTTGACACCAAAATCACAGATGCTAACAATATTTCTGGATTGATAAAGGTGGCGAATGCTTTCAAACTCGCTGGCCATAACAAAGTTCTTAGGGATGACGCACATGATGTCATCTGCTAATGAATACAACTTTATTAAGAAGAGCGCGTAAAGGTTATTTGTTTTATGATCTGTTCCGAGTACGTTGGGGTATTTGGTTCTAGTGATTCCGTACGGAGGGTTTGTAAATATGACGTCGTACGTTTCTTCTGGCTCAAATACAAGGAAATCTGATTCAATGAAATTGATATGGATGTTTGCTCCAAGGTCAATCTTTTGAAGAGAATTCCTAAGGTTTACTATTGTGGCGGGGGTAATTTCTACTGCATCAATATAAATGTTGTCGACGTGTGATAGCAATGCGCTGATTTGTGGCAAGAATGCTCCTAGACCGACAGATGGCTCTAAGACTCGTATTGAGTCTTTGTCAAATGAGTAGTCTTTAATGGCATCGTACACGACTCCTTGTGGAGTGTAAAAAGCTCCGTTTTCCTTAGTGTTTTCAAGTAGTTGTTCTTCGATAAAAGTATCGATATAGAAATTCTTTCTATACTCTTTATTAGCAGCGTATTCAGTGACTTTTTTATGATCATATTGTTCTACAAATGCTTGATAGTCAAGCATTACGCTTATTCTCCTTGCGATATCTGCTATAATTCTAGTAGGAACAGCCTCTCCAATGCATCTACGTATATTCAGTTCGTTGTCACTAAGATACTTGTCTGAATTTGCAGGAGTAGTAGTGGCATCTTCAGTGGTCCACTTGAACGTATCTGGGATTGTCATCAAACGCATAAGTTCCCTTATGCTCAATACGCGGTTGTCGGATGGGTGTATTGTGTCTTGACTAGCAAGTTGGTCATTCCTGGTTGCAATGCATGCACAAGGTCTATCCCAGAATAGTCTGCGATATTTGTTGCCCATGTATTCTCCTTTCAATTCTATCCTATTGCCGTCCTTGTCAAATTTGTGAGGACGAGTTTCAAATGGATTTTTGAAAGCACTTTCACCTTCTTTGAGATCGGAAATCCAAGGAATTTGGTGTTCCGGGAACTTTCTTGCAAAATGAAGAAAATCTTTGGGGTCCTTTTCTCCATATTTCAATGGGCTGAGGTCTCCAATGGCTTCCCTTAGTGTTATCTCATTTTGACGAACAGGGAAAATGTTTAGTGGGGAAATGTTTCTTAGAGATTTGAGTGTTCCAATTACAATTGTACGTGGTCTACTTGCAGGTACTCCATAATCCTTGAAGTTGATCACCTTACTGTAAATGTGATATTCGTCAGATAGATTTTTGTGGATACTTTCGGATATTGGCATATCCTCTCCTGAAGCGTCTGTGCATATTGTATGCAAGAATGCTCTTACATTCTCGAAAACAAAAACTTTTGGCTGGATTCTCTTGACGATTTTTATGGCTTCGACAACAAGAGAATTTCTAACTTGTTCATTCTCTGTCTTCTTGTAGTTGGCAGTAGACATCCCCTGGCACGGAGGTGTTGCAAAAACAACATCAATATCTTCAATGCCTTCGTTTTCTTTCCAGAACTCAATTTCTTGATACAGAAGTTCTTGAGTTTCAGGATTTGTAATATCACCTTGAATATAGCCCGACTCGTACTTACATTTATTGTTAGCTCTCTGTACGTCGAGCCTATCTTTTAACAATTCGTTGGTTGCTACGCAGGTAAATTTTTCTTTGAAACCATAGCAGCCTACTCCTGCACTACTAAAAAGACTTATGTATGTTTTCATTATAATATAATTATTTATTCGTGGATTTCTGCCATGTTAATATTAAAGAAAATTAAATTCTCATTATTGGGAGAATATGAGAATTTATTATGACATCGAGTGGCCAATCTTAAAGATGGCAACTTGTGTGATGAACGATGCTGAAATTTTTATGCAATTTCTCAGCAAGCTAGCTTTGCTTGATGCCTTGTTAATTAGGCATTTCTTTTATTAGGTCATATTGTTATATGGGATTTGTATACAAATATATAAAATATTGTTATAGATAAATAGAAAAAGATTTAATTAATTTACTAATAATTAGTACCTTTATAGATACTCCCATGTGTGTTTCAGGGTTGACGTGCCTTGTTTTGCGACGAACCATATATATAATCAGCAATAATGAAATTATGTTAAAGAATCTCCAATACAACAACAAAATCTTATCTCAGGAAGAACGAAAAGAGTTTAGTCGTCTAGCTGATGAAATGATTGCAACATTCTCAGAATCAATTGATGGAATGTATGAGATCGGGAAACATTATACAGATATGAACAATATCAATCACAAGGTTTCCAAGATAATGAGTGATGTCGGTGTGTTCGTGTGCTATGCTTTTGCGGATTGCATAGTCTTGACAAAGCTCTTTATGAACACCTCTGATATTTATGAGAAGAGTTTGATAAGAGGAAAATTGAAAGTCCACATGAACGAGTCCTTCAAGAAACTGTATGGGTTTAATAAAATGGGAAGAAAAGAATCGTATACTGCAAAACTGAAGGAAATTATGCCTTATTTTCATGGCCCGGATAAGGAATTTGCGGAAATCTTAGCAGATCTGGAGGAAATCTCGATGAGAGATTCATGGTGGAAAGAGATCCGAAGTGCAGAAGTTCATATCGATGTACCAGTCCTTTATGAATCCAGACATGAAGCAATCAATGAGAGCAAAGTTGTGATGGAAACGATGCGACTGATTCCATTTTTCAACCGTTTCAATGCGTTGTTAGCAAGAATGAATGCAGCTCATATAAAATATATGTTTGAGAATCTAAGTACAAAAGATAAAATAGCTGTATTGACTAATCCAGAGTTGTTAAAGTGATATCATTATGTTTAATGTCCCGCCCTGACAATGCTCACTTGACTTCAGTTGTTCTTTATTTCACAAACATAATAGCTGCAATTGAAATGTAACTAGAGTTCCACCTCATACATAATGTAGTGACACCTAGCCATTCCGGACTTCTCGTAGACCTTCTGTGCCTTTAGGTTATCCTTGTCAACATAAAGTCTGACTTGAGATATGCCTTCGCTTTTGGCGAGCTTGAGTACTTCGTTGTACATGCTTCTGTAGATGCCTCGGTTGCGGTACTCCGGTCTTACGAAGACGCTTTGTATCCACAGGTACCAGCAGCAGTTCCAGTCGCTCCATTCTCGGGTGAGCATGAGGGAGCCTACCGGCTGGTTGCCATATATTGCTACTACATATCTGCCTTTTGCTTCATCCTGCAAAACGGCGAGGACGCCATTGAGTGTGCGTTCATAATCCAAAGCCAAGCCTTCGGATTCCATAGCCATGTCTACCTGGAATCTTGCGATGGTGTCGGCGAATGACGGGTCGTGTGGGGCAACCTCAATCTTTTGGTATGCCTCTCTTCCCGCCTGTGTCATGAGCCCACGGTCTTCAAGATCCATGCATCTGCTTATGTTGAGGCTGGTCCAGTGGCTGTTCTTGCGGCGAGGGGAGAGTCTCTGTGCAAGTCTGCCATCATGAAGTTTCTTTAGTGTGCTGTCAATCCATCCAAAGCATAGGGCTTCTTCCACGACATCAATATATGGAAGTATGCCCGGCGGGGGAGTCGTGCTCCTGCTCATGATGACCCAACACTCCTTTTCCTTGGAGTGATTCTCCTGCAGCCATGCCCTAAGCTGCGACCGTTCTGAATATTCTAACAGTGTGGTGATTTCCATGGTTTCTCCCTGGTTTTTGATGAAATTCGTTGCTGAGAGGACTATTCAAAAATAATCATATCACAGAGTTGTATGAAGTACTCGTTCGACCATATGTCAAGTTCGTGTACATTCTCAATGAACGGCAATACGTCTTCTTTTACTTGCTTGATGTCCGCTTTTGCAAAACGTTCTTTAAGCATGTTGATGAAGTCTTCTCTCGTCAATTCCATCTTGTTAAACTCCCGAGCTCTTTCCTGAAGGTGTGTGAAGTCAAGTGGAATTCTGTTTCGGACGTACCACTCAAAGTCGTACCAGTCACGACCTTTGATTCGATTCTTCCATTGACGGAAGATCAGAGCATGCATCTTTCCTGCATACAGGTCACTAGGAACCATGCATCTGGTGTTGAAGGAGAAGGGGAGCATTAAAAGCTTTTGCTCTGTCTTGAACCCAAGAGGAGGATCAATGTCTACTTCAATCTTGATTTTCAGAGTCTTGTCTGTTGCAAAGGCAAGATTATAGACATCGGTATTGTCCTTGAGGAATGCGGATTCTACTCGTGAGAAATTCTTCTTGTCCTTCTTGGTGATGACAACTTCTCGTCCAAGCAATCGGGCTTCCTCGACGATAGCAGGGAAGTACTTCTCCAGACTGAATTCGGGATTCTTTTCAAGCAGCGAGAAATCCATATCCTCCGAGTAACGCTTCAGGCCATAGAATATTCTAAGGCATGTGCCGCCATAGAATGCTGCTTCATTGAAGAAACCACCTCTATAGAGACCACTGAGGACAATCTGTTGCATCACCTCATAAAGCGCATTTCTCTCTCCGTCTGCTCCTTCTCTCTTGTGGAGTGACATCATCTGATTAAATATCTCGTTCATTCTCAATGTATTTTATCAGGTTTTCAATACTCTTCTGTCTTCTGCTGTGCGGTGCACATCTCTTTATGATCTCTATGTCGAGATCAGCTAATGCATCTGTGTCAAAGCGGATGTCATCTTCTAGGAAAGTTCGTACGTCTTTTACAAAACGCAGATTGATGCCCTTGCTGAAATTTATAAGATCGCACAGTGCCTTTTCCGGCGTCGCAATCAGGAAATTAACTCCATCCTCTTGAGTAATCTTAAGTCCGATGTGGAAGTATTCACCTGAACAACCGATATATCTGAAAAGGCCAATTGGAGTCTCAAAGTCACGTGAATGCTTCGTTGTCACAGCTTGAGTAGTATGTACTCTTTCAGGAATAAGTCCGTAATATCTTAGCGCAGTACTTTGACTGACATATGAAGGTCCATATATGTGGTTTGATATCAGAAAACGATTGAATGCTTTTCCAGATTCTTCCTCACTAGCTATGTATAGTCCCTTCTTGAGCCTGATGATCTTGCCTGAATCAACAAGCGCTCTTGCTTTCTCTGTCACATGGCTGCAGTTGGGATATAACGAGGACAGCACATTGATGTCGAAAGGTATATTTCCAATATTGAATAGAGGTCCCATAATTCAGGCGTTTTTGCAAAAATAGTTCTAATTTGTATAGAAAACAAGTAGAAAGTGTGTTATCTGTACAAAATAGGACTAAACTGCTTGTCCGCGAAATTAAAAAAGTTTCTTGGCAGGGAGAATTAACGCGTAAGGTAATATCCGATGGCAGTCAAGACGATTCCTGCGATAACATTAGTGCACACATATGCTGCGAATTCCCAGATGTTGCCGTTCTGCAACATCAAGAGGGCGTCTTTTGAGAACGTAGAAAAGGTTGTGAATCCTCCGCAGATGCCGACCATCAGGAAGAGGGCCAGGTTGCTGTTCTCGCTTTGAGTGCGGCTCAGCAATCCCCAGATGAGACCGATGAGGAAACAGCCGATCAGATTGACAGCCACTGTCGGCCACTCCTTCTTGATTCCACTCATAAGTGTCATCATAATGTATCGTGCAGCACCTCCGATGAAACTACCCGTACCCGCTATAAGTATGTTCTTGATGATTTCCATCTTTTCTTCCCTACCTTTTTCGTAAAACAGACGATTTTCTCCCTACTTTTTTGAGTTTTCTCCCTACCTTTTGTTTGCTACTGTCAAGTATTTGCAATTTGCAAATCACGAATTTCACATAATCCGCCCTATTTTGAGCCAAAATTTCACATTTTCCGGATTTTGTCCCCCGTTTGTCCGCGAAATTAAATTCATTAACCCCTAAGCACGTTATTCTGTAATACGATGTCCATGTCATGGATAAGTGTGCTCGGAGGTGTTTTGATGAAGACCACTAGGCACGAAAATGTTTGACATAAAGTGCATGTCTGTGGTTGGCGTGCTCAGGGGTTTTGTAATCTGATTGTTTCAAACGCTCATCTTCCGACAGGTGTCTTTCATAATTGCCTCCTTCGTCAGCTGACTTGTTTCTGTTTACAATTTCCTCTCTATTTTCCGATGCAGAGAAAAGTAAATATAATTATATTATAACATTGCTGTCCGGTAAAAGTTCCGGACGATTATTATAAAGTTTAACAATTAAAACAAACTTGGTTCGGTAGAACCATCAAGTTCATTGACAATATTGTAGTTAGGTTTTGCAAAGAGGTCTTTGATGTTGGTAGTATCTGT
>JBGUTV010000030.1:0-26942 GCA_045133255.1 Candidatus Cryptobacteroides sp.
AACCGCCCACTTGCGCACAAGTGTCTCAGGATCCCTCTGGAAAGGTTTGTACTCAGTGTTAGGCCTTGCAAAAGGCGGCTGGATCTTCGGATAATCCTTCATTGAAGGGATGAGCCAAGGCTCAGAACCATTGCCGAGGAAGCCCTCGGTCAAAAGGAGCACCGGAGTCATATGCTCAAGAGCAATCTTTGCTGCATTGAAAGCAGCATCAAAGCAGCCTGCTGGAGAATGAGCAGCCATGACTACCATCGGGCACTCTCCGTTACGTCCATACAGAGCCTGATTGAGGTCTGTCTGCTCGGTCTTGGTAGGAATACCTGTCGAAGGACCTGCTCGCTGAACATCGATTATCACCAGCGGAAGCTCAGTCATCACAGCAAGACCCATAGCCTCTGACTTGAGTGAAAGGCCCGGACCTGAAGTGGTTGTCACTGCAAGATTTCCAGCAAATGCAGCACCGATCGCTGTACATATGCCAGCGATCTCATCCTCAGCCTGAACAGTCTTTGCTCCAAGGTTCTTGTGGATTGCAAGTTCCTCAAGGATACCTGTTGCAGGAGTGATCGGATAGGAACCGCAGAAAAGCGGAAGGTTAGCCTTCTCAGCTGCAGCAAGAAGGCCCCAGGCAGCAGCCTGATTACCGGTGATGTTCCTGTAAAGTCCCTTAGGCTGATGTGCAGGTTCGATGTTATATGTATTGGCGATAGCCTGAATGTTGGCAGCATAATTGAAGCCATCCTTGAGCACTTTCTTGTTAGGCTCGATCAGTTCCGGCTTCTTCTTTCCGAACTTCTTCTCAAGGTACTGGAAGATATACTCCATCGGACGGTTGTAGATGTAGCAGGCCATACCGAGGGTGAACATATTCTTGCACTTGTTGATGGTCTTGTGATCCAGACCACTGTCCTTGAGGCTCTCGTGAGTGAGAGTAGTGATAGGAGCCACGATGATGGTCCTGTCCTCGATGTGAAGCTCTGTTATAGGATCATCATTCTTGAGACCGGCTCTCCTGAGACCATCCTCATCGAAAGTATCCTGATCAATAAGCACCATGGCAGTTCTCTTGAGCCACTGAGCATTGGCCTTGAGCGCAGCCGGATTCATTGCTACCAGCAGGTCACAATAATCACCCGGAGTGGTGATATGCTCGCTTCCGATGTGGACCTGGAAGCCTGATACTCCTGAAACAGTGCCGTGAGGAGCTCTGATCTCCGCCGGATAGTCAGGAAAAGTTGAAAGTTCGTTACCGAAGATGGCCGACATATCTGCAAAAAGAGACCCGGTGAGCTGCATACCGTCTCCCGAATCTCCTGCAAATCTGATCACAACATCTTTAGTATCAATTACCTTATGTTGCATAGTGTTATTATAGTTTTTAACTGATTTCAATATTTATCATACAAATGTAGAATATTTTTCGATATGGAAACCGAAAATCGTAAGATTTTTATCCTACCTTTGGATTCCAAAGAAACAATCACTTGAATCATGAAGAAAATAATCACCCTTATTGCAGTCATTACGCTGTCTGTCTCAGCATTTGCACGCGAATATTCCTACGAAAAAGGAATACTTTACAAGGGATCATCTGACGAATACACAGAAAAGATGTGCCGCATAGACGTGGCATATGAAGAAGGCGGGAAAGACCGCCCGGTAATAATCTGGTTCCACGGAGGAGGACTCACAAAAGGAAAGAGAACTCCACCGGAGGCTCTATTTAAAGATGGAGCAGTCATTGTTGGAGTGGGCTACAGATTCGTCAGCGAAGTTAGCATTCCGGAGATCCTCGACGATGCAGCTGCAGCTGTGGACTGGACACTCAAGAATATAGAAAGATATGGCGGCGACCTCTCGAAAATCTATCTTGCAGGACACTCAGCAGGAGGATATATCGTAAATATGATCGGCCTGAACAAGGAATATCTTGGAAAATATGGCATCGACCCTGACAAACAAGTAGCAGCCCTCGTTCCGTATAGCGGTCAGGTAATCACCCACTTTGCACAGAGGCGCAAACAGGGCATCCCGGAACTCACTCCGACAATCGATCATCTGGCACCTCTCTACTTCGTCCGCGGCGATGCTGCTCCAATGCTCATCATCTCCGGAGACCGCGAACTCGAACTCTACGGCAGATATGAGGAAAACGCCTATTTCGTACGCATGCTCAAGCTGAACGGCCACAAGAACGTTACCTTTTATGAAGTAGACGGATTTGGCCATAGCGACATGAAGAATCCCGGACATCTGCTTCTGCTCAAATACATAAAAAGCGCAGAATCAGCACAATAGAAAAAGGTGTGGAAAATTTTCCACACCTTTTTATTACTTCTGAAGTCAGCAGCGGATTACTGTGCCTGAGCTGCCTGAGCCTTTGCCTGAAGTTCCTGCTGGAGAGTCTCAAGTGTACGTCCCTCTGCAATACCGAGAACCTTGCGAGCCTCTGGAGTAAGGTCAACACCCTGAGCCGGATCGATGTAAAGAAGAGAGTTCTTCTCAAATACAACTGCGATACCCTTAGCCTTTGCAAGATCATCGATAGCCTTCTGTGCCTTCTCATAGATAGGAGCCTGAAGTGCTGCGTTGAGCTGCTGAAGATCCTGCTGGATTGCCTGCTGGAACTCCTGGATACGATACTCGATCTGCTGGAGCTCTGCAGCCTTGCTCTCTCTGATAGCTGGAGTCCAGCTAGCCTGCTTCTGCTGGAACTGCTGACCCTTGCTCTGGTACTCCTCTACCATTGCCTGGTATGTCTCCTGAGCCTCAAGGCTGGCAGCCTCTGTCTGAACTCTTGCTGAGTCAGCCTCCGGCATGAGCTGTACAAGCTCAGTAAAATCTACATATGCAAACTTAAAGTCCTGAGCTGAAGCTGCTACAGATGCAACAGCCATCGCTGCGATCAAAATGATTCTTTTCATAATCTTTATAGTTATTAATTTTAAATTCTTTTTTAGAACTGCTGTCCGATCACGAAGTGGAACTGGCTTCGGCCGTTTTCCGGATCGTCGAATCCCCATCCCCAGTCAACTCCAAGAAGACCAATCATCGGGAGGAACACTCTCACACCCACACCGGCAGACCTCTTGATCTGGAAAGGATTGAAATCCCTGATGTCCGACCAGCAGTTACCTCCCTCAAGGAAGAGCAATGCATAAATGGTCGACTGCGGCTGGAGAATCACAGGATAACGAAGCTCGACTGTGAACTTGTCATACACATTACCTGCATAATAGTTACCGGTTGTCTCATATGAAACTGCGGTCGGAGTAAGAGAGTAGTTCTCGTAACCTCTGAGAGAGATGATCTCCGAACCGTAAGTATCGTATCCTGACATACCGTCACCACCGACGCGGAATCCTTCAAACGGTGAATATCCCCAGTTTCTGTTATAGTATCCGAGATATCCGAACTGTGCGCGAGCCATCAGCACGAGGTCTCCCACAAGTTTGGTGTAGATTTCTCCCTTGAATGACCACTTATGGTACTCTACCCATCTGTAGCGCTGCTCAGAACTCTGGAGATTGTAATCGATCTCCCTCCAGTTGGTAGCCATGATAGGATCACCGGTCTTGAGATCATATCCCTTTATACCTTTCTTTCTGAGAAGAGAGTAAGGTGGTGTGAGCTGAAGCGAAGCAGTGAAGTTCGATCCCTGACGAGGATAAATCTGCTGGTCAGTAGAGTTTCTCGAAAGGTTCAGCGTGTAGCTGAGATTATGCGAGATACCAGTGTCGAACATGAACTGATAGTTCCAGTTCTGAAGCTTGTATGTCTGCCAGCTGAGCTGATTGTAGAGCACGAAGTAGTTATCAGGCCATTTCAGACGTTTACCGATACCTGCTGCAAATCCGTATACTTCCATATACTCATCGTTGTTGAGGATATTGAAGGCCAGATAAGAGTTTGTCTGACGGGTATAGTACAGCGACATGTTCAGTGAAGTAGGCTTCTTTCCAAAGAGCCATGGCTCAGAGAAACTTGCTGAAAGGCTGGTATAATATGTACCGTTGGTCTGGAACCTGATCGAGAGGTTCTGTGCATCTCCGAGAGGAACCGGACGCCAAGCTGTCTTGTCGAAGAATCTTCGTGTCGAGAAGTTGTTGAAGCTTACTCCGACAGTTGCCACGAATGTGTTTCCACCCCATCCTCCGGAAAGCTCAAGCTGTGACGAAGGTTTCTCGGTAACATTATATATAATGTCCACAGTATTGTCCAGCTGGTTAGGGATGATCGAATAACCCTTTGCCGGATCTGCAATAGCCTCAGGATCAAACTGACCCATTGATGCGATTTCACGGATCGAACGCTCGAACTCGGTCTGGCTGAACAGATATCCCGGACGGGTAAATACCTGACGGCGCACAACACGCTCGTTTGTAAGGTCATTACCGTTGATCACGATGTTGTTGATCGTTGCAGGCTTACCCTCCACAATTCTCATCTCGACATCCACTGAGTCTCCCTCGATATTGAGCTCTACCGGCTGAAGATTGAAGAAGAGATATCCGTTGTCTCGATAAAGCTTCGACACGTCATACTCAGTCTGTTTTCCACCGCCGAAGAGACGCTTCTCCATAGTGACGACATCATATACATCACCCTTCTTGATCATAAGGATGTCATCAAGGACATCAGAAGAGTATACTGAGTTACCTGTCCATGTAATATCCCTGAAATAATATTTCTTACCCTCGTCGATATCGAAGTCGATCTGCAGACGGCCAGGTTCGATATAGTACATTGTATCCTTGACGATTCTCGCATCCCTGTAACCCGCCTCATTGAAAGCACTGACAAGGGATTTCTTATCGTTCTCGTATTCCTTATCCTTGAATTTCTTTGAAGCGAAGAAGTTCATGAGACGGGCATCCTTGGTCTTCTTCATCGAACGCACAAGCTTGAACTCCTTTACGTTCTCCGCACCACCGAATGTAATCTTCTTGATCTTCACCTTGTCGCCTCTGTCAACAGCGAACTGTACACGGATTGCACTGCGTACTACCGAATCCTGCTTGGTGTTGACGTCAACCTTTACATTATAGAAACCCTTCTCCTTGTAATATCTTTCGATGATTCCGACAGAAGTCTTGGCAACATAATCTGAATATTCGCCACCTCGACGCAGATTAAGACGTTCCTGCAGTTCCTTCTGCTCACCCGACTTCACGCCGGCAAAAGTCCAGCGCGAAACTCTCGGACGCTCAACTATCTTGATCTTGAAGAACGCTGTATCACGGGAAGCGGAAAGAGAATCCACGACCACAGCGACATCTTCAAAATACCTCTGGAGCCACAGACGCTTGACGATTGCCGAGATATCCTCACTTGGAACCTTGACCTCCATTCCCTTCTGAAGGCCTGTGATCTGAATGATCTGCTGCGGAGCGAAATAGTTGTTTCCCTCCACTTCAACACCACCGACAATATACGTCTTAGGATTATTATAGTCTATCTCTATCTTCTCCTCACTCGCCTGAGCCCAAACAGGGACAGCAAGCACAAGTGCCGCAAGAAGACAGATAATACGGGTAAGTCTCATTGTGTTATTCTTGTTTCAAAACTGCAAATATAAGCATTTATTTAACTTTTCCATAACGTCTGTCACGTTTTGCAAAAGATTCAAGGGCTTTACGGAACTCTTCCTTCCTGAAATCAGGCCATAAAGTCTCGGTAAAGTAGAACTCCGAATATGCTCCCTGCCAAAGGAGATAGTTGCTCAGACGATGCTCTCCGGATGTACGCACGATCAGGTCCGGGTCAGGGAAACCTGCCGTAATCAGATACTTATCAAAGTCCGCAACACTCATTCCTTCAACATCCGCCCTCTTTTCAGGATTATCCAGAAGTTCAAGCGCCATTGTCCGGGCAGCCTGAAGGATATCCCATTTTCCGCTGTAGCTGAGGAATATTATCAGCGTCAGCGTGTCATTCGCCTCTGTCCTTGCCATACAGGCATCAATGGTCTCATTGAGTTCCGGCGCAAGCCTGCTTCTGTTACCGAGCACAACGAAACGGACACCATTCCTGTCGAGGCTGTCCATCTCGTCCGCCATTGCCTTGACCATCAGACCCATAAGAGTAGTGACCTCGTCTTCGGGACGGTTCCAGTTCTCCTCTGAAAAAGCAAAAAGGGAGAGGTATCTCACACCATTCTCAACAGCTGCCTCAACGCACGCACGTACGCTGGACACACCTTCGAAATGTCCATAGACACGTTCCTTTCCACGTTCTTTAGCCCAACGCCCGTTTCCATCCATTATCAGAGACACGTGCAAAGGGACATTAGTCATATTTCCTTCCATATTTACCTGATGTTTCTGACATCCTCGCCCCAGTAAAGTTTCTCGGTCAGGGCGTTGATGAAATCTGAATTGTTGAACCGGACACGCCTTAGCGAAAAGCGTGCCAAAGACACTTTCACTTCCGTTCCGGAAGGAATCTCTACGGTCCTGTTATCTATTGTGAAGATTGCCTTTCCGTCACGGGAATGCGTCCTGAGACGTATTTCCGACGAATCGGGAATCACCAATGGTCTGATATTAAGATTGTGAGGAGCAATAGGGGCAACAATCAGCACCTTTGACTGCGGAAGGACAATAGGGCCTCCCACACTCAAAGAGTAGGCAGTAGAGCCGGAACTTGTGGATACTATCAGTCCGTCCGCCCAGTAGGTCGGAAGCCACTTGCCGTCAAGGCACACATCCACTCCAAGCATCGCTGCACCGCTCCTGTGGACAGCCACTTCGTTAAGCGCATACGGCCATCCGTCAATGTCATGATTACCGCTTTCCGTAGAAAGAGACGCCATAAGCAAGGACCTGTCCTCTATCGTATAATCCTTTTTCAGAATAGCCTGAGCCACATCTTCAGGATGATTTTCCGAAAGGAAGCCAAGACGTCCGAGATTGACACCTACTACAGGAATGCCTGTGTCACCTACCAGCATCGCAACTGAAAGAAATGTTCCGTCGCCGCCTACACTCAAGACAAGATCTGTCCCATCCGTGAGTCTGCCTCCCTCGAAGACATTGTAGCATGAGCAGCCGCCCCGTTCCAGGGATTCAGCCAGTTCCTTGATACGAATGTCATCCTCAAGTCCTTCTTTTCCTATATATAACGCAGCTGTCATCAAAATTTTAGATTTATCGTCAAAGCGGCCTCAAAAATAGCACATTATTTACAAATTTTGAACTTTATTATATAATTTTGCCATCCTAAAACACTTATGAATATGACAAGACTCAGCATAAACATCAACAAGATAGCAACAATCAGGAATGCCCGTGGAGGAAAGATGCCGGACGTGACGGCAGCTGCCGTAAACTGCGAACGATTCGGAGCGGAAGGCATCACAGTGCATCCCAGGCCGGATGAAAGGCACATCAGATACGCAGACGTACGCGAGATACGTCCACTGATCACCACAGAATTCAACATCGAGGGAAACCCGATTGATTCTTTCGTCGACCTCGTTCTTGAGGTAAAGCCTCATCAGGTAACCCTGGTTCCTGACGCAATTGACGCAATCACATCAAATTCGGGATGGAACACTCTGAAGAACAGGGACTTCCTTACTGAAGTATGCAAAGAGTTCAAGAACAACGGAATAAGAACATCAATATTCATTGACGCGATGCCGGAAATGGCGGAAGGAGCAGCTCTCTGCGGAGCCGACAGAGTGGAACTCTACACCGAGCCGTACGCCGATATGTTCCCGACTGACCCTCAGGCTGCCATAGTCCCTTTCATCAAGACAGCGGAAGCAGCACGTGAGGCAGGCCTGGGCCTGAACGCCGGACACGACCTCAACCTCGACAACCTCGAGTTCTTCATCCGCAGCATTCCATGGACAGATGAGGTTTCAATCGGTCATGCAGTCATCTCAGATGCACTTTATATGGGTTTGGAACAAACAATAAAGGCATATCTCTCAAAAGTCAAGATTTTTTAATTATATTTGCACGAATAACGTAATAATTTTTTCAAAATGAAGAACACATCACTTATCCTCAGCATCATCTCACTTGTTGCTGTTGTAGCATTCGGAATCGTTTCATTGACAAAGGGCGGCAAGACTGCAGCTCAGGCAGAAGGCGAGGCAGTAGAGGCTGTAGCTTGCGAAGGTGCGATCGTATACATCGACCTCGACAGAATCCTTATGGAGTACGACATGGCTAACGACCTCAGATCAGTAGTTGAAACTAAGGTTCAGAACATCCAGGCAGAGGTGAACAGAAGAGGCACTAAGCTTGAGAAGGACGTAAAGGCATTCCAGGAGAAGATGGAGAAGGGTCTTATGACTCGTTCGGTCGCTGAGGTTCAGGGCCAGAAACTCCAGCAGCAGGAGCAGGACTTCAACGTATACGCAGCTCAGAAGCAGCAGGAGATCCAGGAGGAGCAGGTAGTAATGATGAACCAGCTCGGAGATGCAATCAAGACCTTCCTTGACAAATACAACGAGGAGAAGCAGTACGCTATGATCCTCACAAACCAGGGTGGCGCTCCGGTAATCACCGGCGACGCAGCTCTCAACATTACAGACGATGTTCTCGCCGGTCTCAACGAAGAGTACATCAAGACAAAGAACGAGAAAAGCGAGTAATAATTGAAGATAGCTTTACTGTCCTGTTTCTACCCCTACAGAGGAGGCATTTCTCAGTTCAACACATATCTCTATGAAGAACTGGGCAAACACAATGTTGTCAAGGCATTCAATTTCACCAGACAATATCCTGAAATCCTCTTTCCCGGCAAGACACAGTACGTAACAGCAGACGATGAAGCCGTGCCGGTGGAGAGCACATCTCTACTGGACACGGCTAATCCTTTTTCTTACGTCAAGACATATAGGGAGATAAGGGACTGGAAACCTGATGTCCTCATAGTAAGATACTGGATGTCCTGGTTCGCGCCTTCACTAGGTTACATCACCCGAAGGATGAAGAAGCATTGCAAGGTAATATCCATCCTTGACAATGTCATTCCGCACGAACCGCATTTCTTCGATGCACCGCTGACTAAGTATTTCCTGAAGGGAAGCACAGGATGCGTGACTCTTTGCGAAGCAGTATCAAAGGATCTGCTGAAGCTCAGCCCCGACAAGAAATACACCGTAATCCAGCATCCGCTCTACTCACATTTCGGACAGAAGCTCGAAAGAGAAGAAGCGGAAAGAAGACTCGGACTGGAGCCAGGCAGGAAAAACCTGCTGTTCTTCGGCCTCATCCGCACCTACAAAGGTCTTGACATACTTCTGGAAGCATTCGGCAAGCTTTCAGACGAATACCAGCTGATCATTGCCGGTGAGCCTTACGGCTCTTTCGACAAATACCAGCAGATAATCGACACTCTGCCGAACAAAGACAGAATCCGGATGAATCTGAAATACATAAAGGATTCAGAAGTGAAGGATTACTTTTCCGCAGCCGATCTTGCCGTGCTTCCGTACAGAAGCGCAACACAGAGCGGCATAAGTTCGGTTTCCTATCATTTTGAAGTGCCGATGATCGTCACCGACACAGGGGGGCTCAAGGAAACCATCGGAGACAGGGGTACAGGCATTGTGGCTGACGAGTGTACGCCCGAATGCATCCTCAAAGAGATACACAGGTTCTTCTCAGAGCCGGGTCTGCAGGAGGAATGCATAAGGAACATACGCCTCGAAAAGGAGAGGCTTTCATGGAATACATTTGTCCTGAAGCTGGAGGACTTCATCAGGACATTGAAATAATGACTATGGATAGATTTCACATAAATACATTGATCCGTGCTGCAGCATTGGCCGCAGTACTTATGGTTTTCGTACCAGAGGTATTGACAGCTCAGTCATACACACCGGTACCTGTGACCATATCCAAGGAGAAAGTGAAGATCGACGGAAAGATATGCTATTCTCACATTGTGCTCGAGAGACAGACATTGTACTCCATCAGCAAAGCATATAATGTCAGCATTGAAGACATCTACAGATTCAATCCGACCCTGAAGGAGACAGGATTGAAGAAGAACGGCATCATCATCATACCATCTGCAGATGCCATCGAAGAAAAGAAGGCTGAGGAACAGGCTCCGGCTATTGTCGCTGAAGAGACAAAGACAGAGCAGGAAACCGCCGTCAAAGAAGTTCCGAAGAAGGTCAAGAGAAAGACACATACTGTAAAATGGTTTGAGGACCTTGATGTGATTGCCGAAAAATACGGCGTAAGTGTCGACGCACTTATCAAGTTCAACAATCTGCCGGGAAGGAAGCTTGCCAGCAGACAGAAACTCATCATTCCGGAATCAGAGGACATCGCCCAGATGGCTCTGCAGACACCGGAAAAGGAAACTCAGGAGGCCGTAGCAGAGACATCTGCAGAAAACATTGCATCTGCGGATACCCCTGAACAGGAGACCGTGCAGACTGATGTTCATGACACTGGAGCACAGACTTTCACAGGCAAGGATGTAAAGGCAGCAATTCTTCTGCCTCTCAATGCAACCGGTTCATCATCGCACAGAGGAAACATGGACTTCTACAGCGGAGTGCTCCTCGCGGTTTCAGACCTTACAGACACAGGCGTCAATGTAGACCTTAAAGTATGCGACACCCAGAACGGACTGCCATCGCTCGGGTATACAAGCAGCTGCGACTTCGTCATTGGTCCGATAGCAACAGCCGATCTTGCCAAGACACTGGAAATGAACTCCTTCGGTCCTTACGTGATATCACCTCTCGACCAGAGGGCTCAGAGCCTTGCATCATCATACGAAAAGCTTATCCAGGCTCCTACTCCGCACGGCATCCAGTACAAAGACCTCATCAACTGGATTAAAGAGGACACACAGACCTCCGACAGAGTCATTTTCATAACAGAGAAAGGTGCAAGACAGACAGAAGTGCTCACACAGCTTCAGACGGCAATAGATTCATCAGGAGTCGCCTACAGAAACTTCTCATACAGCATTCTGGAAGGCAGGGACATAATGAATCCTCTTATGGCACTGATGACTCAGACAGGAGCCAACAGGGTCGTGATCGCATCTGAAAGCGAAGCATTCGTGAATGATGTGGTAAGAAACCTTAACCTCATCGAATACCAGAAATATGATGTGGTACTGTACTCTCCGTCAAAGATCAGAAACTTTGAGACCATCGATGTAGACAACATCCACAACACGACACTTCACACCAGCCTCGCATACTACATCAACTACGAGGATCCGAAAGTGAAGAGTTTTCTCATGAAATACAGAGCCATGTTCAACACCGAGCCTACCCAGTTTGCATTTCAGGGCTATGACATCGCATCATACTTCTGCGGTCTGGTCAGCAGATATGGAGACAGATGGATTGAAATGTTGACTGCAGAGGAAAGCAAGATGCTGCAGAGTACTTTCGAATTCAGGAAGAATCCGGATGGAGGCTACATCAATAATGGAGTAAGAAGAATAATCTACGAAGAAGGCTGGACAGTAAAGGAACTGGACTAAGCCTTAAGAAGTGACTTGGCATTGGCGACCGCCTCATCCGTGAGAACGGAACCGCTCAACATACGCGCAACCTCCAGGACTCTCTGCTCGTCGGAGAGTCTTTCTATTTTAGAAACTGCTTCTGAAGTAAGAGGGTCTATTTCCTTGGATACTAGATAATGGGCTGAACCCTTTGCTGCAACCTGCGGAAGATGAGTAATTGCAAAAACCTGCATATATGCACCCATTGCACAGATTACTGAGCCCATCCTGTCGGCTACACTTCCAGACACGCCAGTATCTATCTCATCAAAGATCATTGTAGGCATATTGGCATAGCGGGCCATCATGGCCTTGAGCGCAAGCATGATTCTGGACATCTCACCGCCTGAAGCACACTTGGCCACATCCACAGGATTCTTTCCTGTAGAAGAAAATCTGAATGCAACCGAATCACTTCCGGTTGCCGACAACTGAGCCTGGAGGATTTCCACTTCAAACACGGAATACGGAAGTTCCATATCTCTTATGGATTCCTGTATGCTTGCTGCAAAAGATTGTGACGCCTTGATTCTTGAAGCAGACAGCCTTGCTGCCACATTCGCGTGCTCTGAAGATACCGAATCTATCATCTGCTGTATCTGCGCACGCTTCTCTTCAAGCTGAGTGGAGTCAAAAAGCTGCTCGGACAGGCTGTCGCGCTGCGCAATCAGCTCAGCCTCATCCCTGCATGAGAACTTCTGAAGAAGTGAATATATAAGAGACATTCTTGATTCCACTGCCTCAAGACGGCTTTCAGACACGTCCACTCGGGAATTTGCAGATGAAACATCCGAGAGGATATCATCCAGTTCTCTCCTGCATGAATCCACCCTCTCTGCAAGTTCCTGAGCCGAAGGAATGAAGCGTCCAGCCCGTGAAAGCTGCTTTCCAGCCTCTTTCAGGATTGAATCCAGGGAGGCGGCATCACCTGAAGTCGGGCAGAAAAGTTCTTCAGCATAACTTAGACAGGTCTTTATCTCCTCCGCATTGGCAAGCTGCTTCTGCTCCTCTTCTAGCTCAGCAAGTTCACCGAGCCTTAGAGAAGCCTCGTCAAGCTGCCTGAATCTTGCTTCGGTATAATCCCTCTCAGACGAAATTGATGCAATCCTCGCATCAAGAGCTGCAAGTTCTGACCTATGCTTTGCAAGCCTGCGCCAAAGGTCTTCACACTCTTCACGCAGAGAGATGTTTCCTGCATAATGATCAAGAATATCCAGCTGGAACTGACGGTCAGAAAGAAGAAGAGTCTGATGCTGGGAATGAATGTCTATCAGGCGCGATGAAATACTCTGAAGAACCTGAACGGAAACAGGGGAATCATTGACGAAAGCCCTTGAACGTCCAGAGCGGTTGACTACCCTTCTTACTATAAGGTGTCCCTCATCCCATTCAACATCATTTTCTTCGAGTTCAGCCTTCAGCTGGCTGTCAGACGGATCCACATCGAACTCTGCCTCTACAACACAGTTGTCCGCGCCGTCCGATATCATTCCGGCATCAGCCTTCGCACCCATAACGAGGGACAATGCCCCCAGAAGTATTGATTTACCGGCTCCGGTCTGTCCCGTAATAATGATCAGACCCTCCGGAAAATCAACATCCAGAGAGTCTATCAATACATAATTCCTGACCTGTAGCCGGGTTAACATGGAAATTACTCGTTATCCTCGTTCTTTGCCATTCTATAGAACACCCCGCCGTCATTGAACTCCTCGATTGCAACAAGGCTTGGCTTCGGCTGTCTCTCATAGTACTTTGAGATCTCGATCTGCTCACGGTTCTCGAATACCTCCTCCATGGTGTCACGGTCATTCTTGAACTCCTCAAGCTTTCTGGTAAGTTCCTTCTTCTCAGCGATAGCAATCTGATTTGCTCTCTTTGAAAGGATTACCACTGTTTCATAGATGTTTCCTGTTGGTTCTGCAAGGTCGCAGAGATCTCTAGTAAGAGTGTTTACCGGTATCTTCTTGTTTGCCATATCTTAATTTATTAATGTTTTACAATCCGGGAAAATGAAGTCCCTCCATTTTATTATACTCCCGGATTCAATCGGGGTTTCAATTATTTTTCAGCTTTTTTCAGTTTTGCCCTCTCTTTTGCAAAATGTCTGTCCTTCATATCCTCCTGGGCATCTCCCACGCCATGCTTTCCAAGAGCTTTCTGCGCACGCGCATATACGGCATCCAGCTCCCTACGGTAGTGTGATTCAGGAATCTCACCAATAAAGTTGAGATAGTCGTCAACGAATGCAAGATATCTCTCCTTCTGCTTTGCCTGGATACTGAGACTTGCATACTTATAGGAAGACATCGCTATATAATATAGGATATCCTCACGATAGATATTGTCTGCATCATCCTTCAGCACATTCTTGAATGCAACTCTAGCAGAAAGATACTCTTCCATCTTGTAATAGAGTTTTGCACTTTCATAAGCCTTCTTGTCAAGACGCTCGTTGAGATCGGTCAGCATATCGCGGCATACAAGCATATTGCCAGACTTAGGGTACTCCAGCATATACTCGGAAATTGCATTGATAGCCTTGTAGGTAGGAGTCTGGTCCAGTTCATATCTCAATGTCGAGCGATAGAGGCAGTCAAGGCGGAGGAATCTCGCATCCTCAGCAAACGGACTGCGAGGATAACTCTCCACGAACTGCTCGAAATTTGTCTCCGCTGTGTAGTAATCCTTGAAATTGTAATTGCTCAATCCCCAGTAATATCTCACGGTGTCATCCCTCTCGGTTCCGTTGGTAAGCACCGCCAGAGACTCGAACAGAGAGGCAGCCCTGCTGTATTTCCTGTTGTTGAAATATTCGAATGCTGCCTTATATTTCGCATCGGCATCGTTACCGTTGAGAAGCAGTTCATACTGCGACTTGCAGGATGACATTGCAGCTATGGCGATTATCGCCAGAATAAGGTTTCTGATTTTCATCTGTATGTTCTGTATCTTTATTTCATCTTAAGGAATTTCTCGGCATCAAGGGCGGCACGGCATCCCGAAGCTGCTGCTGTAATGGCCTGTCTGTAAAGAGGATCCTGAACATCACCGGCAGCGAACACTCCCTCCACGTTGGTCTTCGATGTACGACCGTCCGTAATGATGTAGCCTTCTTTATCTACATTCACCCACTGGCTGAAAAGTTCCGAATTAGGATGATGGCCGATAGCAAGGAAAAAACCGTCAAGAGCGATGTCGAATACCTCTCCGTCCTTTCTGACCAGCCTTGCTCCAGTTACCCCGTAGTCATCTCCCAACACCTCCTGAGTATTGCAGTTCCAGAGGATCTCAATATTCTCTGTTGACATCACCCTCTCCTGCATAGCCTGAGAAGCCCTGAGGACATCCCTGCGGACGATCATATACACCTTCTTGCACAGACCTGCCAGATAGGTCGCCTCCTCACATGCAGTATCACCTCCACCAACAACTGCTACGGTCTTCTTTCTGTAGAAGAAACCGTCACATGTGGCACAGGCAGACACACCCAGCCCCTTGAACTTTGTCTCTGACGGAAGGCCGAGATATTTCGCCGTAGCGCCTGTGGCAATGATGAGAGTCTCTGCAAGAATCTCCTTTTCGCCATCCACGACAACCTTGAAAGGTCTCTCTGAAAGATCTGCTGAAGTCACGATACCGTTTCTCAGGTCAGCCCCAAGGCGCACAGCCTGAGCCTTCATCGTATTCATCAGCTGAGTACCGTCGATTCCGTTTTCGAATCCGGGGAAATTCTCTATATCTGTTGTAGTTGTAAGCTGGCCGCCAGGCTGGATACCCTCATAAAGAACAGGAGCCATATCAGCCCTTGCTCCATAAATGGCGGCAGTGTATCCCGCAGGACCACCACCTATGATAAGACATTTGATTGTTTCCTTCATATCCATAAATTGCGCAACTTACAAATATACGATTGTTTTTGTATTTATAAAGCAAAAAGCCCTGCAATGTAGCAAAAATCAGACCTTCTTAAGGAGATGCTTAACCTTTCTGTAGATCCATCCCAGCAGACAGTCAGGCAGAATCACGATGAAAGGCCAGAAAAGTTTGTTGAGGAAACCCGGCATGGTGCCTCTGCGTCCTCTGAAAGTAGCTCTCAGCGCCTTGTCGACCGCCTTCTCAGGGCTGATCATCACCATAAGGTTTCTTGCCAGCTTACGGAGGCTGTCCTTCAACGGGATAAGCGGGGTATCTACCGCTCCAAAGTATGCATTGGTGACTCTCACGCCTGTCTTCTGGCATTCAATTCTCAGCTCGCGTGAATAATCCCTCACGAATCGTTTGGTGTTTCCGTACATGCCGATTCCCGGCCATGACATCCAGGCTGCCAGAGAAGAAATGTTGAGTATATAGCCGCAGCCACGCTCCTTCATGCCGTTCACATATTTACGGCACAGCAGAAGCGGCGTATTCATATGTACCATCATGATAAGCTTGAGCATTCTCTCGGAAGTCTCGGCAATACCCTGACAATACATCACACCTGCATTGTTCACAAGCACCTCGACAACGCATCCTTCCGCATCGGTCTTCTCCCAGATACGGTCAGCAGCATCAATGACTGAAAGATCCTGAACAACAGGAAGCACCTTGAAGGCCTTCTTGAGTTCTTCCGGAATATCAGATGAAGACGCAACGGTAGCCTTTACTATTTCAGCGGTCTCATCAAGTCCCTTGGCATTGATGTCGACCAGCACAAGATTATATCCTTTTGCTGCAAGCCTGTCAGCATAAATCCGTCCCATTCCGGACGCAGCCCCGGTCACGAGGGCATATGTCTCATAATTCCTGAACATAAGTGTATGCAATTCAAACGGGCGCAAAATTACCAATTTTCAGCGAAAGAGAGAAAAATCATCCGAATATTTTTCTAATTTTGAATTTCTAAAAATTATTTCTAACTTTGCAGCCTAATCCGAAATTTATGAATACACACAGATGCCCGACAATAGAGGAATTCAAAGAGATCCTCAAGAAACATTCACTCAAGGCCACTCCACAGAGACTGGCAGTGCACGAGGCGATGATCGCACTCGGACATGCATGCGCCGACATGGTGACAGAGGAAATCCAGAAGCAGGGAAAAGCCAAGGTGACTGTAGCATCCGTATACAATATTCTTTCTCAGCTTGCCTTGTTGGGAATCTACCACCACAGGATGAGTTCCAACAACAAGATGTACTTCGACGTCAACACATTCTATCACTGCCACCTATACGACCAGGAGAACCACACTTACAAGGATGTATTGGATGACGACCTCATAACCATGATCCATTCGCATCTGGGACGCAAGAGATTCAAAGGCTATAAGGTCGAAGGTATCGACATTCAGATCATCGGACGTCCGACGAAGAGAAAGTATACTGTCTAAAGAGTATTCTTGCGGGCACACTTCACAATGCAGAAGACAAAAGCTGCAAGAGCCGCACACATACCTGTGACATAACCGACCACCGGCTGGAGATGGAATCCGAGCGGTGAGATCATTATGAAGCATATACAGATGAAGGTAAGGAATGTTGCAGGGATGGAACACATCCAGTGCGGTCTTTTCTTGGAAGCAAGATAGGCTGCGCCCGTCCACATCACCAGAGCCGCAAGAGTCTGATTTGCAATTCCGAGATAACTCCAGGCAGTCGAGAAATCCACCTTGCAGAAGAAGAATGCAGCCACAAATACAGGAAGGCAGACCATCAGTCTCTTGAAGATAGGTTTCTGGTCTATCTTGAGCATATCCGCAATGGAAAGTCTAAGGCTTCTGAAAGCCGTATCACCAGAAGTGACCGGACAGATGACAACACCTAAGATGGCGATGACGGCTCCTACCTTACCCAACCAGCTCTTGCAGATGAGATCGACAAGATCTGCTGCCTGAGCGTTTCTGATCAGTTGTCCGTTAATCTCTATTCCTGTGTCAGACATTGCAGCATTGAGACCTTCAGGACCGCCGAAGTATGCCATTGCTGCAGTTGCCCAGATCATTGCGACAACACCCTCTGCTATCATAGCTCCATAGAAGACAGGACGAGCATGCTTCTCATTCTTGAGACATCGCGCCATCATCGGAGACTGAGTGGCATGGAAGCCGGAGATTGCACCACAGGAAATCACGATGAACATCATCGGGAAGATAAGGTTGCTCTCAGGATTGAAATGCCAGTTCTTCAGTACCGAAGGTGTAAGCTCCACCATCTCGACTGAACCGTTCAGCGCTCCGACCACCATTGCGGCCCCGATGCCGAAGGCCATGAAAAGCAGAATCGCTCCCATAAAAGGATAGATAGAACCTATTATCTTATCCACAGGGAGAAGAGTTGCAAGAATATAGTATCCGAAGATTATATAGAGCCACACTTCCTTATCCCAGCCAGTAAGGTTAGCCATGAGTCCTGACGGGCCGATCACGAACGAAACACCTACTGCCATAAGAAGGAAGGCAACTACGAAGTTCATGATGCCCTTCATGCCTTTGCCAAGGTACTTTGAAGTAATGTCCGGCATATTGACACCGCCATTGTGAATCGACATCATTCCGGCAAAGAAATCATGGACAGCACCCATGAATATGCAGCCGAAGACAATCCAGAGATATGCAGCAGGGCCATATGCGGCACCGGTAACTGCACCGAAGATAGGGCCAAGGCCGGCAATATTGAGGAATTGGATTACAAAGACTTTCCATGTAGGAATAGGTGTAAAGTCAACACCATCAGCCTTTTCATACGCAGGAGTCTTTCTTGAAGGGTCTACATCAAGATAGCGCTCGACTACCTTTCCATATACGAAATAGCCTGCAACCAGAAGCAGGACAGCAACAAGGAATGTTATCATTATGCGGTTACTTAAATGCCCTAAGGCGCGGTTAGGATTCCAAATTTAATCAGTTTGCTCGGCAAATGCAACGATTTGATCATATAAAGCATCTATATGCGGCACAATTAATTGGAATTATATGAAATTATTCAAAAGCATCATTTTTTACACCATCGCAGGATTGATTCTGTTCAATATGGTTTCCTGCAAGAAGGACGAGACGCTCAGATACGGAAACGTGACTATGGGAAACCGAGTGAACGGCAAGTTCATCAGTGACCAGGGAAACACATTCAATCTTGTTGAAATAAACGCAAAGATCAACTTCGACAAATTCAGAAGAGGCATAATGCAGTGTGATGTCCTCAGACAGACAGGAGAGAAGGAATACGACGTCAGAGTCACATATCTTGATACTGTTCTGACAAAGGCTCCGGTGATGGCCAGCGCCATTGCGGAAGATTCAGACAAGAAGGTACAGGACCCTATACACATCGAACAGTACTGGGTATCAGGCGGATATCTCAACATGTATGTAGTCTTTGAGATCCAGATAGACCCTATGCTCAAGGACAGCAAGCACATGGTAAACCTTGTACTTGACGACAGCGCAAGCACTGAAGGAACCTACACATTCGCCCTTCACCACAATGCATTCGGAGAGACATTCAAGCAGAAAGAGACAACTGAAACCGTACCGGAAGTAAGCACAATGTCAGACGATTCTGTAAGTTGGGGATTCGCAGGCAGCTACGTAAGCTTCCCTATCGCGGACCTCATCGAAGAAAAAGAGGCGAAGATCGTACTCAAATGGAAGTCACACATAATAACAGACTTCGCCTGGAGTGCAAAAGTTGAAGACAAGACAAGAGAGTTTCTCTACAGCAAAGACTCATTCGAGCACGCACCGCTTCATATCAAGACAAAGACAGCCGCACAGGTCAGATAAGCATAAGCATCAAAACTTAGGGAAACACCTACAACCCCCATTCGGAGGCATTGTAGGTGTTTTTTGGTGCCTGCGGCACATTAGGGAAGTAACTGAAGCCGGTGATCTTTTCAAGATCGCTCACGGACATCATATCCTTCTCGCTGACGGACACACCCTTAGGAGTAGCGTGACTGCGTACGAATGCAGCGCACATGATTTCTGAAGTGCTGCACTGAGAAAGCGCCTTGCCGGTATTTCCTTTCTTGGTCCTCATCAGGATGTAATAGAACATGGTCGGCCTGTGGACGTCGTTTCTGCCGCCGAAGGATATGGTAGCTGGAGAATCCGCATAGCCGCGACGGTCGGTATATTTATCGAAATATGTTCCGATGACAACATAAAGAGTATCTGAACACACCTTGCCGTCCACCCAGTCTTCGAGAGTATTCCATCCGCCGCCTCCGGTGTTGAAGGTCGAACTGTACTGAGGCGCTATGTTGGTATAATAGAAGACCTGCTTGTTGGTTGCAGTAGACGACAGGCGCTCCGCAGAACCGAGCATATGTCCCTTATTGCAGCTTCCGCCTGTAGATTTTGAATTATACTGGATATCAGACGGTATGCTAGGATCCTTTCCATAGGCATCTGTCCTGCTTGCACCGCTCTCGTACATCTTATGTCTTGGGGCAGCCACCCACACAGGGCAGTGATGCTCAGCGCTGTAGCACACGGTGTAGTTACGCGCCTGCTTTCCGCCAGGACCTTTTTCATTGCCTGCACAGAGATGATGCGCATAATAGAGATTCTTGTCTGAATTGTCGATCAGGTAGCTTCCTGACTGACTGTAGCTGATAGTCGGAAGTTCATACCAGCCGTACTTTCCGCTTGCACCAGGAACAGGATCCGGCGTCGGGTCCGGGTCTGGTGTTGGATCGGGATCCGGAGTCGGATCAGGGTCCGGTGTCGGGTCTGGATCTGGGTCCGGTGTCGGGTCTGGATCAGGCGTTGGAGTTGGAGTGCTTCCGTCCGAGGCCTTGCTCCTGCGGTACAAAGTCACTTCCTTCAGATTTCCAGTATAGCAACGGAATATGTTTGCATCCGAATTCCACTGAATCCTTCTCGAATAAGCGGCATTGGTAAGCCAGATTCCGCTCTTGAATGTAGGATTCCAAAGATAGTCTGTGTCTGACGAAGTCGGAGCAGACGAACTCTTTGATATGGTATTTGCATTTGACTCGCAGCCGACATAACCGATTCCGGTAATATATATGCTGTAGTAATTGCCTACTTTTGCGAATACGGCCTTATACGGATCACCCTCAGCTGCCGGAATGCCGTCAGGGCCAAGTTTTGAGAACAGATCCACTGTGGAAGCGCCCTTATCCTCTCCAGTCCACGAATTGAATACCGTAACCGAGCTTGATGTCGAATATGTCAGGAGATATTCTCCCGTCCAGTCATCATATGACTGAACGACCTTTACATAATATGACGGAGCCTCATCCTTACCATCATCCTCACCTTCCGAAGGAGGAGTGACTACTTCCGACGAATCATCCTTGTCGGTATCGTCCTCCGGCAGCACAGGATCCGCACCTGGCTTCTCACAAGCAGCCATACATACCATAAGAACGACAGCGCCAAGAACCCTTATAACATTATGTATTGTTTTCATATTCAATTATTTAATAATTTATAAAATCAGTCCAGTCCGCATTGCTTTCCGCCTGCGTCTCCGCCCCGTCCGGAAGATTCACGAACAAGTCAAAGCCTGTCCACTCTTCAATCTGGTCCACAGACACGGTATATGCGTCATATGTAAAGCCCTTAAGGTCATCATGAGGAAGCCAGAAACCGATTGTCAATGCTGAAACCGGCTGATTCTGATCACGTTTCACCTTAAGGACAGCCTTCCAGTAATAGTTAGGAACCGGAAGCTCCTTGCCGTCGTTCTTATTGAGGATGGTGGAGACACTTACATCCTCGCCAACCTTTCTGAATGTAGCTCCTGTAACGACATACAGGGTATCGCCCTGAGGAATACACTCACGAACTGCCGCCTCAAGCTTTGCCCAGATGCCACCGTTGAATCCATTCTGGATCTGAGGTGTCATATTAGTCGAATAATATGTCTGGGCCTGCATTTCAGGAACAGCATTCCTGTCTGCATTAGGGAGCTGATGTCCTCGTGCATAGAAATTCTTTGGATAGTTCTTCGTAGGGATATTCGCACCATAACCCTTAGACACACTTGTCTGGCCCTCACGAGGCACCTTCGGATCATAGCCCCAGACCTCTTCCCTACCCGTGGTCACATGTGCCGCACAGAGAGGATAGGCCACCCAATATGAAGCAAAGACGTCATCGTCATAGACATATGAATAGTTTCTCTGGGAACGTCCCTGCATCTGAGCCCAATGAGTCTGAATGTAAAGGTCATCCTTGTCAGTCAGGGCGCTGCCGGAGCCAGGGAGCTCCAGCCAAGGCTGAGCAAGTGCCGGCACTACGGTCTCCTCATCAGGCGCCGGAACACCAGCCACAACACTGTCCGCAGGTCTGTCCGCATCAACCGCAGAAACCTTTCTTGCAGAACCGCATCCCGTCAGAACATAAAGCAGCAGCAGTACCGCACAAATCGCCAGCACCACCGCCACTATTATCCAAATCTTTCTTCTTTTCTCCATCCCTGGAACTATAAAATCATTTCCTTTGAATCATTTTTGCAAAAGAGCCCGACAGGGACTTCCCTGCCGAACTCTTTATGCGGTTTCCTTTGGTTTAAGGAAGACTAGTTGTTGTATGTAACTGTAAGGCTATTCATTCTAACCTGGCCACCTGAAAGTGAACTGATTACGAATGACTCAGCAGGGGTAGCGAGAGTGACTGTGACATTACTGCCGCTGACAACAACAGTATTACCAGATGGAAGTGAACTCTTCAATGCAGTTGCATAAGAAGAAGAATTACAAACAAACTTAATCTCTGTAATTGTCTTGCCTGTCATGGTGATTGTAATCTTTGAGCTCTTATAGAAACGAGCCGGATTTGCATAGTCAGCGACGTTGCTTGTAGATGAGCCCTTATCATTAGTCAAAACAATACCATTCTGCTCCCACACCTGCTTAGAAGTAGTGAAGGTTGTTCTCTGAGCCGTGCTTGCAAATGAAAGCGTAGCTGTAGCAGTTGTCGGAAGAGTAGAAGGATCCACCCACTCGCATTCTACAGTAGCCTCCTCTGAATTTGCCGCACCATCCATTGTTGCGTAAGCCTTTACAACTACAGTCTTTGAAATTTCAATCGGAGCTGAATACTGTGCATATTCACCGCCATCCACAGAACAATAGATTGTAGCGCTAGGTGTACCACATGTAATTGTTACAACATTGCTTGCACATGCAATTTCAGGTGTTGCTACTTTCTTAGTTGTTGGAGTCTCCCAAGTAGCCAGCTGCTTTGTTGTATTATAGTATGAAGGATATGCGTAGAAATCGACAACCGAAGTACCTGCAAAGTTTACGCTTGAGGTATTATTATAGAGATTGACTGTCTTATCTCCCTGCTTAACAACTCCATTCCTGTCAGTAAGACCTATCACACCATCGGTCACTGTTGCGTCAACAATCTGAATTCTTTTGCTGACATAAGACTTATAGTCATTCAGAAGGTCAGCGACAGACACAACAGTCACTGGGATCTCAGCACCGGATTCTTTAGTGATGCCTGTAAGACTGAATTCTGTAATCTGAGCTACACCATATCTCACCCAACCCTTTCCTGACAAAGTACCGTTCAACTTATCACCAGCTTTTAAGCCGTGAGATGACTTGTAAATCAAAATACCTGCTGTTGCATCTTCCACATAAGCGTTATTACCGTTTACATAGGTAACAATCGCATCAGTTACATTGATTTCAAATGAATTAAGAGTACTTTGTGCTGTTGAAGTGATTGCAGTATACAATGTTGAGAGGCCGCTTGGCAACTCTGGCTCCGGCTCTTCCTCAACTACATACGAGAAGTTAAGATTCTTGATTCTTCCGGCTGTAAAATCAACATCCTTGCTAAGGAAGATTTCCTTTGTAAGATCATTGACTGTAAGAGTCATAGTGTCATCTTCATAACCACCGAATGGTGCAATCGGAATATAAACTGTAGCAGTTGCACCCACAGCAAGGCTGGTTGGATTAGCAACTGTAACTGTTGCTGTAGTAAGAGCCTGAGCTGGCTTATATGTAACCTTCTCACCAGAGAAGTCAACATAGAATGTTCCTGAAATGTTATTTCCGTCAGCAAAGAATGAAACCTCCTCCACTACGATTGGAGCATCAGTGTTGTTGGTAACGTTAACTGCAAGAACAGAAGCAAGCTGAGACATTGTGATTGCAGGCATGTCTGCTCCCGGTACAGCTACAGCCTTACCGTAAAGAGGCATAGCCTCGCCAGCAAGATGTGCCATGCTGTTATAACCGTTCTGAACAAGACCTGTTCCGATATTGATTGCAACTGTAGTGTTCTTTGGAGTCTCAAGAGCTGAAGTATACGGATAGAATGCATACCAGTCATACTCTTCAGTTGGGTCGAGAGCCTCGCAGATAGAACCGCCGAACTTAGATGCATCAGCGTTGCTGATAGTGAATGCACCGTCATTCTTGTACTCTGTCATGTCGCAGACAGCGTGGAAAAGGTTGATCTGGTCACCTGCAACCCACTTGGTAGACATGCCGTCATTGGCAGTCTTAGTGTCAACTACAGATGCAGAAACTTCGAATGGATAACCTGTTGCTTCAGGCTGCTGATCAGGATTAGTAATTTCCTTAGCACAGTTTGTAAGGGTGAATGCTGCTGCCAACATAAGACCCCATGATAAAATCTTCTTCATAATCTTTAATTTTTTTAGGGGTTAATGTTAGAATTCAAGAGCCTCATCATCGGTTGTCCAATCATTCAAATTGAACTCGCCGCTCTGGCAGAGTACTCCTTCGCTGACAATGTCAAGCGAAATGACTGCTGGAGCCTCATAGACGAGGCCTTCTGCTGCAAGATTTTTTCTTGTGTTCATATTAATAAGTGTTATAGATTTTGCTTTTCCGAGTGGCTGGCCACAGGCCAGACGCGTAATTCGCAAAGGTAGCCAACACGAGCCAAATAAGCAAGACTCATCTGGCAAAACAACACCCCATAGGCATCATTTTACCAAAGAAACAAATATGAACGGATTTTTTATTTGACAAAGGCAAGAATTTCACCTTTGGCGACCATGTCTCCCTGTTTTGCACAGACGGCAACAACCCTTCCCGAGACAGCTGGAACGACTTCCTCAAAACCATAGTACGTCTGCACAAAGGACATCGGTTCGCCAGCCTTGACCTCCGCACCGACAACAGGGGCTGTCGATGCATCATCCACATCCACCTGCCACATCAGCTGACCCTTGACGGGAGCCTGCACCGGCACGGCATCAGGGAACTTAGCCACAATAGCATCAACATCAAACTTAGGGACCTCTACCACAGGACGTTCCACAATTATCGGAGCACCTGCCTTGGCACGCGCAGCCTCAAGATCGGCATTGAAACGTTCCTTTGCAACTCCGCTCTTATAGTCACGATACTGCCTCTCGTGCATTGCAAACTCAAAGAGTTCCTCATCATCCTGACCGAAGTCCCATCCTTCCTCCTTCATCATGGCACGGAACCTGTCGAGTTCATTCGGAAATGCCTCCTGAGGAGTTCCTGTATAGAATTCCAGTCCCTTGCTCTTCGCAAGAGCAACGATTTCTGGAGCAAGTTCACCAGGGAGTTTACCCATCTTTCCGAGAATCATATTCCACGTATCCTTGTCAATCGTAGTCCAGCGAGGCTGTCCCTTGAGTTGGGCCATAAGATTCATAAGAGCAGTGTTCTTGACATACTGGCTGAAAGGCGTTACAAGAGGAGGGTAGCCAAGACGCGGCCAGACATATTCGACTTCCTGGAACAGCATCACCATCAGACGGTCAAGCGAAAGTTCCGCCTTGCCCTGGGCGCGAAGAGAAGCATTGATGGCACCGTGAAAGCCCTTGAGGTCCGCCATCATAGAGCCCATCATACCGCCAGGCAGACCGCAGCCCACAAGAAGCGAACTCATCTGCGAGTTGTTCGGATCAATCCAATAACCCAGGAACTCATCAATAAACTTCTGCGTGAGTCCACGCACCTCCATATAGGCATCCATATTAAGATCCTTGACCTGGAAACCATCAGCCTTGAGCATCTCCCTGACAGTTATGACATCCGGATGAACCTTACCCCAAGAAAGAGGTTCAACAGCGACATCCAGATAGTCTGCACCCGCACGCGCCACCTCCAACATGGATGCAGGAGAGAAACCAGGTCCGCAATGACCGTGGTACTGCACTGCAATGTGAGGATATTTCTTCTTGATCTGCCTTGTCAGTTCACCCAGGAACGAAGGACGGCCCACGCCCGCCATATCCTTGAGACATATCTCGTCACATCCATACTCGACCACCTTGTCCACAACACCCATATAATATTCGACCGTGTGAACAGGAGAATTCGTTATGGAAAGCGCAACCTGAGAAATCATACCAGCCTTCTTCGCATACTCCACGCTAAGACGAAGATTACGATGGTCATTCAGTCCACAGAAAGAGCGGGAGATATCTGTACCCTGAGCTTTCTTGACCTTGTACATAAGTTCCCTGACATCCGCCGGAACAGGATTCATGCGCAATGCATTGAGTCCCCTCTCAAGCATATGCGTCTGGATTCCGGCCTTATGGAAGGGCGCAGTCCATTCACGCACAGCCTTATTCGGGTTCTCACCGAAAAGAAGATTGACCTGCTCAAATGCACCTCCATTGGTCTCCACCCTGTCGAAGCAACCGATATCAATGATTGCCGGAGCGACTTCCTTAAGTTGAGACACAGTAGGAACATATCTTCCTGATGACTGCCACATATCCCTGTAAACAAGGGAGAACTTGATTTCTCTTGCCATAACTTTTCCTTTAATGCACCTCAAATATAGCAAAAGATTTTCCTCCATTGAAAGAAATTGAGTGCAAAATGTTGCAGGAAAGAAAATTTTGCGTATCTTTGCAGTCCTTAAACCAACATGGTGCCCTTAGTTCAGTTGGTTAGAGCGTCAGATTGTGGTTCTGAATGTCATGGGTTCGAATCCCATAGGGCACCCTAAAGAGGAAGTCGTAAGGCTTCCTCTTTTTTTGTCATATGGGATGAGAACCCATGTGGGTTCGTAATCGACGAAGTCGCTTGAGCAAAGCGAAAGAATCCCATAGGGCACCCCAAAAGAGGAAGTCGCAAGGCTTCCTCTTTTTTTGTCATATGGGATGAGAACCCATGTGGGTTCGTCATCGACGAAGTCGCTTGAGCAAAGCGAAAGAATCCCATAGGGCACCCTAAAAGAGGAAGTCGTAAGGCTTCCTCTTTTTTTGTCATATGGGATGAAGGGGGGATGGCAGGTATTGCGGAGGCGTGTCCACCCCCGGACACGGGCAGGGGGAGGGGCCCGCAAGATACGAGTTCCGCGAAGTGGGACGAAGTAGATTGTGGGAGGGGCCGGAGTGAGCGAAGCGAACGGAGTCCTCCGCAATGCCTGCCATCCGCCCGCCACACTCCATAACAAAAAAAAGACTGACAGCGAATATGTCAGTCTCTATGAATCCACAATTTAT
>JBGUTV010000031.1:0-61792 GCA_045133255.1 Candidatus Cryptobacteroides sp.
TGCTGGCACTGGTTAACAGGGGGTACATTTGATTCCGCTACAGGCGGTACATTTCAAAGTGATACAGATGGTACATTTCATTCTGATATACCCGGTACATTTGAAAGTGATATGGGCGGTACATTTAAAGTGCTGCAATCATATTCTGATATAATACAGTGGTTTGCAGGGCTTTAGTGGTTCATAAGGCAAACGCTGATATTCAGATCTGAGCGAGTGACCGACACTATGGGTCGTATGCACTCTGACGCACAGTTCGCAGGTTCTTCATCAGTTCCAGCACACGTTGAGATGATGGGATTCCTCGGAATCTTATTACCAAATGGTTACGGAGACATCCTTTCGGGGTGTCTCTTTTGGGTTATGAGACCGCGGGCAATTTTGCGGGTATAATGCTCGCGGTCCGTCGGATTTTAGGGGGACCTGGTGCATTTAGACCATAAAACTGCACCAGGTCTCTTTTGTGTTGTGTCGGATGAAGAATTATTCTTATCTTTGAGAATGTTAGTAAACAGACAACCATATGAACAGGAGAGATATGCTTAAGACAGCCGGCAGTGTGGCGGCGATATCTATTCTTGGCGGGATTCCGTTGAGTGTGTCAGCTAAAGATAAGGTGGCAAAGGTTTCCCGGAGGAACCGTAAGAAGATAATGGTCATCGGAGCGCATCCTGATGATCCGGAAACCGCAGCGGGCGGCACGATGTGTCTGCTTTCGGATGCCGGACACGAAGTTGTCAGCGTCTATCTGACCAGGGGAGAAGCCGGCATAAAAGGCAAGAGTCATGATGAAGCGGCCGCAATCCGTGAGGCTGAGGCAAAAGCTGCATGTGAGGTGACAGGTGCAAGAGCCCTTTTCCTGAGCCAGATTGACGGCAGTACAGAGGTCAACCGCAATCGCTATCAGGAAATGCGTGAGATGCTGGAGCGTGAGAAACCGGATGTCGTGATAACTCATTGGCCTATAGACGGTCATCGCGATCATGCTGCCTGCGGAATTCTGGTGCTTGACTCGTGGAGACGTCTTGGCCGCTGTTTCGATCTGTATTATTTCGAGGTGATGACCGGTACGCAGACCCAGATGTTCCATCCTACAGACTTTGTAGACATCACAACCACACGTGAGCGTAAACACCAGGCCTGTTATTGCCATGCAAGCCAGAAGCTCCAGAGTGTTATGGATGACTGGCACATCCCTATGGAGCAGTTCCGAGGCATAGAGTGCCGCTGCAAGGCAGCTGAGGCCTTTGTGCGCCATGTCGAGCCTGTGTCACTTGTATAAGGTACAGTATGGAAGTAAGATTGGCGACATGTTCGGATATTGAGGCTCTGATGCGTATCTTTGAGGGGGCGAAGATGATTATGCGTGAGAGCGGTAACCTGAACCAATGGAATGGCGGTTATCCTTCAAAGGAGATTGTGAAGGCCGATGTTGATGCCGGGCACTGTCATGTCCTTTGCGAGGGGAATGAACTGATAGGAACCATGGCTCTGATTCCAGGTCCGGATCCGACTTACCTCAGGATTGAAGGGGAGTGGCCGAATGAAGAACCTTATTATGTGATTCATAGGATTGCTGCTTCGTCTCCTGGACGTGGCGTTGCCAGAGAGATGCTTGACTGGGCGTTTGAACACATTGCCTCAGAGGGGTGCCGCATCATAAGGATTGATACTCATCGTGATAACAGGATCATGAAGCATATTCTCAATAAATATGGATTCACTGAGTGCGGGGTCATCTACCTTGCAGACGGTGCACCGCGGGATGCCTACATTAAAATTAAAGGACATGATATATTTTGATACAGATTATATGGCAGGAGCCCATCCTAAGGTGATGGAGCGCCTTGTGCAGACAAATGCAGAGCAGACAGTTGGCTACGGCAGTGATGAATATACTGCACGTGCCAAGGAGCTGGTGAAGAAGGCATGTGATGCTCCTGATGCAAGAGTGTATTTCCTTGTGGGCGGTACACAGACGAATGCAACCGTAATAGACGGAGTTCTGGATCATCATGAGGGTGTGATGGCTGCAGAAAGCGGACATATAAACGTACACGAGTCAGGAGCAATCGAGGCGACCGGACATAAGATCCTTACGCTCCCTTCTCATGAGGGAAAAGTCAAGGCCGAGGATGTCAGGAACTATATCGGGAACTTCTATGCTGATGATACATATGAGCATATGGTGGCTCCTGGAATGCTGTACATTTCATTCCCGACGGAGTATGGTACCGTATATTCACTGAATGAGCTTGAAGCTCTCAGTGAGGTATGCCGCAATGCAGGCATTCCTTTGTTCATCGATGGTGCCCGTCTCGGCTACGGCCTTGCAGCTCAGGGAAATGATGTCACTCTGGCTGACATTGCCAGATTGAGTGACGTGTTCTATATAGGAGGCACAAAGGTTGGCGCCTTGTTCGGCGAGGCGGTGGTCATTACCAATCCGGACATCATGAGACATCCTGTCCCGCTGATCAAGCAGCATGGTGCACTTATGGCAAAGGGCCGTCTGCTTGGTGTCCAGTTCGAGACATTGTTTACGGACAATCTCTACCACGAGATTTCAAGAGGTGTTGTTCAAAAGGCGATTCATCTCAAAGAGGCTTTTGTTGCTGCCGGATACGAGGTGGTTGTGGATTCACCTACCAACCAGCAGTTCTTCAGACTTCCGAATGAGGTTGTGGACAGGTTGCAGGAAAATGTCAGCTTTGAGATGTGGGGCCCTCGCGGAGAGAAGGAGAGTGTTGTGCGTTTTGTGACAGGATGGACTACCACTGACAAGGAAATTGATACCTTAGTTTCCTTGATATAAGGAGACCTGCAGCATTTTCAGGGGCAAATTGCTCGCGGTCCCCACAAAATGAGGGGGACTAAGTGCAAAAACTTAGGCAAACTGCTCGCGGTCTGCAAGTGTCGGATAAAATGAATGTATATGGAGAAGGATGTGATTTTTGAGATGGCCGAGAGATATGTCAAGGCCACGGGGCGGTCAGTTTTTCTGACAGGAAAGGCAGGGACAGGAAAGACTACATTCCTGAAATATATAACGCAGACAACTGCAAAGAGGTTTGTTGTTCTGGCTCCGACCGGGGTGGCTGCAATCAATGCCGGAGGTTCGACGATACATTCCTTCTTTCAGCTTCCTCTCTGTCCGTATCTTCCTGATGTAAAGGAACTTATTACGGAGTATCAAATGCCTGAGCGCTATAGGAGCCTTCGTAAGGAAAGGGTGAAGATAATCCGTACTCTTGATCTTCTGATCATAGATGAAATCTCGATGGTCCGTGCAGACCTGCTTGATGCAGTCGACATGACTCTCAGGAAATACCGTCACAATGACAAGCCTTTCGGTGGTGTCCAGCTTCTTATGATAGGCGATGCCCAGCAGCTTTCTCCGGTTGTGAAGGATACTGAACGTCATTATATGTCGCAGGTCTATCAGTCTCCGTATTTCTTTCATTCCAAGGCCTTGGAACGTCTGTCATATGTTACCATTGAACTGCAGAAGGTCCACCGTCAGAAGGATGCCGAATTCCTGGATATTCTAAATGCTGTCAGGGAAGACCGGATGACTCCGCAGCTGCTGCGTAAGATAAATGAACGCGTAGGTGTGCCTCCGGTAAAGCAGGAGGACGGAACAGAACCGATAAGGCTCACTACTCATAACGTGCGCGCTGATGAAGTGAACAGCCGGAAACTGGCGGAACTTCCGGATGACCCATCTCTTTTTACAGCTCAGATAGAAGGCGATTTTCCTGAACATTCATATCCTGCAGATGAGGTGCTGGAGCTTAAGCCTGGTGCTCAGGTAATGTTTATCAGAAATGATTCCGAAGGTAAGTATTATAATGGTAAGCTGGCGAAGGTCGAGAAGATTGCGAAAGGTGTGGTGACGGTTTCCGACAGTAATGGGGAAATGATAGATGTTACTCCTGTGGAATGGCCTAACACACAATATGAACTCGATGACGAATCGGGGGAAATCTGTCAGAATGTTGTCGGAACTTTCCGCCAGCTTCCTCTCAGGATAGCGTGGGCGATAACGATTCACAAAAGCCAAGGATTGACATTCGATAATGTGATCATTGATGCAGGAGCTGCATTCGCATTCGGACAGGTGTATGTGGCATTGTCGCGCTGCCGTTCTCTGGAAGGAATAACCCTTGAGTCTCCGATCACGTCTTCAGGTATATATAGGGATATGCATGTGGCTGCCTTCAATGAGGGTTTCATGCCGCTGGAGACGGTGTCTTGTAGGGTTGAGCTTGAAGAAAGAGGTTATGCGTTCGACCAGTATCGTTCGGTGTTTGACTTCAATGGTGCCTGCTCATCCCTCAGGTATATGCTCAAACTCTGGAGAGGTGTGCTGTCTGAGACTTATCCCGAGCTTTATGCCGGTATGGAGTCAGCGTCAAAGGCTCTGCACGATGCAGCAAAGGTTGCCGATACATTCCGTCAGCAACTGAAGAACATAGAGAGTAGCCAGGCACAGGATGATATGTATCTTAAGGAAAGACTTACAAAGGCGACAGGATATTTCCTGCCGATGATCCGCACCGTCCGTGATGCGGTCATGGATATTATAGGTCTGGAGATAGATAATAAAGAGACGAAGAAGAAGGTCAACGATGTTCTGGAGGAACTTCTCACTGAAGTGGATATAATATTCAATTCTCTTGAGAATTTCGAGAGGGGAGAGTTTGGTATAGATACTGTTTGCCGGGTACGTACTGAGTGTCATCTTCAGGACAGGAATCTAGCAAGACGCAGAAAGCTCCGCAAGGTCACGCGTGCTGCAGATGAACCAGGCATAGTGAATGAAGAATTGAGAGACAGGCTGCAGCAGTGGCGCTCAGACAGATTCAAGGCAGACAACGTTCCGGCATATACGATCATGCATCAGAGCACGCTGATACAGATTGCGACACTCATTCCATCGACCAGGCAAGAACTCTTGGCTATCAAAGGCTTCGGTGAAGCAAGCTTCCGTAAATATGGTGAGCAGCTTCTGGAAATCTGTTCTGAATATAAGAAAAGCCACTGATTACAGTGGCATTCTCTTTTCTATTTCCTTTATGAGTGCTTCGCGATCGTCTATCAGATCCTGCAGTGCATTAAGTCTGGCTGCGTTGTCGCTCCAAGGTACCCATAGTTTCAAGTAGCCTCCGCGACCATACTTTTCAAGGAGATGGGCTGCAGCTCGTTCAATGTGTCCCTTTCTGTCCAGCTCCGGATAGTGTTTGTGCCCGAATTGGATTGTTCGGCGTATTATTGTGTCTCCGTCTATAAGCCGGTCAGCTTCTGCTACAATCATTCCGTAGATGCTGCGAGGAACGTTCTTGCCTGAGGCTCTATGGTCTTCGGCAGCTTGAGCGATCGTTTCAATCTCAGCATCGCTGAACCATTCCCTGAGTCTTTCGTCTGAACGTATAAGTGTTCCCGAATCAAGATGGTGGTTTTCTCTGCCGTTTATCAGTCCAAGGTCATGGCAGGCCGCTGCCGTAAGGAGCATGTCCCTGTTTACGACAGTCTTCCATATCTGTTCTACTTGATCCTGAGTTGCCGTCCATGCTTCTTTTCCGTCAAGAATCTTCATGGCCTGTTCCATTACGGCCAGGGCATGGTCCTCCTTGTGGGCATCGTCGAATCCTGCATATTTTGGAACGATGCAGTCGTAGATGTATTCGCTAAGTCCGCTGTACATTACAATCCCATTGCGGCCCTGAGTTCCTGATAGGTGTATTCAACCCCTTCGCAGGTAATCTTGCCGACTTTTGCTCCTTCCTCGATGATGAGGAATTCAACATCTGTAGAAACAAGCTGGAGTGATCCGATTTCAGCACCGCTCTTGATGGTCATGGTTGTCGAGTACTCCTTTGTTCCATATGGACAACGAGGCTCACAGCAGATTACCTGATCGATTTTTGTACCGCTGTGGATAGTCATCCATGAATGCTTTGTCGAGTCACATGTTCCGCAATAGAGTGTTCCGATTGTTGCGCCATAGATGTCTACAACAGCATGTGTCCATGCAAAGAAGGTTCCGTAGGTTCCGCCGTTGATTACTGCATCGGATTCGTTTCTTACTCCAATGTCAGCCGGGATTACCTCGTGCGCGATTCCGTGCTTGTCAGTGATCGGCTCTCGGGTTGTCACTGTTCCTGTCATTGTACAGTTGTTGAGAACGCTCTTTCCGTATGCTATCACTGCAGGAGCAAAGTACCATTCATGACACTCGATTGCAACTGTCGTCACGAGATCCTTCATCACGACATTGTTCAGCTCGTTTTCGTATTTCACGTAGCTTGAACCGCGATACTCGCCCAATTCTATTGTCCAGATGTCACCGGTGAAGTAGATGTTGTTCAGAGTGAATTTCTGTTTGTTCACGCTGGCAAACTGAATTGCATCAAATCCATGCATGTTGTAGATCTGATCAGAAATCACGCTGTCCTGGGCAATGTTGTAATAGATTGTCTGCAGTTCATTGTAATTACGAGGGTTCAGCATGCCGTCGTCTGTAAGTACCTGACCGACAAAGTCTGTCTGGCGGTTTCTGCTCAGCTCCACTTTTGTCAGTCCGCTGTTTTCCGCCATTACAGCCCTGTTGTTCTTGTCAATCATGTACAGGTCAACAGAGTGACGTGAGGCTTCTGTTCCGGCAAGGATATATGACATTGAAAGATATACATATTCCTCTTTCTTTCCGTCCAGATCTACGTCTGCCAAAAGTTTTTCAGAAGGCAGAGTGCCTGGGGAGAATGATGCGTCTACTGAGCCGGATACTTCCCCGTTCCATAGATTTATTTCATTTGCGACATTGCGGATCTTTACCGCAGATTTAGTAGCCTTGAAATTGTGATGGCTCGCAGCATATTCCCAGTCAAATGGATGAGTTCCTGCGTTGAACTGGGCAAATGGGCGCTTCAGGACTACTTCTGCATTTCTTTCAGCAAGTGTAAATGGAGAAGATACGCCATAGAAGGCATCTCTGCTCTCATCGTTGTTCACGCCTGAGTAATCAACCGTCACTGTCATGTCATCAGACATTGTGTAGGCGTTGCACTTGCTTGACTGAGCCCAGAATACAGCCTTATAGGTTATTCCTTTGACCATTGTCACAGTCATCGTCAATTCAAGGGATGAAGAGAAGCTCTTGTCAAGGACCTTCTCGCTTCTGCCTACTACTTCACCCTCAGTAGTCACGATGGCGTAGATGAGCTTATCGACGCTTTTGCCGTCACTGATGGCTTTTGTGTCCTGACTGCCTTCTACATTCATGCTGAATGTGACTTCCGCTTCAGTGCCTTCGGCAATACCGATTGTCTCATTTGTGCAGGACTGAATGGCAAATACGGCTGCAGCCAGAATTATAGAGTAATATAATCTTTTCATATGGTTCGGTCTCAACACTTTATTCAGCAAGGTTCACGATTTCTCCAATGACAGCACCATCTTCGATGATTACATCCTCAGCAGTGCGGCCATTGTAGTCAAGTCTCTTCACAGTGGCACCGGCCTTGATGATGATGCAAGGTGACCATGGCGCAGCTGTAAGTGTCTTCTTTCCATTGACAGTAACCACCTTGGCAGATCCTGAACTTGTTGCAACGATTTCATTTACTACAGTTCCCGGACCGATGGTAAGATGAGAAGTCTTGCTTGCCTTCTTGTGAGTGCTGCATCTGATGTAATCGATTTCAGAGTTATTGATTGTGACCTTCGAGTGGCTCCATGTGTAGAGGCTGCCTACTTTGCAGTTGTCAAAAGTGGCTGTGCAGAAATTAGGCACACCGCAGTCGTATGGGAGTACTTCATGAACAGTTCCATTGTAGTCAGTCTTGGCAGGAGCTATGCATGTGCTGCCTGTAAATTCGCAGTTGTTGAGAACAGACTCGCCACGGAGGAAGATCAGAGGTGCCATGTAGTCAATGGTTTCCACATTTACGATACCGATCGAATGTGTTATGACCATGTCTTTTGCAACTACGTTATTCAATTCGTTTCTGAACTCAAGGTATTTTCCGCTGTTGCGATATTCACCGAATGCAATGTACTGAACCTTTCCGGAAAACTCCACATTGTTGAATGTAAGAAGACTGTTGTCCTCTGATGTGAATGTTGCAGCATAGGCGGTGTTGAATGCGAACTCCTTGTCCTTAATTACTGTGTCTTCAAGGAAATTGTAGTACACTCCGCGTGCATTGACATTTTCTCCATCATATGTAGGGTCAATGCTGATGCTGAACTGCTTGTCATCGGAAAGCACCTGACCTACGATATTGGTACGCCAGTTGCGTCTTGCCGTTACAGATCCGAGATTCTCGCCGAAAACGAATGCATTCTCTCCGTCTTCTCCGGCAAAACTGAATGACATTGCGTACTGACCTCCATCCTGTGGAGCAAGGATATATGACATGGACATCCAGTCATACACTTCATCTTCTCCGTTCCTGTCAACATCAACTGTGAGATATTCTTCCGGTTTTGCTGATGCAGTATATACGACATCAACTGCGCCTTCGAGGCTTCCGTCAAAAAGGTTGATGCAGTTCGGAACAGCCTTGACAGTGGCAGATGAGGTCTTTACCTCCATACCAGCTTCTTTGGCATATTCTACATCCCACTCGTTCGCTCCCACATTGACCTGGGCGAATGGGCGCCTCAATGTTACAGTAACAATAGACGGTGAGTTTACTGAGAATACATCTGATGTAGCATAGAACGCATCTCGTGATTCGTCGTTGTTTATGCCATTATAATCGACAGTCACCTTCATGTCGTCTGAAACAGCATATGCTGTGCAGTTCTGATTCTGTGCCCAGAAGGTTGCCTTGTAGGTCTGTCCTTTGGTCAGCTTGGTGGACAAGGTATAACCCTGCTCCGAGATCAATGCATCTGCATCATTGATTACTGACTTCTTTACAAGGAGTTCTCCATCCTCGCTGAAGATAGCCCACATGAGCTGAGTCGCACCTGTTCCGTCGCTGATGGCGCGTGTCAGTGAGGCCGTCTCAACGTCAATTGCAAATGTGACATCTGTCAAAGTGTCTGTTGTGACATCGTTATCTAATCTGTCTGTGCAGGATGCTGAAAGGATGGTCATGAAGACCAGACATGCATTGAAAAGTCTTTTCATAAAGTGTTATTATAATTTGCGCTAATATAAGGCTTTTTTTTGAAAAGCAGCTACTTATGCCGGAGCATTCATCTCTCCAGCAGATCCAGAAGGCCGTTGCATCCTGCAAGGACGTCCTGATAAGTCTGCTCGAAATCGCCGGTGTACCACGGATCTGCAACATCACGCGCCGAGCCGGAATCCGAGTCGGCGAATTCCATCATAAGATGAACCTTTCCTTTGATTCCTGAACTCTTCAACGGGGCTCCGGCATCAACAGAACAGAAGTCTCCGACAATACGTCTGAGCCATCGGAGATTGGACTGGTCCATCACGATTACAAGGTCCTGGGCATTGAATTCTTCGATGCTGATCTTGTGAGCGCTGTGGTTTCCGAAACTGATTCCCTTCTCATGTAGCTTCTTTTGTGCCGGCGGGTATATCGGATTGAACCATTCTTCATCGGACACGGCTCCTGATGTGACTTCAAACTCATTCTCAAGACCTCTTTTCCGGATCAGGTCTTTCATTACATATTCAGCCATCGGACTTCTGCAGATGTTGCCGTGGCAAAGGAATATTATCTTGATCATAGCCTATGATGTTTTATTGTGTAAAGATAACTTTTTTCCTCTAAAATGTTTGAATCGTACGCATAAAAGGTTAATTTCGCATCCTTGTAAGAATAACACTATAAACAGATGAAAAGGGTAATCATTGTAATTCTTGTCGGCCTCATTGCCTGCGGACCGGCATTCGGCTGGGGCAGGGAAGGACACGAAACCATAGCCAAGATCGCCGAGAACCATCTTAAGCCTTCTGCAAAGAAAAAGATAGAGAAGTACCTTGGAGGATATTCCATTGTGCATTTTGCCAAATGGATGGATGACTACCGTCATACTCCTGAGTACAAGTTTACGACTACGTGGCATACTGCTCCCGTTGATGCATCGCTGAGATATGACGAAGCACTTCTGGATCCGAAGAAGGGGAACGCCATATATGGTCTTGAAGGTGCGATAAAGGCTCTTGAAAACTATAAGGAGCTTCCGGATTCTGCGGTTGCGGTGAACATCAAGTATATTCTGCATCTTGTGGGCGATATGCACTGTCCGGCTCATATCAAGTACACCACTCACAACATGAAGTACTATGCATTCATGCCCGGAGACAAAAAATCCACTTATGTGCATACGATCTGGGATAAGCTGGCAATCCAGGAGACGAGGATATATTCTGCCACTGAATGGGCACTGATCCTGGACATTGTCGACAGGAAGACCGCAAAGGAAATCGCTGCCGGGACTCCGCGTGAGTGGCTTCATGACAGTGCTGTGAGGTGCGAGATGCAGTTCGATATCCTGAAACCGGACCAGAAAGTGGATCAGGATTTCTTCAATGTGGCTATGCCGTTGATAGAGACTCAGATACTATATGCCGGCCATCGCCTTGCAGCTGTTCTGAACAGTATTTTCTAAAAGGAAACAAATATCATATATAATCACTTATGACAAAGATTGACAAATCAAATTCAGTCCTTTTGCTCGCTACCAGGTTTGATCATCTCGGCGGCTGGACTGTGGAGCAGCAGTTTGTACTCCAGATGGGCTCGAGCTATCTTCTTGCTCATGGAATAGGCACTCCTATCGCTGATGACCCTGCAACAAAGGTGAATATCGAAAAACCTGGCAGATATACGCTTTGGGTGCGTACCAAGAACTGGACAGCATTCTGGTCTGAGGGCAAGACTCCGGGTATATTTCAGGTAAAGGTGGACGGAGTCGCTGATCAGGCTGAATTCGGAGTAGGATGTGAAGGTGCAACACGTGCGGAGCGTGCAGCATGGTACTGGCAGAAAGGCGGTACATATGAGTTTGCAGCGGGAGAGCATGAGATTGTTCTTCACGATGTCATGGGACTGGACGGACGTTGTGATGCAGTCCTTCTTACAACTGCAGATGAGGCTCCCGGCAACAGTCTGGAGGATTACAAGGCTCTCAGAAAAGAACTGCTTCCTACTCCAGTAGAGGAGAAGGGACACTATGACTTTGTCATTGTAGGTGCCGGCATCTCCGGAATGTGCGCAGCGTTAGCCGCTTCGAGACTCGGATGCAAGGTTGCCCTCATCCAGGACCGTTACATACTTGGAGGAAACAACTCTTCCGAGGTGCGCGTAGGTCTTGGCGGACAGATCAATATCGATCCATATCCGTCTCTCGGCTATCTTCTCAATGAGATCGGCCCTGACCGAATCGGAAATGCCCGTGGTGCGCACCATTATCAGGATGACAAGAAGATGAATGTCATTCTTGCTGAAAAGAACATCACTCTCTTTACCGGATATACAGTTACTGAGGTTGAGAAGGATGGCCAGAAGATCAAGGCTGTGACAGCAGTTGAGGCCACTAAGCAGACAAAGATCCGTATCAGTGGAGATCTTTTCTCTGACTGTACCGGTGACGCCCACCTTGCCGCCATGGCGGGTGCGGAGTGCCGCATGGGACGTGAATCTCAGGCTGAGTTCGGTGAGAAACTCGCTCCGGAGAAGGCTGACGGCTTTACAATGGGAGTATCCATCGAGTGGTACTGCGAGGACTGGAACACACCTTGTACCTTCCCGGATTCCCTTGATTGGGGACTTGAACTCGATGAGTATACCGTAGAGCCTGTCCATAGAGCCAACTGGTATTGGGAGGTAGGTATGCGTGATGACCAGATCGCTGATGCAGAAAAGATCCGCGACTATGGTATGTATGTGGCATACAGTACTTTCTCCTACTGCAAGAACCGTCTCGCAAAGAAGGAAGACTGGGAATGCACTCATCTTACATGGGTCAGCCATGTGAGCGGTAAACGAGAGAGCCGTCGTGTTGTAGGTGACTATATCCTTCGTGAGCAGGACCTTACACGTCCTATCCTTCATGAGGATGCAACCTGCACAACAACATGGCGTATCGACCAGCATTATCCGGATCCACGTAATGCAGACAAGTATCCGGGTGAAGAGTGGATGTCAATCGGTGTCCTGACCCCTATCGACTTCTATCCTCTTCCTTACCGATGCTTCTACTCAAAGGATATTCCTAATATGTTCATGGCCGGCAGAAATATCTCCGTGACTCATATCGCTCTCGGATCTACCAGAGTTATGCGTACCTGCGGACTTATCGGTGAGGTTGTGGGAATGGCAGCTTCAATCTGTGTGAAGAAGAAGGTTGCTCCGCGCGACATCTATACAACATATTTTGAAGATCTCAAGGAACTTATGCGTAAGGGAACCGGCAGGACAGACGTCCCTTATACACAGTTCTATCATCAGGTAGACCGCACTGGTCATCAGGCTGAAGACAGGTAGACTTATATTCTGATGAATATGAAAAGATTTTTTATGCTCCTTGCCTCACTAGTGGTGACGGCAGGGAGCACTTTTGCTCAGATTGCCTTGGATGGAAACCGTCCGGTGTTCGGAGTTGATGATAAGACTTTCATCTCTGCTCCTGATGAAGGACTATGGTCTGTTGCGACTGGATGGGAGAATGATTGGATGTGCAACTGGGAACACGCTGATCCTCAGACAGTAGAGAAGAGCGGAGAATGGACGGTCCTGTCTGGAAAGATGTCATTCGACAGCGGAGACCTTATTCTACGTGACTCTTATCGTCAGATCAGGGAGGGGCTTGTCCAGTGCGTAAGACGTTATGAGTGGACGGGAACCGAGACACTGCCGGATGTCACCTTGTCTGTAAGATGGAAAATGGCAGGGGAGAGGATGATGCCGTGTCTTCCGGGAATCCTTTACTATGGAAACAGGAACGGTGCAAAGGTCAATCCTGAAATCATTCCGGTCTACAATGGCCTTGATGGTGAATTTGCAATTTTCGAGGAGCATCGATATCCGATGCCTTTTGCCATGCTGGAGAATGCTGCTGAAGGCTATGCGGCAGCGGTCCATACATTGCCAAGTCCTGTTCGCGGAGCAGTGCTTTCGGATCAGTGGTGGTCGTTGGGAGTTGAGGCCAAGGATGACTGCAGCGAATTCGTCCTTTATTCCGGACCTATAGGATATAACGGCCGTCACAGTGTTGCAAAGGCACTTCAGAAGAAACCTATGCGATATGCCGACACGTGGATTGATCTTGAGCCGGGACGCATCATAGAGAAGACTTTTTATATTGAAACATATTCAATCGAAGGGGAGGGTACCGGTTTCCAGACTCCGATTTACACATCTCTTGACCTTCATCGTCCGTACGATGCTGACCGTTTTCCTTCGTTCGAAGAGATTGTGCGTGGAAAGTACAACTTCGCTAAGAACAGGTGGATAGATCTTGGAGATGGGGCTGTGGGATTCAATATGTATGACAACTCGCTCCGCAAGGAACTTGTGATGGGCTGGTGCGGACAGGCTGATTCTCCTGGATATTCGCTTCAGGTGCTTGCCGAGAGGCTGAATGACAGCCAGATAAATGATATGGTGCAGAGGTCTCTTGATTTTCTTACAACATATGAAGTCAATCCTGAAACAGGTCTTTTCCCTGTCCGGTTTGACGGTAAAGGCTATAGTCAGGGCGATCCGGTTTCCTGTGGTCAGGCGATGTACAACTTCGCCAAGGCTATCGAGACCGCCAGGAAGAACAAGAGATTCGATACATCGAAATGGGAGACTTTCCTGAAAAAGGCTTGCGATGCCGCCAGCATGCGCATCCTGTCTGAACACTGGAATCCTAAATCCACGGCAGAGGGCTTCTATATCGCTCCTCTTGCCATATCTTCGAAACTTTTCAGGAACAAGACCTATCGTGAGGCGGCTGAAAAGGCTGCACAATTATATGCAGACCGGCATCTGACTATGAATGGATGTTACTGGGGAGGTACTCTTGATGCAACTTGCGAGGATAAGGAGGGCTCCTGGGCTGCCTTTCAGGGTTTTCTTGAAATGTATGAAAGATTCAAGGATGAAAAATATCTGAACTGGGCAAAGCACGCGATGGATGTGTGTCTGAGCTATGTTGTTGTATGGGATATTCCTCTTCCTGCCGGCCGTATGGCAGACTATAATTTCAAGACTACCGGATGGACAGTCGTTTCTGCTCAGAATCAGCACATTGACGTATACGGAGTTCTTTTTGCTCCTGAGGTGTACAAGATGGGAAAATATCTCCATGATGAACGTCTGTGCTCTCTTGCGGAGGTGATGTTTCGTTCATGCTACCAGCTCACGGATGCATACGGGTCGCAGGGTGAACAGCTCCAGCAGACCAATTTCGCGCAGAGGGGTGATATGAGCAATGTATACAGGCTTCGTGGAGGATATGCCGAGAGGTGGACCGTGTTCTGGATTACCGCTCATTTCCTTAATGCAGCTGCAAGATTTGAAGAAATGGGAATTTTTCAATAACTTGCACAATTATTTGAGAATTGATATAAACAATAATAAAACTACATCTTATTATGCGCAAAGCTACATTAATGACCACTATCGCTTGTGCCGCAATGTTTGTTTTGTCTTCATGCTGTGGCGAAGGCAGAATCAATGGCACCAAGATTCAGGAAGGCAATAATCTCGTAGGTCTCATTACAGACTCGGAGACCGGAAAAGGAATAGCGGGTGTTGCTGTTTCCGATGGTTATACATTCGCCGTTACAGACAAGAACGGTGTATATCAGTTTGTCGGAAATCCTCTTACCAGAGTAGTATATTATACAACTCCGGCAGAGTATAAGATCAATCTTGATGAGCAGACAAAGCAGCCGCTCTTCTACAGACATTGCGAGTTCAATCCTGATGCAGTCAACAGAAATGACTTTTCTCTTGCTCCAATGGACTGTGTGGAAGATGAATTGACACTGATCGTCATCAGTGATCCTCAGTGCAAGAATGACAGACATGTCAAGAGATTCCGTACTGAGAGCATTCCGGATATGCAGAGGACAATCAATGCTGGAGTGGAGAGCGGAAAATATAAGAATGTGTATGCTCTCGTGCTTGGAGACCTTGTATACGATTATCTTGATCAGTGGGACAATATGAAGGATGTGATGTCAAATGTCGAGATCAATGATGGCCAGGGATATCTTCCTTTCTTCAATTCCATCGGTAATCACGATCATTATGAGGATTGTGTGGATGATTATGCCGGATGTCAGAATTATGTCGATCGCTTTGGCCCTACGGATTATTCTTTCGACAGAGGAAATGTCCATTTCGTTACAATGGACAACGTTTTCTATAAAAAGCATAATACCTATGACTCAGGTTTCACCGATGCACAGGTAGAGTGGCTTAAGGCTGATTTTGATCTTGTAAAGGATAAAGAGAACAAGATGCTTGTGTTCTATGCTCACGTACCGTTCAGAGGAGGTGCGGAGAAAGGTGGCGGAAACGTCAACTATGACAAGCACTATGATGACGTCCTCAAACTTTTCACACAGTTCAAGGAGGTTCATGTGATGATCGGTCACACTCATCATCCTGAGAACTATATGCACCATAACTACATCACAAAGAGCGGGCTTCCTGTATATGAGCACGTGCTTGGAGCTGTAAGCGGTGCATGGTGGCACACAAATACATGTACTGACGGTACTCCTAACGGATATGCAATATTCACTGTGAAGGACAATACCGTAGATAACTTTGTCTATAAGCCAGTTGATCTTGATGAGAACTATCAGATGAGGGTCTACAACGGCAGCCAGAAGTATTCAGGATCAAAGAAGCTCACTTTCGGCTGGCCTGAGGAATATCATGGATGCTTCATCGCGGACGTCTTCAACGATGATGCGGAAAACTGGAAGGTTGAATTCATCCAGAATGGAGTTGCGACTCCGATGACCAGAGTGACAAAGAAACTCAGAGACTGGTGTATGTTCGCTTACTTCATAAATGAGAACGGCCGAAGCCCGAAGAATACCGCTTACCACACCGGCAAGCTCCACTACTGGACTCTTCCTGCACCGTCAGGCAATCCTGCCAAGGAGAAGAACTGGGAGATCCGTGCAACCTACACAGTACCTACCAGCGGCAAGGTCAATGTCTACACTGTGAACACTCTCCAGACTGACTACACCGGCTTCCCTGCAACACTGGCAGACGAATAGACCTGAATCGGTGGCTCTGAATTTGCCTTTGTATATCTGAATCATTAAATAAATGTGAGATATGTTGAAAATCGGAGACAAGATGCCGGATTTTGAGGTCGTGGACCAGGACGGCAAAGCGGTAAGTTCAAAGGATCTTATCGGCAAGAAGACAATCATATATTTTTATCCCAAGGATAATACGAGCGGCTGTACGGCTGAGGCTTGCAGTCTGCGAGACAACTATCAGGCACTTATGGCCAGGGGATACAATGTTGTTGGTGTGAGCAAGGACAGTGCTGCCTCACATAGGAAGTTTGCTGATAAATATGATCTTCCGTTCACACTCCTTGCTGACACTTCCACTCAGATGCTTCAGGATTTCGGCGCCTGGGGAGAGAAGAAGATGTATGGTAAGACTGTAATGGGAACGATAAGGAAGACCTTTATTTTTGACGAAGAGGGGATTCTTTCAGAGGTGATCGAGAAGGTGGACACCAAGAACCACGCAGATCAGATTCTCAAGTGATTGTAAACTTTTTAAGCTCGAAAAGCAGTTTTACACCAAATTTGTATAAGGACGTTTCAGACACTTTAAATTTTAGTGGTTATGAAACGTCTTTATTATTTTATTGGAGCTGCGGCTCTAATGGCTGTCGCGATGACAGTGTCTCCAGCTATGAACGCTCAGGAGAATGGAAACAGGGATGAGAATGGCAAGATCGTTCGAGGCCCGTATGAAACTAACCGTTTCGGTGACAATTGGTTCATCGGTGTGGCTGGCGGTGTCAATCTTTTCCTGAATGAAGGTTATGAGCCTGCCTTCGGTCCTAGCATAGATGCCAATTTCGGAAAATGGTTCACTCCATCAGTCGGCATGAGGATGGGTTACCAAGGTCTCTCTTCTAAAGCCTGGTCGGATGCTGCTTCGGTGCTTGGAACCCAGAGAGATGCAGACAATGGTAAGTATGCTCAGAAATTCGGATATATGTATATCCATGGTGATTTCCTCTGGAATATTTCCAACGCCTTCAGCGGCTACAAGGAGACCCGTTTCTGGAATTTTGTTCCATATGCACATGCCGGATATTTCCGCTCCTATGGACTTGAGGGAACCGATTATTCCAATAATGAAATTGCTGCAGGAGTCGGTCTTCTTCACAATCTGCGTCTGGTTGACAGGCTTGACCTTATAGTGGATATGAGGGCGACTGTCCTTAACGGCAGAATTATAGGCAGTACAGGAATCAGCCTTCTTCCTACAGTTACAGCGGGACTGGCTGTGGATCTCGGTTGGCCGGATTTTGTAAGGTCATCCACAATCATAGATGCTCTTGAGTTAGCTAATTTAGAGAAATTTGCAATCATGGAAGCTGCTGCTATGGCTCTCAAGGAGACAAATCAGTATCTGATGGAGGCTAATGATGAATTGGAGAAGGTCAATTCAAACCTCGTGAAAGAAAACGCGGCCTTGAAAAAGAAGCCTGCAGGAATGGATTTCACTGCATTCTTCGAGCAGATGGGACCAGCTACTGTCTATTTCGAGATTGGTCAGGATATGCTTGGGGAAAAGGAACTGGAGCATCTTGACTTCATAGCAAAGAATCTTATCGCAACTGCTGATGATAATACCAATATTTATCTTTCAGTCCTTGGATCGGCTGACGGTAATACCGGAACCAAGAGCCGCAACCAGCATCTGAGCGAGGCAAGAGCGAAATATGTATATGATATTCTTACAACAAAATACAATATCCCGAAAGAGCGCCTTATAATCAGGACTGAAGTTGTAAAGAAGTCTGCGAAACCTGCACTCAGCAGAGCCGTCGTGATTTCTTTCTGATGATTTGGTTTTGAGATGTCAAATTGCCTTCTTATCTTTGTGAATGTAAAACCCGTTATTATGACTAAGATAGGAACAACATTCACGAAATCAGGTAAGAAGGCAGTTCTTTGCGGCTCCGGTGAGCTTGGAAAAGAGGTTGCATTGGAACTTCAGCGTTACGGTGTTGAGGTGGTGGCTCTTGATAAATATGAGAATGCACCGGCCATGCACGTTGCTCACAGAAGTCACGTTCTCTCAATGCTTGACGGCGAAGCTCTCAAGAGTGTGATCAAGGAAGAGAATCCAGACTATATCATTCCTGAGATTGAGGCGATTGCCACTGACAAACTCGTGGAACTTGAGGCTGAAGGATTCAATGTTGTCCCTACAGCTAATGCTACAAAGCTTACGATGAACCGTGAGGGTATAAGAAGGCTTGCTGCCGAGACCCTCGGAATACCGACCTCTCCATATCGTTTCGCTGAGACAAAGGAGGAGTTTGACAAGGCTGTAGCAGAAATCGGTCTTCCATGTGTAGTGAAGCCAGTCATGAGTTCGTCAGGTCACGGTCAGAGTACTGTGAAGACTCCTGAACAGATAGATGAGGCATGGAAAGTATCTCAGGAAGGCGGTCGCGCTGGTGGAGGAAAAGTCATTGTTGAGGGTTTTGTCAAGTTTGATTATGAAATCACTCTTCTGACAGTTCGCCATTCAGGAGGAACGACTTTCCTTAAGCCGGTCGGTCACCATCAGGTTGACGGTGATTATCGTGAGTCGTGGCAGCCGCAGGCTATGTCGCAGGAGGCCATTGAGCTTGCAGAAGCTATTGCGAAGGCCATTACTGATGCCTTGGGTGGATATGGAATCTTCGGTGTGGAGCTGTTTGTCAAAGGTGATGAGGTGATTTTCAGTGAAGTTTCACCTAGACCGCATGACACTGGTATGGTGACAATGATTTCTCAGGATATGTCAGAATTCTCGCTTCATGCGCGTGCTGTTCTCGGACTTCCTATCCCTGAAGTAAGATTCTATGGTCCTTCTGCTTCCAAGGCAATTGTCATTGAAGGACATACAAAGGAATATGAGTTCTGCAATCTTGACAAGGTGGTTGAGGAACCGGGTGTTCAGATCCGTCTTTTCGGTAAGCCCGAAGTTGCCGGCCACAGACGCGTAGGAGTAATCCTGGCAACAGATGATTCAGTTGCAGGAGCACTCGCTAAGGCTGAAAGAGCTTATGCAAAGCTTGAGGTGAAGCAGTATTGATCCTAATGGAACTTTGCCAGATTGGCAAGGTCGAAATCAATCTTTATCTTATCAATGATAGAGCAGACGACTTCGTACGTTCTGCTCTCTTTTGTATAGTCTGCAGGAGTAATGAAGTTCACACGCTGCTGTCTGAGAAGTCTGCGTGCTGTGTTCTTCTTGCGCGGGATATTTGGATTGTATACAGCAATGGAGTTTCCTCCGAACATCTTGACGATCTTCATGCAAGGCACGTCGGTCTCTCCGTCTCCGAAATAGATCATATGTGGGAATGGAATCCTCTTCTTTTCTTCAAGCTGACTTTCATTGACCTTCTTGTTGTCACGTATACTCAGGATTCCTTTGTTTATCTTGAACAGGAACTGAGTCTTGGCTGTGTAGTCGACAGCAACTCCTGGCCACTCTGCTTCTCCTGCTTCGTTGTAGAGGAATGAACATGCAAAAATACGCTTGAATTCTTTTCCTATCGGGGTGCCTTCTATCATCTCAGCCAGGCCGGACGAGTTGATGTAGTGTTCTACACGTACTCCTCGTTTCTTTCCGTATTCATTGATCAGGCCGAACCATTCCTTGACTCCGTTGAAGAGTTCCACTGATTCTCCGAATTTGTTGAAATCCTCCCTGCGTAGCTTTATGCCTGACTTGCGTGCTTCATCAAACATAAGCTTCATATAGCTGAGAATATTGCTGGCATCCTGTCCAAGTGCAATGTTGTCACTTTCCTGCCAGAATTCCTGAGGCTTCTTGCCGATGGCCTGAATGAATCCGAATTCCTGCATGTTGCCAGGAGAAAGAGTGCCGTCAAAGTCATAGACTAATGCTACGATAGGATGTTTTCTCATAATTCAAAGTCTTTATATTTAGGAATATTACCCCTAAATCCGATATTTCACCACAAATATAATAAATATAACAGGCTCCAATGCATATTTTAATATTTTTGCTGAACCAAACACATAACATCGAAAAAAGATGAAACACTATTTTACACGATTTGAAGAAGCTGTCAAGAACAACTGGGAGCGTCCTGCTCTTGCCAATTTCCGAGGCGAGTCATTCACTTTCGGAGAATTCGCTACCCAGATAGCAAGGTTTCATGTGTTCTTTGAGGCAATAGGTCTTAAGAAAGGTGACAAAGTTGCGTTGTGTGCAAAGAACTCTGCCCGTTGGGGTGTTACATTCTTCGCTGCTAATACATACGAGGCGGTGCTGGTTCCTATTCTTGCGGATTTTCATCCGGACAGCGTTAATTCTCTGGTAGACCATTCCGAAAGCAAGATACTTCTTACTGACTCTGATATATGGGCAAAGCTTGACATCACAAAGATGCCGTCAGTTCAGGCTGTGATTTCGTCAAGTGATTTTTCACTTCTTTATGCAGCAGATGAAGCAATCCAGAATGCTAGCGATAATCTTCAGAAACTTTTTGATGAGAAGTATCCGGCAGGTTTTTCTGCAGCTGATGTGTCTTATCCTACAGATAATGACAAGAATCTGGCAATCATCAACTATACTTCAGGTACAACCAGTGCGCCAAAGGGTGTGATGCTTCGCTATGAGTGCATCTCTGCCAATGTAGCCTTCGGTCAGAAGAGGCTTCCGTCTTATCCTGAGGACAAGATCGTATCCATGCTTCCTATGGCCCATATGTATGGTATGATGTTCGAACTCATCTATCCTCTTTGCGGTGGCTCATCAATCTATTATCTTGGAAAGACTCCTACACCGGCTCTTCTTCTTGGAGCAATGGCTGATGTCAAGCCTTACCTTGTGATTACCGTGCCTCTTGTTATGGAGAAGATTTTCAAGAGCAAGGTTGCGCCAGTCGTTAACAAGCCTCTCATGAAGGTGCTTTGCTCTATTCCAGGACTCAATCAGGTTATCTTCAAGAAGATACGCACTCAGCTTCTCAATGCTTTCGGTGGCAATGTAAGGGAAATCGTGATGGGTGGTGCTGCGCTTAATCCAGATGTGGAGAAGTGGTTCAGAAAGTTCAAGCTTCCTTTCACAGTAGGATATGGTATGACAGAAGCTGCTCCTCTTCTTGCGTATGAGGACTGGTGGGACTTCGCATCCAAGTCTTGCGGAAAGCCTGTTGACAGTGTAGAGGTACGAATTGATTCAGATGATCCTATCAATAAAGTAGGTGAAATTCAGGCAAAGGGTATAAGCCTCATGAGCGGTTATTATAAGAATGATGAGGCCACCAAGGCTGCATTTACTGAGGATGGCTGGATGCGTACAGGTGACCTTGGAGTCATGGATGCATCAGGAAACATTTTCATCCGCGGACGTAGCAAGAACATGATTCTTTCTGCAAATGGACAGAACATCTATCCTGAGGAAATCGAAGCTGTGGTAAACAATCAGCCATATGTTATCGAGTCTGTTATCGTTGACAGAGGTGCCAGCCTTGTGGCTCTCGTATATGCGGATTCTGATAAGCTTGCAGCAGATTCTGTGAATGTTGAGGAACAGATGAAGGTTCTGAAGGCAGAGGTCAATAAGTCTATGCCTTCATACAGCAAGATCTCGAAGGTTGAGGTCATGGACGCGCCATTTGAGAAAACTCCTAAAATGAGTATCAAGAGATTTATGTATAAATAATCAAGGTACTATCCTAAACCCAGGGCGGACTTCGTACATGCGAAGCCGCCCTTTTCTTTTCCTCCCTCCGTGTGCCGCAATCTTAACTCATCCACAAAAACCCCCATTTTCATGGACAAGACCAGGATAAATCGTTGCTCATCCACAAAAACGCCCCTTTTCGTGGATGACCTAAAGCTATAAAACTAGAGCAGACAAACAATCCGTCTGTCTGCTCTAGTTTTTCAGTATGTTACGAGTGATATTCTCTCGTTTTCTTTATTAATATTCCTCCTCATTCCAGAAGAAGTCGTCCTTTGAAGGATAGTCAGGCCAGATATCCTCGATGCTCTCGTAGATTTCGCCGTCGTCCTCAAGTTCCTCAAGGTTCTCTACTACTTCAGCCCAAGCGCCTGAACGGGTAGCGTAGTCAATGAGTTCCTCCTTTGTTGCTGGCCATGGTGCATCCTCAAGCTTGGATGCCAGTTCAAGTGTCCAATACATAGTTTTATTAAGTTTAAATTACTAATTATCAATAATTAAGCATTCTCCTTTTCTAAAGGGGGCGCAAATATAGACAAAAAAATCAATAATGCATTTCTTTTTGTTATTTTTGCACAGATTTTCTGCACATACGGCAAGTTACGCAGGTAACAACTTATATACCAGACAATAAAGACCTATCAAAATGGCATATATCAAAGACGAAAGATACGATGAGCAGACCACTGCCGCAATCGCTGCACATTATAAGGAGATCCTCAGACTGCTAGGCGAAGACCCAGAACGCGAGGGACTGGTAAAGACCCCTGAGCGCGTTGCAAAGGCTCTTCAGTTCCTGACTCACGGTTCGTACCAGGACGGTGCTGAAATACTTCGCAGTGCGATGTTCAAGGAAGAGTACCAGCAGATGGTTCTCGTCAAGGATATTGAGTTGTATTCTACCTGCGAGCATCACGTAATGCCATTCATCGGAAAGGCTCATGTCGCATACATCCCTAACGGCACAATCACTGGGCTAAGCAAGATTGCCAGAGTGGTTGAGACATATGCCCGTCGACTTCAGGTGCAGGAACGTCTTACCACACAGATCCGTGACTGCATCCAGGATACCCTTCATCCTCTCGGCGTTGCAGTGGTCATTGAGGCATCACACACCTGCATGACTTTAAGAGGAGTCCAGAAGGCAAATGCCGTGACAACAACATCTGCCTTCAGCGGCATCTTCCTCAAAGATGAGCGTACACGCAACGAGTTCCTTAATCTGATCAGATAGATTCTATCAATAAAAGAACAGCCTGATATGAAGAAGACATGCCACCCCCGGCTAGGGGGTGCCCGCACGAAGTAAGGGCGGGGGTCTTCGCAATATCAGGCTGTTCTTTTATTTCAGATACGCGTCCTCTACAACCTTGGCACTGCGGGCAATGAAGTCGCTGAGTTCCTTACCTTTGAGCATTCCGTTAGCAAGAAGAGCAAGGTCAGTAATCTGTTTCAGAATCTCGTTATCAGCAGCAAATGCCTCAAGGTCAGCCTTGTGAGATGCAGCTGCCGTCTCCTTCGCCTCGTTAACAGTCCTCTTTACATCCTCGGAAGCATCTGACGCAGCATCAGGTATTACCTGAGCCGGAGCAACATCCGCAGACTTGGAAGCCATGATACGGGCCACGAGAGGGTTCTGCATATTCACTGTAATATTGTACATAGACGGCATCTCGCCATAGAAATTCATACCGCCGCCCATAGCGGACATCTCACGATAACGACGCATGAACTCGCTCTGTGTGATGAGGATAGGAGCAGCATTCTCGCCGAGATTGTCGGCTTCCACATAATACTCATTTTCCTTAGGAAGAACTGATTTGAAGATTACTGAAAGGTCCTCCTGATCGGTCTCCGAAAGTTCCGGACGTATTTTCTCTGCCTTAGGGATGAGATTTTCCACGCTATCAGAATCAACTCGTGCAAAACGTGCATTCTCAACCTTTGTTTCAAGAAGGTTTACAAAGTGGCTGTCAAGCTGGCAGTCCATAAGAAGGACATCATACCCCTTCGATTTTGCAGCCTCGATGAACGAGTACTGAGCCTCCTTGTCTGTAGCGTAAAGGAACACAACCTTCTTGTCCTTGTCAGTCTGTTCTCCCTCAATAGTCTTCTTGTAGTCCTCTATGCTGAAATACTTATCTTCTGTATTCTTGAGAAGAGCGAATTTCATAGCCCTGTCACAGAATTTCTCGTCCGAAAGCATTCCATATTCAATGAAAAGTTTGAGGTTATCCCACTTCTCCTCGAGCTGAGCACGCTCATTTCTGAAGATTTCATCAAGACGGTCAGCAACCTTCCTGGTGATATATGTAGATATCTTCTTGACGTTAGAATCACTCTGGAGATAACTTCTCGACACGTTAAGAGGGATGTCCGGAGAATCAATCACTCCGTGGAGAAGCGTAAGGAAGTCAGGAACGATATTGTCAACGGAGTCCGTAACGAACATCTGGTTGCAATAGAGCTGGATCTTGTTGCGTGACACCTCCACATTGTTCTTGATCTTAGGGAAATAGAGGATTCCCGTGAGATTGAAAGGATAGTCCACATTGAGGTGGATATGGAAAAGAGGCTCCTCTGCCATCGGATACAGGGCTCTATAGAACTCCTTGTAGTCCTCATCCTTGAGGTCCGCCGGCTTCTTTGCCCAAAGTGGCTCTACCTTATTGATCACATTATCCTTGTCTGTATCAACATATTTTCCATCCTTCCACTCCTGCTGCTTTCCGAAGACTACAGGAACAGGCATGAATTTACAGTACTTGTTCAGAAGGCCCTGGATGCGGCCTCTCTCAGCATATTCCTTCTCGTCCTCAGCAATATAGAGTGTGATGACGGTTCCTCTTTCCGCCTTTTCGCATTCTTCCATCTGATACTCAGGTGAACCGTCGCATGTCCACTTCACAGCCTTTGCACCATCTTTCCAGGAAAGAGTCTCGATGGTAACCTTCTCGGCAACCATGAAAGCAGAATAGAAACCGAGTCCGAAATGACCGATAATGCTGCTGAGCTGGTCCTTATACTTCTCCAGGAACTCACCGGCAGATGAAAAGGCAATCTGATTGATATACCTGTCAACCTCCTCGTCAGTCATACCGATACCATTGTCGATGATCTTCAATGTCTTTGCAGACTCGTCGAGTTCAATTCTTACCGAGAGCTCTCCTAGTTCAGCCTTGAATTCTCCAGACGCAGCAAGCGCCTTCATCTTCTGAGTAGCATCCACTGCATTAGCCACCAACTCACGAAGGAAGATCTCGTGATCTGAGTAAAGAAATTTCTTGATCACCGGGAAGATGTTCTCGGTAGTTACTCCAATTTTTCCGTTTGTTGCCATTTTTAATATGTCTTTAATTTATTTTCATGAAAAAGGGTCGTCCCGAAGGACAACCCATATAGTCAAAATATGTTCCAATCCGGAAAATCTGCCAAATAGTCAGTTCCGACTGACATACTATCTGTTGGTTTCGTACTGAGTGACAAATCCAGGACGGAAAGTAACAAGGCAAAAATCAAGAAGATCGTTTCTATTGTATGTATACAATTCAAAATTTCCCTTATAAGTATTTCCATGGTAGCCATACTCACTCCGGTTCTTCTCTCTGACTTCAAGAGGTGCCTTTCCGGTAGAGAATCGTGCTGTAAGTTCCGGATTGCTTGAGAAACAATGTCCTTTTGCTGTGACAGCCCAGAGATCACGAGTTTCCTGGCTACCCTTATATTGAAGAACTGTCTCAAATTCATCCTTGTAAGAAACTGTCCAGATGGAATTCTCAATATCAGTCATTCTGATCTCAGTATATGCAGGAAGTGAATAATCATGTAATCCTCTTAAGAAGTCATCTCCGCCAATTTGCCATGCGGTAACGTATGCAAGCACCCAAACGGCGCCATCTTCATGCAAAGATTTCCCCTGTGTATCTACTGTACATTGAATGCCCCACTCCCACTGATCATTGAATCGATAGACATTGTCATCCAACTGTTCCACCTTTCCGTAGAAACGAGGATCCGCTTCCTTATCCTTATCAGGCAAGGCCATGTACTCGTCAAATGCAAGAAACAGTTCGAGCAGTTCCACCGGAACTGTAACATAATTGCCGCACACGCCGGACGTATAATTATAAAGGTCTCCGGCATTATCTGTCCTTATCTGCGAATCCTGAACCTCGCAGGAAACAAGACCTGCAGTCAGAATCAAGGCTATGAATATCTTTTTCATAATCATTCTCCTTTAGAATCTGTAACCTATTCCCATATTTCCACCCATTGCAGCAGTACTTATGACCGTCTCGGCAAAGAAAAAGAATTTCTTTCCCAAGGTTATTCCTACTGGTACAAGCATACCCGCCGGAGTGATAACTGCATCATCGTAGAATCCTGCATACAATCCGGCTCCTACTGCGCTGTACATCCTTATCTTCGAGAAAGTGAACCAATTGAAACGTGCCACAGGCATCAAGTTGAATGACACTCCGCTTTTCCTTGTATAGATTTCTGTCAATGGATCATACTCATTCCCCCACATTCCATTGACACCTAGACTGAATGCCAAGGTAAACCATCTTCTGTAATGAATGCTGAACTCACCGGTGAATACACCTGACACATATCCGGAGCCTTCCTGAACCCTGTAAAGATTGTCCAGGCTTGGCTCATAAGGACCAGTGACATACTTATAGAAATAACCGGTTCTCATGAAATTATCGGTGTCATACATAGGAGTTGCACCGTAACCGAGTCTTAATTCATAGCGATATGGAAAGCGCTTGCTGAAATTCTTCTCCTTTGGACCTGTGCCTTGCGCCGAAAGACTGGCAGCGCTGCAGAGAAGACAGATCAATAACAGTAACCTTTTCATATGAAAGTCATTAACAACAAATGAAAGATGCACGATGACAGATTTCTGTTGCATTCTGTCTCATCTTTTCGACAGCTCTTCTGCCTCATCCTTAAAAACACCTCTTTTCAAGGATGAGGACCGTAAAATGCCGGTCTCATCCTTAAAATCAACTTTTTTCAAGGATGAGAGTTGAGAATTTTGTATATTTACGGAGTAATACAAAAATTGCGTGATTCATATGAAAAGATTTGCTCTATTGTTCTGTTTCGTTTTGATGGGATTTGTGGCGTCCGCTCAGATGATGCCGGATTCTACCGTTCAGGTTGTAGCGTCTTGGAATCCAGGTGACAAGCAGGCATATAACCTCAGTAAAACTGACTTCAAGGTGTCGGATAAAGATACCACAGATCTGAACTATTCCACTGAAATCATGATTCTTGAGGTTCTGTCAAAGACAGATACCACATATCAGTTGGGCCTCACCTATAAAGACGTGTATTTCAGCGATCCGGATATGAATTTCCTGTATGAGCTGATGACGAAGACTTCAGGAGATATGACCGCTCTTATCACAACCGATCAGTATGGAGTCTTCAAAAGTGTCGACAATATCCAGGAACTTATTTCTTATCAGATGTCTGTAGTTGATCCATATCTGGAAATACTTAAAAGACAGGATGGGGCAAATTTGGATGCGGCGACAGAGGCTAGGATCCGGGAATACATCGTACAGACATTTGCAGAACCGAAAGTCATAGAGTCCAGCATTCATGATGACTTTGGCAGAATGATGTTTTTCCATGGTGTCAGGATGGAATTGGGCAAGCAATATACTGCAGAGATTCAGAAACCGTCAATATTGCCTGGTATCGATACTCCTATAACAACCCAGATGACTGTCTGGATTGACACGGAAAAGACTGATGACATCAGTATGCATGGATGCATTTATGTACCGATAACCAAAGATAGGTTGATGGACTTCCTGGTAGAATATATGAAGAAAGTCATGTCTCTTGCCGGTATGAGTTCTGAGGCTATTGATGCGGAGATAGCAAATTCTACAGGGGTCATAGAGCAGATGGGCTTGAGTTCTGAAGAAATTACAGACGTGGGCGTTCATTTTGCAACAGGTTGGCCGCTCTATGTCTCAAACAGCAGATACGTATATTCTACAGTTAATGGTGTCAATACCACAAAGCAGACTCATATGGAAATAGAAATCATTCTTCCTGAATAGGGCTATTCGGGAAGAATGATATGAAATTTTTCAGGATTACTTCATTTTGCCGGCTGCTTCAATGAGGTGGGTGAAGATTGGAAGCAGGGAGTCGTTCCCGTTTGCTACGAAGGCTTCCGGGTGGAACTGTACTCCAATGATGCATTCAGCACCTTCCTTTTCGATGGCTTCTACTACTCCGTCTTCAGATAATGCGGAAATTATGAAGCCTGGAGCTACATCCTTGACTGCCTGATGATGAGAGGTGTTCACTCCGGCACTTTCGCCTAGTAGGCTATGCAGCTTGGTTCCTTCAGCAATCCTGACAGTGTGCATGACTTCGTTGCGGGCGCCTATCCGGTGATTTATGAATGTGTCAGGCAGTTGAGATGGAATGTCCTGATACAATGTGCCTCCAAAGGCAACATTCATTACCTGTGCTCCGCGGCATATTCCCAGAATAGGTAAGCCTTCTTCAGCTGCCATCCGGATCAGATTGATGTCAAACTCATCTCTTTCCGGAAAGACTTCTCCAAGTTCCGGCAATGCAGCCTCACCATATCTTGCCGGTTCGACATCCTCTCCACCTGTCATTATGATACCGTCTAATCTTTCCAGAATTTCAGCAAGTTCTTCTTTATCTCCGGTAATCGGAATAATAAGTGGTATTCCACCAGCTTTCCTGACAGCCTTGACATAATTGCTTCCTGCACTCGCAGTCTTGGAGGCTGAGATTCCTATTATAGGCTTACTTTCCATCTTGCAGCTGATGGTGAGTAAGGCAGATGTAAGTATACCAAGGCAGATAATGAATGTGGTTCTGACAACTCTGTTCATGACGTACGAATTTATCCGACTCCAAATGTAGTCAATTATCTACATTATTCCTATATGCAGATCGGGCAGCTTCCGGCTGCCCGATGTCATTATTGATGCTTTAAGTTTGTCGAATCTGCATTAAGATCAGTCGTCGATCTCGATGATGTTGAAGTTTCTGTCGAACTTGATTTCCATTCTGTTGGAAAGCTTTACCTCGTATGAGTGTCTGTCAATGTCATATTCAATAACCATTGCCTCAGGATAATAACCCTTGATACCGTCTATGATCTGCTGTGGAACGATGCCGGCAGGGATGTTGCCTGTTCTGCTCTTGATGCTTTCAAGGCTGCCGTCATTGCGGAACTGTATCATCACTCCGCTTGCAAGCGCAACTTCATAGTCTGGGGCGATAAGGTCATCGTCAACTGTAGCGAATGAAACCTTCTCCTTAGGGAAGTTGGTGTTGATGAATGTCTGAGCCGCCTTAGGCAACTGTTCGAAAGTTACAGGTCTGTCATCAGCTTTTGCGATTGATACTGAGGCTACTACGATAGCGATTGTGATAAACATTCTTTTCATATCCTTGTCTTTTTATTGTTTCTTTAATTTTACAATGCAAAGATCATGTGGAAAACTGAAAAGAAACTGAAATTCTGAAGAATTATTTAGAATTTCTCAAAATTATTGAAAAAATGTGCCTGTCGTTGATGAAATCATATGTTATGTCCATGCCATTATTCATGCAGACCGAGTAAGCGAGTGCCAGTCCAAGTCCTGTAGCACCTTCCTTTCGTCCTGACGGCTGATAGAAGCGCCTGAATACCTTATCCTTGTCCAAAGGAGCATTGCCTGTATTGCTTATTGAAAATCCTGTCTTCCACATTGTGACGTTAATTGTTCCACCGGACGGGGTGTACAGAAAGGCATTCTTGACCAGATTGCCGATAAGTACAGATGCCATCTGCTCGTCAATCCTGTGAACAAACCTGTCTTCTCCATCTATCTCCGCAGATATATTCTTGTGATCATAGATTTCCTGATGAAGTTCGATACTTTCTTTTGCCAGAGCATTCATGTCCACATCTGCAGTCTGAGGAAACTGTCCGTTCTCGATCTTGGAAAGAAGCAGGAGTGTCTTGTTCAGTCTGATAAGACCGCTGAGACTTCTGTGTACCTTGATCATTTCTTCTGCCAGTGCCTCTGTCATGTCGGGATGTTCAAGCATCATCTCGATTCTGTTGCTGCATACCGCAAGGGGAGTCTGTAGCTCATGTGAGGCGTTTCCTATGAATATCTTTCTTTCTTCATACTGTGTCTCGAACCTAGTGACCGCATGTTCGATGGCAGATGCCAGTTTACGGAATTCCACGATGTCAGTATCAGAAGGGACCTTGGAGCCTTGCATGCCGGGCTCGTATCTGTCAATCCAATCCAACAGCCTGTATAGCGGCTTCATGTTATAGTTCAGGAGTACCAGACCGATTGCCAATACCGAGGCAAGCAGCACAATGAACAGCAGCATTGTCCACCAGAATACGTGTTCGATGAGCATATCCTGCTCGAAAGTAGGGAGGGAGACTGTAATCTTTCGAAAATTTCCTTCGTTGTCCTGGAATATCTGGCTTCTGATCCTGGAACTGGCAAAATCCTCCTGACTTTTCAGAAATGCCTCCGCTTCACCATATTCGACGGCAGGACTCTCTGCGGCCTCTTCCGGTGTCAGACTCTTTATATAATAGGTATTATATGCACCGTTGAATCGTTCCGGCAGTTCTTTTCCGGAAAGCAGACGCATTATGATGTCGCTGGAGTAAGACTTGAGTATCAGGTCGGTGTCTGCATGGATCTTCTTCGACATCGTCCTGTATGAAAGCCATCCCCATATACCGATAGTCAGTGATAGAGGAACCAGCAGAGTAAGGGTTATCTTATAGAGGAGTTTCATAGTTCCGAAAGTTTGTATCCGAATCCGTATATGGCTTTGATCTCGATGTCTGCTCCGGCTTCGGCAAGCTTGCGCCTGAGATTCTTCATCTGAGCATATACATATTGAAAGTCATCTGACTGGTCAGCATGGTCGCCCCACACTGCTTCTGCCAGAACAGCCTTGTCCACCATGTGCCCTGGGCGCATCAGGAAATATTTCAGTATGTCGAATTCCTTCTTGAGCAATGCTACGTCCTTGCCGTCGACAGTAAGTCTTCGGGATGACTCGAAAAGTGATACATTCCCTGCTGTATATGCAAGTTCACCTGAATTGCGGCTGCGTCTTGTCACACTCCGGATACGTGCCACCAGTTCCGCAAGATGGAACGGCTTTGCAAGATAATCGTCAGCTCCCAATTCCAGTCCTCTGATCTTGTCGTCGATTGAATCTCTTGCAGATGTGATTATCACATTTACTCTGTTGCCGGATCTCTTTATTTCCTCAAGGATGTCCAGACCATTGCCGTCAGGCAAAGTTATGTCCAGAAGCACACAGTCATAGCTATATACTCCCAGTCTTTCAATGGCTGCTGCATAGGTTGATGCTGCCTCTACAACATATCCCTCCTTCCGGAGTGTTGCTGACATCATCTCCAAGAGAGAGAGTTCATCTTCTATGATCAAGAGTTTCATAAATGCAAAAATAAATATAACTTTGCAGAACTTGGATATTATAAAGGATATAGTTATGAAAAAGATGTTTTTTATTCTTCTTGGTGCTACACTCATGTTGGCATCATGCGCAAAGAGCGAGAAGTGCAAATGTACAATCACAGTCGGCGACATGACCCTGAAGGATCAGATTGTTGCACGTCCAGACGATACATCTTGCGGAAAGATTAAGGTTGAAGATATTCAGGGCGAAATTGTCGGCATCCAGCTTACCAAGCTTGCTTCAATCAGCTGTGTCAACTATAACGAGTAACCTTGAATACTCTCGCCAGAATACTTATCGGAGGACTTTTTGTCTTCTCTGCAATATCGAAGCTCTTCTCTATGGAGGGCTTCGAATTGTATTTATTCTCTTTTGGAGCAGCAGGTTTCGATCTGTGCTCTGTCGTGGCCAGGTTCATTGTCATTGGAGAATTCCTTTTGGGAACCGCTCTTGCATGTGGGATTTATTTCAGGACAGCTAGGGTTCTTGCCGCTATTGCTCTTTCCGGATTTTCATTGTTTCTTCTCTGGAGGGTCATTCTTGGTGACAGCGGGTCTTGCCATTGCATGGGCGATCTGATAGATCTCAATCCGATGCAGTCCCTGCTGAAGAATCTGGGAATGGGACTTGTGCTTGCCTGCTGCTGGAAATCCCGGACTCGGGTGTTCCGTCATATGAACCTTGTTTCAGCATTGACAGCCGTCGCTGCGACGACAGTGGTGTTCTGCATTACTCCACCGGACATTTACTTTCGAAAAGGCAGGATTTCAGAAGACCTTTCAGAAGAGAGATTCAAACCGGTTGCTGACAGTCTGGGCCTTTCGTCCGGAAGAAAGGCAATATGCTTCTACAGTGCCTCTTGCGAGCATTGCAGACATTGTGCATCAAAGGTCGCAAGTATCGTGAGACGTCATGGACTGACACCGGACTCGTTCCCGGTGGTGTTCATGCAGACAAGCGAAAAGCAGGACTCCGTCTCGAATGCTTTCTTCTTCGAATATGGAGAAGAACTCGTCCTGCCGAATTCGTATCTGCATCCTTACATATTCCTTCCTGTTACGAATGGTTCGATGCCGTTGGTCGTCCTGTTTGAAGACGGACGTAAGGTGAAAGAGTATGATTATCTGTCAATAGATGAAAAGGAGATTGTGTCTTTTCTTGCAGAATGATAGGTCAGCGCACCGCTGCAGAGGGCGTTGAGTCCTGTGTCTCCGTTCTCGGTGCGGTTGAAGCGGTGCTTAGGGTATTGCAGGTTGAGACCATCACTTCCGGTGTAAATTCGGCTTGCCTTCCTTGACGGCTGGTTTGCCGGTCTTGACATATGGCCATCCATCTTTATCCCAATGGATCCGCTGCAGCAGGGAATATCTTTCATGTTCTCTGCCTGTTGATCTCTGGTGGCAATGATAAATAATGTAGTCGTGCCCCTTTGAATCTGTAATTATCTCTCCGTTGTGTCCCGGACCGAAAAAATCGTCATCAGGTTCACTCATCATAATTACAGATGCATTTCCATCCGCCATGTCATTTCCCTCCTTATCGGTGAATCTGCCTTCAATCGATCGGCTTCTTCCGACAACAATCCTATATGAATGGTCTCCATAGTTTCCGGCACTGGCAAAAAGATACCACCATCCGTCTCTTCTGTAAAGATATGCACCTTCATAGACTCTTGACCGCGATTTGTTTCGGTTTATATCAAGTCCGGCAATATGTTCGTATCCGGCACCTTCTTTTATTGAGGTGCCTTCCGGATTCAGCTCAATCCGATGGATTCCGCCAATGCTTCCGAAGAACATCCAGATCTTGTCTGTTTCTGGGTCTGCAACTATTTCCGGGTCAATAGTATCTTTGATTCTTGTAATCCTGCTATGGGTGATTCTGCCTGAGAATTCCCATGGTCCGGTTGGTGATGAGGATTCAAATACGGCGATTCCGCAGTCCTGTGCAGAATTGTAGCACGTGAGGTAGAGCATCCATTTATCTCCGATTCTTGTCACGTCCGGAGCCCAAAAATGTCTTCCTGTTTCTTTTGCGGCCTTGTAGGCTTCTTCCGAAAGAGGACTGATCTTAAGGTCTGTCCAGTTAACCAGGTCATCGCTGGTGAGGATCGTCTTGACTCCGGTGCATGTTGTGTAGAACCTGCTGCCATCGCTCCAGACAGTAGGGTCAGGCCACACTCTCCTGATTACGGGGTTGTTGAATGTCTGCCCGTATAGGATTAGTGAAAGCAACAAGGTGATGATTGATGTCAACGCATTCTTGCCCATGGCATGACAAGTGCCGGAGATGTCTGGGCTTCAAGAAGTTCCTTCATCTTCAGCATATAAGGTAGAGTGTGGTCGTAAAACATATGGTAGCCGCTGCAGAGGGCATTCAGTCCTGTGTCTCCGTTCTCGGTGCGGTTGAAGCGGTGCTTAGGGCATTCTCCATGACATAGGTATTCGTACTTGCATCTGAGACACTTGGATGGAAGCATGCCTCGTTTGTCAAGACCGAACTTTATCTGTTCGGATGATGTCATCATTTCGCGCAGTGACTTTTCGCTGAGGTTTCCTAATCTGTATTTCGGATATACGAAATGGTCGCATGGGTAAATGTCTCCGTTATGTTCGATGATGGAGTTTCCTCCGCAGACCTTTGCATAGACGCAGGTTCCAGGCATTACATTGCAATGATTGGCCAAGGTTGCGTCAAAGAGATTTACGAAATACCGTCCTACGTCATTGCGAACCCAGTAGTCGAAGATATCACACATGAACTTTCCGAATCCGAGGGATGACACGGACCAGCGGGCAAGTTCAGCTCCGTCGGTTGCAGGGTCGACAATGTACGGACGCATCTTCTTCATTGCCTTTCCTGTTGAATCCACTGGATATTTCACATGCTCGACTACCGGCATGAACTGCATGAATGTGCTTCCGATGTGCTTAAGGAACTGATATGTCTCAAGTCCACGGCCTTCAGATGCCTTGTTTATGGTGCTCATTGTGTTGAACTGCACTCCGCATCGCTGGAGAATACCTATGCCTTTCATGACTTTGTCGAAAGTAGGAAATCCTCCTTTATCCTTTCTGAACTTGTCGTGGATGTCCTTTGGACCATCTATCGATACTCCGATGAGAAAATTGTTGTCTCGGAAGAATTCAGCAGTGTCGTAGTTTATGAGTGTGCCATTTGTCTGAAGAGTATTGAAGATCTTCTTTCCGTCTGCATACTTCCTTTCCAGTTCCACAGCCTTCTTGTAGAAGTCCAGTCCCAACACCAGCGGTTCACCGCCGTGCCAGTTGAATGTGACTTCTTCTACGTCATTAGCCTTGATGTATTCCCTGATTGTCGTCTCCAGCATCTCATAGCTCATCTTGGGCTCGTGTCCGCCGTATATCTCAGCCTTGTCAAGGTAGTAGCAGTAGTGGCAATCGAGGTTGCACAGAGATCCTGCAGGCTTCATCATAAGATTGAAGGCCACGGGGCCCGTGATGCGCCCCGCGTCTTCAAATGCTATCGTGTCTTTCAGAGGATGTCCCATGTGTGCCTAGAATTCAGAAGCCTTTGCCATTTTTGCGGCGATGAGGCTGTTGCAGAGATTGCCGAGGCTTCCGATGGAAGTGTGATTGAGATCGGCCGGTGTAAGTTGGCCGTTTGTCTTGTCTTCTGCTCCCTGATATCTGAATCTGCCTTCGTTGACCTCGATGCCGACACTCTTGTAGGCATCACGGAACGGCATACCCTCAAGAGTCCTGCGGTTCACTTCTTCTACAGTGAAGAGATAATCATATATAGGAGCATCCAATATGTTTTTCTTTATGATTATGTGCTGAAGCATATAGTCTGCCATCTGAAGACAGTTGTGCATTGTCTCGAGAGTAGGGAACAGCACGTCTTTAAGAAGTTGGAAATCACGATGATAACCATGAGGCATATTGCTGCACATAAGTGAGATTTCGTTCTCACACGCCATCACTCTGTTGCAGTTGCCTCTCATGATCTCCCATACATCAGGATTCTTCTTGTGCGGCATGATGCTAGATCCGGTCGTGAGTTCATCCGGGAATTTTATGAATCCGTAGTTCGGGCTCATGTACATGCAGCAGTCAGCAGCGAACTTGTTGAGTGTGAGTGCAACAGCTCCCATAGCGGATGCTACGGCGCGTTCTGATTTTCCTCGGCTCAGCTGTGCAGCCACAACATTGTAGTCAAGACTGGCAAAGCCGAGCAGGTCAGTGGTCATCTGACGGTTCAGCGGGAATGAACTGCCATAGCCAGCAGCTGATCCGAGTGGATTCTGGTCAGTGACGTTGTAAGCTCCTCTAAGCATGTACATGTCGTCTGCAAGGGCTTCCGCGTATGCTCCGAACCAGAGTCCGAATGATGACGGCATTGCGACCTGTCCATGAGTGTAGCCGGGAAGAAGCACATCCCTGTGTTCTTCACTGAGCTTCTGGAGTGTGGAGAACAACGCAAGAACTTCTTCCTTGAGCTTGAGCACCTCGTCTTTCAGGAACAGCTTAAGGTCTACAAGGACCTGGTCGTTACGTGAACGACCCGAGTGAATCTTCTTTCCGATGTCTCCCAGACGGCGGGTAAGAAGAAGTTCCACCTGTGAATGAATGTCCTCTACATCAGCTTCCAGAATGAAATCTCCCTTCTCGATTTCTCCGAGTATTGTGTCGAGTCCTTCTGTAAGGGTCTCAAGTTCTTCCTTGGTCAGCAGACCTATCGACTCCAGCATTCTGATGTGTGCCTTCGATCCCAGCACATCATACCTGGCAAGTCTCAGGTCAAGGACTCTGTCGTTTCCTACAGTGAATGCATCAACAAGCTCTGTTGCCTGTGTTCCTTTACTCCAAAGTGTACTCATATCATTATTCTCCCAATACTGTCTTTTCTGCTGCTTTTCTAAGGATTTCTGCCTTCTGAGGGTCTATTCCGCAATTTGCAACGTTTTCACTGAACGGCTCACCTGTAATCATGAGGTAGTTCACACATGCTTTAAGATATGATCCGTAATATGACTGGTGATGGTCGTCAGAGGCGTGAAGTGAATTTCCGAGTTTCTTAGTGTCTACTGCGATGAATGCATCACCGATATGCGATATTTCGGCGTTCTTTAGGGCTGCGATAGTTGCGCATCCTTCTCGAAGCATGTCATTGAATTTTTCAATTGTCTTGAATCCTTTGCAGTCCTCTTTCTTATATCCCCATGTGTGTTCAAGAATGAGTTTACATTCTGGAGAGTGTGCAAGTACCATATCTGCCAGCTTTACGAAATTCTCCGGAACATGTGCATATTCATCCGGCTTGTCTGCATAGAATGCAGCAGCCATGCTCTGGTCCTGAAGCAAGGCGTAGTCATAGATCTGAGCTTCAATTGCATCGTGGCTGAGAGAAAGTTCAGTGTGCTGTCCGAAGTTCTGTCCACCCTTGAGATGTGCGAATACATCAAAGTAGTGTCCCTGACTCCATGCAATCTCCTTCATCATTGACGGAGCGTTCCAGTAATAAGTGAACGAGTTGCCGAGGCAGAGAACAGATGTCGTGTCCTTAGGTACCTGGGTGCCGTAGTTCTGGATATATGCGCCTGTGAATCCGCGTGGAACGAATCCTATCCATCCGTTATCAGCATCTGCAGACTGCGGCTCGCCGTTGCAGGTGATGTCGCCCACAGCTCTGAAGCGGATCTTCAGTTCTCCCTTCTTTATAGCCTTGTCCAGGCGGAATGTCTGGTAGATATTGTTGTGCTGATAGTTCTTTGTACCGGTTCCCGCACCCATGAAAGTATATCTGATTTCCGGGTTCTCATCAGCTGTGCGAAGATCGGCTTCTGAACTTTTCCACTGACCGCCGTCATAAATCTCTGCGATGAAATACTTAGGTGAGTCAGGGGAGGTCATGATTACAGCATCGATCTCGATGTTGCTGCCTTTCTCAATATAGCCTACCGGTGTGCTGAAAAGGATATAATCGTTTTCAGTGAGGTTGCTCACTTCAGGCCTGTTGCCCTTAACCCTGTAGCTGAATGCCAGATCTTCCTTGCCTTCAGCCCTTACCGCAGTAATCTTTGCTGGGGATCCTGTCATAGAACCGAGATAATGATCTTCGCCTGTCCAATTCTCTTCATAGAAAGGAATGTTGTCGGTGCTGAATATCCATTTTGCCGGAAGGCCAGATATTTCAGTTGATGACTGCTGGCAGCATGATGCAAATAGAATAGCCAGTGTGGCAAATAGAACGGTCTGTTTCATATCGTGTTATTTTAATCTTTTGTCAGAGGTTTTCGATGAAGCGGATATAGGTGCTGATTGCATTCTCAATCTCGCTGCATGTAACGTATTCGTTCTTTTTATGTGATCGTGCGGAATCTCCAGGTCCCATCTTGACGGCATCGCAACTGATACGCATCCAGTCGGAAGTAGTAGGGGAGGAGAATGTTCCGATGCCCAGCTCTTCTGCCGTTGCACTGAGTCTTGAATCTTCACAGGTTGCACTTGAGCGGTTGCTGAGGTTTCTAGGTGTCAGCCTGCTTCTGCATATGCTTTGGAGCTCATTGAAGATCTCTTCGTTGGTGTACTGTTCGGTAGGACGTATGTCTATCACGAATGAACATCTGTCAGGAATCACGTTGTGTGCACTTCCTGCGTTGATCTGTGTGACGTTCACATTGACTTCTCCCATTTTCGGGGAAATCTTCTCGAATTTATGCTCTCTTATGGCTGCAATATCCTCCAATGCTATATATAGCGCATTCACGCCCTCATTTCTTGCCGCATGTCCGCTGACTCCTTCTGCTTCGGCGTCAATCACCAGCAGACCTCTTTCGGATGTCGCAGCACGCATTCCTGTGGGCTCGCCTACGATGGCCATGTCGACTTCTTCCTTCAGCTCATCCCAGAGAGTGGTCATTCCGCCTTTGCCTGAACGCTCCTCTTCGCATGTCAGGACGAGCATCAGATTCGGGGCATCTTCTCCTTTTGCCAGAAAATGCCTGAATGTGGAAATCATAGATACAACACTGCCGCCGTCATCGTTGCTGCCAAGGCCGGCAACAAATCCTGTATTCAACCCCAGAATTTCTGCCGCCTTTGAGTAATCAGGCACATATGGGTCGAAATCATAACCCTCAGATGGACTGACAGTATCGATGTGTGCGCATAGCATCAGCATCGGTTTTTCCGATTTCTTCTGATTTCTGCAGATGATGTTGTTTCCCTTTCTTGTATAAGGTATCGCCCTTCCTTCCATCCATCTGCATATGTGTGTGCAGACCGCATCCTCACTGAAGGATGGAGACGGGATTGCAATCATTTCCTTCAGCAGGTCAACAGCTTCTGATGCCAGCTTGTCCATAGTATGAGGTTTGCTGCACATTATATTATTTCTTTAATGTCGTGCCTATGGCGGTGTTCAGGTTCAGTGCGTGCTTTATGATTACTTTGTCTACTCCGTTCGATATTGCCTTGAACGCGTTTGTAAGTTTCGGAATCATTCCGTCAGCCACTCTGCCCTCTGCTTTCAGTTGCGCGAAATATTCTTCGTTAATTTCAGGAATTACTGAAGAATCGTCATTCTTGTCATAGAGTACCCCGTCCTTCTCAAAGCAGTATATAAGGTTCACCCTGTGAGTGAGCCTTCCGTCATCGCTGCAGTGTGTGCAGTCCTCGCATTTGCAGCAGACTTCTCTAGGTGAGCGATATCTGTAGTTGGCCATGGCTGTCGCCACTGAAGATGCGATAGTGTCAGCGTTTGTGTTCAGGAGATTTCCCTCACCGTCATGATTTATGGCACAGAGCACAGGAGTTATTCCTCTCTCAAGAAGTGAATATAGGAATTTTGCATTCACGCTTTCTGCAGTCACATCTCCGACATAGCCATAATCAACCATCATTTCCTCTCCGGTCTCCTGGTTCATGACTTTCATGGGTGCCCTTTTCGCCGCTTTTATCGCATTGCCGTCCGCGCCGCTCAGGCCTATTGCATTGCAGCGCTCAGACTGAAGCAAAGCGGTTATGTTCTTGTTGCACCATCCGGCATAGACCATTGTCACAACCTTCAGCGTGTCTTCGTCAGTGACTCTGCGACCCTCGATCATACATGGGACCATTCCCATGTACTTCTGCATCTGACTTGCCATGACTCCACCACCATGTACCAGAATCTTCATTCCAGGCATTTCGGCAAAGTCCCTGGCAAACTTCTTCAGAAGTTCAGGGTTGTCAACTACGTTGCCTCCTATCTTTATTACCTTTATCATAGTTCCTGAAGGATCTTTTTGAGGATGGTCTGAGCAGAGACGACTCTGTTTGCAGCCTCCGGAATCACGATGGACTGCGGGCTTTCAATAACCTCGTCTGTCACAATCATATTTCTTCTCACAGGAAGGCAATGCATGAAGTATGCGTTGTCGGTCAATGCCATCTTCTCGGCATCGACTGTCCAGTCGCGGTCAGTGCAGAGAACCTTTCCGTAATTCTCTCCATTGTATGCAGACCAATTCTTGGCATAGATGAAATGTGCTCCTTCAAAAGCCTTTCTCTGATCGTATTCAACCTTTGCCTTGCCAACAAATGCCGGGTCGAGTTCATATCCTTCAGGATGAGTGATTACAAGCTCATAATCAGTCATGTTGATTCCTTCTGCAAACGAGTTTGCAACTGCCTGAGGAAGCGCCTTTGGATGAGGTGCCCAAGTCAGGACAATCTTAGGCTTCTCCACCTTCTTGTATTCTTCGATTGTGATCAGGTCTGCAAAAGTCTGGAGAGGATGACGTGTCGCACCTTCCATACTGAATACCGGTTTCCCTGAATATTTGATGAACTGATTGATTATCTTCTCATTATAGTCATCCTCCTTGTTCTCGAAGCGTGCGAATGAGCGCACTCCGATCACGTCGCAATAGCTTCCCATCACAGGAACTGCCTCAAGAAGATGTTCAGGCTTGTCCCCGTCCATAATCACTCCGCGCTCCGTTTCAAGTTTCCATGCTCCCTGGTTGACGTCAAGTACGATTACGTTCATTCCAAGGTTCATGGCAGCCTTCTGTGTGCTGAGTCTTGTTCGCAGGCTCGAATTGAAGAAGATCATCAGCAGGGTCTTGTTCTTGCCGAGCTCCTGATCTGCGAATGGGTTCTGCTTAACGTATTGAGCTTCCCTGAGAGCCTCCTTGAGGTCGTCGAGCTGTGTTATGGATGTAAAATGTCTCATATTGTCAGTTCTTTCCAAGCGTTAACGAATGATTCTGCAGTCTCCTGAGAGATGGTCAGCGACGGAAGCAGACGGATGACTCCGGCACCTGCTCCTCCTGTGAAGAAATGTCTCTCGAACAGGAGCCTGTCGCGGAGTCCGATGAATTCTTCCTTAAGCTCAAGACCTATCATGAGTCCCTTGCCACGATACTCCTTGATCGCCTTGTCATCCTTGAATGCAGTTGCGAAATATTCTCCAATCTTTGCTGCGTTCTCCACAAGGTGTTCATTTTCAATGATGTCCAGAACGGCGAGGGCTGCAGTGCAGGCGAGGTGATTTCCTCCGAATGTCGTTCCGAGCATTCCGAACGATGCCTTGATTGCAGGACTGATGATGATGCCGCCAATAGGGAAACCGTTGCCCATTCCCTTTGCCATGGTGACAATGTCTGCACGCACATCATAATGCTGATGGGCGAAGAATTTTCCTGTTCTGCCGTATCCGGACTGAATCTCATCAAGGATAAGGACGCATCCGTATTTGTCACAGAGTGACCTGAGCCCTTTGAGAAAGTCTTCTGTAGGCTCGTAAATTCCGGCAACACCCTGGATTCCCTCAATGATTACTGCAGCAAAGTCTCCCTTCGAAAGTTCCTTGTCGACAGCTTCAATGTCATTAAGAGGAGCAAATACAATATTCTGTGTCGCATTGAACGGAGCCTGGATCTTAGGGTTGTCGGTCGCGGCTACAGCGCCGGATGTCCTTCCGTGAAAGGCCTTGCGGAATGCGAGGACCTTTGCCTTGCCTGTGTGGAAGGATGCCACTTTCAGTGCATTCTCATTAGCTTCTGCTCCACTGTTGCAGAGGAACAGCTTGTAGTCATCGTAGCCGCATACCTTGCCAAGTCTTGCTGCAAGTTCCTGCTGCAGAGAATTCTGGACAGCGTTGGAATAGAATCCGAGATTTTGAAGCTGTTCGGAAAGCTTCTTTACGTAGTGAGGATGGCTGTGTCCTACAGAAATCACGGCATGACCGCCATAGAGATCGGTGTATGTCTCACCGTTCTTGTCCCAAAGTGTGGTGTCAAGTCCCTTGACAGGCTCAATGTCCCACAGTTTATATACTTCAAATAGATTCATTGCTTCTCTTTTAGAGGAGACCTAGTGCAGAAATGCACTGAAATTGCACTTGGTCCCTGGTTTTTTGGGGGGACCGCGAGCATTTTAGGTATGAAAATGCGCGCGGTCTAACTAAAATGCTGATGGCTTCAGACGAAGTCCTGTGGTCTCAGGCAACCCGAACATGAGGTTCATGTTCTGTACAGCCTGACCTGCGGCTCCTTTCACGAGATTGTCGATTGCAGATGCAATGTGCACATATCCGTCGTGAAGTTCAACGTGGACAAGCCCCTTGTTCGTGTTGACGACTTCCTTCATCGAAATGCCCTCGTTGCTGTGGAATACAAAAGGTGATCCGGCATAATAATCCTCGAATATCTTTCTGTAATCTTCCTGAGTCATTCCCTCGACAGCCCTTGTGTATACGCTTGCGAAAATACCTCTTGCAAAATCTCCCCTTAGAGGTACAAAGTTCACTGTCGGAGTATCCGCTCCCGCTCTTTCCAGATTCTGCTTTATCTCTGCAAGATGCTGGTGGGTAAACAGTTTATATATGGAAATGTTGTTGTCGCGATAGCTGAAGTGAGTAGTCTCTCCCGGTTTCTTTCCTGCGCCAGTCGATCCGGTGATTGCAGTTACATGAATCTCGTCCTTTATCAGTCCTGCAGCTGCCAACGGAAGTGTCGCAAGCTGGATGGCAGTCGCGAAGCATCCCGGGTTTGCTACATCATGAGCCTTGCGTATGTCTTCGCGTGCGCTCTCGCACAGACCATATATGAATTTCCTTCCTGCATAATCTCCGTCCAGCCTGAAATCGTTTCCCAAGTCGATTATCCTGCACTCAGGCTTGATGTCGTGCGTGTCCACGAACTGACGTGAAATTCCGTGTCCAAGACAAAGGAAGATTACATCAGGGTCATTGAGTTCCTTGCCGAAGCAGAGATCTGTCTCGCCTATGAGGTCTCTATGTACTGAAGCCACAGGGGTGCCTTCGGATGATGTAGTGGTAGCCGCCACGATTTCTACGTCGGGATGATTGAGGAGAATCCTGAACAGTTCTCCTCCTGTATATCCCGTACCTCCTGCTATGGCTACTCTTATCTTGTCCATAATTATTTATCTAATTCACCGTTGACAGAATAATAGATCTTCAATGGGTTGGCAATCACTTTTGTGAAACCTACGACGTCGCGGCCTGTGTAAGAATTGTTGATTTCTCCGTATGCACCGAACTTTGAACTCATGAGATCGTGCTCGCTTGTGCATCCGAGAACCGAGAAGTGGTATGGCATGAGAGCCACTTCAACCTCACCGGTAACATTCTGTTCAATGCTGTCCATCATTGCCTCCATATCCCTGCAGACCGGGTCGAGGTACATCGCCTCGTGCATCTGCTGGCCGTACCATCCGGCGATCTGGTCCTTCCAGTAGAGCTGACCTTTGGTCAGTGTGTGCTTCTCAAGAAGATGATGAGCCTTGACAATGATGAGCGGTGCTGCAGCTTCGAAGCCTACGCGTCCTTTGATTCCGATGATGGTATCTCCGATGTGGATGTCGCGGCCGATTCCGAAAGGACCTGCAGCATCGCGTACTGCCTTGATTACCTCTACAGGATTCATTTCAACTCCATTGAATGACACCGGTTCACCCTTGCGGAATCCGATCTTGATGTGCTCAGGCTCTGATTTGGTTACTTTTGTCGGATATGCCTCTTCAGGAAGGTAGCCGTCAGATGAGAGTGTCTCTACACCACCGATGCTGGTGCCCCAAAGACCCTGGTTGATAGAATATTTGGCCTTCTCCCAAGAGAAATCGAATCCGTGCTTCTGAAGGAAGTCGATCTCGAACTGACGTGTGAATCCCTCGTCGCGTACCGGAGCGATGATCTTGACCTCAGGTGCGAGGATTTCAAATACAATGTCGAAGCGGACCTGGTCGTTACCTGCTCCGGTGCTTCCGTGTGCAACTGCTCCTGCTCCGATCTCCTTTACGTGTCTGAGTACTTCAAGTGCCTGGAAAACTCGCTCTGAACTTACAGAAAGGGGATATGTCGCGTTCTTGAGGATGTTTCCATAGATGAGATATCTGATGCCCTTGCTGTAGTATGTCTCTACGGCATTTACATTTTTGTGTGATGCTGCTCCGAGGGTAAGAGCTCTTGTCTCGATTGCCTTTTCTTCCTCAGCCGAGAATCCACCTGTGTTTACCATTACGGTGTGGACTTCATATCCTTTCTCTTTGAGGTAAGGGACACAGAAAGAAGTGTCCAATCCGCCACTGAAGGCGAGTACTACTTTGTTGTTCATTTTATATGTTTTTTTGATTTTCAATTACTATATGCTCCTGTGGGTCGTAGAGAAGACCTGTGCAGAGGCACATTCTCCTTTCATTGGATTCAAGGATTCCGTAGTTGCGGCATCCCTGACAGCCATTCCAGAATTCAGGGTCGTCAGTCAGAAGGGAAAACGGCACAGGGCGGAATCCCAGTTCGTAGTTCATCTTCATGACTGCAGCTCCAGTGGTGATGCTGAATATCTTTGCTTCAGGAAACAGTTCGCGTGAAAGCTGGAAGATGCGCCTTTTTATCCTCATGGCCAGCCCAATGCCTCTGAATGCATGGGCTACAATCAGACCGGAGTTTGCAACGAACTGCTTATGTCCCCAAGTCTCGATATAGGAGAATCCGGCAAAGCGTCCGTCCTCAGAAACGGCGATGACAGCCTTGCCTGCAAGAATCTTTTCTGTCAGATATTCCGGTGTTCTACGGGCGATACCTGTTCCTCTTTCCCTTGCTGAAATCAGAATTTCCTCACAGATTTCGTCTGTATATCTGATGTGGCTTTCATCTGCCACCAATACATCAATTTTCATAGGATACATTACACTTTAGCATAACCTAACAAAGTTAGCAATTTATATCGATTAAATTACTAACTTTGCCGGAAATTATTTCGAAAAACATCATTGAAGAATGGCAAAAAGAAGAAAATCTCCTGTTTCAGGCGTGGATCCTGAATATCTGAAGAAGCAGAAGGCTTCTTTGGTGAGGAAGCACAGGCAGATTATATATCTTAATGACAGCGAATTGGCTGCCATCAACCGCTACTGCGAGCAGTTTCGTGTAAACGCAAAAGCCTCGCTGTACCGCGAGGCCATTATGGAAAAAGTGCTTTCAGAGCTGGATGACAATCATCCTACACTCTTCTAGTCTCTGCTTCTTGCAAGTCCGATATAGTAAAGGAGGGTCGCAAGCGATCCCAGTGCAGCGATTACGTAAGTGTATGCCGCCCATTTCAATGCATCTATTGCCATCGGACGAGTCTCAAAATCAGTGACTCCTGCATTCTCAAGCCATGAAATTGCTCTTGTGCTGGCGTTCACTTCCACAGGAAGGGTGATGAAACTGAAGATGGTCGTGGTTGCAAACAATGCTATTCCGAACCATAGAAGCCCCGGAAAAGCCTGGAAGAATATTATACCAGCCAGCAGCACCCACTGTACAATGTTCGAGGCGAAGCTCACTACCGGAACAAGGGCTGAACGCATTTTCAGGGGTGCATATCCGAGTGCGTGCTGCACGGCATGGCCACATTCATGGGCCGCTACTGCCGCAGCTGCAACGCTTCTGCTCGCGAATACTCCCTCGCTGAGGTTCACAGTCTTTGTCTGGGGATTGTAATGGTCTGTCAGTGTGCCTCTTACAGATACGACCTGTACGTCATATATGCCATTTTCCTGGAGCATCCTGCGTGCTACTTCGGCGCCTGTCATTCCGTTTGCGGTCGGTACTTTTGAATACTTGTTGAATCGGCTCTGAAGCATGCTCTGGACGAGAAGGCTAAGAGCCATGATTACGATCATTATTACATAAATGTTCATGTCTTGCGGTTTTTTTTGTTGTTCAGGCCGCATAGTTCTGCAAAAACTATGCTGTCAACAAAAATAACGATTTTGTCAGAATATTTCGTAATTTTGCAATTCCTTTAACGGAAGTTGTATGACAGAAAGAAAAGATGACTTCTCAAGATTGGAAATCAGTCTGCCGGGATGTCTTGAAAATTACAGATATTTCAGGTCGAAACTTGAACCTTCGACCAGGTTGCTTGTACTCGTAAAGGCCAATGCCTATGGCCATGGAGCAGTGGAGTTTGCCTCCCTGATGGAAGACGCAGGTGCTGATTATCTTGCAGTTGCGTATCCTGTAGAGGGTATTGAACTAAGGCAGGCCGGCATCAAGTCTCCGATAATGGTTTTGACAGCCGGCACAGATTTCTTCAATGAAATCATAGACAATGGTCTTGAGCCGGGAATCCCGAATCTTTCGTCATTGAAGGCTCTCTGTGCGGTTCTGCAGGAGAGGGGAGTAAAGGACTTCCCTGTACATGTAAAGCTGGATACCGGAATGCATCGTTTAGGCTTCATGACTGACGAAATGGCAGAACTGATTGACTTTTTGTCGGAAACTGAGGCAGTGAAAGTGAAATCTGTATACTCTCATCTTGCTGCCGCAGATGATCCCGAGCATGACAGCTTTACTCTCGGCCAGATAGCTCTCTTTAAGGAAAATGCGGACAGTCTGGCTGCAGCCCTGGGATATAAGCCTCTTTATCATATGCTCAATTCTGCCGGAATCGAGAGATTCCCTGAGTATCAGTTCGATATGGTACGCCTTGGAATCGGAATATATGGAGTCAGTGCAATTCCTGGCAACAGATTGAGCCCTGTGGCCTCATTCAAGTGCAAGGTTCTTCAGGTGAAGACCTTGAAGCCAGGTGACGGCACCATCGGATACGGCCGTCGCGGCAAGATTGCTCCTGAGGGAACTGTCATCGCTACTATTCCTGTAGGATATGCAGACGGTGTCGACAGGCATCTCAGCTGCGGAAAAGGCTATTTCACTGTAAACGGACACAGGGTTCCGACAATCGGAAATATCTGCATGGACATGTGTATGCTTGATGTCACAGGAGTCGACGTGAAGGTAGGTGATACCGTTACAATCTTCGGAGAAGACCCTTCGATCAGCGACCTTGCGGCTGTTCTCGGCACCATTCCGTACGAAATTCTCACTTCAGTTCCGCGCCGTATCGAGCGCGTGGTAATCCGTTGACAGTCATGACAGAATCAAACAGCAGATACAAAGTCCTTTTCGTGTGCCTGGGGAACATATGCCGTTCTCCGGCAGCGCACGGGATATTTGAGCATATTGTGCGTCGTGAGGGGGCTCAGGATATGGTTGAAGTGGATTCCGCCGGAACTTATGGAAAGCACAGGGGAGAACTTCCTGACAGGAGAATGCGTGAGGCAGCATCTGCCAGAGGCTATTCTCTGACGCATATTTCACGTCCTGTGTCCGGACTGGATCTTCTGGAGTTCGATCTGATCATCGCAATGGATGACCAGAACTATCAGAATCTGATGAACATAGCCCCTTCTGTTGAAGCTGCGCGTAAAGTAAAGAGGATGTCTGAATATCTTACTGACAATAAGATTTCATACATCCCCGATCCTTATTATTCCGGTATGGATGGTTTCAATTATGTTCTCGATCTCCTTGAGGAGTCATGCGAGAATCTGTTCTCCAGCCTGAATCTTAAAAAATAATCTTCTAGAGCATCAGTCCAGCCTTTACTTTGTCGGCTGTCTCCTGTCCCTTTACATGTGCAAGGATTGTAAGGCCGAACTCTACTGCCCAGCCCGGTCCGCGTCCTGTAATCATGTTTCCGTCCACGACTACACCTTCCTTGACGTATTCTGCTCCTTTGGATGTGATCGCTTCCTCAAAGCCGTCGTAGCAGGTCATCTTCCTGCCCTGAATGTCAGGGAGAAGAGTGAGGACTACTGATGGAGCTGCACATATTGCCGCTACTGTGCCACCCTCCGCATAGTGCTGCTGCATTATGTCCATAAGTTTGCCGAAGGCTGCAAGGTTTGCTGAGCCTGGCATTCCGCCCGGGAAGATCATTACATCGCTCGGGAGACATGGACCGAATGAAGTCGATGCCTTGAACTCTCCGAATGCCATATCGGCAATTACCGGAATCCTGTTCGAACTTGTCACGATTCTGTCGTCGTATATCGAAACTGTCTTAACGTTGATTCCGCCTCTGCGGAGCATGTTCACTGTTGTGAGTGCTTCGGAAATCTCAAATCCGTCTGCAAGAAATACGTATGTTCCTTTCATATGATTGTGTTATTCATTATCGGTTATGAGGCCTGTTGCCTTATTCCATTCAAGAGTTGTGTAGTAATTGTTAAGTATCTCTCTGTCAGAGTCTTTCATATACATGCTCAGTCCGCTGTGATGCCTGATGTCCAGGTTGGTCAGAAAGGTTGGAGTCGCATGTCTGCATATTATACATTCGTCCAATGCTGAACTGAGGGCATTCAGGTCGCTTTCCGGAGCCCCTGACTTTATTACCATGTCTTCAAGGTCGAAGAAAATCCCGTGATTCCTTTCGAGACCATTCTGGAAATACTGCTGGACCTTCTTCCTGTCTCTGCTTTCAGCAAGTGCTGTGATTCCTGCAGCATTCTTTCTGACGATTTCCGCTACAGGACCGAGCTTTCTGCAGTCCACTACAGAGACTGTTGCACTTCTTTCCTGAAGAACCGTCTTCTCTGCATATTTGGTATAGTAGTCGAATGCGATGGCTTTTAGGTCCGGCTCCTCCCCGCTGAATATATGTCCTGCCATAGTCGTGTATTCGACACCTCCGGAAAGGATTTCAGTCTGTGAGAACATTACCTTGTCGCAGACGTTTCTGAGTTCGTATGCAACTTCCACTCCTCCCATAAGACAACAGTCGAAGATTATGAAGTCGAGGTGGAACGGTATTGCTTCAGCGAAGTCCGGCAGTTCGATTTCCTTCATGTCTGCGGAGCTTCCGTTGAAATGTGCTCCGATGCTTTTGGTGAGCGGTCTCTCGTCAGTATATTTTTCAAGTGGCCTGAAGTCCTTTTCCTGAGCTCGCCATATTCCTGAGGAACTCTTGTCCGGAGGACTGTAGCAGTACATCTGCGGTGCCCATCCGGTGGCATGTGAGGATACCAGCATTCCGTAGTGGTCTGCAGGGAACCTGTCCTGTACGCAGGTCAGTACTTCGTTCAGAACCTCCTTGGTGGCTGCAATGCTGCCCTCCGGAAATACTGCGATCGTATCCTTTCTGATGGTTCCGTCCACTGCCTTATAGGCGTGGAGGAGTACAGGTGAAGTGGGAGTCGAGTAGTTGGTCCTGTTATTCAGTGTGGAATGGCTCATTATCACTAGGGCATTGTCTGACGGACTGTAGGACGGTATGTCTCCGCTCAGCAGTTCCTCGATGTCCTCGTTGAGGTCGTATGCGAGATTGTTGTATCCCATCGAGTATACAATGAAGACCTTGTCTCTGCGTCCGCTGCTGTTTCTGTCCGTGTGCCCTGATGTGTGAGGCCCCCACTTTGAAGAATGGTCAATGTATAGCTCATTTTCAGGGAAGGTACTGCATGACAATAGTATCACAGCAGAGGCCGCTGCGAAGACAAGTCGGTGGATAATCCCTGATATTATATGTCTATAGGTCATATATGCGTTCAACAAACAGACAAAGATAAGTATTTTTCGTATATTTGTGGCTTGTGAAAAGATGAACAGAAACAATAAATACATATTTTATGAAATTCGTATTCAAAATGATTACTATTGCAGGGCTGGCAGCAGCCTTAGTGTCTTGTTCTGACAAGACAGAAAAGACGGCACAGAACGGAGACTTCAAGTATCTTGTCGATGAGTTTGCCGATCTTAAGATTATGAGATATCAGGTTCCGGGATGGGACGAACTTTCGCTTCAGCAGAAGAAATATGTCTATCACCTTGCTGAGGCTGCGAAGTATGGTCGTGACATCATCTGGATGCAGAACTGCAAGGATAATCTTGCGGTCAGAAAGGTGGTGGAGAATATTATCGCAAACTATAAGGGTGATAGGGAGTGTGCTGATTATAAGGCGTTTGAGACATATGCAAAGAGACTCTTCTTCAGCAACGGAATCCATCATCACTATGCGGAGGACAAGTTCTTCCCTGAGTGTCCGCAGGAGTATTTTGCATCTTTGATGACTGCTGTCGGAAATGAGGCTGAGTGCGCTGTTCTTCTTCCTGTGATCTATGACCCTGCTGTCTATCCTGCACGCAAGGTGATGGATGGAAAGGATATCGTGGCTGAGTCTGCAGTCAATTTCTATGAGGGCGTGACACGTGAGGAGGTTGAGGCTCTCTATGCTTCAATGATTGATCCTAGTGACAAGACTCCTGTTTCCTATGGACTTAACAGCCGTGTCGTAAAGGGTGAAGATGGTGTTGTCCGTGAGGAGGTATATAAGGTCGGCGGCCTTTACGGAAAGGCTCTTGAGAAGATCTGCAAGGAACTTAAGAAGGCTGCAAGGTATGCAGAGAATGAGACTCAGAAGGCTTATACTGCAGATCTGATCGAGTACTACAGGACAGGTGACCTGAAGCTTTGGGATAAGTACAATGTGCAGTGGGTGAAGGATACTCTCGGTACAATCGACTTTGTAAACGGTTTTGTGGAGGACTACAATGACCCTCTCGGCCGCAAGGCTACATGGGAAGGCCTCGTGAATTTCAAGGACAACGAAGCATCGAAGAGAACCGAACTCATCAGCGACAATGCTCAGTGGTTCGAGGATAACTCTCCAGTTGATGCCCGTTTCAAGAAAGCTCAGGTAAAGGGTGTTACTGCCAAGGTCATCAATGTTGCTGTCCTTGCAGGTGACTGCTATCCTGCAGCTCCGATCGGAATCAATCTTCCTAACGCAGACTGGATCCGTCGTGAGCATGGCTCAAAGTCAGTGACTATCGCAAACCTTACATCCGCATACAATATGGCTGCTCAGGAATCTCCTAAGAGCATGCTTTCAGAGTTTGCATGGTCGGAGGAAGAGATCGAGATGGCAAAGAAATATTCGGCAATCACAGACGATCTCCATACCGATCTTCATGAGTGCCTCGGACACGGTTCTGGCCAGCTTCTGCCTACTACATCTCCAAATGCACTCGGAGAGTACAGCTCAGCTCTCGAGGAGACCCGTGCAGACCTTTTCGGACTTTATTATCTTGCTGATCCTAAGCTTGTCGAACTCGGTATCCTTCCGGATATGGAGGCTTATAAGGCTCAGTATACAAGTTATATCCGCAATGGTATCTTCACTCAGTTCACAAGAGTGGAACTCGGCAAGAAGAACATGGAGGCTCATATGCAGAACCGCAAGCTCATCGCTGACTGGTGCTACGAGAAGGGACTTAAGGACAATGTGATTGAGAAGAAGGTACGTGACGGTAAGACTTATTTCGTTGTGAACGACTTTGAGGCTCTCCGCGGTCTATTCGGTGAACTTCTTGCTGAGGTTCAGCGCATCAAGTCGGAGGGTGACTATGAAGCAGGAAAGGCTCTTGTGGAGACATATGCAGTGAATATCGACCCTGAACTTCATAAGGAAGTCAAGGAGCGTTATGCCGCTCTCAATCTCAGACCATACGGAGGTTTCCTTAACCCTGAGATCGTGCCTGTGAAGAAGGGTATGAAGGTTGTCGACTACGAAATCAGATATGCTGAGGACTTCATCGCCCAGATGATGGAGTACGGTCAGAAATACGCGACTCTTTAGTGAAGAATATCCTCGCAGACTACGAAAACTATCTGCTGATAGAACGTGCGATGTCCCGGAATACCGTGGCATCGTACTGTTCTGATGTGGAGAAGTTCATGACCTGGGCAGGTATGGCTCCTGAAAATGTCACTGCAGAGGATGTGACCGGATATCTTGCTTCGAGATCCAAGGTTTCAGAACGTAGCCAGGCCCGTTTCCTCAGTGCGTTGAGGAACTTCTTTGACTGGTTATATCTGGAGGGAGCGGTAAAGGAAAATCCCTGTGAACTGGTGGATATGCCTAAGTTGGGACGTTATTTCCCTTCGGTCCTTTCAGAACAGGAGGTTGAGGCGATAATGGATTCCGTTGATACCACAGACTGGATCGGTGTCAGGGACCGTGCTATCCTGGAAGTCCTGTATGGATGTGGCCTGCGAGTGTCCGAGGCTGTCGGTCTGAGGATATCCTGCCTGTATCCTGATGAAGGATTCGTGCGTGTTTTCGGAAAAGGGAAGAAGGAGAGGCTGATACCTTTCTGCGGGATGGCCCTGGAGGCCGTGCAGAGGTATCTTGAGGTCCGTCCGCTGCCTGCTGACAGCAGGTCGGATGATCTGCTGTTCCTGAATAACAGAGGCACATCGCTCAGTCGTGTCTCAATGTTCAAGATGGTTAAGAGGCAGGCCCTCATTGCTGATGTGCGGAAGGAGATATCCCCTCATACTTTCCGTCACTCATTTGCCACTCATCTGGTTGAAAATGGAGCAGATCTCCGCGTAGTTCAGGAGATGCTCGGACATGAGAGCATCACTACCACTGAGATATACACTCACGTAGACAGCAAGGTGTGGCAGAAGACTGTGGTGGATCATCATCCTCGTAAATAGACTGCCGGTCAAGCCGGCATGACGACTCGTCACACCCGACTTGATAGGGTGTCTTTGGCCGGAACTGAAAAAATGTTAAATTTGCGACGCAATTAAAGTAAACAGATATAAAATTATGGATAAGAACAGTTATGCATTGGGTATGAGCATTGCTCATAACATGATGTCATCAGGCATCAAGGAAGTTAATTTCGATGATTTTGCAGCAGGAGTAAAGGCTGTGCTTACAGGCGCGGAGCCTGCAGTCTCTTTCCAGGAGGCAGGTCAGCTTCTCGATAAATATTTTGCAGAGCTCGAGGCTGAGCAGAAGGCTCAGGCAGAGGCTATGAGCGCCATGATGCGCGAAGAGGGAGAGGGCTTCCTTGCAGCAAAGGCAAAGGAGGAGGGCGTTGTAGTCCTTCCTAGCGGTCTTCAGTATAAGGTGATCACAGAGGGTACAGGTAAGAAGCCGTCTGCTACAGATCAGGTAAAGTGCCATTATGAGGGTACTTTCGTTAACGGAACAATCTTCGACAGCTCATACAGAAGAAACGAGCCTGCCGTATTCGGCCTCAATCAGGTTATTCCAGGATGGACTGAGGGCGTACAGCTTATGTCAGAGGGATCCAAGTATGAGTTCTATATCCCATATAACCTTGCATACGGTGAACACGGTGCTCCAGGTGCAATCCCTCCATATGCAGCTCTTCAGTTTGTAGTGGAGCTCATCGAGGTGCTCTAAGGTTATGGATTGGATGCAGATATTCACCCTCGTAACGGGGGTGATATACATTGTTCTTGAAATAAGGCAGAAGAACTTCATGTGGGTGGTCGGAATAGCGACCAGCATTGCTGCAATGTTGGTCTTCTTCCGTCAGGGACTCTACGCATCCTTCGGACTCAATACTTACTATCTTATTACGTCATTCATCGGTCTGTGGCACTGGGGAAGAGACAGGAAACGTCTTGTCGAAAATGATTCCTCGCCACAGGCCGATGAAGTCATTCATCTGAACCGTCTGCCGCTGCGTACCGTAGTTCTGAGTGCGGTCATTGCTGTGGCCGGAACATTTGCTCTGGCATGGCTGATGAAGCTTGTGGAGAATCCGATGTCGTATCTGGATTCTGCGGTCACAGTCCTGAGCGCCATAGCTACCTGGTGGCTTGTGCGTTCGTATATCCAGCAATGGTGGCTTTGGATTGCTGCCGACTGCATGAGTACGTTGTTGTGCTTGTCTCAGGGAATGTGGTGGATGACGGCTCTTTACGCGGCTTATACCCTTTCTGCCGTTTTTGGCTATATTCATTGGAAAAGAAAAGGACAGTATGTCATATAAGGAAAATTATCCGTCAAAGCTTCTTGAGGAGGCTGTAGATGCAATCAGCTCACTTCCCGGTGTGGGCCGAAGGAGTGCATTGCGTCTTGCTCTTCATCTCCTGAAGCAGCCTGCAGAGAATGTTCATCATTTCACATCTGCTGTCGCGCGTATGCGTGATGAGGTGAAGTACTGCAAGGAGTGCAGGATGATCTCTGATGATGATGTGTGTGCGATATGCTCGGACCGTTCACGTGATCATAATACAATCTGTGTGGTGGAGAGCGTACGCGACGTGATGAGCATTGAAAATACCGGCCAGTACAGGGGAGTATATCATGTTCTGGGCGGTATAATTTCTCCTATCAATGGTGTAGGACCTTCTGACCTTACTATACGCGAATTGACTGTACGTGTGTCAGAAATGTCTTCCGAAAATGATGTTGAGGTGATACTTGCCCTGAGCGGAGATGTTGAAGGTGAAACCACTTCCTTCTATATTTACAGGCAACTCAGCCAGTACAATGTCCGCGTCTCGACCCTGGCTCGTGGCCTAGGCTTCGGAGATGATCTTGAATATGCCGATGAACTGACCCTGGGCCGTTCGATAATCAACAGACAGATATTCAAACCGTAAGATACATTAAACTGATAACCAGATGAAAAAGTTTTTATTGATTTTGACAGTTGCCGCATGTGCTGCGTGTGGCCGCAATGATCTGTCAGATATCACTGTAGTTCCTTTCCCGAATGATGTGGAGGTTCTTGCAGGTGACTTCAATGCCGCAGGTGCGGCTTTCCATTATTCTGCAGAGATGGATCAACAGACCGTGAATCTTGTGGAGGCCTTTGCTGCCAAGCTTTCTCTTGTGACATCTAAGGAGAGTGAGGTTGCAGAGGGTACCGGAGAGACAGGATTTGTCTTCGCAGTCAATGCTGAACTTCCGGAAGAGGCATATACACTCTCTGTTGACAGAAAGTGTGCAAGAGTTGAGGCTTCGTCTTTGCGTGGTTTCAACTATGCAATCCAGACCATCAAGCAGATGCTTCCTGTAGAGGTCTATGCAGAGACTCCGGCATCGGCTGACTGGACTATCCCATGTGTGAAGATCAATGATGCACCGCGTTTCGTCTATCGCGGACTTCACCTTGATGAGTCTCGTCATTTCTTCGGAATGGATGAGGTGAAGAGATATCTTGACATCATGGAGGTTCATAAACTCAATACCCTTCACTGGCATCTTACTGACGATCAGGGATGGCGAATCGAGATCAAGAAATATCCTGAACTTACATCTGTAGGCTCGAAACGTTCTGGGACATGTGTGAAGAAGGATTTCAAATCTACAGACGGGGTCCCTTATGGTGAAGGTATGTGGTATACTCAGGATCAGATACGTGAGATAATTGATTATGCTGCAGCCAAAGGAATTGATGTCCTTCCTGAAATTGACCTTCCTGGCCATATGCTCGCTGCTCTTACTGCATATCCGGAGCTTGGCTGTACCGGCGGTCCATATTCTGTCTGGACAAGATGGGGTATATCTGATGACGTTCTTTGTGCAGGAAACGAAAAAGTATACGAGTTCCTGGAGAACGTGCTGTCTGAAGTCTGTGAACTCTTCCCATATAAGTATGTTCACGTCGGTGGCGACGAGTGTCCTAAGGTAAGATGGGAGAAATGTCCTAAGTGCCAGGCCAAGATACGTCAGTTGGGATATACAGATAAGGATGGCCAGAAGGCTGAACATTTCCTTCAGAGTTATGTGATTTCCCGTATGGAGAAGTTCCTCAATTCAAAGGGCAAAAGCGTGATCGGATGGGATGAGATTCTTGAAGGTGAAGTTGCTCCAAATGCGACAATCATGTCATGGAGAGGTGAAACAGGTGGACTTCGTGCGGTAAGAATGGGACATGATGCCATAATGACTCCTAATACATATTTCTATATCGACTACTATCAGTCGATGGATATCAAGAACGAGCCTTTCGGAATCGGAGGATATCTTCCTGTGGAGAGATGCTATTCATATGAGCCTTATCCGGAGGGCATGACCGATGAGGAGAAGTCTCATATCCTTGGAGTTCAGGCTAATATGTGGACAGAGTATGTTGCAACTCCAGAACATCTTGAGTATATGGTTCTTCCTCGTCTTGCTGCTCTTGCCGAGGTGCAGTGGTGCGCGGCTGACCGCAAGGACTGGAACCGTTTCGAAGATTCTGCAGATGAGTTCTGCAAGATCTATGAGACTATGGGATACAACTATGCTACCCATGTTCTTCAGGTCAGAGGTGAGGTGATTCCTGATCCTGAGAACAGATGCGCCAAGGTGGTTCTTTCCGCTCAGGGAGACACTCCGATCAGATATACTCTTGACGGATCGACCCCTGATTCAAAGTCGATGCTGTACAAGGATACTCTCGTGATCGATAAGACTTGCACTCTTACTGCAGTAGCTATGAGGGGTGATGTGGAACCTAAGTATTTTGTCAAGCCTTTCACTTTCCACAAGGCTGTGGGACGACAGATCGTGTCATCTGCTGCGCCTCATAGAAGTTACAAGTATTCGTATCCGGGCAACCTTCTTGACGGAGTCAGATCTGCCTACGTCTACAAGAGCGGAGACTGGGCTGGATGGCGTAAACCGTTTGAGGTTGTGATAGACATGGAAGGCTCTGGTCCATATTCTACTGTGACACTTGGAACTCTTCTGGCGCAGGCTTCCTACATTCTGGGACCAGCTTATATCAGTGTGATGGTTTCTGAAGATGGAAAGGAGTTTGTTGAGGTCGTCCGTAAGGAGTATGAGCCCGTAAAGCATGATGAGGATGACGTGGCTGTCGACTATGAAGTTGCTTTCCCGGAGACTTCTGCAAGGTATCTTAAAGTGGCGGCAGGAGCTGTGACTGCGATGCCTGAGTGGCATTTTGCTGCAGGTCGTACAGGCAGCCTTTTCATTGACGAGGTGATTGTCAAGTAAATTTACGTTATTATTGTTGGAGTTTTGACCTAAAAACAATAAATTTGCAGGCTTGCGTTTCTGTACGCAGGCCTGTTTCGTAATGTAAAGTCGAACCTATTAAAGCGGGAGGTAGAGTATGATCGAGATCTTCTACAAGAAAGACGGACAGATGATGGTTTCCCAGTCGGAGGCCAGTTTGACTGAAATCTCTTATGACAGCGTGGTTTGGATTGACCTCTTCAGCCCTTCGGGTGAAGAGAAGAGAGCTGTTGAAACATACCTGGGCACAACGATACAGAATCGTGCGCAGGCTGAAGAGATCGAGATTTCATCCCGCTTCTCAGAGACCGAACAGGCTATATTCGCGAATACAAGCTTCCTCATTCCTGGTCCGGAAGAATACGGAGAAGAGACTGTTTCATTCATTTTGAAGGACAATATCCTTACCACTTTGAGAGAGTCGCCTCTCAAGAGCTTTACCGACCTTCAGAGAAGGCTCATGGCCTTCCCTAAGATGTATGAATCTGGACACATAGCCTTTCTCAGCATTCTCGAACAGCGTATTGACCTTGATGCCGATATGGTCGAGCTCGTGTCTAAGGAGGTTAACCAGTACAACAAGAAGGTCAGCCTCGGCGAGGACATCAGCGAAGAATTCCTCATCGACATCAACCAGCTGCAGGATAATATAATGCTCATTCGTGAGAACATCATAGACAAGCAGAGGGTTATCTCCAGCATCCTCAAGAGTGCAAACTATCCTAAGGAATATCAGTCGAGACTGAATGTGCTCCTCAAGGATATTTCCTCACTTATAAATCACACTGACTTCGGTTTTGAGCGACTTGAGTATCTCCAGAACACTGTTCTCGGTATCATCAACCTCGATCAGAACAAGATCATGAAGGTGTTCACCCTTGTGTCACTGATGCTTATGCCTCCAACACTCATTGCGAGCTTCTTCGGAATGAATGTGAGATTCGGGTGGTTCTTCGAGCATTCCGGATGGGCTTGGGTGATTATTGTATTGATGATGCTGGCGTCATTCTATGTTATATTCCGCATCTTCAAGAGCCGGAATATGTTCTGATCATCAAATAACCACATATTTATGAAAACACGTTTTTTCTTTTATGCGGCTCTTGCCGTATTCTGCGCTCAGCCGATGACTGCGCAGAACAAGATTGTCATACCTGACACAAAGGACTATCTGGTGCTTACAGGTGACATGCACATGCATACTATCTTCTCCGATGCCAATGTATGGCCGGATACCCGTGTTGAAGAGTGTTATGTAGAGGGTGTGGAAGTTCTCTGTATTACAGACCATATGGAGGCACGTCACAAGAGGATGGTCAATCAGGGACTTTTCAATTGTGACCGCAACAAGTCATACGAGATTGCTGCAAAGAGAGGCAAGGAACTTGGTGTCACTGTGATTCATGGAGGAGAGGTTACCCGCAGAATGCCTCCTGGACATTTCAATGTTCTTTTCATTGATGATGTTGAGCCTATTGCTGACGTAGATGATGCTCATAAGTCTCATCTTGAGGGAGGTATGGCAGCTCTTGCTGAGGCAAGAAAGCAGGGGTCTTTCAATGTGTGGAACCATCCTCATTGGGCAGCACAGTCTCCGACTGGCGCCATCTGGCACGATGATCACTCGAAGATCTTTGATGCAGGCCTTATGGATGCTATAGAGGTGTACAACAGTTGTGACGGTTTCTCTATGGAAGCGTTCCAGTGGTGCATCGACAAGAATCTCGCACTTATCTGCGGTACTGATTCACACAAACCTATGTTCATGCATCTTAATGCCAATGCGGGCGAACTTCGTCCTGTTACGCTCATCTTCGCTAAGGAGAATTCCGTTGAAGGCGTGAAAGAGGCTTTGAATGCAAGGCGTACTGCAGTTTTTGCTGACGGAAGAGTTTATGGAAGTCCTGAGCTTCTCAAGATGCTCGTGGATGCTTGCCTGGAAGTGGTAAGCGTGACTCAGAGCGGCAATACCACAAGAGTTACTCTCAAGAACAACAGTTCAATCCCTATGATCCTTACCAAGGGCGAAGGAGGAGAACAGGCTGCTTATACAAGCTTCAATATAATTGATCCTTTCGAGACTCACACTTACGGATGTACTGGTCTTGAGTACAAGACACCTGTTGCTGTTGATGAATTCGTTCTTTCATTCGATTTTGAGAACTTCTACACAGCTCCTGGCCAGCATTTCAATTACAGGATCAACGTGAAGAAGCCTCAGTAGTCTTCGGCTTTGTGATATTAAGGCGGTCTGCATCAAAAGTGCGGACCGCTTTCTTTTTGCACCATTTTGATTGATTGGCGCGTACTTTGCCATAAAGGGGTCGTGTGATTTTAATTATTAGTGGTTATGAAACGAATCTTGACAACCTTTATGGTTCTGGCTGCAGGGCTGACAATGCTGGCCCCTGCCATAAATGCGCAAAGCAACAACGGCAATGCGCGAGCCGCCCAGCGGCAGAAGAATGTGGAGTCCTGGAAAGAAGATATGGCCAAGTTCAAAGAAAAGATCCATGAGGATCATCAGCTTAATGAACTGGCGGACTCCATAGCATCAATACAGGCCATTGCTGCGATACGCAATAAGGATTTTGTTCTCGAGGCGGATAACGTCACTTTCCGCAGCGGCAACACTGTCCTTGTAAACTCTACTACAAACTTTATTTCTGTGAAAGGCAACAGGGCGGTAGTTCAGATTTCCCCAAGCAACTATGCTTCCGGTCCTAACGGAGTGGGAGGCGTTACAGTCCAGGGAACAATCTCCGGCTATCAGATCAAGACAGACAAAAAGGACCGTGTGTACCTTTCAATGAATGTCAATGGCATCGGAATCAGTGCTCAGATTGAGCTCTTCATCTCTCCTGGCTCAAACTATGCCCAGGCTACCGTCTATCCTAACTTCAACTCCAATACTGTTTGGATTCAGGGAACAGTTGTTCCGTATGACAGTTCAAATGTATTCGAAGGCAGCTCATTATAAACGATTTAACAATATCAGATATGAAAAAGATCAATATGTTTCTGTTTTCGGCACTTGCAATCGTTGCCGTAACATCATGCCACAAGGAGCCATCGCCACAGGATAGTGACAACGAGTACCTTGTATATACTGCACCAGCCAAGAATGTGGACTTTACACAGTTCATGACTTTCGATATCGCTGACAGCGTCCTTGTGATCGGTCAGGCTGACAAGCCATATTATTCGAAGTCGAACAATGCACTTGCGCTTATCCAGCAGTACAGAATCAATATGGAGAAGAGAGGGTTCATCTACACCCCATCCAATCCTTCGGCACAACTTGGAATCCAGCTCACATATGTAGAGAAGACAGAGAGATTTGTGCGTTACTATTCGGATCCTTACTGGTGGCTGGATTATCCTGGCTACTGGCCATCGAACAGCTGGGGTAACTGGACCGGCTGGTACTATCCTTATCCGGTGTCATACACCTATACTACAAATGCTCTCATCACCGATATCGTGGATCTGACCCCTGTGACTTCAGTGGATGACTCCAAGCCTCTCACTATTGTCTGGTCTGCATATATCGGAGGTCCGGCAAGTTCAAGCGTCTCTTTTGATGTCAAGAGAATGCAGGAGTCCATTGATCAGGCATTCGTGCAGTCTCCTTATCTCAAGGGTTCAGCTCAGTAGCGGGGCGTAAATGTTAAATGATTAAAAATGAACAGATATGAAAAAGTTTATATACATTCTGGCAGCCTGCGTTGCGATGATCTTCATTGCAGGTGAGGCCAACGCTCAGATGAGCAAGAGATATTATGTCAACGGAGGATGGCAGTTCAACGGTACTCTGTCGAACAATGTGGCAAGCAGTGCACAGGGTTATGGTGCATACATGGAAGGCGGTTATTACGTCACTCCAATGATCGCGATAGGTGGATTTGCAAGCTTCAACAGCAATGATGAGTACTTTCCGAAGCAGACATATTACTTCGATGACAATTCGGCTCTTACGACTGACCTTGACAGATCTCTGTATCAGGTTCCTTTCGGAGCGACTCTCAGATGCCGCTTCATGAGGTCAAAGTTCCAGCCGTATATAGAGGCTAAGGTGGGAACTGAATACTCAAGCCAGAGCACATATATGTCTACCTTTGTGAGCAGACATGACAATTGGGGATTCTATGTGTCGCCGGAAGCAGGATTCACCTGGTTCCCGTTCCAGAGCACGGATTTCGGTTTCCAGCTTGCAGCTTACTATAGTTTTGCAACCAACAGGAACAAGGCTTACGGAATGGACGGAATCAATAATCTCGGCTTCAAGTTGGGAATTGCCTTCTGATGAGATTCATTGAATGTCGTCTGTGTATGACCTTCACATCCGGTCCGGCTTTCTGCCGGAGCTCTCTCCACAGCAGCAGTCAGGGTGGAAAGAACCGGATGTGAAGGCTTTTTTGTGAAAAAAGTTAAGAAATGTTTGCACGTTTAGAAAAAATATGTACCTTTGCAGTCCCAATTCGAAAAGGCTCGATGGAGACCCGAGTGGGACAACGGATTGATTCGTTAGCTCAGTAGGTAGAGCACAACACTTTTAATGTTGGGGTCTTGGGTTCGAGCCCCAAGCGGATCACCAGATTATTCAAGATGAAAAAGGAAATGGGACTAAACATTTAGTCCCATTTCCTTTTTCACCCCCATTATAGACATACAAGAGTCTTCTATAAAGAGATGTTTACTAATTTATAGAACATCCCTTAAATATATGGAAGCCATTTCGGGAGGGCTATATCTTTAAACCATCAACACAAATGGCATCCATACATCTTAAGTTCAGAGCAGCCTCCGTGCAAGGCAAGGAAGGCAGCCTTTATTTTCAAGTCATCCACAACCGAGTAGTCAGACAAATCAACACAGGATTGGCCATCCTGCCACAAGAATGGGACAAAGCACGGGAATGCATCCTCCTGCCACCAGCGCAACGGGGCAAGCGCTACACAAAACTCATGTCCGTCAAAGGCGAAACAGAGAGGCAAACCAGTCAACTGCAGCAAATAATCCACCAGCTGGAACACGAACGGCACACCTACACAGCCGATGACATCATCGCCACCTTCCAGCAGCAACACACATCCCAGCACACCTTCTTCACCTACATGAACAGCAGGATTGCCACATTGAAAGCCAATGGCAAAACAGGCTGCGCACGTTCCTACCAGCAGACTATCCGCAGCCTGATGAAATACCGGCGCTACATCGACT
>JBGUTV010000032.1:0-27073 GCA_045133255.1 Candidatus Cryptobacteroides sp.
GTTCCATCCTGTGTTCACGAGGTATGCCTTAGCACCAACCTTCTCCATTCTCTTAACGAGCTCCTCACCATACTTGGTTGGGTGGAGTGAAAGGAATGCTGCACCGAAGCAAGCTGAGAAAGTAGGAGTTGGCTCAGTGATGCCACGCTCTGTACCAGCAAGCTTAGCGGTGAATCCTGAGAGGAAGTAGTACTGAGTCTGCTCAGGAGTAAGGATTGAAACTGGAGGAAGAACACCGAATGCGTCAGCTGAAAGGAAGATTACCTGCTGAGCGTGAGGACCCTTTGAAGGCACAGCGATGTTGTCGATGTGGTTGATAGGGTAAGAAACGCGAGTGTTCTCAGTTACGCTCTTGTCAGCGAAGTCGATCTTGCCTTCTGCGTCTACAGTTACGTTCTCGAGGAGAGCGTCGCGGCGGATTGCCTTGTAGATGTCTGGCTCAGAAACTGGGTCGAGGTTGATAACCTTTGCGTAGCAGCCACCCTCGTAGTTGAATACGCCCTCGTCATCCCAACCGTGCTCGTCGTCACCGATGAGGAGACGCTTAGGGTCAGTTGAAAGGGTAGTCTTACCTGTACCTGAAAGACCGAAGAAGATAGCTGTGCTTGTACCCTCCATGTTAGTGTTTGCAGAGCAGTGCATTGAAGCGATACCCTTGAGTGGGTTGTAGTAGTTCATGAGTGAGAAGATACCCTTCTTCATCTCACCGCCATACCAAGTGTTGAGGATAACCTGCTCGTTGCTCTTGAGGTTGAATACAGTTGCAGTCTCTGAGTTGAGGCCGAGCTCCTGATAGTTGTCAACCTTTGCCTTAGCAGCGTTGAATGATACGAAATCAGGCTCGCCGTAGTTTGCAAGCTCCTCCTCTGTAGGACGGATGAACATGTTCTTTACGAAGTGTGCCTGCCATGCAACCTCCATGATGAAACGTACCTTAAGACGGGTAGCCTCGTTTGTACCGCAGAATGTATCTACAACGTAGATCTTCTCTGCTGTGTTGAGCTGCTTGATAGCCTTAGCGCGAAGGTCATCCCAAGCTGCCTCAGAACATGGCTTGTTGTCATTCTTGTACTCCTCTGAAGTCCACCATACTGTATCCTTGCTGGCCTCGTTCATTACGAAGAACTTGTCCTTAGGAGAACGTCCGGTGTAGATACCTGTCATTACGTTTACAGTGTCAAGCTCAGTAAGCTGGCCTTTCTCGAATCCCTCGAGATTAGGATTCATCTCCTCCTCAAAGAGAAGCTCGTAAGACGGGTTGTGAACGATTTCCTTCACATTGGTGATGCCGTACTGGGTCAAATCAATTTTGCTCATAATTTTTTAAGTAAATATTAAGGTTTGTAAAAATCCGTATTTATAGCGATGCAAAATTAAACTTTTTTTATGATTTGACAAACCATGAAACGCATAATTTTGCATAAAATATTCTGTATATTTGCCATGGAAATGAAACCGCTGGATATACTTAAGGAATATTGGGGATATGACTCTTTCCGCCCGATGCAGGAAGAGATCGTATCGGCCGCCTTGGAAGGTAAGGACGTGCTTGCGATCCTGCCGACCGGAGGTGGCAAATCGGTCTGTTTCCAGGTTCCGGCAATGATGCGTGAAGGCATCGCGATAGTAGTGACTCCACTGATCGCCCTGATGAAGGATCAGGTTCAGAATCTGAATGATAAGGGTATCAGGGCTTTGTGTGTAAATGCTGGAATGGGAGCCCGTGAAGTTGAAACCGTTCTCAACAACGCGGCATATGGTGACTTCAAGTTTCTTTATGTGTCTCCAGAGCGTCTCGGGACCCGTCTCTTCAAGAATTATGTTCAGGAAATGAACATAAGCTTCATTGTTGTCGATGAGGCACACTGCATCTCTCAGTGGGGATACGATTTCCGTCCGGATTACCTTCAGATTGGAAAGCTCAGGGAAGTGACAGACGCCCCTGTCATAGCGCTTACGGCAACAGCAACCCCTGAGGTCGCGGAGGATATAATGAACAGACTTGGCTTTGAAGAGAAGACCTTGATAAAGAGTGGATTCGAGAGACCTAACCTGTCATATATCGTCAGGAAATGCGAGGATAAGCTGGGGCAGCTTCTTTCCATATGCACCAGCGTGGCCGGCACCGGAATCGTCTATGTCAGAAGCCGTAAGAAGACAGAAGAACTCGCGGCCCTGCTGACTGCAAACGGGATCTCTGCATCTTTCTATCATGCAGGTCTTGGGCCTGACTCCAGGGCTGATCGCCAGGAAAAATGGAAGACGAATAAGATCAGAGTGATGGTCTGTACCAATGCTTTCGGTATGGGAATCGATAAGCCGGACGTCCGTTTTGTCGTGCATTTCGATGTTCCGGACAGCCCGGAGGCTTATTTCCAGGAAGCCGGCAGGGGAGGCCGTGACGGAAAGAGAAGCTTTGCTGTCCTGTTGTGGAACTCAACTGACATCAAGCGTATACGTCAGATAGGAACAGTGTCCTTCCCGTCACTCGAATACATCGAAGACATATATCACAAGGTGCACGCGTTCTTTCAGATACCTTATGATACAGGTGAATGCCGTCAGCTGAAATTCAATATAGATGAATTCTGCCGTCATTACGGTCTTCAGCGTGCCACCGCCTACTATGCTGTAGTCTATCTGGAAAGGACGGGGCACTGGACGCTTTCCGAAGATATAGATATCTCGACCAGAGTGCAGGTTGTCGTGGACAGGAACGACCTGTATGATATAGACCTGCCTGATCCCCGTATGGCTTCTCTTCTGGAATTGCTGATGCGCCGTTATACGGGATTGTTCTCTTATCCTGTGCCGATTGATGAAGAATATGTTGCATCGCAGATCGGAGTACAGGTGCCAGGCCTCCGTCAACTGCTGTATAATCTTGCGCTCGAGCACGTGATCAGATATGTCCCTTGTGACAGAGCAACAGTGCTGTTCCTGCATCATGACCGCCTGCGCCCTAAAAACGTCTATCTGGATCCGGAGAGATATGAGATGCTCAAGAACTCGGCACTTTCAAGAATGCAGAAGATGATTGACTATGTAAGCCAGGAGGAGGTGTGCAGGAGCTCTTATCTGCTGGAATATTTCGGACAGAAAGATAGCCGGGACTGTAAGACCTGCGATGTTTGCCGTGCTGCCGCTTCCGCCGATTGAAATAATTGATAACCATATGATTATGAAACTTAAGACAAACCACTTCACTTGTGCTCTCTTGGCACTTTTCGCCCTTTTGACAGCTTCGTGCTGCACAGAAGGCGTTTCGCCTGTCGGTATCCGTACGGATGCATTGGACGATGCTGCATGGGATTCTTCAGTATGGATCTCAGCTGCAGACGCTGATGTTGTGACAGGAAAGATCAGCGGAAAGAATTTTCTTGCAGCTGACGGGGCCAGCTGGTTCTGGTCATCAGTGACCAACGATGATGAAGTCGTATCTGCAAAATGGATGACGGCAGGTCTGGGCGTTTATGACGTCTATGTTAACGGTCAGCTTGTGGGACTTGAGATTCTGAAGCCGGGATTCACCCATAATGCCAAGACTAAATATTCATTTACCTACGATATTACCGATGCCATCAGTAAGAGTCGTGGTGCTGTCAATGAATTCTCTGCTCAGGTGACCCCTGGCTGGTGGGGTGACAAGATCGTCACTCCGAATGGAAATGAGGGAATGATCGGACATAAATGTGCATTCAGAGGTATTCTGGAGGTTGTTTATGCTGACGGAACAACAAAACGTTATGGCACAGACCTCGAAAACTGGAAGGCTGGTATTGCAGGTCCGGTACAGCATGCGGCCATCTTTGACGGTGAGTTTCATGATGCGCGTGAACCTATGGGCTATGATGTGCCTGAGAAACTTTCTGTTCCTGAGATCAACAATGAGTTCCAGGGTAATATCTATCCTTCTGCAGGTGCGGAGATCTACTTCCGTCCGGAACTTGCATTCTCACCGGTAGAGGCATATGTATGGGAAGGTGTAGAGAATGCGGGCGAAGATGCATATGGTAAGATCATAGTAAAGAGGGAATATGAATCAGGTGACAAGATGCAGGTTCTTCCGGGGGAGACGCTTGTGATCGATTTCGGTCAGAATGCGGCTGCTGTCCCTGAGTTCGTTTTCAAGGCTGAAGAAGGAACGGTTCTTACATGTCTTCCTGCCGAGCTTCTCAATGACGGTAATGGCGCGAAGAGCAGGGGAATGGATGGTCCTGAAGGAAGCTGCCATCGTCTGAACCTGCGTACTCCTGAAGACGGTATGATCCTGGAATATACTTTTGCCGACAGAAACGGATATGTGCGCTATTCTCCGCGCTGCACATTCTATGGATATAGATACGTGTCAATCACGGCAACAGCCCCTGTAACCATCAAGTCTGTCGTTTCGGTGCCTGTGACATCCATCAAGGCTGAGCATGAGACCGGACGCATCACCACAGGCAACGAACTGGTCAACAAACTCATATCCAATACTGTCTGGGGAATGAATTCCAACTATCTTTCTGTCCCTACAGATTGCCCTCAAAGAAATGAAAGACTTGGATGGACGGCTGATACTCAGGTGTTTACTGAAACCGGAACCTTCTTTGCGAACACATCTGCATTCCTTCACAAATGGATGCGTGACATGCGTGACAGCCAGAGCGAAAGAGGCGGTTTTCCAAGCGTTGCACCATATGCTCAGTATGGAAATGAGACTATGCGTCTGGGATGGGCAGATGCCGGAATAATCGTTCCATGGACAATCTGGAAACAGTACGGAGATGTCTCCATCATCGAGGAAAACTGGGATGCGATGGAGCGCTTCATTACCCTCATCAATGATAATAAGTATGACCACAAAGCTTTGGCTGATGAGAACAGAGGTTATCAATATGCCGACTGGCTCAGTTATGAAGCTCTGGAAAGTCATGGAAGATCGGCATTCTTTGAAAATAATAAGTCAAAGCCGAGACCGGAAACAATCGAATATTGGAACTATCTCAGTGCTTCATATTGGGCAATCGATGCCGGAATGATGAGCGAGATGGCAGCAGCTGCAGGCAGGGATGCTTTGGTCTATAAGAATATGGAAGCAGCTGCAAAGGAATATCTCAGAACACGATTCTTCAATGAAAACGGATATTTCAAGACTGAAGTTCTCAACACAATGCAGACTCCAGCCCTCTTTGCTCTCAAGAATCAGCTTTTTGACGGTCAGATAAGAGAAGAGATGATTGCACGTCTGCGTGAGAACTTCAAGAACCATGACAACTGTCTTCAGACAGGTTTCCTTGGAACTTCCATCCTTATGTCGACTCTTACTGAAAACGGAATGGTTGACATTGCCTATGAACTCCTGTTCCAGCGCAAGAATCCTAGCTGGCTCTATTCTGTCGACAATGGTGCCACAACAATATGGGAAAGATGGAACAGCTATATGATTGAGAAGGGAATGGGCCCTAAGGGAATGAACAGCTTCAACCATTACGCGTATGGCTGCGTCTGTGAGTGGATATGGGAAACTGTTGCGGGTATATCATGCAGTTCTGCAGATCCGGGATTCAGCCGTATCATAATGGCTCCGGTTCCGGACAAGAGACTTGGATACGTGAATGCGGAATATCATTCTGCAGCAGGACTCATCAAGAGCAGCTGGAGGTATGAAGGTGATACCTGGATCTGGGAATTTACCGTGCCGGAAGGTGCTGTTGCCGAGGTTACCGTTCCTGGTGAGGATGCAGCAAAGGAATATACTTCAGGAGACTATGTAATAACACAATAACTTAATGTTATGAAGAAATCTATCTGTTTGGCAATAAGCTTTTTATTTATGAGCGTATCAGCATTGACAGCGCAGAAGAGGATCGTTATGGAATCCTCTGCAGATGAGTTTGTTACCTTGTGGGATAACACTACTGCAAAATACTCAAATTATGAAACAAAGGATGAAGAAGACAAGGGTCGAAAGTTCGCCAATACTTCTTCTGCAGACCTTTACATATTCAAGGCTCCTAAGGAAAAGGCGACAGGATATGGAGTCGTCATACTTCCCGGAGGAAGCTACCGGACAGTGGGATTCTCTACAATGCTGGCTGAATGGCTTCGCGACAATGGTGTCACTGCAGCAGTGATGAAATATCGTCTTCCTAATTATGGCCACAGCGAGGCCTCGTTTGAGGATGGAGCAGGAGCTATAAAATATTTCAGGGATAATGCTGACAGACTGAATCTGGACAGGAGCAAGATAGGAATCTGCGGAAGTTCAGCAGGCGGTCATCTTGCTGCATGGGTTGCTGCTGCCGCAAGAGGTGATCAGAGGCCGGATTTTGCGATCCTGATCTATGGTGCAATGATCAGAAGCGTATTCTGGGCAGGCTCGGATGCAACCAGAAGATTAGTAGGAAATGATATTACAGCAGAGAAGGTAAAGGCCATGGACGTTACAGAAATGGTTGATGAAACTCATCCTCCTACACTCCTGCTTTTGAGCGATGATGATCTTACAGTGCGTCCGCAGAGTTCAACATTGTACTATAAGGCGTTGAAGGATCACGGCGTGGAGGCTGCAATGCATATCTATCCTTCGGGTGGTCACGGATGGTCAGGAAAAAAGACCTTCAAGTATCGCGACAATTGGCTTGGAGAAGTGAAGGATTTCTTTGCATTTCTGGATTCGGACAGATCCAATCCACAGACTCCTCCGGGCAAGCGTGAACTTGTCTGCAGGGCAGATGAGAAGATTCGTGTGTGGGACAACTCGACAGCACCGCATTCAAATGAACAGACTGCAAAGGAATACATAGATGAGAAGAATGTCTATAGAAAGACATCTGACACCGAGTTCTTTGTATATAAGGCAGATCCTGCCAAGGCTACAGGCCAGGCCGTTATTGTCATCCCAGGAGGCGGCTACAGAGGTGTATACGTTGAATTCGAGGGCTATGCGACAGCAGAATACTTCAAAAGCATCGGTGTTACTGCCGTAGTCGTGAAGTACCGCCTTCCAAATTATGGCCATAAGGAAGTTCCGCTGGAGGATATTCAGGAAGCTCTCAGATTCGTAAGGAAGAATGCAGACAGACTGGGAGTGGATCCTGAGCAGGTGGGAGTATGCGGAGGTTCAGCAGGAGGTCACCTTGCAGCATATGCGTCTACATTTATCCCTGACGAGGAGAAGCCTGCATTCTCGATTCTCTTCTATCCTGTGATTACGGGAGAGACATGGGAATCGCATCAGGATTCTTTCGTACAGCTTCTGGGCAAGAATAGAACCGTTGCTGAACAGGAATATTACTCTCTCCACAATAGAGTGACCCCTACTACGCCACCGGCACTCATTCTTTTGAGTGATGATGATGCGGAGGTCCCTACACTCAGCTCAATCCTTTATTACAATGCATTGAAGTACTACGGTATACCGGCCTCAATGCACATCTGGCCTAACGAAGGACACGGATGGGCAGCCAAGCCTTGGTGTACCTGCTGGGACAAGGCCAAGCCGATCATCGAAGACTGGCTGAGCATCCAGAGAAAGGATCAGTAATTCAGCATATTCTGGACTCCGGCATTAAGCTGAAGTGAGAAACTGCTGTAAATCTTGAAATCATAAGCAATCTTGAAGTTGAGATCCCAGAAATCCGGGGTCTCAACGCTTTTATTGCTGTCTATGAATCCTGCGTGATGCTCGATGAGCATGCTGCCTGTGTAGGTTCCTGTGAGAGACAGCTGCATTCTCTTTACCGGATTGTATGATGCGGACAGATATCCGTAGAAGTCAGGTGTCCTGAACATCTTTCTTGTCGCCTGTACATCACCTTCATCACTCCATGTGCGTGCTTCCTTGAATCTTGAATTCTGGGCGGTGAGACCAGCTTGGACCTGCACCTTGTCTTTCCATGCAACCTTGCCCTCAAGATTTCCTCCGAAAACTCTTGCTCCGGCTGACAGCACAATACACAATGCTGCCACCAAAGCTGAAAAAATCTTTTTCATCTTTTGTGTAGATTTTATCCTTGCCGGCGCTGACCGGCAATCTTGATTAGATGTTGAGAGTTGATATGGTTAGAAGGGGTCAGAGTTGAGGTGGCCCTCTAAGTGTATTGACACATGACCATCCTTCTTCGAGCAGGTACGGAACAGGTACGGAACATACTTCGTACAGCACGCAGAAGAATGTCTCCTGAATGTGAATGGATTCAGCCGCTGCTGTCTGAAAGTTTGAAAGAAGATCGATTACAGCAAATCCGTTGTCGCTGTGGTCGTGTTCGGTAGTACCTCCGAAGTGTGAATGTATTACAGAATTTCCTTGAACAGAATGATAATGAGGAAAAAGGTTGATATTGGAATATTCTTAATTTATTCATTAGCTCAAGTCTTCTGCAAATATATAAATTTAATTATATTTGAATCTCCAAAACGATATCAAATTTATGACACGACTGGTAATATTCGATCTGGACGGAACCCTGCTGGATACGGTAGCTGACCTTGCTGCTGCCTGCAACCATGCGCTGGAAATGTGCTGCTGTCCTCTTCATACACATGAAGAATACAAGCTTCTGATCGGAGGTGGCATCAGAAAACTTTTCTGGGGAGCTTTGCCGGAGGATAAAAGGACAGATGAGATGATCGAGAAGATGCGCTCATATTTCCTTCCTTACTATAAGTCACATATAGCAGACCTCACAAGACCATACGAGGGAATCGTGGAAATGCTTGATGCTTTGACAGAAGCAGGAGTCGAGATTGCAATAGCATCCAATAAGTTCCAGTCAGGAACTGAAGAACTCGCAGAAAGACTTCTGGGTAAATATCGGTTTCTGAAGGTCCTGGGGCAGAGGGAAGGCTGCCCGACAAAGCCGGATCCTCAGATCATCATGGAAGTGATGTCAGAAATGCCTGACCTTAAGCCTGAAGAAGTTGTCTATTGTGGAGACTCGGATGTGGATATGATTACCGGGCACAATGCAGGTGTCAGGACATTAGGAGTATGCTGGGGCTTCAGGGGAAGAGCCGAATTGGAATCCTGCAACCCATGGATGGTGGTTGAAACCCCATCGGAAATCACGGAGGCTGTTATTGCAGAATAAAATAGCATTATTCTATTGCAAGACCATCGAATGCCGGGAGGATGCCTTCCGGCAATTCTTTTATGAGTTCTTCATAGCAAGGAAGTTGGTGTGACAGGTGGGTCAGCCAGGAATGTTCTGCTCCTACCTTCCCTGCTACTTCGATTGCCTGTTCCAGACTATAGTGTGAAATGTGCCTGCCTCTTCTTACACAATTGATTATGAAATGGTCAAGGCCCTGAAGCTTGGAATATTCCTCATCTGAAATATGGTTCATGTCCGTGCAGTAGGCAATGTTTCCGAAGCGGTAGCCGAGCACAGGAAGCTTGAAATGTTTTCCGCGGATGGGGATTATTTCAACCCCATTTATAGAGAATGGCTTTTCATCGATTATGTGTACATTCCATTCCGGTGCTCCCGGATATTTCACTTCTGCAAATGCATATGAATATTCCTGACGGAGGGAATCTTCCACATATTTCTCACAATATATTTGAGTGGCCTTCTTTTCGTGATAGTTGAATGCCCGGATGTCGTCCAGCCCTCCTGTGTGGTCTTTATGGTTGTGAGTCAGCAGGATAGCGTCAAGTGAACAGATTCCTGCCCTGAGCATCTGATATCTGAAATCCGGACCTGCATCCACAAGTATCTTCTGCCCTTCGTGCTCAACAAGCACGCTGGCACGTAGACGCTTATCACGTGGGTCTGTACTTTTGCAGACCTCACAACCGCAGCCGATCATCGGCACTCCCTGCGAGGTTCCGGTTCCGAGAAATGTCAATCGAGTCTTGCTCATATCCTTGTCTTGACGATTTTTCCGATAAGCTCAGGATCATAAGGTCTGGAGATTCTGATGTAGTTGCCTGTGTAGCCTTCCATCATGCCCTTTCTGTCAGTGCTCTCAAACAGAACTTCTTCCTCCACTCCTGCATTGGCATCCAGGAACTCCTGATGAAGCTGTGCGCAAAGCGCCTCCAGCATCTGAACCCTCTTTGTCTTCACGCAGTCCTGAACCTGATCCTTACGTTCTGCAGCAGGTGTTCCGGCGCGACGTGAATAAGGGAAAATATGGATGAAGGCAGGCTTGACCACATCCTTCAGGAAATTATAGGTCTCCATAAACAGTTCATCAGTCTCTCCAGGGAATCCGACAATCACATCTATTCCAAAGAATACCTTGGGCCCTCCATGAACCTCTGACTTCTGTCTTATATATTCAATCTTGCGTGCGAAGGCTGCAGTGTCATATCTTCTGCCCATTTCCCTCAGGATGGTGTCGCATCCCGACTGAAGAGGGATGTGATAGTGCGGGAGGAACTTGCTTCCAGACGTAATCCAGTCTATCATCTCCTCGGTCAGAAGATTCGGCTCTATTGAAGATATCCTGTATCGCTCTATGCCATCTACTTCATTCAGCTGTTTGATGAGATCGAAGAAGTTCTCTCCGGTGCTGCGTCCGAAATCTCCGGTATTCACTCCTGTCAGTACGATTTCCTTTATTCCCTCAGCCGCTATGGCCTCAGCCTGCGGAATAATCTCGGAAATCGGAATGTTACGGCTTTCCCCACGGGCGTATGGCACAGTGCAGTAGTGACATTTGTAGTCGCATCCGTCCTGAACCTTAAGGAACGACCTTGTCCTTTCTCCGCTTGAATATGCAGGGAAGAAATTACCGAGACCTTTGCCGCAGCATTCGATTCCCTTTACCTTTTCAAGAATTGATGGAACGATACGGGATTTTTCCGTCGCGCCGAATACCTCTGTCACGCCCTCTATGGCCTCTATTTCTGCCTTCTTCAGCTGCGCATAGCAGCCTGTCACGAATATCTTTGCATCAGGACACTGCCTGTGAAGCTTCCTGATGATATTTCTGCTTTTCTTATCCGAATGTTCGGTTACGGTGCAGGTGTTCACAAGGAACACGTCGGCTCCCTTGCTCCATGGCACAGCTTCAAATCCCTCCTTCAGGAGTTCTCTTTCATATGTCGAGGTCTCAGCGTAGTTCAGCTTGCACCCCAATGTCACAAACGCTATCTTCATTACTTGTATGATAATGTGATCCTGGACCATTGAACAGATCCTTCCACAGGGGGGCGACGCTTGGAAACCCTTACGGAGAATGAGACCAGTTGCGGACATTCTGCCGCTATGGACTTTACAATCCTGCCGGCAATGTGCTCCAGAAGATCAGAATGTATCTTCATTTCCTTGGCAACTGCGTTGTATATCAGAGAATAGTCCAATGCATCCTCGATGCGGTCTGTCTCAACAGCCCTGGTCATATCTACTTCTCCGCGGAAATCCACTATAAACAGGTTTCCATTATCTTTCTCGCTCTGCAGAACCCCGTGGTATGCCTTGAATTCCATCCCCTCGAGCTCAATGATACCTATATTATCAATCATAAATCTCTATCTGAAGAATCTGTCAACTTCTTTTACTGCCTCAGGCAGGGCGAATACAGCTACTCTGTCATATGCCTGTATCTGAGTGTCACCCACCGCGATAATGGCTTCATTGCCTCTGATGATACCACCTATGATTGCATTCTTAGGGAAATTCATGTCCTTGAGTGTGCGTTTGGTGATGGCGGTATCGGGAGCAACGATATATTCGAGCACTTCGGCATTCGTACCGCTCATATACTTGATGAACCTTACCTTATTGCTCAATGTGAATTTATAGATACGTCCGGCTGTGATGAGCTTCTTATTGATGATGGCATCCACACCCATGCTTTCTGCGAGCCTGATGTACTCGAGATTCTCGACTTCTGCAATTGTTCTGGTTATTCCGAGCCTCTTGGCTGCGACACAGGCCAGGATATTGGTCTCTGAACTGTTCGTTACTGCGACGAATGCGTCAAAGTCCTTGATGGACTCTTCGATGAGCATATCAGAATTGCGGCCGTCACCATTCACGACTATTACATTATCCGGGAGCTTCTCCGAGAGTTCAAGGCATTTCTCCTTATTCATCTCTATGAGCTTCACCGTATCCATCTGCCTGGACATCTGGCGTGCAACAATCTCTCCTATAGGGCTTCCGCCAAGAATCATTACATTCTTTATCTCGATATCCTTCTTGCCAATGTATTTCATCAGCATTTCCATTCCATCTCGTCTTGAGATGATGAATACGAGGTCGTGGTATTTGAACTTGGTGTCGAATCCTGGTATGATTGTGTCGTTTCCTCTTGCAATGGCAACCACTCGGAAACTATGTCCCTGTTCTGCAGCCACTGCACTGAATTCCGCCATGCTCATTCCAAGAAGAGCCGAGCTCTCCTCGAGCTTGAATACGGCAATCTGGAGCTTTCCTCTTGCGAAATCCATTGAGTCGGTGGATGCTGTTCTCTTGAGCAGATCTATGATCTCACCGGCTGCGATCTTTTCAGGATAGAACATAAGGTCTATACCCATTTCCGTGAACAGATACTTGTTCTCGTATGATAGATATTCCTCATTGTCTATTCTCGCCGTGGCCTTTTTACTGCCGAGCTTCTTTGCCAGCATTGCGCTGACAATGTTGACATCCTGAGAGTCTGATGGATACACCGCAATGAACAGGTCCGCACTTGCGACACCGGCTTCCTGAAGCACATTGATTGCGGAAGGATTACCATATACGGTAATGACATCCGTGGTTGCGCTCAAGACATCAAGCCTTTCCTGACGTGAGTCTATTACAGTGATGTCGTTAGCTTCTCCGCTCAACATCTTTGCAAGGTGAGAACCTACCTCTCCTGCTCCTGCGATAACTATTTTCATAATACCTCTGATTCTATGTTTTCAAAGATTCCGTTGCCCTTGAGAAGAGATTGGAGGATGATCCATCTTCCGTATCTTCCCTTGACTTCAGCTTTGCCGGCACTCTTTTCAAGGTAGTGCCTTATGTCTTCTTCTGACTTTATTCTGTTGAGTCTTGCGTACTCCTTATGGGCCTTGAATACCGCCTTGAAGCAGTCTGCCTTGAGTGTAAGAAGGTACACGAAAGCCGACAGAATGTCGAGTGCTTTTCTAAAGAAAATCAACCTTTTTGCCTTTTGAAGCCCTTTTGCCGCCGCTTTTTCTGCTGTCTCTCCGTTTCTGTATGCATCAAGCGCATAGGTCGATGCCAGGTTGTTGCTCAGCATGAGCAGGTTGTTCCTGTAGTTGAGAAAGAGCTTGAACGGGGATGTTGCAGGCAGAGTTCCTCCTCCTACGTGGTATACTGTGGATTCCGGCACAATCGTAACCTTCCATCCTTCCAGCTGCATTTTCCAGCACAGGTCGATTTCCTCCATATGCGCGAAGAATCTCTCGTCAAGTCCTCCAAGCTCCCTGTAAACGCTGCTCCTTACCATAAGGCAGGCGCCTGTAGCCCAGAATACATCCTTTGGACTGTCATACTGACCTCTGTCGGTCTCAAGCTTCTTCAGGACCCTTCCTCTGCAGAGAGGATATCCGAAACGGTCGATATATCCTCCGGCAGCTCCGGCATATTCGAACTTCTCCTTTTCCTGCCAGCTATGCAGTTTAGGGGAGCAGGCTCCGCAGTCAGGATGGGATTCCATCCATTTCACGAGTGGCTCCAGCCAGTCATCCGTTACTTCAATGTCAGAATTTATCAGGACGAGGTACTCTGCTTCAACCAGTTTGAGTGCCTTGTTGTAACCGCCTGTAAATCCGTAGTTTGCGTCAAGGGCTATTGTCTTTACCTGTGGGAACTTCTCCTTCATCATTTCCAGTGAGCCATCGCTTGAGGCATTGTCTGCAACAATGACCTCAGCACCGTCGCATTTTGCGACAGAGTTGAGCAAAGGAGGAAGGAATTCTTCGAGGAATCCCTTCGTGTTCCAGTTCAGTATGACAACAGCGGTCTTCATTTCTGATTGAAAGGTACTTTTCTTTCAGGCAGATTCTAGTGGCATCCGCATCCGCACTCGCCCTCGCCTTCAGAGCAGTTGCCGCCTTCGCAGTCTCCGCATCCGCCATGGCCGCCACATCCGCCGCATCCGCAGCTGTGTACATATTCTCCATGAAGGCCTTCTGTCAGTTCCTTCTCTGTCGCCTCTCGTACAGAAACCACCTCTCCTGTAAAGTGAAGGGTCTTGCCTGCCATTCTGTGGTTGAGGTCCATCTTTACAGTGTCCTCTGTCACCTCAAGAACGACGCCTGGGATAACTCCACCCATGCTGTTCATCATAGGAATTGTGTTGCCCGGTACGAGAAGGTCCTCGCGGATCTCACCGTTGACTTCAAATGCTCCCTTTGGAAGGTCAATGATTCTGCTTGGGTCGACTTCGCCATATCCGTCAGCAGGGGACAGCGTTACATCGAATGTGTCGCCGGCCTGCATTCCCTCGATATGCTCTTCAAGCTTAGGGAGAAGGCTTCCTGTTCCGTGGATATAGTCAAGTGGTCTTTCCTTTACTGTCTTGTCAACTACCTGTCCGTCTACTTCGAGTTCATACACGAACTCTACTACTTTGTTCTGTCCGATCTTCATAATATTTACTTTTATAATTTATTCTTCTTTCCTGTCGCCCTGCTCTTGTCCATGAAACCAGTCCTTTTCATGGACAGAGTGTCGTTTTTCCTGTTCCCGTCCATGAAACCAGTCCTTTTCATGGACAGATCGATATGCCGTCCGTTCCGGTTTTCGACCGGCATCTCCCTCTAAGCCGAGAACGAGACGTTTTCGAACGCCAGAGTCGGGATCTGCCAGCGCGAACTGCTCCGCGTGTCAGTACCCGCTGCCGTGAGACTGTTCCACAGCTCCACTATATTGCCGGTAATCAGCATCTCCTTAACGGGATGAGTGATCTTTCCTTTGCTGAATGCGAATCCCTCTATGCCGAAAGAGAAATCACCGGTCACCGGATTGCAGTTTCCTCCGTTGAATCCTGTTACATATATTCCGTTGCCGCATTGGACCAGAATATCTTTCAAAGATACACCTTTTTCCAAATCAGTCAACTCCTTTCCTGCCATAAATGGCGAAAGGCATGGTCTGGAAATGTCTTCAATTGTCGGAGCAAATCCGGTCTTCTCTGCCATGTAGGTGCTTACGAAATACTGCTTCACTACGCCATGATCGATAATGGCCCTGTTCTGTGTCGCGACTCCTTCAGAGTCATACATTCTTGAGCCCGACTTGCCTGGAGTCCTTGCATTGTCCATAATCGTGAGCCCCTCGGAGAATATCTTCTTCTCGAGGCTGCCATCGAGGAACGACATCTTCTGCTGGATTGCGGAGGCATTCAGTGCGTTGATAAGAGGGGAAACCAGTCTTGATGCAACTGTTCCGTCAACTATCATCCTGTATCTTCCGCTTCTGCGGCTCCGTGGCCCGATCTGGCTTATTGCCCTCTCTAAAGCAGTGTGCGAACATTCCTTCAACCTAAGGACATTGAAATGGGGAGATGCCTCCCACCAATATCCGCTGTATCTGTTGCCTTCGCTGTCCTGAATCGTCAATTCGGAGAAGCAGTTGAATGAGGTCTCCGTGTGCCTGCCTTCAAACCCCTGCGAATCCATGAGGATAGTATCATCCAGGGATTCCGCGTATTCGCACTCCTCGGATATTACTTTGTATCCTTCGGCTTCAGGCAATGACCTGATGATGCTCATTTCTTCCGCCTTCTTCAGACGTGAGTCGGAGTCGCAACCCTCATAGTGACTGTCATAAAGTCCGAGTTCCATTCCTCCGCAGGCATCCTTTGCAGTCCTTTCAGGATCAGGAAGACGCCTGCATCTGTCTTCTCCGAGCATCTTCACCATTACGATGGCCTTGCTGATGAAATTCTCCACCTCTTTTTCATCAAGACGGTTCGTTGAGAATGTTCCGTATTTGCCGTCAACGTAGAGATATATGTATATTGACCTGTCTGCGGAGTGACTTACCTTGTCGAGTTCGCCGTTGAGCATTGAGCAGCTGTCCATCTCGTTCTTGTTGAGAGACAGCCTTATTCCTTCTGCACCCAGCCTCATTGCGTATTCAATGCAATGATGTGCTATATTTCTTTCTTCAGATGTAATCATATCATTCTCCTCCGACCGTAAGTCTGCTGATGAGTACTGTAGGAATTCCGCATGAAACCGGAACGCTCTGCTCCTTTCCACAGGTCCAGGTTCCATTGTCAATTTTCAGGTCATTGCCGACTGCGGCAATGTCTGCAAGTGCCTGAGGGCCGTTTCCTATGACGTTTATGTCCTTGACCGGAGCCGTCAGTCTTCCGTCTTCTATAAGGAAGCCGCTCTTTACAAAGAATGTGAAGTCTCCCTCTCCAATCTTGACCTGACCGTTGGAGAACTCATCCACATAGATTCCGTTCTTCACAGATGCGATGATGTCCTCCGGCGCAGCATTCCCGCTTTCCATATAAGTGGCCCTCATTCTCGGGATAGGATGATAGCGGAAATTCTCTCTTCGTCCGTTGCCGGTAGGCTTCACTCCATACCACTGTGCGCTTATCCTGTCGTGGAGGTAAGATCGTAATATTCCGTCTTCTACCATGTATGTCTTCTCTCCCGGTACTCCTTCGTCGTCATAATTTCCCGAACCTCTGTTCCATTGGAGAGTTCCGTCGTCTACTATGTTGATGCCTTCAGGGCATATCCTCTGGCCGAGCTTGTCTGAGAATATTGACTGTCCCTTTCTGTTGAAATCAGCCTCGAAAGCATGGCCCATAGCCTCGTGAAGCAGTATTCCTGATGCTCCTGCCCCCATGACCACGCTCATGCTGCCGCCTTTGGGGCGTCTCGCATCGAATCTTGCATCGATTCCCTTGACCGCTTCTTCCGCCAGCTCCGCTATCAGGCTCTTTCCTATGAGTTCAGCTCCCATTCTGAAGCTTCGTGAGGCCGTGCGGTTCTCCGTCTTGTCACCCTGCTGGAATACAGCAGTCACTGAGACGCTTCCCATAGGCCTTGTCTCGTAGGTCAGTTCTCCCAGAGAGTTATACATCAGTATATCGCTTACCGAATCGGACATCCTTGCTATGACCTTCACGATTCTGCTGTCTTTAGAGAATATTTCCTTTTCCAGTTCCTTAAGGAAAGGCAGAAATCTGTCAGGACTCTGCAGTCTCCAGTCTTCCTTGACAGGGTAAACGTCCAGCTTCCTGTCACAGACGCTGCCGTAGGTCCTTCCGCCGCTGATTCCGGAGGCTATCACACCTGCTGCCTTTGCAGCCTTGAGCATATCCGGCATCTCGGTGCTTTCAGAATATGCATAGCCAGTCTTCTCGCCTTTGAGGACTCGGATTCCGACTCCGAAATCCGTGTGGAATCCACCTGATGAAACGACTCCGTCTTTCAGGAGAAGATTGAAATATGTGGTGTTCTCAAAGTACAGGTCGGCATAGTCGCCTCCATATGTGAGAGCCGTCTCAGTAAGTGCTCTGAGGTTTTCCTGTGATACTTTGAATATATTCAGATAATCTGTCATAAATCTATAGTGAAAGTATTTCGCCGCTTTCCTCGGCATATCTGTGATGGGCTATTGCCATATTGCGTATCAGCGTATATGTCTTCTCGTCGTTGACGCTTATTACCTCATCCTTTGCTCCCTGGGCTATGACCCTGAACGGGATCTGCGAATTGTCTGCCAGGATCCATCTTTCGCAGATGGGAGCATAGTAATGAAAGAAATAGTCAATGCCGACCTGATATCTGCGCCTGATCGTTTCCTCGGGAATGTCGTGACCGCCTGCTTCTACTCTGGCGCGCACTCGTTCCACTGCAAGCTCTGGAGAATTGAGCCAGAAATAGAGCAATGTCACAGTGTAACCGGCATTCTGTGCCATCTGTACGGTCTTGAGCAATGATCTGGTGGCGAGGGTCGTTTCGACTGCAAAGTCCTGATTCCTCTTGAGCAGATACCTGATCTTCATCAGCATATAACGGCTTGCCTGGATTGAAACCTTTTCAGGACTGAATGGTGAGAGACCCTTCGCAAATTCATCTGAATTTACGAACTGCGTGCAGTTGAGCATCTCCGGCAGCAGTGAGTATGAAGCTGTCGTCTTCCCGGCGCCGTTGCAGCCGGATATGATGTATAGTCTTGGCATATTTATTTTTGTGTTACTCCATAACCGAAGAGGGCAAAATCACCGAGGCAGGGGTCCTGAGGAAAAATCTCTCTGAATGCATCTGTAATCTCTTGGGCTGTCACGATATCCTTCTGTCTTCTGCCCGTAAGCCCGAGGGCTGTAGCCTGCGCATATACATGGACGTCAAGCGGCAGGATCAGCTTTCTCTTGTCAGAGTTTTTCCATAGTCCCAGATCCACCTTGCCGTCATCCCTGACCATCCATCTGCGCATCATGTTTATCTTCTTGTTCGGCGCCTTTTTGTCCTCTTTCTGACCGAATATCCTTACTCTGATATCAGCATCCGTAAGTCCCTCGATACTGTCCACAGATGAATATATCTCCTTCATCCTTCCGCATATCGCTGCGAACTCGCTCCATTTGACCGTCCTGTGGAGACTGACCGGGTCGTTCCTGTACTCTCCGTTCATGACATAATCGTATGGTTTCCAGGATATTTCATCAAACATTCTTCCGCAGTCACGGACAATCATCGCTCTGCGGCCCCATGCGAGATGTGCTGAAAGAAGGGCTGCTATTTCCACATCTGCAAGAGATGCCTGTCCGTCTGCGTACCTTTGTGCAAACTCCTTAGGGAAGATGATGGGATCTTCCTGAAAATATTTCGGATCATTATATGTCTCAGCCCATTCAATGAGCAGGTTCTCCGTGTTCTTGTCCATAACATGCAAATATAATAAAAATAGCGGTCTGCTCATCCAGGCAGGCCGCTATTTTATATGTATGTCTGTTCAGATGTTACTTCGTAACTCTTTCAAGCCATTTCACCATGCTGAGCATAACTCCCATTGAGATTACGCATACGACTGCAAATACAGTCCAGCACTGCCAGATTGGCCATGCGTTGTACATGAGAGGACCGATCCAGAGAAGGAGGTTTCCGAGTGCAGTGGCACCAAGCCAAAGACCCTGGCAAAGACCGAGGAGATGCTTAGGAGCAACCTTGGAAACGAATGAAAGTCCGAGTGGAGAGATGAAGAGCTCAGCCACTGTAAGGAAGAAGTATACAGCGATGAGAACCCACCAGTGAGCCTTGTGTGCCACCTGCTCAGCGATAGGGAGAGCCTTGAATGAGTCAGCTGAAGGATAACCCTGGATGAGAGAGAAGATGGCGAGGAATACGAATGCAAGTCCTGCGATGAACATACCGATGGCAATCTTCTTAGGAGTCGAAATCTCCTTGCCACGACGTGCAAGTGCTGCGAAGAGAGCCATGATCACCGGAGTAAGAGTGATTACGAAGAATGGGTTGATTGCCTGCCAGATCTCTGGAGCTACTGCTGAAGAGTCTACGAAGTCACGTGCGAAGAATGAAAGTGACATACCGTTCTGGTGGAATGAGAACCAGAAGAAGATAACGATTGCGAGCACTGCGAAGAGAGCATAAAGACGCTGCTTGATCTCCTTTGCCATTGCCGCTTTCTCTTCTGCTGTGTACTCGACTCCCTTTACAGCCTCCTTCTTTGCAGGAGTAGGGAACTTCTTCTGTGAGAGGAAGAATATTACAAGCGAGAGGCACATTGCAGCTACAGAAGCGATGAACGAGTAGTGGATACCCTCGTTGAAGATCTGGAGGTAATTCTGGCATGATGCAGCCATCTCAGCGATGTTTCCGCCAGCTGCAGCCATCATAGAAGAAAGATTCTCCATTGCCTGAGCGCTCATTCCTGCAGCATTATTGATGAACTCATGACAGAGAGCAGGAAGCTGTGCGTTATAAATCATTCCATTGGTCTCGAGCCACCAGCTGCGGAGAAGCGGAGCCACGAAAGGTGCGATGAGTCCTCCGACGTTGATGAATACATAGAAGATCTGGAATCCTGAGTCACGCTTGTCCTTTGCCTCAGCAAGAGCCTGCGGACCTTCTTTTGCAGCCTCAGCCTCAAGGTTGTCATACATCTGACCTACGATAGCCTGAAGGTTTCCTTTGAAGAGACCGTTACCGAATGCGATGAGGAAGAGTGCGAAGCAGGTCAGTGGAAGAAGCCAGCTGATGTTTCCTGAAGTTGCAAGGATAGGAATCGAGAGAAGCACGTATCCGGTTGCCATGATGATGAGACCGGATTTGATGGTTCCCTTGTAGTTCTGTGTGCGGTCTGCGATGAGACCTCCGACGAGGCTCAATAGGTAGATGCCGGCGTAGAAGAATGAATAGATTGTTCCTGCAGGGCCTTCGCCAAGACCGAATTTAGAGCAGAGGAACAGCACGAGGACAGCGTTCATGATGTAGTAGCCGAAACGCTCACCCATGTTGCTGAGTGCCGCTGCCAGAAGTCCTTTTGGATGTCCTTTAAACATAATTGAAAAGTTTTATTTAATTGTTTTGTATTTCCACAGCCGACAAAGATAAGAAAAATTATTATATTTGCTATTCTGTAAGTTGTGTTCCAATGGGAATGACAGAGGTGCTGCAGTGTTGGAATAAACATATTTGACTGATAATGAAGAAGATAAAGATAGCGTTGGCTAGAGGAATGATGGGCCTGTTGTCAAAGTTGCCTTTGAGCTGGCTCTATGCCATAGGTGATCTCGTTTCATGGTTTGCTTTTAGGGTTCTCCATTACAGGGAGAAGGTTGTGATGACAAATCTTGCCAGAAGTTTTCCTGAATTGAGATATTGGGAACTTGAACCTGTTGCTGCAGCATTTTATAAGCATCTCGGCGAGATGATTGCTGAGGCAATCTGGTTCGGAGGCTCTGATTACGACAGGATTAAAAAGCAGCAGATCTGCAGGATGACCAATCCTGAAGTTCTTAATGATGTTTTCAATTCCTCTCCAGGTGTGCTTGTTCTTAACTCTCACTGTGGTAACTGGGAAATTCTAGGCGGCTTCTGTGTCTATAACGAATCTGTACCTGTGCAGTACACTGAGCAGAATCTCTATGTGGTCTATAAGAAGCTGACGAACGAGGTGATGGATGAGGTGTTCAAGCGTAATCGCGTAGACTGTATTCCTGGTTATGACGGAATGATTGAAGCTTCTAATCTGCTTCGCACTGTGCTGAAGAACAAGGAACGCAAGAGCATATATGTCTGCAATTCAGACCAGTATCCATATGTTGGAAAGTTTTATATGGGTGAATTTCTTCATCAGCCGACCTATGCCATGAAAGGAGTGGTCGGTGTGGCACATAAGATGAATATGAGTGTTCTCTACATGAGAATGGTGAACAAGGCAAGAGGAAAATATGAGATATCGTTCATCAAGCTCTGTGATGATGCTTCCAGGTTCGAACCTGAAGAAATTGTCAGGATGTACTACGCTGAACTGGAGAAGGAGATTAATGAGACTCCTTTTAATTGGCTCTGGAGTCATAAAAGATGGAAATAATTAAAATGCAATAGGTTATGAAAAGATGTATTGTAGCTTTGCTTGCTTTTTCAGCAGTTTTGACACCATTCGTGTCCAAGGCGCAGGAAAATGCTGATCCGACAGGTTATGTGACATATTCGCTGCCTGCAACTGTCATTGCACTTGAGGTGGATGCGGTGCAGGAAAAGTTTTATGCAGGACCTTATGCCAGGTTTGCGGAGAAATATCTCGGCATCAAGGCCCGTCAGAACGATGAAGCCTCATATCAGCTTACGTCAGTGAAGATGACTCCTTATGTGGAGGCGGATCAGAGCCGCAGATATTCCGTCCAGTTTCCGAAAGGGCAGGGAAACACATTCATGACGCTTACCTCCCAGGGTCTCGTGTCCCTCTCGGACGGAGGTTCCGGAGAACAGACCAATTGGCGTTTCCCTACTGTAGGCAAGGGCGATTTCTCTGATAAAGGTATATCATCCAACCTTACCTCCGAGTCTACTACTCTTTACAGAAACGACAGGAAGGAATCTGCTTATAACAAGGTTTCTGTCCAGCAGAATATGATAGTTGAGAAATCTCTCGAGAAAAAGGCGGCTGAGACTGCGCAGATGATTCTTGATATCAGAGACCAGAGACTCCGTATAGTTACAGGCGATACCGATGCAACTTACAGTGGAGCTGCCATGGGAGCTGCCATTGACGAGCTTACAAGACTTGAGAAGGAATATCTCATGCTCTTCATAGGCTATTCCGAGTTTCAGACTCAGAAGATGAACTTCGAGGTCATCCCTCAGCCGGGCGAGACACAGATGTACGTTGCCTTCCGTCTTTCTGATACTGCAGGTCTTGTCCCAGCCGACAATCTGTCAGGAAAGCCTGTGGTGATGGAAATCATTCCTCAGACATTTGCGGATCCTGCGGGTGCTCCGGATGCTGCCAAGGCTTCCAAGGGGGCTGCCATATATTATAGGATTCCGGCAATATGCAATGTCAAGCTCATGGATGGAGTGAATATGCTTCTCCAGAGCCGCATTCCTGTCTATCAGCTCGGCCGCGAAAGTTCTACACCATTGAAATAATCTTAATTAATACACTATGATACAGAATCTTGATCCACAGATTGTGTGGAAAAACTTTTATGCTTTGACTCAGATCCCGCGTCCTTCAAAGAAGGAGGCTCAGGCGGTTGAGTATATGTACAACTGGGGTAAGTCTCACGGTCTTGAGACCATCAAGGATGAGATTGGAAACATCGTCATCCGCAAGCCTGCTACTCCAGGATATGAGAATCTTAAGGGAGTTATTCTTCAGGGTCATATCGATATGGTTCCTCAAAAGAATGCCGACACAGTCCACAACTTCGAGACTGATCCTATCCAGACATGGATTGACGGAGAGTGGGTGAAGGCGAAAGGAACAACGCTTGGAGCGGATAATGGCCTTGGTGTAGCTATGGGTATGGCAGTCCTTGAGTCTGAAGATCTCAAGCACGGACCTGTGGAGCTTCTCGTCACTGTTGATGAGGAGACCGGTATGACAGGTGCAAATGCCCTCAAGCCGGGAGTTCTTCAGGGTGATATCCTCATCAATCTTGATTCAGAGACTGAGGGCGAGCTGTATGTGGGTTGTGCAGGTGGTCTTGATGCTTCAGCAACTGCCACATATGTTCCTGCTGACTATGACAAGAGCTGGCTTTGCTATTCTCTTGCTGTCAAGGGATTCAAGGGTGGTCACTCGGGAATGGACATTATTCTCTATAGAGGAAATGCCAACAAGGTGGCTGCACGCGTTCTTTATGCTCTTATGACAGAGGCTGATGTGAAGCTTCTTGACCTTGAGGGAGGTACACTCCGTAACGCGATTCCGCGCGAGGCTTTCGCTACAGTCTATGTTCCAGCCGACAAGGTTGAGGCTGCTACGGCTGTGTTTGAGCGTGTTGCTGCAGAGATAAAGGCTGAATATGCCGGTACTGACCCTGATTCGGAATTCATCTTCAAGCCATATGAGTGCACTGAGGGTGAATGCTGCGGTGGTGACGAGTGCAAGTATGTTCCTGAAGCGGACGCCGTTCGTTTCGTAAGAGCTATCATCGCTTGCCCGGATGGAGTGGAGCGTATGAGCAGCGAAATGCCAGGTCTTGTGGAGACATCCAATAACCTCGCTATGGTAAAGATCGAGGGTGGTGAGTTCTCAGTTAAGACTCTTATGAGAAGTTCTGTGGACACAGCTAAGGAAGCTCTTGCCCAGAAGTTTGAGGCAGTCTTCTCACTTGCAGGCATTGATACTGCATTTGCCGGCGGATATTCAGGTTGGGCTCCAAATCCTGAGTCTGCAATCCTTGCAACCATGAAGAAGGTATATAATGACCTCTACGGCAAGGAACCTGCTGTGATGGCTATCCATGCAGGTCTTGAATGCGGTATTCTTGGCGGTACTTATCCGAACTGGGATATGGTGTCATGTGGTCCTACACTTATGAGCCCTCATTCTCCTGATGAGCGTGCGAATATTCCTTCTGTGGCCAAGTGCTGGGAGTTCCTCAAGGCTGTCCTTGAGAATGTTCCTGTGAAGTAGGCTCGTCTTTTTTGCCACACGTGGCCAGTTTTCGGCATCTGAAACGCGCATGAAAATCATTTTCGTGCGCGTTTTTTATGTTTTGTCGACATTTTGACACGAAATTGCCAAAAATGTGTCTGTGTGCCATTGTCCTGCAGATGATTTTGGGGGCTGAAATCCTTGTCGTTGTCCGCAGAAGACGGGTGGTATGCCAGATGAAACGAGGGTCTGTCAGTCCAATTCTGCCATATTGTCAGTGTTTTTCGGATGGCAGATTATTTGTTATCTTTGCGGCGTCAGATTTAATAAGATTATGTTGATAAGTTTGATTGTAGGATTGGTGCTTGCACTGATATTTGGCAAGATAACGGTAAAGGAGATAAAGAATTATGTCAGAAAACACACAGAAGGATTTGGAACAGGAAGTTCAGGAAACTCAGGAAACTCAGGAACCGGCAAAGGCGGAGAAGAAGGAAAAGAAGATATTCCAGAAGAAGGAGAAGAAGTCAAAGACTGAGGAGCTTGAGGCCAAAATTGCTGAACTTGAGGAGAAGGTAGCCAAGGATAAGGATGATTATATCAGACTCATGGCAGAGTTCGATAATTATCGTAGACGTACTTCTCAGGAGAAGCTTGAGATTGTGAGCATGGCTTCTACAGAGACCATAAAGGGACTTCTCCCTGTGCTTGATGACTGCGAACGCGCTCTTAAGGTTCTTCTGGAATCTAATGATAGTGATGCTGCAAAGGAGGGAACTGAGCTCATTTACAGTAAACTTATGAACTATCTCAAGAGTAAGGGACTGGCAGTGATTGAGGCTGCGGGACAGCCGTTCGACACTGACCTTCATGAAGCTGTAGCTCAATTCCCTGTACAGGAAGAGGAAAAGAAAGGTAAGGTGTTTGATGTCGTTCAGACAGGATACACTCTTAACGGCAAGGTTATCCGCTTTGCAAAAGTGGTGGTTGGTATTTAACATCATTACGAACTCTCACGACAATGTCATCCCGAGCATGGCGAGGGTACTATATAATATATTATGGCAAAAAGAGATTATTACGAAGTGCTGGGCGTCCAGAAAAGCGCATCGGCAGACGAAATAAAGAAGGCATACAGGAAACTGGCTGTCAAGTACCATCCTGACAAGAATCCGGGCAACAAAGAGGCTGAGGAGAAGTTCAAGGAGGCTGCGGAAGCATATTCTGTGCTCAGTGATGCCGATAAGAAGGCAAAATATGACCAGTTCGGTCATGCTGGCGTAGATGGTGCGGGTCCGGACTTCAGTGGTGGCTTCGGAAACCTGAACGACATTCTTAATGACCTCTTCGGTGGAGCATTCGGTGGCGGATTTGGCGGTTTCGGAGGCTTTGGCGGCGGTTTCGGCGGCGGCCAGCGCAGAGAGAGAGTCTATAGGGGACGCGACATCAGAGTCAGAGTCAAACTTACACTTGAGGAGATTGCAAGGGGTGTAGAGAAAGAGATCAGTATTGAGAAGAATGTCCCATGCCCTGACTGTGGCGGAAGGGGAGCGAGAAACAGCTCTGACATCAAGACCTGTCCTGCATGTAACGGAACCGGTCAGGTTCAGAGGGTTGTGAATTCATTCCTTGGTCAGACGGTTACATATTCTACTTGTCAGCAGTGTGGCGGTGAAGGAAAGATTATCAGCAATCCTTGTCACACTTGCAACGGAACTGGACTCGTTCGCCAGCGAGAGAGCATCAAGGTCAAGATCCCGGCAGGCGTAGAGGCTGGAATGCAGATGACTGTGCAGGGCGAAGGCCATGCAGCCAAGAATAACGGAATAAATGGAGATCTTCTTGTAGTAATCGAAGAGCAGGAGCATCCGGATTTCAGAAGAGAGGGAAGCAACCTTCTTTATACAAAGGTGATATCTGTTGTTGATGCGATGCTTGGATGTGAAGTCGAGATACCTTGCCTCGACGGAAAGCAGAAGATCAGGGTTGAACCAGGTACTCAGTCCGGAACCGTGACAAGACTCAGAGGTAAAGGCCTTCCATCAGTAAATTCTTATGGAACAGGTGACCTTTATGTGAAGATTGCAGTGTGGATTCCTAAGAAACTTACCAAGGAAGAAAGGGCATTGTTCGAGTCTATCAGGCAAAATGAGAGCCTTAAGCCTAATCCGACAAAGGATGATAAGAGCTTCTTCGAGAAGCTGAAAGATCTTTTTTGAAATATTTTTGTAAAAAGATTTGCAGAATAGAAAATTATTCCTACCTTTGCAATCCCAAAATAAAAGCAACCTCTTGTGCTGGGTGAAAAGAAACGCAATGTTGCCACAAAACTTAAAGAAATTAAGAAATGAACGCAATTCAGTTAGTAGAGCAGGCATTCGCAAACGAGAAAGTAGCCAGCTACCCAAAGTTCAAGGCCGGTGACACAATCACCGTTACCTATAGAATCAAGGAGGGTGACAAGGAGAGACTTCAGAAGTTCAGAGGAACTGTTATCCAGCTTCGCGGAGCTTCAGCAGCAACAAGAACATTCACAGTACGTAAGGTTGCAAGTGGTGTAGGTGTTGAGAGAATCTTCCCATTCGAATCACCATTCATCGATTCAATCGAGCTCAACAAGGTTGGTAAAGTACGTCGCGCACGTATCTTCTACCTCAGAGAACTCTCTGGTAAGAAGGCTCGTATCAAGGAGAAGAAGGTCGCTATCGTTAAGAACAACGACTAAGGATATAGCAGCTTAGCTGCAAATCGGCTCCGTAGCTCAACTGAATAGAGCATCTGACTACGGATCAGAAGGTTACAGGTTTGAATCCTGTCGGAGTCACTATAAAACCGCATTCTTGACGTCTAGAATGCGGTTTTTCAATTTTAGCATACCACCAGCATACCACCAAATTTTAAAATGTCATTGCATTTGGTCTTATTACGGGCCCAAAAAACAACCAATTCATTTTCCGTAAGATTTCGTATCTTTGCAGTAAATAATAAATCAGGGTCTGTCATGATAATATATAATGTTTAAAAATCGTAGTATGAAAAAAAGTAGAAGAAAACGCCTTGTAATTTTGTGTATA
>JBGUTV010000033.1:0-113036 GCA_045133255.1 Candidatus Cryptobacteroides sp.
CGTATTTTCCTTTATGCATATACCATTCTACGTTAGTCTGGCAAAGATAATTTCAAATCGGCGCGCGCCAAAAACCTCTGTAACTACCTAACTTTCAATATTTTCAAAGAACTTTTATAAATTTTTACCGGACACTAATGAAATAGAATAGAAAAACAAATATGAAAAGTTACCTGAGATTCCTGAGCAGAAACAAGCTTTACACCGCGATCGAGGTCGTGGGGCTGAGCCTTGCGATGACATTTGTGATCATCTTTACCTGTTATGTAAAGCAGCAGATTGCAGTGAACACGCATTACCCGGATTCGGACAGTATATATCTGGCAGGAATAGACCAGCAAACATATTCATACTACGACATGGCTGAGGAACTTGAGGCCGGAATTCCTGAAATTGTAGAGGCGGTTCGTATAGAGCACTATTATAACTCTTATAAGTATGAAGGTGAAGTATTATCAAAAGAAGGGTTGCTTATAGTAGGAAAGGATTTCTTTGAGCTTTTCCAGATAAAGTTTCTTTATGGCAGTCCTGAAGATTTTGATGTAAAGGAGAATGCATTCGTGACTGAGGGGTTTGCCAGAGAACATGGTATGGAAGAAGTCATCGGAAAGAAACTCACCAACGGAAAAAGGACATTTATCATTGCCGGAATAATTGAAGATTTTTCAGATACCGTTTTCAAAGATTATGAGTTTGTCTTAAACTATAAGGCATTTGCGCCCATACCTGAAGACAGGAGATCTTCAGGCAGCTCTGTAATGACATTCCTCAAAGCAGCGGACGGAACCGATATCGCATTGCTGGAAGAAAAGGTATCCAAAGTGGCCAGCGAATTCTATAAGCGCAACCAGTATCCGAGAGAGAAAAAGGCCATGCTAATCAGGCTTGACAAACTCTATTTCTCCGATGCAAATAATGGAAAGTTCGGTCTTAAGACTGAAAGCCGAGAGAAAGTAATGATATTCAGCCTTGTTGTACTGTTCCTGCTCATATCTGCTATAATCAACTATGTGAACCTGAATATCGCCAATGCCGAAACGAGGGCAAAAGAAGTTGCAGTCAGGCACATAATGGGAGCAGAACGCAGACTCCTGATATTCAGGACATTACTGGAATCGCTCGCATTCACTTCAGTGACATTCATTATTGCATTGGCAGCAGCAGCCCTGCTTATTGACCCCATCAACGGACTTCTCCAATCAGTAATTCCGATAAGTATTTCATTTGGATGGGATTATATCGGGATATACTGTATGTTGATAATGCTTATTGCGGTCATCTGTGGTGTTGCAGTATCAATAACGACTTCAAGGATCAGAATCACGAGCAGTACAAGAACGAAGAAACCTATATCGATGATGTTAATGGCTATCCAGTTCGTGATTTCATTAATTATGATTTCCGTAGCAGTCACAATGGAAATGCAGATGAAGTACATGGTAGAACGCGAGATGTATGCAAATGTCGATAACATCTACCGTACTAACGTTGCACCTTCAGGACTTAAAGAAAAGATTGAAGCCCTGCCATTCGTCAGAAGCATCGGAAAATCGACTGGCTATCCGGGATATTTCGGTATGTCTATGCAACAAACTGATGACGAGCCAGCTATCAGCCTTATGTACTGCGACAGCACAGCTTTCAAGATTTTCGGATTCGAGAAGGTTACTGATTTCAATCCAGGGAATCTCATGGGCACATGGATGAGCGAAAGCGCGGCAAGGCATTATGGAATTGAAGCAGGAAATACGATATGGAAGTCATTTAGATTTGACGATTCCACCGAAGATGAAGATGTGACCGGTATAATCAAGGATATCCCTACAGCAAGCGTCCTGGAAAAACAGTACTTTGGACTTGGAATCATCAATGTCACTTCTCCTGAAAACGTATATTGGGGAGGCCTGATCCTGGAAACAGATGAAACGCCGGAACATAAACACAGCCTTGACAGCCTTGTAAACACAATGTACAAGAACGAAACCGGTCGAGATGCATTCGGCTACGGATTTCTGAAGGATCTTCATAAGGCCACTTACGACCGCACACGCAAGGATATGCGTCTGACCGAACTTTTTATGTTCATAGCCATACTCCTCTCATGTCTCGCGTTTCTGGCAATGAGCATGCACTATGCGACCAGCAATACCAGACAGATATCCATACATAAAGTCTTCGGAGGCACGACAGAAAGCGAAGTACTTCGTTGCTTATGGGGTTACATGAAGATCATGATATATGGAACAATCATCGGTCTGCCTATGGCTATATGGGTATGCGGACGATATCTCCAGCAATTCAGGTACAGATTCACTCTCACAGAGAAATGGTGGATATTTCCAGTAGCGACAGCAACATCACTGCTGGTCTCCACCACAGCAATCCTCTGGCAGACCATCCGCGCCGCCCGCACCAACCCTGCCGAGGCACTGAAGAAGGAATAGGCACACCTTTATTGTTTCCGTCCATAAATACTGCCATTTTCATGGACAGGAAAGACATAGACACACACTTGTCCATGAAAACAGGCCAAAACATGGACAAAACAGACAAAAACACACATCTGTCCATGAAAATGGCAGTTTTGGTGGACAAGCCAACAGATAAAGCAACAAAATGAAAAGTTACCTGAGATTCCTGAGCCGCAATAAGCTTTACACCGCTATAATGGCAGTGGGGCTGAGTGTGTCATTGGCCCTGGTTATCATCATGAGCTGCTTCGTATGGCAGAACATGAGAGTTAACCGGCATTATCCTGATCAGGACAGGATGTACTGCATAGGACAGAAAGGTACCATCAACTCAAATGGAGCAATGGCAGAGACCATGGTAGGCGGCATTCCTGAACTGGAGTGCGGAACAACCATCATCTGCACTTCAACAGATTCACAGTCATTGAATGGAAACAGCCTTGACAAAAAGAAGCACCTGGCAGTAGAAAAGACATTCTTTGAATTGTTCCCTACAAGGTTCCTTGCCGGCAGTCCGGAAGAGTTCAATGTAATCGAGAGTGCCATCATAACTGAAAGTCTTGCAAATCAATATGGCGGAACAGATCTCATAGGTAAGAAACTAATTCTTGAAGATGATGAAGAAGAGTATGAGTTTACAATTTCCGGCATCATAGAAGATTTTGATGAAACCATTTTCGAGAATGCTCAATTGCTGATCAATCTCAAGCACCCTCTCTGTCTTGAAAGAATGCAGATTCCGTTGTATATAGGCATGATTGGGACTTCCGCCATCGTCAAGGTCCAGGAAGGAATTGAAGAGAACGAACTGAGAAACAAGATAGACAAGACCTACTGTGCGGCAATTGGTATTGAATACGATGAGGCCGAATATCTTACCCTCACGCGCCTTGACAAAATTTATACTTCAGAAGACAATGATGGGGACTATACAGGCTTTAAGAAAGGCAACAGAGCATTGTTGGTGACATTCAGCATCATAACAGTCTTTCTGCTCATATCGTCAATATTCAATTACATAAACCTAAATGTAGCACTCGCCGGTAAAAGAAGCAAGGAAACCGCGACCAGAATGCTGCTTGGAGAAGACAGGAAGAAGGTGTTCTCACGCAGCATGGTCGAATCACTTGGATTTATGGCAATATGCATGTGTGCAGCATTCCTCATAGCACATCTTAGTCTGCCATACATAAATAGTCTTATAGAATCTCCTATTCCTATTGAAATAAAGCTATCTAGGGAACATGCATATATGTATATCCTGATTTTAGGAATCACAGCTTTAATCTGCGGAATCATTCCTGCCAGCATTTCTCTCAAGTTCAAACCTATAGAGATAGTCAAAGGCAATTGGCGTTATGAGAGCAAAAGGATATTCAGCAAGGTATTCATCATAATCCAGAATGTGATTGCAGTCATGATTATAGTCACTGCATTGATGATGAATGCACAGACCAGGCATATGATAAACATGCCATTGAATACAGATGTTTCTGACCTTTATATTGCCAAAGTATTCAGCAGGGAATTCGGCAAGAAGCTTGACGAACTGCCGTTTGTCGAAAAATACGGAATAACAGGAGGAGGCCCGGGCAGAAGGGTCAGTTCATACGGATTCGAACTCGAGGATGAAGCAGAAACATTCGTCAGGATAAACGCCTGCGAATGTGACAGCTCAGCATTTTCAATCTTAGGATTCAAGATTGTCAGGGATTATGGTGCGGCAAGTGAAAGACAGATATGGATAACAGAAAGTGCAATCAGAAATCTATGCATGGATCCTGAGAACCCTGTATTTCCGGTAAGCGGAAGATGGAGATTATTCGAAGATGGTGGACAGATCGCCGGCATCATAGAAGATGTGCCGTTTACCTCAGCCTTGAACCTGGATCCTGATGTTGCAGGAATAGTCGTGATGGAGCCACTGGACCCGTTATGGTCTGAATACATCATCAAGATGAACAACCCATCGAAAGAAAACATACGAATACTTGATAAACTTTGCGAAGAAGAAGTCAAAGACACAAGTCGCCATTGGGCAATCAAGCGTTACGGATATTACCCCGACATCATAGAAAAAGTATATGAACCGATGAAGAAGCAGACCAGGATGGTTACCTTATTCATGGTTATAGCAATAATGCTCTCCGCTCTCGGTCAGATAGCGATGAGTACATATTATGCCACCGAACATGAAAAGGAAATAGGAATCCGCAAGGTCTTCGGCGGAACCGTCGAGAGCGAAAGCAGACGCAATATCCTCGCATATATGTCATACTGCCTGTTTGCCAGTATCATAGCAGTGCCGTTGAGCATCTGGATCACAGGACGTTATCTGGAGACATTCGTGTACAGGATGCAGCAAAGCCCGTGGATATATATAGTTGCAGTCGCTTCCCTCCTCGTCATCTCCCTCGCATCCGTCCTCTGGCAGACCGTCCGTGCAGCCCGAACCAACCCTGCCGAGGCGCTGAAGAAGGAATAGATGTCCGGTCGGGGCCGGGCATGACGATTAAAGTTCTTTGACATACTGAAAACAAGACGAAAGAAATTGTCTATCTTTGTAATGGCATCGCTAATTGGAGCCTTTGTATTATGGAGACAGAAAAGGAATAATGAGCGAGAGAGGTGTTACAGCCGGGTTCAAATCTGCAAAGAAACAAGGATGCATCGAGCATAAGATAGAAACACTAAGGCCGTAAGCATTCACTTACGGCCTTGTATAACCAGACGGCTGCGGAGCTTGATATTATCGCGCCTATATGCAACTCTCATCTTTCTCTGCAAAGATAGTTATTTATGGTTAATTGACAAATTCCAAACCAAATTCTTTCGTCCCGAGGCCATGCGCCTCGGGATTATGTTTTCAGTATGACAGGGTTCAAATGATAAAAATAGAATAGAAAAACAAATATGAAAAGTTACCTGAGATTCCTGAGCCGAAACAAGTTGTACACCGCGATCGAGGTCGTGGGGCTTAGCCTTGCATTGGCATTCCTCATCATTCTCGGATCCATACTGATCGACAAGAGTCAGGTCAATGACAATATCAAGGACAAGGATGAAATCTATTCTCTGGTCTGGCAACGTGAAGATGCATTGATCGGACAGGTTGGTCGTGTCGGAAAGGAACTTGCAGATTTGCCGATGGTTAAGGATTGGGTCAGGTTTGATGTCCCGATGGAAACTACATTGAGTAATGAAAAAGGGACAAGGCTTGTAGTAACTCGTCTGAGTGTAACACCTAACTATTTCTGCTTCTTCCAAATACCCATGCTCATCGGAGATGCCGGGCAAGTTCTCAAGAATAAAGACGGCGCTGTATTATCCAGACGCCTGGCTGAAAAATTATTTCCCGACACGGATCCTACCGGTCAGATCATAAAGATGCATAACTGGTGGGAAGAAACACCTTCTGTTTATACTGTCACCGGAGTCCTCGATGACCCTGGAAAATGCGTATTACCGGATGCTGATATGTATATCAATCACAATGAACCTCCACAGCACAGGAACAATTTCATGTTCAAGCCGGTATCAAAAGGCGATATTGATGATATACTGAGATTCTTCAAAACATATGATGCAAAAAGCGAAATCAATAATGAGATATTCCACAGCACAGAGATAATCCCTTTTGACGAAACTAAGGACGGCAAGGTTAAATGCCCATTCTTTCGCCATATATCAGATCCGAAGACTCATTCTGCTTTTATGCTGACATGCATCGTGATTCTGATATTCTCGATTCTGAACTATATATCACTGACATTGGCTTTTTCTAGATTCAGAATGAAAGAAGTAGCCACAAGAACTCTACTTGGTTCATCCTCGATCTCGATCATTGTAAGATGTCTTGCCGAATCATTTATCCTAGTCGGATGTTCGTGTCTGATTGCAATAATGCTTATACTCATATTCCAGAATGGAATCACCTCGTTCTTCAACGTGGACATAAAGCCCTTGGAAAGTTACGCAATTATAATCGCCATGGTTCTGATTGTGACAGTTACAGCACTGATCTCCGGTGCAATAAATGCCCTCATGAACCACAGACACCGCCCTATAGACATCATCAAGGGAGAAAGCCGTTTCAAGGACAAGTCCATTATCGGAAAGATATTCATAGGAACACAGAGTGCCGTCTGCCTTTCAGCAGTAATTACCGGAGCCGTCATCATGCTTCAGACAAGCAAGATGACAAGTCATCCGGTCGGATTTGAAACAGACAACATCATTTACGTATACAGTTTCGACCAGTCTTTCAAGGATTGTATGGAAGAAATCAGGGAGATGCCGTTTGTAGAGAACACCGGCTATGCAGTGAATGACTTTACATTGCATGCGTATTCGCAATCCCTGGAAAAGGGCATAGAGTGGTGCTATCTTCTCTGCGACCAGGACGCGTTCGATATATTGGGATTCAAAGTAAAGGAATATCTGGATGCAGGATTGACAAGTTCCATATCTTACACAAATGAAAGAGGACTGACTATGTCGCGGTCGTTGACGGAGGTTGACTGGTCGAACAAGTTTATCGGTGTGGTGGAGGATTTCCATTTTGGCAGTTTGAAGGATATCTCCAAAGAGAATACTATATTCGAAATCAACATACGTGATGACATAGAAATGATGCCGAGCCATATGCTTATCAAAGTGTCAGGAAACCCATATGATGCCTTGAAAAGAATCCGCGACCATTTCATAGAAAAAGGAGTATACCACGACACTATGGAAATCCACGTGCTGAAGGACAGGATTCTGATGAACTATAAGGACGAGCACAAGATGATGAGGCTGGTGAGTGTATTTTCGCTCATATGCATACTGTTGACCGCTCTGGCGATCGTTGCTTTGAGCGGATACTATGCTCAGATGCGCACACACGACACAGCGGTACGCAAAGTATTCGGGATGTCGCGTGTGCAGGTGTTCATGAATACGGTATGGGGATTCATCTCGCCAATACTGATAGGTGCTGCAGTCGCCATTCCAGTCATCTGGGCATACACATCACGATGGCTTGAGAACTACGCTCTTAGAATCGACAACTCCCCTGACATCTACCTAGGAGCCCTAGCCGCAGTCCTGCTGATAACCACAGCAGCAGTAACCATTCAGGCCCTCCGCCTCATGCGCACCAACCCTGCCGAGGCACTTAAGAAGGAATAAACAACATACAAACATAAAATATCACAAAACATGAGAAGAAACATTATCATTCTGGCAGCTGTCGCTTCTGCGTTATTGAGCGGATGCTGCAACAAGGAACGTACAATTGAGTTCCCGGCCGTCGATGCCCTTAACACGACATCTGCAATTATTGAGAAAGTGGAATTGACAGACAGCGTTACAAATGTCTATATCCGCGGCTACCACCGTCCTAAGTGGTGGATCAAGATTGTTCCGGAAACCTATCTCCTGGCAGATGGAAAGAAATATGAGATAATCGGCTCGGAAGGGATTGAACTTGGATCAAAACTTCATATGCCGGCTGACGGCGATTCATTATTCACATTGAAATTTGCTCCCCTTCCGCTCAGGACAAAGTCATTCGATCTCGTTGAAGGAGATGAGGAGGGTTCATGGAGATTCGTAGGAATCAATCTGACGGATGAGCAGTCTGATGCATATGACAAAGGTCTGCCAAAACATGTCAAGATTACATCAGAGACAGTTACAGAGACGTCTGAATTCAAATATGAAATCGGAGAATGTACGATCAATGTGCATCTTCTCGGATACAGTCCGTCATACGGCAAATGTCCGGAAATTCATACCGGTAACCTTATAGGAGTCCCTGTCACACACAAGATTGAGATTAACCCTGAGACAGGCTGCGGAAGCATCACATTCAAGCAATATGGCACACTTAACGGCTATGTCAAGACTGACAACCAAAGGATGGGTGAATTCTGGATGGCACCTGGAGAGACTATGGATCTGTATATCGACCTCAGCTATATGGATTATCAGGCATCATGTATAAGAAAGACAGACAAGCCGGAGGTACCTGTCAAGCCGCTCTACACTGATGGCAGCATTTATGACTGCATAAACAATCTACCGCTTGACAATGAACTTGACGAGATAAGATTGACTGCCGGAATTATAAAACCAGGCATATATTCACTGACTGCTGATGAAATCACAGAACGCATCATCAATGAGTATAATGAAGCAATAAAGACAGTGGAGGCAATAAATTCGCATCCTCTAGCCAAGAACATTAAGCTTGCTGAACTGAAGGTCAGCTGCATTGACGGTATCAATCGTGCAGATGGTTCAAGATGGTACAGCTACAGGATGGCTAACCCTGATTTGAACCCAGACGAGATAGATTACACTCCGGACCGTATTACAGAGGAGCACCGTGAGAGAGTCCTCAAGATGATTGATTTCAAGGATCCTCTGCTGATGATGAACAAAATGAACACAAGATTTGCCCTTATGAAACTTGATATCGACGATGCTGCAAGATTCGGAAAACTCAGATATATCCAGCCTACCAGAGCAAATTTTGAGATTGCAGAAAACGGTATACTGACTGATGAGCAGCTGCAGGAAATGCGCAAATGGGATGAACCTTTCTTCTATAACATGATGCAGGACATTCAGAATACGATTCTGGAAAGGCTTGCAAATGAGAGCAACAGGATCCAGAAGACTCCGGATGTTCCGCTTGAGGAACTGTTCAAGACAATCGTTGCTCCACATAAGGGCAAAGTCGTGATGGTAGATTTCTGGAACACATGGTGCGGGCCATGCCGTCAGGCACTCGGGCTGACTGAACCGCTCAAGTCAGGTGAACTTGCAGACGAGAATCTTGTCTGGATCTACATTGCAAACGAAACCTCCCCTATCAGCAAGTACCTTGAAATGATTCCAGACATCAAGGGTCTTCACTATAGGCTGAATGATGAGCAATGGAAACAGCTCACTGACAAAGATTTTGACATCGACGGCATTCCGTCGTATGTGCTCGTGAAGAAGGATGGCAGCTACAGCCTGCGCAACGACCTCAGAAACCACGATAAGTTCATCAATACCTTGAAGGCGGAACTGAAATAGTCTGTAAACCGTGCACAGGGGGCAAAATCATATCCTGCCGTGTACGCTACCACAATCCAGATGCCGTCTAAGGCACATCTGCGTGCACAGGGGTAAGCAGAAATGCCCCCTGTGCACATTTCTGCCAAAGAAACTGAGACGGGAGAGATTAAATGATTAAATTTGCAGAAATAAGGGCCTGGAGCAGGACATCAATTCTTTATAATCAATGAAAGACCTCATATGCATAGGATTGCTTTTCCTGTCTGTCATGATTTGCAACGGACAGAGCAAGTTACAGGAATCGCTGGACAGATACGATTACAAGACAGCCATTGCAATCATCGACAGCCTTACTGCCAAGATAGGTACTGACAGCACATACATTGCAGAGAACAGAGAAACGGTGATAGATCTTGCCCTCCAAAAGGCGAGATGCTTGCGCAGACTCTACCGGATGCAGGAATCCGTGGAGGTGCTTGCAGATGTACTTTATCTTGATCAGTTCAATATAGAATTGATAGCCGACCTTGCGGAATCTCATATGCAGGTCGGCAATACTCCGGAGGCATTCAAACTGTATGGAATCCTTTCCCAGATGCAACCGGAAAACTCATATTTCAAGATATGCCAGGCTCGCATATTATATCGAGAGAAGCAGTATGAGGAAAGTATAGCGGCCTGCAAGGCAATCATCGTCCAGGACAGCATTCCTGAAATATTGTCCATGATTGCGGATGCATACAAGACTCTGGGTAAAGCCGATTCCGCCATGGTTTACTACAACTATGTTCTTGACAGGAAGCCAATGCATGTTCCGACCTTGAACAAGAAGGCGGATATACTTCTTTCCGCAAAACAATACTTTCAGGTTATCGACATGAGCCGTGAATATCTTAATGAAGATCCCGACAATATGACAATGCTTCCGATCTATGGACTCGCCCTTTATCTTCAGGGCAGTTATCCCCTTTCGATCGAGCAGTTCGAGCATCAGCGGGACTTAGGCGACGACTCATACGCTGTCCATTATTATTTAGGTCTGAACCACTATATGATGGACAATTGGCCGCGTGCCGTAGAAGAACTGGAAAAGGCATATCAGATAGACTCATCGGATGTGACACTCGTATATCAGCTGGCTCACGCCAAAAGTCATATGCCGATAATGACAGGCATGGAGTCACACAGATTGAATCCGGAGTCTGAAAGGCTCTACTCCAAGGCATTGGAAATGCTTCAGCCATCTCCGACGATGATGCACAATATCTACGGTAGCATGGCTATGGCGCGTCATACCATTGCACAGTATGCAGAAGCCATAAAATACTATGAGCTCAGTTACAAGTACAATCCTCAAAACATATCTGCCTTATCTTCAATCGGATACTGTTACGAGAGATTGAAGAATTATACTAAGGCCTTGGAGTATTATGAAAGATACCTGAAGCTCGGCAAGCCGGGAACTGAAGGCTATAGATTCGTGGAGTTGAGCATCAACTATGTAAAACAGGAGAAATTCATGGAGGAATAACCGTCTTGTGGGATTAATATTATAAATCACTAGATTTGCAAAGACAAGAGGAGAGCTATGGCAAAAAGCAAGGGAAAGATATTGGTTGTGGACGACAACAGCGGTATCAGGGCAGCGTTGAAACTGCTCCTGCCACTGCATTTCTCACAGGTGGAACTGATACCGTCACCCAAGGAACTGGTGAGCAGACTGGCGGAATTCCGTCCGGATGTTGTTCTTCTTGACATGAATTTCCATACTGACATAAACACCGGTAACGAAGGGCTTTACTGGCTTTCGGAGATCAAGAAACGCTGTCCGGACATTGAAGTTGTTCTGTTCACCGCATATGCAGACATCGCTCTTGCAGTGGAGGGAATGAAGAGAGGGGCGTTCGATTTCATCGTCAAGCCTTGGGACAATGATAAGCTTGTAGAGACTCTCAAGGGAGCATACAGCAACATCAGTAAAGAGGTAAAGAATGCATCATCTGTTCCACCTTCCGGAGCCACGATTTTATGGGGCAAGGGGCCTGCGATGTCTGTCATCAGAAAAACCGCTGAAAAGATTGCTCCGACAGATGCGACAGTCCTCATAACCGGAGAGAACGGTACCGGAAAGGATGTTCTTGCCGGAGAGATTCACAGATTGTCAGAACGTGCACTCAGACCTATGGTATGTGTAGATGCCGGTGCTCTTACTGAGACTCTTTTCGAGAGCGAGCTTTTCGGCCATGTCAAGGGAGCATTCACAGATGCCCACACTGACCATGTCGGAAAGTTCGAGCAGGCAGACGGAGGTACGCTTTTCCTCGATGAGATTGGCAACATTCCGCTTCATCTACAGGCAAAACTCCTCCGCGTGCTTCAGAACAGAAGCATAACCAGAGTCGGTGACACAAAGGCTATTCCCATAGACATCCGTCTGATATGCGCCACAAACAAGGACCTGGAGAAGATGGTCCGAAGCGGAGAGTTTCGGGAAGACCTCTACTACAGGATAAATACAATGCATCTGCATCTCCCGGCCCTGCGGGAAAGGACAGATGAGATCATTCCGCTTGCAGGGATGTTCATCACAAAATATGCGGAGCGCTACAGAAGAACCGTAACCGGGCTGACCCCTGAGGCCCAGGATATCCTGAAGGGGCATTACTGGAGCGGCAATATCCGTGAACTGCAGAACTGCATCGAAAAGGCTGTCATTCTTTCGGACGGCGACACCATATCTGCATCCGACATAGAACTGACGCAGACCAGAACTGTCCGGGAAGATGCAGCCATATCCGGCAACGAGACACTGGAGGAAGCGGAAGAGAAGGCTATACGTGCCGCATTGACAAGATTCGGAGGGAACCTTTCGATGGTGGCCAAATCCCTGAACATCAGCCGACCGACGCTTTACGCCAAGTTAAAGAAATACAATATATAGAGATTGCCGGTCGAGCCGGCAATGACGAAAAGGACATCCTCAACCAGACAGGAATCTTAATAAAATGGATTCATCACTCATCATATCAATAGTCATAACAGCCGTAGTGACTGGAATTGTGACTTTTCATGCAACCTCTCGCAAGATGCGCGATAAGGTCGCATATATGCTTGATGCCCTGGAAGACAAGGAGCTGAACTTCCGTTTCGACGAAAGCCGTTTCATAGGCAGAAACTTCAACAAGACCCTCAACCGACTCCGCAACATATTCGACAACGAAAGAAAGGAGATCATAGAGCAGGAGAAATATTTCGGTCTGATGCTGGACCATGTCAATACAGGCATCGCAGTCATCGAACCGGACGGCAGGGTTGCTTATTGCAACAACACAGCCCTCTCTCTTCTTGGAATAGCGACATTCGGACACATCAGACAGCTGCGCACAGTAAGCGAACCTCTTTACAAAGTCTTCCATACCATCACAGACGGATCAGAAGAGCGCGCCAGCTTCTACAACGAAAGTGGCAAGATGACCATATCCCTCACGGCTTCAGAAGCTACAATCGGCAAGGAAACAGTAAGAATCATAGCATTCAACGACATAAGCAACGAGATTGCGGAAAACGAGCAGCAGTCATGGTCAAAGCTGATCAGGGTTCTGACGCACGAGATCATGAACACTGTAACCCCGATTGCATCCCTCAGCGAAACCCTTCTTAAGTTTGAAGAGGTAAGCGATGAGGTAAGGAACGGATTGAGCAGCATATCCCAATCATCAAGAGGACTGATCAAATTCGTCGACACGTACCGCAACCTTACCCGCATAGCGCCACCTGTAAAAAAAGCATTCTACCTCAAAGAAGTAGCAGAAAGGGTAATCAACCTGACACGCGAACAGGCCGTGATCTCAGGAGCCACCTGCACATATACAGAAAAATCAGATGACATCATCCTCTATGCAGACGAAGGCCAGATCACACAGATTCTTATCAACCTGGTCAAGAATGCTGTGCAGGCGGAAGCAAGAAAGATAGAAATCACTGCCGAAATCAACCCATCAGAGCAGGTAATCATCAATGTATGCAATGACGGAGCGCCTATCAGCAAAGAGAGTCGTGAAGAGATCTTCGTTCCGTTCTTTACAACAAAACAGGAAGGTACAGGCATAGGTCTGAGTCTCTCACGCCAGATAATGCGTCTGCATAACGGCACTCTCACCCTCACCCGCAGCGACCACTCCGGCACAACCTTCACCCTAACCTTCAGATAAATAAGAATCCCGACCGTGAAAACATAGTCGGGATTCCATATACTTTAAAGTTACGAGAGTCTCATTACTTCTTCAATAGAAAACACTTTACTTAATCTGGCAAAAGTAAAGAATTGTTCATCAAGTATTATCCAGTCCGTACGATCCTTTACTGACAAGAGCTTGATGTCGGAAAAAAATGACAACGGCACAAGAATCTGGCGACCATCCGTCAGATACACCATCATTTTCCCTCTATGTGAGACGAAATCAAGTTTCTTGATTCCGGTCTTTATATTTCTATTTTTGCACATAATTTATTTTCCTAAATCCTTAACCTTTGTCTTTTCCCCGCGAAACGTTCTGGAAATCTGCTCATTTATGTCTGTAGGTATGGACACAAGGAGGAACATTTTCAAAAATGCTAATTGTCCCATGAAAAGTCCTCCCAACCGCCCAAAGATAATACATTTTCTTTTCGTTTCATCTCTTCTATTCATTAATGGTTAAACAGTTCAATTAGCGGACAATATCCGATGCGAACCTACAAGCAATAATGAAATATGATTATAAAAAAGAGAAAAACCTTTTATAAAAAATGTATAAAGACACTAAAAAAAAGAAAATACTACGTCTACTGATATTTTTAGTATCTTAGCTGAACTAATCTTTTATGTATCATGTAGTATTTTTCTGCGGAATCTTCGTCTTATAGGAAAAATTCAAGTTATGAAACGACTATTTACAATTCTTTTTGCAGTGACAGCAGCAATCTGGAGTGCGGCAGGACAGGAAAAGCAGCATGCTTTGGAAATCACTACCGGTTATCCGAATATTCTCTTTCAGTTTGAATTCCCATGGATGAACACATTGGTTGAAATGAGTGATGAGGGTAAGGATGTCAGCAAGGAGTATTATCAAGGAGGTATAAATATAGGCTATACATATTCCTGGAAGAAACGATGGGAAGTGTCAGCATTGGTCAATGTCCATCTGACAATGTATGATGTCGTGCAATACCCTATGTTATCTCCGGGCGACGAGAATCACAACGCAAGATACGACTTTGATGCAGAGCCTACATTCGACTATAGAAGTACAAGTGTATACGGTGCAATTTCGTGTGCGGTAAGATTCAAATGGCTGGTTCGTGAATGCGTATCCATGTACTCTGCACTCGGTGGAGGAGTTTCATTAGGCTTTCCGATACCAATGCCGTATATTGCTCCGGTCGGCATCAAATTCGGCAAAGGCAAAGTCTATGGTATGATTGAAGCCAACGTTTCTCCAGCGACAACCTTTGGAATGGCAGGAATCGGAATCAGGCTATAAACGGTTTCAGATCATCCGTGACTAAAATCAGCCACGGGGCATTGTGTTCTTGCCATTCTAAATGTTACATCGGCAAATCGGGATTCCCAGTTGAATGACGATAGTAAAACCAGCGTGTCAATAATTGAAGAAATACTGACACGCTGGTTATGTAATGAGGGAGAGGTCGCTGTGGTGTTCCGCACAAAGGGCAACCATGACATTACATGGGAGGGCCAGTCGACATAATAAAGAAAGCGAGCTGCAGCAGTTCATTGATGTCTAGACGTATGACGATCTTTATTTATACGTTTATAAATTAATATTTAGTTTGGAAAATTCCCCCCCATTAAATTTGCAGAAAATATGTATCTTTAAGAGTTTTTACAAACACGAATATGAAACGTATCTTCTCCACAATCATTGCTCTGGCAATCTTCTTCCTGATTTTCCTGTGGATGTTTTCAAGCAGAGAAACAACTACGGACATAAACTTGTTCGGTGCAGGATATGTTACACTGCTTGCTGCAATATACCTGATGATCCTCGGCATAGGCAATCCTGATTACCATAAAATGTGGTGGTCAATCCCTGATGACGCAACACCTAAGCAGCGTTGGGGATTCTCGATAGGAAATTTCCTGCTGACCATGACTGTCTGCTGGGCATCACTGAACTTGCCGCGTGAATCACTTTCCGACATCTCAATTATACTATATGCCAGTCTTCCCGTCTTTATAGTAATAATGGCATTCATTGTACGTAGTTTAATCGTTAAAAAGAAAGTTTATGACTCCGAAAACTAAAAATGTCCTCAAGAAGATCCTGGCATACAGTCTCATGACTATCGTGCTGATACTGACATACATTGCAGTATCACTCCTCCTGAACATTATCTTCAGGTGTCTTGGTGATGAGGAAGGCATCAGCTGGATAAGCATGGTGTCCGCATGCGCATTTGCGACCGTTTCAATCATAATAGTCGACATCACCAACAGCCGAAAGAAGGGTAAGGACAGAAGTGATGAAATCATCAGAATCTGTCGCCGTATCCTGACAACGACGACTTTCATGTTCTGCGTATCACTGGCAGTCGAATGGCTGATTCAGAGATTCTTGGATAAGGATTTCTCTCTTGGATTGGTTCATTGGCTCTCTTTTGCCTTTGCCGTAGCCATCTTCGATGAGTTTATAGTGAAACTCAAGAAAAAGGGCATCTGCATCCATCGTGCTGAATAGATAAAGATAGGTGTGGAAAGAATTGTGGTATTCTTTCCACACCTCTGCACAGCAGTCATTCCTCCAGACGGCTGCGGAGGTAGCGGATGAGGACAAGCGAAAGGGTTTTCCATTTATCGTCTGGAGAACCGGACTCCACCATTCCCGTGAAGAGATTAGTGAACATATTCAGAAACAACTTCTTACGCATACAGAACAACACAGCAAGTGCGGACAGATAGACACCTCCTACTATAAAGGCAGCACCGCTCCAACTTCCTATTGCGTCACCCAGAAGCACGATGAATGCGAAAGCGAACACGGCAAGTACAATCAGGAGAATCATTACCATCACGAGGATAGCAAGGGTCCTGCTGAAACCGATCGAGAGACCGGAAATTATATTCTTCTTGAAATCATCTGTCCTCAGACTGAGAAACTCCCCGATTGCTGAAGACAGACTGTTCAAGGGGCTATAGTTCTCATCCATCATTCTTTCTCCAAAGCGTTTTCAATGATTTCGAGACCTTCCACAACCTTTCCCTTGGCCTTTCCGGCCATGCCAGCTGCACTTTGTCTTATCTTTGCACGAGTGTTTGCTCCTGAATCAGGAGCCATGAGAATGGCAGCTACAGCTCCGGCAAAGGCACCTGCGAGAAAGCATAAAAATGAATTACCTGCATTCATGATTTCCGTATCTATATGTTAATGTTTCGTTCCGCCGCCCACTCAGGACGACATAGCCCCAGCATTCCACAAACCATACCTAACCCCTTGCATTTCCATCTACAAAGACTAACTTTGTACAAAATGCACCACATGAGGCGTCTCATAATATTTATAATATGCATATTCCTCAACATCACTGCACAGGCGATTCTTCCGGACAGGAAATATGTCAGGCTGCCTCAAGATGTCGGACTGGTCTACAAGAAGCTTGATGTAGTAACCAAGGATGGATTCTGCATTAATACATGGTTCTTTCCGGCCCAGGATATTCCGGCAGATAATGCAGCACAACAGGGAATGATCCCATACAGAACTTTGGATGGGACCAGAAGACCGACCCTGATAATCTGCAACGCCGATGCTGGAAACATGTCCTACACTCAACTGTCCCTCGTTCCTCTATACACCGCGAACGGGTACAATGTAGTGACATTCGACTGGAGAGGTTTCGGAGAAAGCTCCGCATTCACGATGGATCCGGACTACCTGTGCTATACAGGGATGCTTGAAGACTACAAGGCTGTGATAAATGCAACATGCAGAGAAAAGACGGTTGACCGCAGGCTGTTATATCTGATGGGCTGGTCCACAGGAGCCTATCTCAGCATGATTGCGGCACATGACAGCAATAAGGTCAAAGGATGCATACTAAGCGGAACTCCATCCTCATTTGAGGATATAATCCCACATCTTGTGAAAGTGCATCCAAAGGGAAAAACAGCAGCCAACCTGCTTGTACCTGATGACTTCCCAAAAGAACAGATGCCGGCACACCTGGCTCCTGAGTTCAAAAAAGATATACTGCTGATAGTAGGAAGCAAGGATGACAGGACACCTCAATGGATGTCAGAAAAGATATACGACGCCCTACCGGACGGAATATACAAGAGGCTGTCGGTCTACGAAGGCGCTGGTCATGGCGGAAGGGACTTCCCGTTCATGCACGACTGGAGCCGATGGGCAGACGAAACCCTTGAGTTCATACATAAATTATAACCGTTACCGGATAATGGATGAAAATTTGCCGGAATGGAATGAATATTGCTGTTCTTATTATATAAACCATATGGCAGCTTATGCTATGGTGTCAACTAAAACATCTACCTACTATGAAATCAGTACTACAGGTAATTCTCACTATGCTTCTGGCAACATCATGCTCCATCTACAAGCAATATCCTCTGGAGGAAGAATACAACCAGTCTTGGAAAGGAAGGAGTTATGCAGAGATTGTGGCAGAATTCGGAGCTCCTGACCGGGTGGAATATGACGGCATAGACGGCCGCATTCTGGTATATGAGGAATTCATCAGCACAGCCAAAACTGAGATTGACACTCACTTCGGCCGCTTCGATCCGGACAGCAAGACGACCGTGAAGACAGACAGGCAGTATGTACATTTCTTCATTGACTCGGAGAATATCTGCTATATGGTCAAGAGCAACAGGATGAGGACAGATCCCCAAAGTCAGAAAAAGGCAATGATTACAATAGGTGTTGCCAGCGGTGTTTCAGCCTGCATCTGCGGACTTCTCGCCATCATCATTCCTAAATCCATGGCGCGACGGGCTGGATTCTGATAATTTTATCAAATTTCTTTAAGTTTTTATTGTTTTTCAATAAATATGCATATATTTGCATATCGATAAACAATAAAAACTTTTTGTGTTATGAGAAAGGAATCAACAAAAGGGTTATACACATTGCTTGGCATCACCCTGTTTCTCGCAATCTTCAATGCCGCTCATGTGAGCATCTATTGCATAGGAGGAATCCTCAGGCCGGAAAACTGGGGAATCAAATGGCTGGAACATGACACATGGATGCAGTATGCAGTCCTGATCGGACGCATGATCGGAGGACTCGCCTTCTCTGCATTCCTGACAATGTTCATATACAACACTTCAAAGGCAGCCAGAGAAGGCATACTGTTCCCTAAAAAGAACTTCGGAGTGCTGATCGGCAGTGCCATATCACTTTTCGTATACAGGTTCTTCTATGACAACATGGAGCTTCTCAGTCTTGCAGACGACCAGACAAGGGCAATCTGCGTCAGCACCGACTCACTTCTTTTCGCACTGATAATCGTAGCCTTCGCTCTCATGTACAGAATTGCGTCTAAAGTCAGCGAAGAAAACAATCTCACAATCTAAAGAGAAGAATCATGCCGATAATAGTAAATGTAGATGTAATGCTTGCGAAGAGGAAAATGTCCTCAGGCGAGCTGGCGGAAAAAGTCGGAATCACGGCAGCAAACCTGTCGATTCTCAAGACTGGAAAGGCAAAGGCAGTAAGGTTCTCAACCCTTTCTGCACTTTGCAAGGCACTCGAATGTCAGCCAGGTGATATCCTTGAATATCAGCCAGGTGAAGAAGATGACACAGATGAATAGGTCTGGCACGAGCTTTGAACAAAACGGCGCCGACCACAATAACACGAAATGAACCGAATAATCTTTTGCCTGATCATAGCGGCAAGCCTGATATTCCAGCATACTAAGGCTCAGGTAGTGTCACTGGATATGCTGACACGAAATGCAAACACAGATGTAAAGCTGACTCTCAAGGACGCAAAGTCGTCCGATCCGATCAGCTGGGCCTCAGTGTACCTTATTCCTGACGGAGACACGACAATAACCCATTTTGCTCTTTCAGACGAAAGAGGTGATGTGCTGCTGAAGGAAGTACCGGTAGGAAAATACGAGCTGAACGCAGAGATGATGGGCTATAACCCATACAAGAAGGTATATACAATAAAGCCTCACTGGGACGCATTCGATTTGGGAATCATCAAGATGGAGGAAAGCGCCGAATTTCTCGATGCCGCAGCTGTCTCGGCTGTAGGAAACCCGATTACAGTAAAGAAGGACACGATCGAATTCAATGCAGCATCATTCAAGGTCGGAGAAAATGCAATGCTCGAGGATCTATTGAAGAAGATGCCTGGAATGGAGGTCAGCGATGACGGAACCGTAACACTAAACGGTGAACAGATCGACAAGATAACGGTCGGTGGAAAGACATTCTTCTTCAACGAGCCTAATGCTGCTCTCAAGAATCTTCCTGCAAAAATCATCGACAAGATCAAGGTCATAGACAAGACAAAGGATGAGGCTGCCGCATCCGGCATCGTCACAAAGGACGACAAGGAAAAGGTCATGGACGTGGAGCTGAAGGACGAATACACGAAGGGATGGTTCGGAAACGCTAAGGTCGGAGGCGGAAGTACCCTGACTCCGAAAAGCGATGACAAGCTGATCGACGACAGAGGGCTCCTCTATAACGGGAATGCCATGGTTACCGGCTACACCGAGAAGGATCAGATAATATTGTTAGGCAATGCATTCAACGCAGTTGAACCCGGCTCAAACATCGCATACATAAATTACGGAGATTCCGACACAGGATTCGACAATCTGGGAGGCCTGAACTCATCGGCACAGGCAGGTCTTAACATGAACACATCCCGTATCAAGGGAATGGAGAGCACCGTAAACATTAACTACAAGAACAACGGAAAAATATCTCACACTCAATCCCATAGGACCACTTTCCAGAACGAAGGTCCGGACATTCTGACAGATGGTTCCCAGGACGCCACCGGCAGGCAGAACACCATCGGAGGCTCAATTGAGATCAAGTCCAAAGAAAACAAGAAATACTACCTCAATCTCAGGCCATCCATAGGTTACACAACAGAAGACATCAGCACATCAACCTCATCCATATCCTCATCACAAGGTGCACAACTGAACTCTTCAGATGCATCGTCGAGTTCAACATCAGGAAAATTCTACACAAGAGGAGGATTTTACGGTGGCTTGAAAGAAATGGGCAAGAAAAACAGAGGTCTCAGCATAGGACTGGAATATGATTTCTACGACACCAGAAAGAATTCGCACGAAACATCATTGGTCAAGACCGGAACAGATCAATTGTCCAAAGACCTCTTTTACAATGGAGGTTCGCGTAACCTCAGCGGAGGTGCAAGACTGAATTATAGTGAGCCTATAGCAGAAAAATGGACAGCCGGAGCAACCTTCCGGACACAATATCAGACAAAGGCTGACACTAAGAATGCAACAAATCCGGACGGAACAGCCAATGAATACTATTCTTCCTACACAGACACGCGATACTGGAGAAACCAAGGCGCTTTGACCGTACAGTACAGCAACGACACCAGCATCGTACAGTTCGGTGTCAGGATGGAAACCGTACAGAATGAAATCAAAGCAAAGTCACTTGGAGTGGAAACCATTACAGGAAAGGGCGAATGGCTCACAAACTGGTCTCCGTTCCTGAGCTACCAGTACCAGAAGAACACGACAAATATCTATGCAGGTTACTGGGGGCAGGCAAGCCAGCCTTCGTCAGCACATATCACTCCTGCACTCGACATATCCAACCCTGTAAGGATAACAGCCGGCAACATCTACCTGAAGCCGAGCTACATGCACGGAATCTACAGTTCAATAAGCACAAACAACCGCGAGACATTCTCATTCATCAATGTTTATGCAAACGCGTATATGACCACGCGAAGCAGCGTTCTTGCAAGCTGGATGGACAAAGATGGTGTTAAATATGCCGTCCCTGTAAATGCCGCCAAGCCTCAAAGTACAGCAAGCATCTTTACTTCTTACAATCAGCCGCTTGGCAAGGACAGAAAATTCACCCTGACCGTTTCTGCAAACGCTCTGTTCAACGGAGGTACAAGCTATCAGGCAAAATCACAGCTTCCGGGCCTTGACCTCAACAACTTTGACTACAACAATTTCATCAAGGAATTCTGGGGAGATGCAGACGGCAACAGATTCTACAGCGGCGAAAGCGGATTCGCAGAGAGCAGGACCAACTCACTCAACTGGGGCATCGGTATAAAGCTTAAATACAGCATCGACAAACTTGACGCATCCATCGAAGGAAATGTAAGCAACAGGATATCAAGATACTCGCTGGACCCTACTGCAAACATGACCACATGGAATCCGAACTTCAAGACAAGCGTTCTCTATCAGCCTGGAAAAGGATGGGAGATCGGCACGGACCTTACATACCGACACTATTTAGGCTATACTGACGGATATGGCATTCCTGAATGGAACTGGAACGCCAGCATATCAAAGAACATAAAATCAGTTACTCTTGGTCTTAAATGCGCGGACATCCTGAATCAGACCAGAAGCCTGGACAGAACAGTTTCTGCAGAATATATGGAAGATGTATACAAGAATGTCCTCGGAAGATTCTTCATCTTCAGCGTTTCTTTCAACTTCGGAAAGATGAATTCCAAGAAGAACAGCAAGGTCGAAGGAGCAATGTGGAACATGCTGTAAAGAATTGGGGCTGACCTTGGCAGGTCAGCCCCAAGTTCATTCATTAGAAGTCCCAGAGAAAGAGCTGGGCGCTGCGGAGCATGAAATGGTCTCCATCAAAATTTTCGTCTATGACATAGTCTTCCATTCCTGTCACATCCACGAACCTCAATACGGCATTGTATTCATAGGACGGATCAGACATCTTGGTTGTCAGTCGGAAACCGATAAGATTAAGCAGTTCCATCTGCCAACGGGCAGAACCGTATCCACCTCCCTCATAACCGACCAGATAACGCTTGAAAGTTTCAACTCCGCCAGCAGAAGGCTTTCCGGTCTCATCTGCGGGATAAGTGATCTCGAAATAAAGGACATCTCCATACAGTTCGTCAGGCTCTGAGACAAATTCATATCGTCCATCGACAACATGTTCAATCTCTCCCTGCTTAGCTGTACGCCTGCATATCTTCACGACATCATCAGAACCGAAATAATCAAACACGAACAATGTACGGCTCAGGAAGGTGTCATTTCCAGTCATCACCTCGGCAGCCTTATAGGAATCCTTGATGCAGACTTTTATAGTAACCGACTCCCCTGTATCAATGTCCTCTATCGTGATGGAAGTCTCCGCCTTCTTCTTTGGCTGAAGGGTTATCGATGCCGGCACTACGTCAGTGTCACCCACCGAAGATTTAATATCCGACTCTTCGTAGACATAATCGAGGCAGTCCGGATCTGCAACAGTGATGTTGTGATTCTTTCCCATTCCGCCATAGAATTCAAGCACATAGGGAGATCTGTCCACAATCGGAACATTGATGGTCGTGCCGTCTGTCCTTATCAGTCCTACATTGGGAGCATACACTCCAAACGCCTGACCGTCATAGAAGGGATGATACTTGCATCCTGTCAATATTATTGTGACCGCGATTGCGGCATATATAAATCTTTTCATAACTATCTGTTGTTTTCGATGAACTCGCGTGTTATCCAATCTGTTTCAACTCTGTAGATTCCGGCAAATGCTCCATATCCTCCCTTAATGTTCGAATAGCAGAAATTAGACGGTGCTATGCCGGCGAAAAAACCCGCATTATCCAGTATAAGTTCCTGTGCCACAGCATATTTATAAAACTCTGGACTCATTGTATAAAGGAGCAGCTTATTATGAGAAATGCCTGGATAGTTACCGATTACCTCACCACTTTCATCATAAAGAGGATTATCGAAGGTGTGCTCAAAGAATGAGTCTGCTGGCCCGTAAGAATTGACAACCATTGAAATCGTCTTGTCCTGACCTGCGAAAAGTTCATCATCCCATCCTGCTATGTAGTCACCTCTCTGGACACTCCATCCGTTGAAGTTCATCGTGATGCCTTCGAATGACTGAGGAGCAAATTCATAATCATCGGCAATCTGATCTCCGGCATACAGATAATAGTAGGTTTCCGGCTCCACATCCGGCTTGTAATAAGTTGTCTCTTCGTGGATCTGCATTCCATATGCGAGAGGAATGTCTGCGTCATCCTTGAACGAAACGAAGATCACATTGTAGTCTCTCTCTGCAGTCTGCACAACCCTGTAATCAATCTTTCTTTCAGGGAAAGGCTGAGGAATGCTTGTCTGTGCGTAAATGCTGCTGAAGCCTTCCGAATGCACTTCGACAGTCATCCTGTCACCTGGAACCGGCTTGTAATCAGCAACATATGAAGTCTCCGGAAATCTGTCTCCGAAACGACAACCTTCATTCAGAACTACAGGAATCTCCTCACCGTTGACAGTGAAATGGATCTCAGGCTTGAACTCAGGCTTCAAGGCGGTATTCGAATATGCATAACCCGGCTGAATACTGAACACGACCACATCCTCCACTCCCGGGAATGCTTCAAGATAGATTATCGGCTCATCATCGAGTTTCAGGTCGAACGGCTTCATGCAGGAGGCTGCAGCCAAAGCCGCGGTCAAAAAGACAATATATCTGAGTATCTTCATTTCCTTTAGAATTTAAGAGTGTAGCTGAATGTAGGAACGATAGGAATGATGCCCACTGAGGTGCCGTAATAAGCAAACCTCTCACGCATGGTAGTTTCTCCTGTAACCACATCGAAACTCCTGGTCTCCGCATATCCTGTGATAGGATTGGTATAGCAATAGGCATTGTAGAGACTGAGGTTCCAGATGCTGGTGTTTCCTCTCTTGGTGGTCTTTATGAAGTTGAATCCGAGATCAAGTCGATGATAATCCGGAAGACTTACATTGTTTGGCTCTGTGTACAGATCAGTCCTTCCGTCAGGAGTATGATGCGTAGCCATTGTGACCCTGTAGCCGCTGTGCCAGTTGAATGCTCCGTAAAGCTCGAAACGCTTGCCGAACTTATGCTTCGCCATTACAGTCAGCTTGTGACGGCTGTCGTTACGATCCTTGAACCAGCTGTGATAGAAGTCATCGAACTTCCTCTGAGACCACGAAAGCGTATAATACACATTGGCTTCCGTACGTCCGTTATCATAGCCGAAATCCAATTCCGCTCCCCATGAACGGCCCTGTCCGACCCTGTAGCTGGTTTCCCATCCGGTCAGCGGCGGAAATATGTTATATGCTCCGGCATATTCCAGAAGGTTGTACATATGCTTGTACCATCCTTCCACATTGAGGTGAAGGTTGTGCACAAGGTCCGTGTATACTCCTGCTGCAACCTCACGTGAACGCGACGGACGCACCCTTGCAGTGGACGGAAGCCACGCATTGGTAGGCAGGTCGAGGTAGATTGAGGATATCAGATGTGCCGGCTGGCTCATTTCAGTATAGGAAGCCTTGGCTGAGATCCTGTCATTGATTGAGTATTTCAAGGCTACACGCGGCTCCACCGAATGCCAGGTCTTGCCTCCTGTCGAATAGAGGCTGTAACGGAGTCCCGCATTAACCGAGAAATCATCATTAACCGCAATTTCATCTTCTCCATATATGGAAGCCTCGATGGTATCGTATCTGAGGGCATCAGAATAGGCGACATAAGTGAAATGCTGATTCTTGTCCTGAACCTCAGCCTTTGCAGTGGACTCCGGACAATAGATATGGTACTGCAGTGTGGCACCGTATCTGAGCTTGTGGCTTGAACCTACGCTGTGGAACCAATCGGACTTAAGTCCCATATTATGCACATTGGATGTATTGTACTCTCCATTTGTAGCATCAAATTCATCTCCTTCGATTTCGCGTATGGACATTGTCATGTTCGAGTTTGAACCGCTGTAATACGCAATGTTCTTCATTGAAATGTCGTCATTGAGCTTATAGCTCCAGTTCACCGATCCAAGGATGTTTCCCCAGGCAAGGGATCCTTTCTCAATGTCACGCTGCAATATTCCTTCATAATCTGTGTATTGGCTGTCCATCAGCATTCTGAATGCATCGCGGCCGATGTAGAAGTTTCCGGAAAGGATATTGTCCTTGGAGAACTTGTGGGTGACCTTTGCGTTGAGATCAGTAAAAGCATAGCCTCCGCTGATCTTGTCCGGCTTGTTTCTGGCATTGACTATTGCAAAGATCGGGAGGGTGAGGGTCTCTGTCCAGGTTCTTCTGAGGCCGACATTGAACGATGTCCTGTCTTTCCAGAGAGGTCCCTCAAGCTGAAGGCGTCCGTCGATAAGGCCAAGTGCAAAGGTTCCGTGATAGTCATTGAAATCTCCATCTCTGGTGGTGATGTCCACGACCGAAGACATCTTGGAGCCGTAACGGGCAGGGAAACCGCTTTTGTAGAAGTCCATGCTTCCGATGACATCCGTGTTGAAGGACGAGAAGAGTCCGAGAAGATGGCTCACGGAATAGATCGGCACGCCGTCAAGAAGGAAAAGGTTGTCGCTTCCGTCTCCTCCGTGGACATAAAAGCCGGAAAGGAGTTCAGTTCCCGACGACACTCCAGGAAGCATCTGAAGAGTCTTGATCACGTCAGGTGTACTGAAGAGGGCAAAGCCTGAATTGAGGTCCTTGCTGTCTATTCTCTTGAGGCCGGTCTGGGTGGCATTGCGCCTCGGATCTACCATTGCTGTGACGACAGACTCGTTCAAGGTGTCGTGCTGCTCTTCAATGAATATGGTATAATCCTTAGGTTTCTTCCTTGAGTCTGCGTAAGTCAGGACTATGTATTTCCTGTTGATGTGATAGCTGATGCCTGTACCCTGAAACAGTTCGGCAAGGCAGGTTTCAAGCTGATCCTGTCTGAGAGTAAGTTTTCTTCCGTCAGAGGGAAAGTTCAAGTCCAAGGTCGAGTCATATACAAAATTGACTCCGTAATAGTCGTGTATCTCCTGCATTCGGGTCCTGATCGTCACCGGCTCGTCGGAAACTTTCAGAGTCCTGGCTTCCAGTCCGGATACGGCCATCATGATGAATGCAGCAAGCAATAACAGTACGTGTTTCATTATGAGTTTTCAATCATTTATGTTGTTCCGGAAATAAGACGGAACACGTAGGAAAAAGTACCATGCAAAGATGCAAAAATATATTCAAGGGTTGCAGAAGTGGGCATAAAACACATATATTTGCATTGAGAACTGCAATACTGACTGTTGAATGGCATATACCGACAATATAAACATTGACGACCTGTTCAGATTGAACTACAGGCCGCTATGTCTATATGCACTTCATTATCTGCAGGACACAGACCTTGCGGAAGACATGGTCCAGGAGTGCTTCACAGCTCTCTGGGAAAAGATAAAGCAAGGTTTTCCCATCACCAACAGGCGCGCGTACCTTTATATGGCCGTACGCAACAGATGCCTCGACCATCTTCGAAGGAAAGGCGTTCAGACAGAATCTCTCAAGCCACATGACACATATGGAATCATAGAGGAAGATGATGCTGAGCAAAGATCTGCTATCGAGGCAAGACTCTGGACCGCGATTGACTCACTTCCGGAAAAATGCCGTCAGATCTTTCTGATGAGCAAGAGAGACGGGCTCAAATACGAAGAGATAGCAGAGGAACTCGGTCTTTCTGTCAACACTGTAAGAAACCAGATAAGCAAGGCGCTGAATACTCTTAAGGACGGAGCGAAGAAGATTTATTCATTTATTTTAAGTTTTTTCTGATTCAGGATAGTACTTTTTTCCGTGAGCATCGTCTTAGTGGCGAAAACCTGATCCTTAACAAACATTATGTCACACTCAGAAGACAGACATCTGGACTTTGTGCTCAAGCATTACAAAGAAGGAGCATTCGATACGCAGAAGGCCATCGAACGCTTCAAGCATGCCAACGGCATAGGTCAGACACCTCATAAACGCTGGAACAGTGTATTCTACGCAGTCTCCGCCGCTGCAGCCATTCTTCTTGGGGTATTCATTTTCCACAACCATCAGTCACGCCAATGGACAGAGATTTATGCGGATTCAGCGCAGAAGACATTCGTGCTGCCTGACAGTTCATGCGTGACCCTCGCTCCCGGTTCAATCATGAGCTACAGAATGAAGGATTCTCGCATGGTGAAGATGGAAGGAAAGATCTATTTCGATGTCGCACGCGACGAGAGCAGACCATTTGAGATAGAGGCTGACGGAGCCTTTGTCAAAGTGCTCGGAACAGAATTCATGGTTGAAACTCCGGATGACAAGGTCAAGGTGTATGTCGCTGACGGTAAGGTACTTTTCGCCAGAAATGAATCGACGGACGGAGTCATCCTGACTAAAGGCATGAGCGCAACCCTGGAAGCAGGCGATGACACCCCTGTAACCGACGTCGTTCCTGATGTAAACTCAATTGCCTGGAAACGCGGTTCGTTCATCTTCGAAGATACGCCGCTTAAAGATGTACTCAATTGTCTGTCAAAGCATTACAAAACATCATTTGCAGCAAGTGATCTATCAAAAAGACTTAGCGGAGAGTTCTACACCGACGATCTTGACCTGATCATCGAGCTTATCGAATCAGCTCTGGATGTGACTATTGTAAAGCGATAGGATTCCTAAATGCTTAACGATGAAACAGATACTGTTTACAGTCATCCTGCTGATGATGTCGGCAATCATTGATGTTTCTGCTCAGAGCAAAAGGGATGAGCAGAAGAAAGTGACACTGAAAACACAGATGGAGGCTCTCCATGACAAATTCGGAGTAAACTTCATCTATGACTCCTCCATCAATCTCGATATTCCATGCAGTGTTCCAGAAACGGATAAGAAAAAGGATCTTGAGGAGTATCTGAAGTCCCTGTTCAAGGACACCGGGATCAGATTCGAGATAATGAAGAAATATATAGTCCTGACGCGAAAGGATTCCAAATCCAGAAACTACACAGTCTTTATCGAGGAGCAGCAGGACACGCTGGACGAATCCCGGATAACTGCATATGTAGAGAAGGACCGCAATACCACCCAGACCGGACTGAAGAACATCGACGGCAGCAGATTCCGCAAGGGATTTGCTGTAATGAGTTCTCCTGATGTGATCAAGGAACTGCAGAATCTGCCAGGAGTTGCAGGCGGCACTGAACTTCTGTCCGGGCTGTATGTGCACGGAGGAGACGGCACGGACAATCTTTTCCTGCTTGACGGAGTTCCTCTCTATCAGGTCAGCCACCTCGCTGGTCTGGTTTCCTCATTCAACACCGAGATGATCGACAACCTTGATTTCTATAAGAGCGGATTCCCTTCCCGTTACGGAGGAAAGCTGTCGTCAGTTGCAGACATCACCACAAGGACAGGAAACTTTAATGAATATCATGGGTCATTCAACATTGGTCTTCTAAACGGAGGAATTCAGTTTGAAGGTCCCATAATCCCGGGAAAGACATCATTCAACATAGGTATCAGACGAAGCTGGTATGACCTGTTGACAATACCTGCCGTCGCCATATACAATCAGACTCTCCCATATGGCGAAAAAATCATGTTCAGATATGCGATGACGGATTTCAACACATCCGTCACTCATATATTCAACAGAGACAGCAAGCTTTCCCTTAATGTCTACGCCGGATCCGATGCCATAAGATATGGTTTTGAGGAGACACCGGTAAGATACTGGGAGGGCACGCAGTATGTAGGACAGACAGGATGGGACCTTAAGGTAAGATGGGGCAACATACTGGCGAGTCTGAACTGGAAAAGAAGATTCTCGGACAAACTGAATCTCAACGCCATCCTATACTACACCTGCAATACAAGCAAAGTCGGAATTGAAGACTGGCAATGGGACATGGGCGAATACGACCCAATCATTTCCGAGCAAAGGATAAATGAGGCGAACAGGTCAAGGATTCATGACATATCTGCCAAAGCAGACATAAACTGGTATCCTTCAGGAAATCACCATATAAGGGCCGGCGGAGCATTCATATACCATCTGTTTGCCGCAGAACGCGACATCCACATAGGAACATCAGATTTTATGTTGCGCCTGGACAACAGCTGCTACAATCTTGGATTCAGCGCTCCTGAAGGCTCTCTCTATGTCGAGGATGAGATGAAGATACTGAGCTGGCTGAATGCCAATGTGGGTCTCAGATACGTACTGTTCGGCACGAAAGACGGAGCGAGACATTCATTTGAGCCTCGCGCGGCACTGCGTTTCCAGTTATGGAACAAAGGAGCATTCAAGCTGTCCTACACGGAGATGAGCCAGTTCATCCACAACATCCACGCCCTATACCTCGATATTCCCATGTCCAGCTGGCTGCCGAGTACGGAACTGGTTCCACCTATGCGGTCGAGGCAGATTGCCGGAGGAATATATACGGAGCTGCCTCACGATCTGCATCTTAATGTGGAAGGTTATTGGAAGACATTGAATGACATAAATGAATACTGCGGATTGAGCGGATTCTATCCGGACATTGCACACTGGGAAAACGAACTCATGAGAGGGAAAGGACGTTCATACGGTGCGGAAATCGAATTCGCATGGAGACCGGAAAAGACAGAAATCGCAGCATACTACACCTTGTCCTGGACAGAGCGTCTGTTTGAAGGAATCTGGCACGAGTGGTACCCGGACAGAAACGACTGCCGTCATAAGCTGACACTTAATGCAACTCACAGGTTCAGCGAAAGATTTGACATGTATCTGGCCTGGAATATCCGTAGCGGAAACCGCAGTACCGTACCGACTCAGACAATAGATGATGAACTGTATTACACCAAGCCTTATAACTACCAGCTTCCGGCATACCACAGACTGGATGTCGGATTCAATTTCAGGAAAACTACGAAAAGAGGTAATGAAAGCGTGTGGAATCTCAGCGTATACAATCTCTACTGCAGGATGAATCCCATATTCGCGTCATATCTGTACGACAATATCGACAATGTGACGAAGCGTTACTTCAAGCATACCAGCGTCATACCGATTGTTCCTTCATTCAGTTACACACTTAGATTCTGATCACACATGAAATCCCGCAATATAATATCCAGAGCTCTCTACATGTCATTCCGAGCTTGTCGAGGAATCTTCCTCCTCCCCCTCCTGGCCATCCTGTCCTCATGTGAAAAACTGGTGGACTTCCCGGCAGATGAGACAGGAAGGATATACATCAGCGCCATGATCGGAGATCCCGATAACAGCAGGATTTCAGTCTCTGTAAGTCAACCGACAGAACGTCCGAAACAGGAATACATCAAGGCAAGCAAGGTACGCATTGAGGTAGAGGCTGACGGAAAAGCGTTGGAAGTAAAGCATACAGACGGGACCCAAACCGAGGCAATCTACTCAGTAAGAGGAGATTTCACGAGCGGTCAGAGACTGACTTTGAGAACAGAGGTTGAAGGTCTGCCTTCAGTCAGTGCGGAGACTGTGATTCCGGAAGAGATTCCGGAAGTCAGGATTTCAAGGTCTGAAGACAATCAGAAATGCACATTCACTTTATCCGTATCGGAAGAATTGAAGAAGAAATCATTCTTCGGGGTTCAGATAATGAAGAGAAAGGTTTACGAGTTTGCCGGCAACGTACCTGAGAAAGATAAATATTATTATGAATCACAACCTGTCAAGGAGCAATATGCAGAGTTCCATGAAACCAGCTACAATATGGAATTGGGAGACATTTCATCCATAAGCAGCACTATGTCGGGTCGGATATACGGTCAGAAGATGCTTATTACAAGCGGATTGGCAGCAGAGCATGAAACCATAATCAATGTTCCTGTAAAAAAATCATATTCAGGCATGATTCAATCCAGCCAGGGACCAAAACCGGAAGACAATTATGCAATATATGAGAAATACGAATACCGAGTGATGCTTTTCAGATTGTCTCCGGAAATATACAATCATCTGAAAGCACGTAGAATTGCTGAGCTCTCCCCTCTCGACCCATGCCTGGGATTCACCACGGTAACATATACATACACCAACGTCTGTGACGGTCTGGGATTTTTTGGTGGAGTTACCACATATGCATCGGACTGGAATAAATTCGAATGAATATGAGAATAATACATATATTTGCAATGATTCCTTTTTTCTGCGCCTGTGAAAAGGTCTGGGAAGCAGATTTGAGGGAAAAGGCTCTGGACACAATCCGTGGCATTTATGAAATAGAGTCGGCAGTATGGGAAGGTCAGGAGCCTCTGGATATCAATGGAGACGGAAACGCGACATTCGACTATTATTCGGAATACCTGAGCACAGATGCAGGAACCGGTGATTACAAGAACTATATCAATAATAAGTCTGCTTCCATTATGATTCCTGTCATCAGCAGAGTCTACGGATACAATGGTTCGGAAAGGCTTATCAGGGAGAGATGGGAGATCACCGGCTATACCAATGTCCTTATTGAAGGAGAATCAGCAAGAGTGGAAATGACATTTGAGAAAAACATTGAATTCAAACATACCGGATACGGAGAATTTATTGTAAGAACGGACATTACAGTGCCAGATAATCAAGGCAGAGACTCGACAGCACCTGTCCTGATGAAGTTTATAAGGGTAAATTATTTAGGTAAATAAGATAAAGATATGAAAAGGACATTCACAATTGCAGCCATGCTGCTGATGTGTCTGAATGCATTTGCACAGACAGATCTTTCATATAAGAAATGGGAAGACGGGAAGTTAGCAATTGAAGACTTCAACAGAAGGACAGCTGACGATGAAAACATCTGTGTGATACACACCGGCATCGACACTTATTCCGGAGATTGGGAAAAGGTAAAGTGGAATCTCAGGGTCAAAAGACTCAAGTCAACAACATTGTTTGACCCTATTCAATCATGGATCACAAAGGATGATTCCCTCAGCACGCAGGCGCTCAGGTACTCACAGCTGGTGTTTGACATGACCGAGCTGACCAGAAGGAAGATGCAGAACCATCTCTATTCCGGCAACAATGACAAGGGCTCCAGCTTTACAGTCGGAAGGTACTTTGACATTCTTGCGGCACAAAGTGCAGAGATATCAAGAATTACTGACAGGGGCAGGAATATGGCAGAAATCGAGGCTCAGGAAAAGATTGTCGCTGAAGAACTGGCTTCCGTCAATGAAACGTTCACTGAGATACCGGCATACAATCTGAGTAAATTGGGTGTAGGATTCCATGTAGGTGCAACGTCAAGATTCCATGTCGGAGAATATGCCGAGACATTGAGTCCGTCATTCGGTTTCCTGATGGGTATGAGCTATACCTTCGGCAGGTCTGAGATTTATATTGATCTGAATTTCGGAGGAGGATGCAGACTTCTGAAAGATATGCCTGGAAGAAAGCTGGAAACATGGAAGGCAGGCGAGAAGCTGACCTACATCAATCCGGATCTGGTTTACGCATTTAATGTATATGATGGCAATACATTCAAGATCAGTCCATTCGCCGGATTTGGAGTAAATAACATATACTACAGAAATCCCGATGCAGCATCTGAAGTAAAAGATGACGACAATATAGGTTTTACACTTCTGGCCGGTCTGAGTTTCGATCTGAAATTCCTTAATTCATTGTTCCTGACCGGTGATCCCGTCAGATCATCAATAAACGGAGGCATCAATGAGCATAGCTTCAAGCTGAGAGTATATGCAGAACGGACAGGACTTGGAAATGGCGTGGCCCCATATTCGATCAATTGCTCGCTCTGCTACAACATCCTTTCAAAATCAATGAAGCACTAAAATAAAATTTGTCTGCAAAGAATACGATAGGTAACTTTGCAGACAAATTTTTATGAAGCCATGCCACCGACAGATAACGCATACAAGCTACGCAACCAGGAGTTCCTTCAGGAATATGCCCAGAGACCGGGAGTGAAAATCATGTTCAACGGTGTAATGTACCGTGAGATAACCAAGGGAAACGGTCCGAAACCTCTTCCAAGAAGTTTTGTGACAGTTTATTATATCGGCAAGCTCATAAACGGCAAGATTTTCGACCAGACACAGAAAGGACGCCCAGCTACATTCCGTCTCAACGAATTGATTACCGGATGGATTACCGCTATGAGAGAGATGCCTGTCGGTTCGCGCTGGGAGGTGGTGATTCCATATAATCTAGGCTATGGCTCGCGCCCTGCAGGTGCCATCAAGGCATTCTCGACACTGATTTTCGACATCACTCTTCTTGACGTGAGATAATGGCGACCTCTAAGGAATATGCTCTTTTTGTCGAGAATCTTTTCCGCGGACTGGATGGATTTTCGATGAAACGCATGTTCGGAGAGTACGGAATCTATCTTCAGGGACGCGTCCTAGGTTTCCTTTGTGACGAGCAGATTCTGCTTCAGGACACTCCGACAGCAAGGAAGCTGCTTCCTGATGCCGAGAGAAAAGAGCTTTTCCCAGGTTCGAAACTGTTCATTATATTTTCCGACGAGGGCAACCATCATCTTCTGCAGAGCGTAGCTCAGGCAATATGGGAGGAACTGCCGGTGCCTAAGCCACGCAAAAGCAGAAAGTCTGGCGAGCCCGGACCTGCTCCTGCCGCAGAGGTTCCAGTAAAGACTCCTGCAAAGGTTGTCAAAAGTGGCGACCTGATTTCTGATGATGAAGAGATCAACGATTTCCTGAATTTCCACAGGAAAAACCAAAATGACATCTGATATGGCTGAGGAACTTAAGATTGCCCATGGCGGCAAGGAAGAAAAATACAGGCTTCTTTATGATCAGATCTCTGCTCTGACTGACGGAGAGAATGATCTGATTGCCAACATGGCTAATGTTGCTGCCATGATTCACGAGACTTTCGGGTTCTGGTGGACAGGTTTCTATAGGGTTGCCGGTGAGGAACTGGTTCTGGGCCCATTCCAGGGACCATTGGCATGCAGCAGGATTCCATTCGGCAAGGGAGTCTGCGGCACAGCTTGGAAGAATGCAGAGACTCTTATTGTCCCGGATGTGGATGCCTTCCCAGGACACATTGCCTGCAGCAGCGCCTCCAAAAGCGAAATCGTCGTGCCTGTCTTCGGTTCCGATTCCGCCGAAAGGAAACAAGAATCCATCATCGCAGTCCTCGACATAGACAGCGCCACCTATGCCACCTTCAACGAGGCAGACCGCCTCTGGCTCGAACGCATAGTCGCCCTCCTCTAACACCCTCCCCAGCACGGCCCCAAACACTTTCAGGCACGGCTCGAAATCACACACCCGTGCCCAAAACATACCCTTTTCAGGCACGGCCCCATCGAAAATCACACACCCGTGCCCAAAACATACCCTTTTCAGGCACGGCCCAATGGAAAATCACACACCCGTGCCCAAAACACACCCTTTTCGGGCACATCTGGACTGAATGAGTTATCCCTGACGCGCGAATCATTTATTCGATAGAATAACACAAAGCGCTTACGAAGCAAAGCACTCAGGGAGCGGAGCAGCCCTTGGGCTGAGCTGCGCAGCTTCCTGAGAACCGCTGGCTGTCGTATTTGCCAGCGGTGGTGCCTTTTCCCCGCATCATCCTAAATCAATTACTGACTATGATGCATCATCAAAGTACACCATATCCCAAAAACAAACATCTCAAACATCGTTACTGACCAGCTGTAGTCGCCGGAACATACGCCCCTCCGGCGACTACAGTTCAAGCGCTCCGGGCCCAAAACATAACCCTTTCAGGCACGGACAGAGACAATCCATACCATTATGGAAACAATTCATCTAAAATCGCTATTTCCAACTTTAGGATTCGTCGCAACTGTTTCTTGGTAGCATTATACTCATAATGCAGTTTCTTTGCAAGATCAATTTTATTAGAATTAGACACAAGGGAAGGTTGTCTGACTGAATATAAGCTATTGCTGAGGCTAGAAGCAATAGAATACATCTCATCATCGGTAACAACAATCAAATCACCTAAATTTTGTGCAACCAGACTCATAGCCTCATGGCTTTTTGACAAAGCATTGAAATAATGATGTGCATTCCTGAAATAGGATTCTCCCTCATGGATATAACAGTATGATGATGGGAGAATTATCCCCTTCCATACGACCAGATTAGATTGAGTTTTTGTGACACGACTTCTTGATATGCGCCGCTTCTCAATTTTTGTGCAGTCATCAAACCTTACGCCATCAACAGACTGAGTGAATGGATTGAAGTATTGAAAACCGGCTCCCCAATAATAGGAAAAAGGTGTACAGCCTGAATCAGCAACGTAACCATTTCGATTCACATATATGATTTCATTTCTTAAAGCCTGAAGCGTCGGTATGGGCACAAGTGTTGCCTCAAAGCGATCCAAAGAGACTAAGGTGTCATTTTCATGGAAATACCTTCGCAATCTGGACTTGAATAGAGCAAATAATGCAAGACAATCATCTTGAGAGCCACCTAGAATAGCATGCAGATGGTTATTCATCAAAACAAATGTAATGATTCTTACTGACGGGACACTCTCTGCAGAAAGCCCAACCAGATTCATTCCAAACTCAAGATCCTCACGATTTCTAAATATGATCTCACTTATTACTCCCGGAGTATAAAGATGCCAGAATGGCCCGTTCTGAACAAACAGTCTTTCACACTCCCTCTCCATTTCCGAATATGTCAATTTTCTCTCGCTCATCGCCACTATCGTTTTCTACATTCCATTCATCCACACTGTGTCGAAAATTCCCTAAGGCAAACTGCATAGGAACCTCCACACATGCAAATATGAAAATAAAACTGCCAACAAACAACTCAAAATCAAAAACATTCACCACCCGTGCCCGAAACATACCCTTTTCAGGCACGGCCCTATCGAAAATCACACACCCGTGCCCGAAACATACCCTTTTTAGGCACGGCCCCATCAAAATCACATACCCCGTGCCCAAAACATAACCGTTTCGGGCACGGGGGTTCTGTGTGGGGATGAGGAGGGCTGATTCACGGTGGTGGGCACACGCTTTTCAGGGGCTGGTGGATGTGATTGGTCAGGTATTTGCTTTATGCAGGATCGGGTCACGGAGAGCCGGAAAGGAAACCGGAAAGAGATCCGGAAAGAGAGGCTGGATGTGACCAAACATGAAACGAACAAACAGTAGGAGTTATGGCAACAAAATTTTACAGATGCCGTCATTGCGGCAACGTCATCATCAAGTTAGTGGACTCAAAGGTTCCGGTTGTATGCTGCGGAGAGCAGATGCAGGAACTTATTCCGAACACAACAGATGCAAGCAACGAAAAGCATGTTCCGGTCGTGACCAGACTTGACAATTGCAAGGTCAAGATTGAAGTTGGAAGCATACCTCATCCAATGACACCGGAGCACCACATATGCTTCATCTATCTTGAAACAAAGAGAGGCGGAATCAGAGTAGACCTTACAGACAGACCGGAAGCCATCATCTGTACGTGCGGAGAAGAACCGGTTGCCGTGTACGAATACTGTAACCTTCACGGCCTCTGGAAGACGGAACTCTGACAGAGATTGCCGGTCGGAGCCGGCAATGACGACACAGATGCCGGTCGGAGCCGGCAATGACGACACAGATTTGGTCCCCGTGCCCAAAACAGGCACTTTTCGGGCACGACCCCAGGGTATTTTGCCTACCCGTGCCTGAAAACGTCGCTTTTCGGGCACGACCCCAGGGTATTTTGCCTACCCGTGCCTGAAAACGTCGCTTTTTGGGCACGACTTTGCTGCTATTATGAAAATATTTGGTTAATTTTGTATGATTTGGAAATCACTCAAGACACAAAGTTACACCGAATATGAACAAGTCATTACAACTCAATCCCAACAAGCTTGTTGCCGCTCTCGGCAAGCCAAGCAAGGAGTTCACTAAGGCCGACATCATCAGCTACATCTCTGAAAACGGCATCAGAATGGTTAATTTCATGTATCCTGCAGGTGACGGCAGACTCAAGACACTGAATTTCGTGATAAACGACATCGCCTATCTTGACGCCATCCTCACATGCGGAGAACGAGTAGACGGCTCGAGCCTCTTCCCATTCATCGAAGCAGGAAGCAGCGACCTTTATGTGCTTCCACGCTTCCGCACGGCATTCCTCGATCCGTTTGCCGAAATACCGACCATCTCAATGCTCTGTTCATATTTCAACAAAGACGGAGAGCCACTCGAAAGTTCACCTGAGCAGACACTCCGCAAAGCCTGCAGAGCATTCAACGAAGTCACAGGAATGGACTTCCAGGCAATGGGAGAGCTTGAATACTACGTGATTGCACCTGACACTGAAATGTTCCCTGCAACAGACCAGAAAGGCTACCATGAGTCTGCACCATATGCAAAGTTCAATGAATTCCGCACACAATGCATGGCATACATCGCGCAGGCAGGAGGACAGATCAAATACGGTCACTCTGAAGTAGGTAACTTCACTATCGACGGAAAGATATACGAGCAGAATGAGATCGAATTCCTTCCGGTAAACGCAGAGGATGCTGCAGACCAGCTTATGGTAGCGAAGTGGATCATCCGCAACCTCGCGTACCAGCACGGATACGACATCACGTTCGCTCCTAAGATCACAGCAGGTAAGGCGGGATCAGGTCTCCACGTCCACATGCGCATCGTAAAGGACGGACAGAATCAGATGCTTGAAGGCGGAGTCCTTTCAAAGACTGCCCGCACAGCAATAGCAGGAATGATGGAGCTTGCTCCTTCAATCACAGCATTCGGAAACACCAACCCGACTTCATATTTCCGTCTCGTACCTCATCAGGAGGCTCCTACAAACATCTGTTGGGGAGACAGAAACCGTTCTGTTCTCGTACGCGTTCCTCTCGGATGGGCAGCAAAGAGCGACATGTGCAAGCTCGCCAATCCACTTGAAGAAGAGAGCAGGTACGACACATCACAGAAACAGACAGTGGAGATGCGTTCACCTGACGGATCAGCTGACATCTACCAGCTTATCGCCGGACTTGCAGTAGCATGCCGCCACGGTTTTGAGATGGGAAATGCACTTGAAGTTGCAGAAAAGACATACGTGAACGTCAACATTCACCAGAAGGAAAACGAAGACAAACTCAAGAATCTGGCACAGTTGCCGGACAGCTGCGAAGCATCTGCAGACTGCCTCGAAAAGCAGCGAGCCATCTTCGAGAAACATAATGTCTTCTCTCCTGCAATGATCGACGGCATCATCAGGAAGCTCCGTTCATACGGCGACAGGACTCTCCGCGCCGACATCGGAACGAACCAGGAAGAGATGCTCAAACTCGTAGAACGCTATTTCCACTGCGGATAAACCATCCCTGCAATGATGAAAAGATTCTTCAGAAAATATGTTGTGGACGCTCTGAGCCATATGGCATTCGGACTGTTCTGCTCATTGATACTCGGTCTGATAATCGGTCAGATTGCGAAGATTCCGTCTCTGGATTTTCTTGGATTCATAGCTGAGGCACTTTCCGCATCATCACCTCTCGTCGGAGCCTGCATAGGATTTGCCATTGCGGCAGGTCTTAAGGCTCCGATGCTTGTACAGATTTCATCAGCAATAGTCGGAGCTCTCGGCTATAAATTCGGAGGACCGGTCGGTTCCTACCTTGCAGTGATAATCGGAGCGGAAGCCGGAAATCTCATCTCCAAGAAAACCCCGGTGGATATAATCCTGACGCCGATGCTCACCATCGTCGCGGGAGGTCTGATCGCAAGATACTGCTGCTCTCCTATCAATGATTTCATGCTCCAGATCGGAGAACTCATCAACAAGGCGACTACCCTCAACCCATTCTTCATGGGCATCACAGTGTCGGTTATCGTAGGCTGCTGCCTTACACTCCCGATCAGTTCGGCAGCAATCTGCATAATGCTCGGTCTTGACGGACTTGCAGCTGGAGCAGCCACAGCCGGATGCTGCGCACAGATGATAGGATTTGCAGTAATAAGCTATAGAGATAACGGCATTGGAGGGCTTATCTCACAAGGACTTGGAACATCAATGCTGCAGATTGGAAACATTGTCAGAAAGCCTATGATATGGCTTGCTCCAACCCTGACATCAGCCATCCTTGGCCCAGTTTCAACAATGCTGCTGCACATGTCAAACAACGCAGTCGGCGCCGGAATGGGAACAGCAGGTCTGGTAGGACCGCTTGCTGCATACGCAGTAATGGGCCCTCAGGCTGCAGCCGAAGGAGAGACATGGATTCTGATAGCTGAGATTGCAGGACTGTATTTCATTGCGCCTGCTGTAATATGTCTTGCACTTGATGCAGTTACCAGACGATTAGGCTGGGTTGCCAAAGGAGACATGAAGCTGGAAAGATAGATCAGTGACAGTCGTGGTGGTCGCAGATCTCACCGTTATCACTGACTTTACCTTCAAGATATGCCTTCACAAGTTCCTCTACATCGCCGCTGCATCCACGCAGGACCTCAATACGCTGAGCCTCAAGCACATTCTTGGCTCCCTGCCCCATATTGCCTGCCAGCATTACCTGCACACCCATCTGTCTGAGTACAGGCGCAATTCCGCTCTTACATCCGCAACCTTCAGGGGAAGCCATCTTGCTTACGCCAACAACCTGATTGTCGATGATATCGAAAATTGTATAATATGCGCAATGGCCGAAATGGTCATCTACGCGTCCGTCTCTTGTGGGAACTGCTATCTTCATGATTATTCTTGATTTAATGCCGGTTCCATACAGGAAACCGCAAACACCTATGCAAAGATACGGATTTTTGCTATTTTTGTAAAACATAAAAAGATTTGGATATGATCATAAGATTTGACGAAATGGAGGTTTCTGTCCTTCCTGGTTTCAAAGGTGGAGAAAAGGCTCTGGCCGCAAACATGTTCTTTGACGGCACCAACCGTATCCTCAAAGGCTGTCTTGAACCTGGAGCATCAATCGGCGTTCACACTCACGAAGACAGCTGTGAGGTTATATTCATAACAGGCGGTTGCGGAAGCATATTCGAAAGAACTCCGGAAAACGAAGACACTCTCAGAAGCGTATCGGAAGGAGACTGCATATATTGCCCTAAGGGGCATACTCACAGCCTGATGAACTCATCGGAAGAAGGGAATCTCACTTTCCTTGCAGTGGTACCGAAACAATAATCAAATAAGACATATATGAAAAAAGGAACAATCACAATCATTGCAGTGGCAGCAGTGGTACTCGGATGCATACTCTGGATCAAAGGATCATATAACGGAATGGTCACAGCAGAAGAAGGCGTAAGCGCAGCCTGGTCGCAGGTAGAGAATGTGTATCAGCGCAGAGCAGACCTTATCCCTAATCTTGTTGCGACAGTCAAAGGTTACGCTGCACATGAGTCAAGCACCCTGGAAGGTGTAGTGGAAGCACGCTCGAAGGCGACTCAGGTAACAGTCAGCTCAGAAGACCTCAGTCCTGAGGCCCTTGCAAAGTTCAACGCAGCACAGGGTGACCTCTCAAACGCTCTTGGCAGACTCCTCATGCTTACAGAAAATTACCCTGACCTTAAGGCCAGCCAGAATTTCAGTGAGCTTCAGGCACAGCTGGAAGGCACGGAGAACAGAATTGCGACAGAAAGGATGAAGTTCAACGAAACAGCCAAGGCATACAACACCCTCATCAGAAAATTCCCGGACAACATCGTGGCATCCATGTTCGGATTCGAGAAGAAGGGATATTTCGAGGCTGCAGAAGGCTCTGAGAAAGCTCCTGTCGTAGAGTTCTAATTACAATCTGAATGGATATCAGACACATGTGGCATAGTCTGGCTGCGCTGAAGCTTTTCAGCACAGCCATTGCCGTATTCATCTGCCTTACGGCCGCAGCCGGAATTCCGTCAAAGCCATCACCTCCAAGACTTGTGAATGACTTTGCAGGGATATTCTCCGCACAGGAAACCGAGGCACTGGAGAACACACTCACGAATTACGATGATTCAACCTCAACTCAGATTGCTGTTGTAACTGCTGAGGATCTTGACGGCATGTCCGCTGCCGAGTATGCCACAAGAATAGGTCTGGAATGGCAGGTAGGATCAGAGAAATTCGACAATGGAGTTGTCATACTTGTCAAGCCGAAGAACACCAAAGGAAGCGGAGAAGTCTTCATAGCAGTGGGATATGGCCTGGAAGGAGCTATCCCGGATGCGAAGGCTAAAAGCATAATTGACAGGATAATGATTCCACGCTTCATTGAGAACGACTATTTCAGCGGCGTTGCCGGAGCCTGCGTTGCGATCATGAAATCAGCAAGCGGCGAGGGCTTTGAAGCAGAGGAAGAAGATGATCTCATAGGAGCAATAGCGGCCCTGATTACCGTACTCATCTTCACTGCATTAATTGTCTTTCTGATCATAAAAGGCGGGAACGGAAACGGAAACTATGGAGGAAACGGCGGAGGAGGAAGACGAACCATATATGTAGGTCCGACCATAAGAGGTGGCGGCTTCGGAGGATTCAGCGGTGGTTCTTCCGGTGGATTCGGAGGTTTCGGAGGAGGCTCATTTGGCGGTGGCGGCGCCGGTGGAAGATGGTAAATCAATAGGATATGGAAACAATAAAACTATATAACGGAGTGGAAATGCCACTCATCGGATATGGTCTCTACAAGGTGGAGCCAGGCGAATGCGAAAGATGTGTAAGCGATGCAATTGCAGCAGGCTACAGACTCATTGACACGGCTCAGTTCTATGCAAATGAGGAAGGAGTAGGTGCTGCAATCGCGAAGAGCGGAATCCCACGCGAGGAGTTCTTCATCGTCACAAAGATATGGATTGACAATTCCGGAGAAGAGAAAGCATATGCGGCATTGAAGGAAAGCCTGAAGAGACTCGGAACCGATTATGTAGACCTTACTTTCGTTCATCAGCCTTTTGGAGATTACTACGGCACCTACAGGGCTCTTGAACGCGCTTATGACGAAGGACTTACAAGAGCTATCGGCGTAAGCAATTTCTATCAGGACAAATTCTACGACCTTGCATATCACTGCAGAATCAAGCCGATGGTCAACCAGCTGGAGACCAACGTATTCAGCCAGCAGACACAAATGCGTGAAATGCTGAAGGAGTACGGCACCAAGGTAATGGCATGGGCTCCGATGGCTCAGGGCAAGGAAAACTTCAATGAAAATGCAGCGCTGAAAGAAATCGGAGAGCGTTACGGCAAGACAGCAGTTCAGACAGGCCTGCGCTTTCTCGCTCAGGAAGGCATTCCGGCAATCCCTAAAAGCTCAAAGGCATCAAGAATGAAAGAGAACATCGACATATTCGATTTCGAGCTATCTGCAGAAGAAATGACGACACTCCGTGGAATGAATCAGACAGACATGGGAACCCGCGACTACACATCACTCCCCTATGTCAAGCGTCTTATCGACCAGAAATCATAGCACTATTCCAATCGGATGAAATAATTGAGTTCCAGCCTGTCAGTCGATTCTGACGGGCTGAATATTTTTCTCAGGTCCTGAAGAATAAGATCCGGACGTACGGCACCGCTTTCCCAGAAATCATTTCCGCCACCGGCATTTGTCCTGAGGATATTGTTATAGATCGGAAGACCTTCAGCAAGAGGTCCGAAATATGGGAAAAGATGGTGAGTATTAGCCAGTTGCTCACGTGTACGGCAAAAACCAGGACAAAGCCACATATCTGCTTTCTGAGAAAGCCTGTATGCATCTTCAATAGAGATCACACCTGATGCGCTTCCCTCCGGAGCACCGATGACCTCTCCTCCGGCATCCCTTACAAGGCAACTCATATACCCCTCGTTACCTGGCACATACCAGGCATCTGCATAAGGAATATTCATAAGAACCCTTACAGGAGTTTCCCCTTTCTCGACACATAAGGAAAGATATCTGTCCCTGACATTGCTAAAGAACTTATGCGCTGCCTGCAGGCGTCCGGTCAAGGCTCCAAACAGCTTCACATATTCTGCACGTGCAAGCGGATGCTGTTCCAGATGATCATATATGACAAGGACGTGAAGTCCCAGATTGCGAAGTTTGGAAAGATAAGGAGGTTCAGCATCTCCCACAGTATATGCCAGTATCAGATCCGGAGAAAGCCTCATAAGAGTCTCATAATCAATGGATGACTCATAGCCGATATCATGAATCCTCCCTTGTTCAGCTCTCCTGTGTATCTTTTCATCAGAAAGATATTCAAGACCGGAAACAGCCACGACACACGAATCTGCACCGATCGCCGAAAGTGCAGCGACACTGGAAGAAGACATGCATACAATCTTCCTGAACGGGCCGTCCAACAGAAGCGTATCGCGAGATCCGCCATCCGGAGAGACAGATATCACTCCCCTGACCTTAAGACTGTCATCATCCGATGTCAGCAGGCCGAAATATGAAGCATATTCACAACCTGGACCAGGCTGAGTGAAAGCAGACCGTATGTCAGGCCTGCATCCTGCAGCAAGGACAATAAGAGCCAGAAGAAGGAGCCTTTTCATAAAGTATGCTATCTGCGACGGGTGCGTTTAAGAAGTTCCTGAAGGTTGAAATTGAGCGACACCATCTGACGGCAGCCTGAATATTTGTTTCCATTGAAATGGAATATGGCAGAAATCCTGAAATCAAGATACGGCGTTCCAAGTTTTGGGGCATAATATACCTCAAGGCGGTCTGATATTCCCGGCCCGATAGTGCCGTCATCATGCACCCGATAGAAAGGTGAACCCATATAGAGATGATTGCCGTAGGTATATCCGCCCGGATCTACAGTCGAATAATACGGCATCATATCTTTTCCGTAGAACAGTTCATTCCTTATGCCGACATTCCATTTCTGCACCTCCACATCAAGCTCCGCACCTCCGGGAAACACATATTTTCCGACAAGTTCCCTGTCATTCTGCATGGCCTGGAGCCATCCGAGCCTGAACGAAAGTTTCTGGACATCGACCAGATGCTCGAAGCCGAATCTGAGATAGGGATTAAGAAGCACATTGTCGACGACTCCGATGGATGTACGTGAACATGAATAGTGATAGAGATAGGCAGAATAGCCGAGCGAGAGCACCGGTGCAACCTTCGCCTCACCGGACGAGAAGATCATGAATCTTTCGCGGCGGAATGTGTCATACATGCCCATCCAGTCACATCCGACTTCATAATACGCCTCCGGACGGCGGATCTTCACAAGAAGTCCTTCCAGATTGTTGTCGTAGAAGCGGAGTGAATCAGAGAAGAAGGCACGCGAATAATTGCCTTCAGAGAGTCTGCGAGGGAAGATTCCGGCAGCCAATGAAATCCCTGTCTTTCCCATCTGTCTTTCAAGGGAATAGTACATCGTAATCTCTCTGAAAAGATTCAGGTTGGAGAGCCTTGGATCTGTTTCAGGAGAACCTGCATCTGCCCTGTCGGAAGAAACCGGCGAGTTTCCGAAATCCTTCATTACATCTATTCCGACCATCAGTTTGTGGGCTGCACCGTTCTTCTGCCGGATGGCGAGTCCCACAGACGGAGTAAGCCTTGCACCGAAGACTGTCATGGAAGGAGTGAATGCGCTGCGATAGAATTCCCTGTTGTCAAACTGCATCTGAAAGTCCACATCATATGCGAAGGACACCTTTGAATGCTGCGCGGGATGCGCCAGCGATGCCACAGACATGAGAAGTGCCGCTATGATTGACAAGTATTTCATATATTTCATATCCCTAAGAGTTCTTGACTCCCAAAGGTAATACATTTCAAGGATTTTTGGTAATTTTGCCGATTATGAAACTTCAGACACCGGTAGCCGACGAGAAATGCAGGGTCGGCATTTCATACAACGACAAGATAATGATGCTTGGAAGCTGCTTCTCCGACAACATCGGCAAGAGGCTTTCCGAACTTGGATTTGACGTATGCGTCAATCCTTTCGGCACATTGTACAACCCGGCATCCATCGCATCTGCCGTCAGAAGGCTGGTCAGCTGCGAACATTTCACAGAAAAGGACTGCGTCGAAATCGGTGCAGGTTGTGAAAGAATCTGTTCGTTCAGCCACCACACATCATTCTCATGCACAGACGCAAAGGAATTTCTCACAAAGGCCAACGATGCACTTGAGAAGGCGTCGCAGTTTTTCCGCGAATGCAATAAGGTGATCATCACCCTCGGCACAAGCTGGTGCTTCAGGCATGTAGGCACAGGAGATATCGTTGCAAACTGTCTCAAGCACCCTGCAGCTGAATTCCGGAGAGAAAGGCTGGAGGTTCATGAAATAACCGGTCTGCTGCAGGAAATCATCAGCACCGAGTGCGGCGTAAAGAAGGAATTCATATTCACCGTAAGTCCGATCCGTCATTTCAAGGACGGAGCCCACGGCAATCAGCTCAGCAAGGCAGGGCTGCTGCTGGGAATCGACGGCATCACAGGTGAATCTGCAGACTATTTCCCTGCATATGAAATAGTTATGGATGAGTTGAGGGACTATCGCTTCTATGCGGAAGACATGTGTCACCCGACCTCGCAGGCCACAGAATACATCCTTGAAAGATTCCTCGGATGGGCTCTGCCCGCGCAAGAGAGACCGATTCTCGAAGAAAATACCCGCAGATTCAGACGCAGCTGCCATATCGAAAAATTATAGCATTCCTCTGCAACGAATCTGACCTCAGCGGCATCTATATAGCCGTATGTTCAAAAAAAACCTGCATATCATATTGATTTTCCTTCTGTCACTGACAGCAATGTCGTGCATGAAGGATCATTATTCAATACTGTCAGGCGAAGGAACAATCATCATTTCCGGAGTGATTTCCGACAAGGAAACCGGAACACCCCTAAAAGATATAAAGGTCATTTACGAAGCCTACAGCATCAAAGGCAGACTGATCGCTACCAAGACAGCCTACACTTCCGGTGAAGGTATCTATACCATTGAATCCGAAGGATATACATCCGAAGTAAACTGCACAGTTGCAGCTGAAGGTGAGGAGAAAGGCTATTCGCAGTCAAAGACAGAACTGCACATTGACTGGAGCGGATCCACATTCAGCACAGAGCAGAATGCATTCTATGTAAATGACTGCAATTTTTATCTGCAGAAAAAGGTATCAGAATGAAGATGAGGCATTTCATATATGCGGCAGCGGCTCTGGCATGCATTTCCTGCTCAAAGGCGGAAGATGCAAGCGGAGAGATATTCGCTATACTGAAAGGTAAGGTTACCGATGAGGACGGAACACCTATCGAACATATGGAAGTCACTCTTGAACTCTCAAGAAAAGCAGATACCAAGACTCTCTACACTTCAAGTGACGGCACATTCATCTGCGACATCAGCCATAAGGAAGCAAGAAATATCAAGGACATCAGCATCACCCTGACAGATACAGACGGGGAAGAAAACGGCGGAATCTTTGAGACTCTTACAGAAGAGATCCACCTTTACGATGAAACATCAGACGATGTCCCTATGACGCTGAACCTTGATTTCCGTTGCTCTCACGCCACTCTTTAGGAGAACATCCTACAATCTTCACAAACTGCCTGTAGAAATTGGCTCTGTCACTGAAGCCGGCCATTTCGCCGATGATGTTGATGGAAGTGCTCTTGTCTTCAAGGAGCAGTTTCTTGGCATCCTCGATTCTGAGTTCAGTTCTCCAGGTTCTGAAATCGACCTTCTTAACAGTAGTGAAATACATGTGAAGCGACTCCTTGCTTGTACGGAGTTCCTTGGCAATCTCTTCGCGGCTCTTGTCGTACTCTCTGTAGCGCTTTTCCTTGACCCACAGCTCAAGAGACTTTTCGATCCTTGTGAATTCCGCATCGTTGAATCCCGGAGTTTTCTTCTTCTGGGCCTTCCTTCCCTTCATATCCTTGCGCTCTTGGATCTTTTCCATCAGTTCCCTGCCGGACAAGGTCTTATGCGCAAATGCGTCAAGAAGAAGTTTGTGGCTTCCAAGAAATGAAATGAAATTCGCTGAAAAGTAGAGCATGAAGAGCGAATAGAAAAGCGTATAGATCTTCATCATGCCTCTTGGGAGAAGCATATAGACCAGAATGAAGGTCTGCGTCAACATCATTATGATATAGCAGAACTTGATCCAACGTATCTTATTGTCCTCATCTTCATCATAATACATTTCCAGCTGTCTGGCACTCTTGCGATATGTCTTGCGGAACTTGAAGATATGACCTCCGCACTGAATGATGAAAAGGACGAGGCAGACTGTCATTACTGCAACCTTTGCAAATCCACCTTCCCACCAGAACGACTTGGCAAGCAGGAAACTCATGATCGCCACTGCACCGACATTAAGATAGAACTTGTCATGGTCAAAGTCGCCAGGTTCGAGCAAGGTGATCAGCGAGTATGAAAGCACGACAGAAGAAGTTGCAGTGATGATGAACATCATCATGGACGAAAACACGTCATAGCCTGACATTCCGGAAAAGCGAAGCGTAGAGAAGAAGAGAACGGAACATATGAGATAGCAGACAGCAATGGTATTCTTGGTGTTGGCTATCTTTTTATAGTACGCTGTGCCCGGCACCTTTATCAGGAGCAGAAGCAGGCCAAGGATCAAGGATGTCAATGTTCCTACGACCAATGAAAGTTCGATATTGAAGATTATGTCTACAAGACTGGACATCAACATAATGGGCTAAGAGGTTCCGTTTCGTCTATTATTGCGTTTGCGGTGCGAAATTACGGATTTTTTCGTTATTTTTGCAATCGTTTTTACCGATTTTAGCCAAAGTCGGGACACCTTAATGCAAAGGAGACATTAAAATGCTGGATATCAACATCATAGAGAAGCTTGACAAAGTTGCGACGCCGTTCTACTATTATGATATGGAACTGTTCCGCAAGACTGTCGACATGGTTGCCTCTCTCGCAGATGAACACGACATCAAAGTTCACTATGCAGTGAAGGCAAATGTAGAGAGGAGGCTTCTCGAATACATAAGTTCAAAGGGATTCGGTGCAGACTGCGTCAGCGGAAATGAGGTTCTGCATGCGCACAGCTGCGGATTCCCTGGCGGAAAGATAGTATATGCCGGAGTCGGAAAGACCGACAAGGAGATCTACAATTCGCTCAAGATAGGAATCGAGGCATTCAACTGCGAGTCGCTCCAGGAGATATATGTGATCAATGAGATGGCCCGTGTATACGGAAAGAAGGCCAGTGTCTCAGTCCGAATCAACCCTGACATCGATGCGCACACTCACAAATACGTGACTACAGGTCTCTACGAGAACAAGTTCGGTATATCGCAGCATGAGTTCGACAAGCTCATCGACATCATCAAGAAAAGCGAAAACATCAATTTCTACGGTCTGCATTTCCACATCGGTTCGCAGATTACCAGAGTGTCTGAGGTATTCGCACTTGAATGCAAGAGGGTCAACGAGATAGTGGCCTACTTCGAGAGAAACGGCCTGCGCGTGGACAACATCAACCTCGGAGGAGGTCTGGGAGTGGACTATGATGATCCTGATGAAAACCCGATTGCAGATTTCAAGATATGGTTCGAGACCATATCAAAGAATATAAGAAGACATGAGGGCCAATCAGTTCACGTTGAGCCGGGACGTTCAATCGTTGCCCATTGCGCTACGCTTATCTCACGCGTGCTCTTCGTAAAGAGCGGCGAAACAAAGAACTTCCTCATTATGGACGCCGGAATGAATGACCTGATCAGACCTGCGCTTTATGGTGCATACCACAAGATAGAGAATCTGTCAGCTGCTCAAAGGACATTCTTCCCTACCCACCAGGCATACGACATAGTTGGTCCTGTCTGCGAGTCAAGTGACGTATGGGGAGCAGGCAGACTGCTTCCGTTGAGCGTACGAGGTGACCTTATGGCCATAAGGAGCACCGGCGCATACGGTCAGGTGATGGCAAGCCGCTACAATATGAAGGATCTTGCTCCATCCGTCTTCAGCGATGCGATCGATGAAGCTCCGCAGCAGGCAGATTATTTTGCATAGATTGCCGGTCCGACCGGCAATGACGAAGTCATCCCCGACCCGATCGGGGATCTGAACAGGAAAAATAAAAGAAATACAATATGTTTGAAAATTTAAGTGAAAGATTAGAGAGGTCGTTCAAGATTCTCAAAGGTGAAGGCAAGATTACCGAGATCAACATCTCGGAAGCAATGAAGGACATCCGTCGTGCACTCCTTGACGCCGACGTAAGCTATAAGATTGCGAAGCAGTTCTGCGATGATGTAAAGAAGAAGGCCATCGGACAGAATGTCCTTACTGCAGTCAAGCCACAGCAGATGATCGTGAAGATCGTTCATGACGAGCTTGCTGCCCTTATGGGAAGCGAGTCTGCTGACATCAACGTGAAAGGTTCGCCTGCAATCGTTCTCGTTGCCGGTCTTAACGGTTCAGGAAAGACAACATTCTCAGGAAAGCTCGCTCTGAACATCAAGAGCAAGAGAGGCATGAAGGTTCTCCTCGCAGCCTGCGACTATTTCCGTCCTGCCGCAATCGACCAGCTGAAGGTTCTGGGAGAACAGATCGGTGTGGAAGTATATTCTGAGGAAGGAGTTAAGGATCCGATCCAGATTGCTCAGAATGCTGTAAAGAAGGCCAAGACAGAAGGATATTCTGTAGTGATCGTCGACACAGCAGGTCGTCTTGCTGTGGATCAGGAACTCATGGACGAGATCACTGCTCTGAAGAATGCACTCCAGCCTACTGAGACCCTCTTTGTTGTGGATGCAATGACAGGTCAGGATGCAGTCGAGACAGCAAAGGCATTCAACGACAGACTTGATTTCGACGGAGTCGTTCTCACCAAGATGGATGGTGACACCCGTGGTGGTGCTGCTCTTTCAATCAAGGCAGTTGTAGGCAAGCCTATCAAGTTCGTCAGCACAGGCGAGAAGATGGAGGCACTTGACGTGTTCCATCCGTCACGAATCGCTGACAGAATCCTCGGAATGGGTGACGTCGTTTCACTCGTGGAGAAGGCACAGGAGCAGTTCGACGAGGCTCAGGCACGCGAGCTCAAGAAGAAACTCGCAAAGGACCAGTTCACTCTCTGGGACTTCTACAACCAGATTCAGCAGATCAAGAAGATGGGTAACATCAAGGATCTTGCTTCCATGATTCCTGGCATGGGCAAGGCTCTCAAGGATGTGGACATGGACAACAGCTCATTCAAGGGTGTAGAGGCAATCATCCTTTCAATGACCCCATACGAGCGTGAGCATCCGGACTGCATCAACGGCAGCCGCCGCAAGAGAATCGCTGACGGTTCCGGCACATCAATCGCTGATGTGAACAAACTCCTCAAGCAGTTCGAGGGAACCCGCAAGATGATGAAGACAGTCATGGGCGCCAATATGGGCAACCTCATGAAAGGCGCAATGCGTCGCCGCAGATAATCTCTGCATATATATAATGTGTGGCCATCTGGTACTTTCATATACCGGATGGCCACATTCAGTGTAAAACAGAACCCAAAAGGTGATTCATTAAAGGTCTCAACGGATGAGGTAGCGGAGCCAGAACTGTCTATTGGCGTTCTGGAAATGCGCTCCCTGATATCCACGGTAGCCATGCATTCCGTCAGGATAGATCATGAAATCGAACTTCTTTCCAGCTTTCTGAAGAGCGTCAATGAAAAGGAGGGTATTCTGATGATGTACATTGTCATCTCCCGTTCCATGGGTAATCTTAAGCATGACAGGCTCTACAGGCATTGCAGACCCTCCTGCAGGATGAATGCAGTTGCATACGAATGTAGCAGGATACCCCTGTACATACTCAAGTGCACGTGAAACCTTGTAGCCTTCCGGGTTATTCTGAGGAGTGTCCATATAGCGCTCTGTGTAGTGAGTATCATAGAGAGCCCAGTCATAGACGCCACCACCGGCAATACCATAATGGAAACGGTCAGGAGCCTGCATAAGGAGCATAGAAGTCATAGTTCCTCCGAATGAGAAACCTTCAACACCGATTTTGTCTCCGTCAACGTACGGAAGCGCCTTAAGCCAGTCTGCCCAGGCAATAAAATCCTTAACCTCATTGACTGTAAGCTGCCTGTATATCATGTCGAGACCTGCACGTCCGTTATGTCCTCCCGCACGTGGATCGACCCATATCTGGATGATTCCATTGTCAGACCACCACTGCGAAGACTCTGTAGGAGCCGTCCATCTGTCACGTACCACAGGTGTGTCAGGACCGCCGTAGATGTCAACATGCACAGGGTACTTCCTTGAAGGATCGAAATTCTTGGGATATACTATCATTCCCGGAAGAACGAATCCGTCAGGAGTTGTCATATGCACAAGCTGACCGAGGGCATAGTCAGAAGGCTCATAGCCATCATATGCCGCATCTGCAACGACCATTCCCTTCAAGCCATAGACTCCCTTGCGGAGCTTCTGCATCACAGGGCCACGAAGGTTTGCCTCGGCGATGTCGCCGCCATGTCCTGCAGACACAATACCGCCAGATGTCTGGAATACTGCCACCTTTGCAGGGGTTGTGACGTTTGAATATGAAGCTATGAAATGTTTGCCGTCTGGAGAGAAGCTGACCCCTACAGCATTATATGCAGGATCTGTCAAAGCAGTTATAACACCCTTTGAATCAACCTTATACACAGCCTGACGCACAGAAGCATCACGCTTTGCAGTGAAATACACATCTCCCTTCTTCTCGTCCACTCTGAGAACAGACACAGTCCAGTTTGTGCCGTCTGTGAGTCTGCGGAATTCCTTTCCGTCATAAGAGAGGAAATAGATCTGCTGCCATCCGGTCTCGAAATTACGGACCATATAAAGACCCTTGTCGGTGAACACGACCTGATCCATCCAGTCGATCCAGGTCTTATAGGTCTCATGATAAATATGCTTCTTTGAGCCATCCTGTACACTTACACTATAGAGATCAAGTGTATTCTGGAGACGTGGCATGCGTGCAATGAAGAACTCTTCGCTGTCCGGGCCCCAGAAAGGAATTCCGAAATACTGGTCATCTGCAGGATTGAAATCAGCCCAGACAATCTCAGGCTGAAGAAGGTAGCTGCCATCCGATTTGACATCTGTTCCCATCTGAGGAATCTCGACGATACCGATACGTACTTCAGGATTGGTCTGACCGCATTTCGGATAGCGGGTCTCGCTGAGTGAACCTCCGATTCCAAGATTGGTCACCTTAGGGCTCTGAGACATTGCAGGAGCCGCAGTAGGATGAGACGGATCGCCTGCATAGCTCTTGGCAAATGCAGAATAGATCGGAAACAGAGGAACATTTGTGTTGTCAAACCTGTAGAAACCTATCTTCCTGCTGTCTGGCGACCACCAGAACGCCTTGTACTTAGACGGACGTCCAAGAATCTCCTCAAAGTACACCCATGAAGCATATCCATTGAGGATCAGATCTGTGCCGTCAAAAGTAAGACGCTGCTCCTTGCCGGAAGCAATGTCCACGACATAGAGATCATTGTTGCGCGTGAATGCCAGCTTTGTCGAGTCTGGAGAATAGGTCAGATTGACAGCACCCTGAGGCTTCACAGGAAACTCCGAATACTTGGCAGGAGCAGATACTCCGCTGCGGGTCTTGCCTGTGCGGGCATCGATTGCAAAGGCACAGCTGTCTGCAAATGTTCCGTCATACGTAAATATGGCTTCCTTTGAATCCAACCATTTCCACGCAACAGGAACCCTCTCGAAATCCTTAGCTCCAGCTGTCAGCGCCATCATAACAACTAAATTAATCAACAATATCTTCTTCATACTTATTTATATTATCAAACAACTCATCCTTGAAATTGACCAGATAAACCTTCTCCGTAGCACGCGTAAGAGCCGTATAAAGCCACTTGAGATCATCCAAAGTCAATTCTTCCTGCCAGAAGGCATTGTCAATGAACACACATTTCCATTGACCACCCTGCGACTTGTGACAGGTTATCGCATTGGCATACTTCAGCTGCAATGCATTATAGTACTTATCCTCGCGGACAGCTTCATACCTCTTCTTTTTGGTCGTGAGGTGCGAATAGTCATCATTCACACCCTGATAGAGCATATTTGACTGCTCATAGGTCAGCGATGCGCTTTCCGACTCCAGAGTGTCAAGAATCACCTTGGCAACAATCTCCTGGTCATCATAATCCGGGAAAGAAAGCCTAGCCTCAGCAAAATGAAGTCCGTACCTCTCCTCATATTTCGAAATCCTGCACAGCTTTGCAATGTCACCGTTTGCGATATAGTCCACATTCTCCAGATCATCGACAAACTGGTAACAGTTCTTGACAATCATAAGCTTGTCGTCACGCACCAGCCTTTCTTCCTTGAACTGGACAGTGGAACGTATTCCGAGATTATACTTTATAGCCCTCTTGTTTGAGCGGCACAGGATTATGGTCTCATCATCGCCATAGGCGGCATATGCATCTGAAATCTTTTCTATCAGGTCGCCACCGCCGATCCTCTCCACATCATCGTAGCCATCAACCTCGAGTCCAAGATCAAAGAAATCAATCACCCCTGGACCATACTCCATCTCAGAGATCAGCTGACGCACCTTTGTGGCATTGTACAATATGCCCGACTCCTTCTGCTGACGCACCACGGTCGAGAGTTCCGCAAAAGAAACTCCTCCCATCATTGCCATATAATCCTTCAGAAGAGCCGGACTTGCCTCAAGTCCGACAGGAGGCAGCTGGGCAGAATCACCTATAAGAATGACCTTGCACTCAGCTCCTGAACGGACAAAGGAAACAAGATCCTCAAGAAGATTGCCCGACCCGAACGAAGCAGTAGACTGCTGCTGACCGGCATCAATGCCTATCAGGGAAACTTCATCTACAATGAAAAGCGTTTCCTTGTCCTTGTTCGGTGCCAGAGAGAATTGTCCGAAGCCGTCACCTCCGACAGACTTCTGTCGATATATATGCTTATGGATAGTATATGCCTGCTGACCCGTATATGACGAAAGCACCTTGGCTGCACGTCCAGTAGGTGCCAGAAGCACACATTTTGTCTGATATTCCTTCAGGAGAGATATTACGGCTGCCACAGCGGTTGTCTTTCCGGTTCCGGCATAACCGTTCACAACCAGTATATCCTCGTCGTCAGAACACACGAATTCAGCCACTTTCCTCAAAAGAGAATCCTGGCAGGATGTGGGCTGATAAGCAAGCCTGGAAATGAATCCTGAATATAGAAAGTCTGCTCTACCCATTACTTGCCACGTCTGAATATCATAGAAAAGACAACAAGAATCGGGAAGATCTCCACACGACCGAGGAACATGTCGAAGGCATAGATGAATTTGGACATTGCCGGCTCTGCCGCATAATTGTCCATAGCTCCAAGCTCACCAAGACCGGGACCTACGCTACCGATGGATGCAATCACACCGGAAACAGCCTCCGATGCGTCAGAACCACAGATCATGACGGCCAATATGGATATGAATATGACTATAAAATATGTAACGATGTACATCATTACCGAATGTACGGAACTGTCTGAAAGATGATGACCGCTCATCCTTACCTGAGATACTGCATGAGGACGGATTCTGCGATTCACTTCATTGGCTATGGTCTTGAACGCAATGAGGATACGGTCAACCTTTATACCTCCTGTTGTCGAACCAGAACATCCGCACTGGAAAGAGACGAAAAGGAGCACCAGACCTGCTATCCAAGGCCATGTGGAATTGTCGCATATGCCGAATCCACAGGTCGACATGTAACTGATGACAGTAAACGATGAATCCATCAATGCCCTGCCCCAGCTGCCATATCCACCTTCAGACATCAGCGAGAAGGCAACTATTACCGAGCACACGGCTATGGATCCGAAGTAATACTTCACCACAGTGTTGTTCATCGGCTTGAAGGATCTTGTCAGGAACACGGCGTACACAAGGCCGAAATGCAGAGCACATACGGCCATGAACACCATTACTACAAGGTTTATTATATCTGAGTTGTAATATCCCACGGACAGGTTCCTTGTACTGAATCCTCCTGTGGCAGCGATGCTGAACGCATGATTGACTGCGTCAAAGAATGTCATGCCGGCCGCCCAGAGAGAAAGGAATGCAGCAACTGTAAAGAACAGATAGATACCTGTAATGACCCTGATGACCTTGGCCGAATTATATCTGTAGCCTCCTTTCGAAAGGGTGGACATTTCCATATTGGTAAGCTTCAGGCGATACGGGCTGGCCTGTGGCATTACCAGAAGAAGGAAGACAATGACTCCGAGACCACCGATGTAGTGAGTGGATGATCTCCAGAAAAGAAGGCTCTTAGGCAATGACTCTATATCGGTAAGGATGGTCGAACCTGTTGTCGTATAGCCGGAAACGCTCTCGAACCATGCATTTATCAGCGTGAACTCACCTCCCCAAAGGACATAAGGAAGCATTCCGAAAATGAATGAGAGCATCCAGGAGAGGAAGATGGTCAGGAAACCGTCAGTCAACGACAAGGTTTCCGTATTCTTCACGAATATGAACGGGAATGCACCAACAAGCAAAGTGATGATGAAACTGATGAGCAATGGCGTGAAAGCCGAATCATAGCCTTCGATGATCGAGACCATGATGGAAATGAGCATGAACAGGGCACTCACAAGAAGAGCCTTGCCCACATTTACCGATATGCCTTTTACATTCATTGCTGACTGGTCTTTTCAAGATTCTCCCTCAATGCCTTGATTCGTGTCTTGAGTTCAATATTCTCCTCGATGATCTCAGTGACTCCGTTATTGATTTCCGCAAGCTGGTCGTCACCGTCAAGGACGTAGCTGTATCTGCGTCCGGAAGAGCGGTATGCACTGATGCCGTCATTCATTCTGTATATCGGTCTGACATAGTTGACCAATGTGAAGAAGAGGAGAAGCAAGATGAGTACAAGTCCTGCTCCAACCGACACTACTCCAGGAATGATGCTCCTGTAGAATCCTGCGTCAAAGTCAGCCGAATTGCTGAGCAGGTCATTGTAAATGGCCTCATTGAGCACATTCATATCCATACGGAACTTGTTGTACCTTGGCTGAAGAGTGCCGAAGAACCATTCTCCGGTGTCGACGTTGTCTGCAAGAAAGACTTCATCAAACTTGAGCGATGTCTTCATGAAGGCGTCAAATGAGACCTCAAGAGAATCGACCATAGGAAGAGCCGTCTGAGAAGTGAAGGAATTCTTCAATGAATCGGACTGCGCCATGAAGTCTGCCAGGTCGAATTCAGGCATCTTCGAAATGTCGTTCTGAACCACGACAGCAAGCATCTGATGGTTATATTCCTCTGTAATGTCTGACAGCTGCTGAGCAAGATTTATGCTCTTTATATTGGCTGCAATGAGTTCCGAGACATAATCACTCATCCTGCGGTACTCGATGATGGAAATCACACCCGAGAGCAGGAGTATGGCCGCAAGCGAACCAAGTGAATAGAAAACTTTCTTTACCATAAACGAAATCGTCTGTTCTTAACCTGCAAATATAATAAAAGCTCTCGCGATTTTTTACTACTTTTGGAGAAAATTCCGCTTTGTATGAGACGCACCTCACTATTGCTTATCGCAGCATTGACATTGATATCCATTTCCTGCACAGATACCCTGTCGGATTCCGAACATATGCTGAGCTACGGATCCCCTGCAGACGCATGGGAGGAAATGCTTCCCGTGGGCAACGGCAGGCTGGGAATGATGACGGACGGAGACCCTTCCGACGAACATATAATCCTTAATGAGATATCGTTATGGAGCGGATGCGAGGCAGATTATGCCAACCCCGATGCAGCAGAAAGCCTCAGACCGATAAGGGATGCCTTATTGGAAGGACGCAATGCACAGGCACAGAAGATAATGTACGAGAGATTTGTCCCAAAGAGCGACAGATACAACGGAACATATGGAACATATCAGGTATTAGGCCAATTGGTGCTGAAACAGACTTATCCCGACTCGACTTCTGTAGAGGATTACAGAAGATGGCTGGATTTAAGAGAAGCGACATCATATGCAGGATACCGGGCAGGAGATGTTTCATATCTGAAGAAATGTTATGTCTCCCGCACTGACGATGTTATGGTCGTAGAGATCAGAGCATCAAAGCCGGGAAGCATAAACATGGAAATCGGGATGGACAGAGCCGGCCGGGCTGAGGAAGGAATCACAGAAGAGGGACTCTTGAAAATATGCGGCAGCCTGGAAAGCGGAACGGATCTTCCCGGCATGAACTACTGCGCATACGCCAAGGTCATATCTGACGGAAAAACCGAAGCCTCAGAAGAAACTTCCGGAATCAGAGTCCGGGATGCCGGAAATGTATGGATAGTAATTTCGTCTGCAACTGATTATTTCAAAAAAGATTATGACAGGACAGCCATAGCATTGCTTAATGCAATGGACATGAAGAAGCTGAAGCATTCACACAGGAACTCTGTGGCCGCGCATCAGGAACTTTATTTAAGGAATACACTCTCTCTGGGAACTGACATACAGACTGCAGCAACAACGGACAAGAGGGTTTCTGAATACGCAAAAGGAGCAAGGGACAATTCACTGGCCGCCCTCTATTATAACTACGGCAGATATCTTCTCATATGCAGCACACGCCCCGGCTGCCTGCCTCCGAATCTCCAGGGCCTTTGGGCAAATACCTTCCATACTCCTTGGAACGGAGACTATCACACCAACATAAACGTCCAGATGAATCACTGGATAGCAGAATCCGGAAACCTTTCTGAACTCCATGAACCCCTGATAGACCTTACGTTCAGGTTGATACCAAGCGGAGAGAAGAGCGCAAAAGACTTCTACGGACAGGATGCCGAAGGCTGGGTACAGCACATGATGACCAACGTATGGAACTACACCGCTCCGGGCGAGCATCCGTCTTGGGGAGCCACCAATACAGGCGGAGCATGGCTATGCGCACACCTTTGGGAACATTATCTCTACAGCGGAGATCATGACTACCTCAGGAGAGCGTATCCTGCTCTTAAAGGTGCATCTGAGTTCTTTCTTTCAACAATGATAAGGGAGCCAGGACACGGATGGCTTGTAACCGCTCCGACATCCTCACCGGAAAATTCATTCATTGTTCCAGGAGATGACGGACCTGCTGCAGTAAGCATCTGCATGGGTCCGACAATGGACAACCAGCTGATCAGAGAACTGTTTACAAACACCATCGATGCTGCGGAACTGCTCGGTCTTGACAAGGAATTTGCAGATTCACTGAAGTCAGCAGTGAGACAACTTCCACCACATCAGATCAGTCCCGAAGGCTATCTGATGGAATGGCTGGAAGACTATGAGGAAGTCGAACCTCAACACAGGCACGTATCACACCTTTACGGCCTATATCCAGGCAGACAGATAAGTCCTTCAAAGACGCCGGATCTGGCAGAAGCCTGCAAGGTTACTCTCAACAGAAGAGGCGACGAAGCCACAGGATGGAGCAGGGCCTGGAAGATGAATTTCTGGGCAAGGCTTGGAGACGGAGACAGAGCCTTGAAACTGTTCAGAAGTCTGCTGTCTCCTGCATCATATCAAGGCGCGCCCGAAGAATTCTGCAGCAGCGCCGGTACATATCCGAATCTTCTCTGCGCCCACCCTCCGTTCCAGATTGACGGAAACTTCGGAGGTGCTGCAGGAATAAGCGAAATGATTATCCAGAGCAGCGATGGATTCATAAATATTCTTCCTGCCCTTCCTGAAGAATGGCCGGAAGGAAAAATCACAGGACTGAAAGTTCGTGGAGGAGCAGTAATCGATCTGAAATGGTCTGATGGAAGACCTGCTGAAATGTCAATAACTGGAGGTTGGGATGAACACATCTGCATAAGGATGCCAAACGGCCTTCAGATAGAAAAGACTCTACCCAAAGGCCGCAAGATACGTATGAGATTCGATTGATTATCTGATGTTTCCTGCAAGGAACTGATCATAGGCACCCATATCGATGAGTCCATGACCTGAAAGATTGAAGAGAATGACTTTCTCTTCACCGGAATCCTTGCATTTGAGAGCCTCCTTCACAGCAGCAGCGATGGCGTGGCAAGACTCCGGAGCAGGAATAATGCCTTCACATTTTGCGAAAAGGCATCCTGCTTCAAACGACTCCTTCTGCTCTATATCCATTGCTTCCACCCAGCCATCTTTCAGCAGCTGAGATACGACAGTACCTGCACCATGGTATCTCAATCCACCTGCATGGATATTCGACGGCTGGAAATTATGTCCAAGAGAGAACATCGGCATCAGAGGAGTATATCCGGCCTCATCACCATAGTCATATTCGAATTTTCCTTGAGTAAGCTTAGGACAAGCTGCCGGCTCTGCAGCGATGAATCTTGTCTTCCTCTCCCCGCTGAAGCAATGTCTCAAGAACGGGAATGTGATGCCTCCGAAATTGGAACCTCCTCCGAAGCATCCGATCACAATATCCGGATAATCTCCGGCCTTCTCCATCTGCTTCTCAGCCTCAAGGCCGATCACAGTCTGATGAAGAGTGACATGGTTCATCACTGAACCAAGAGTATATTTACATCCCGGTGTCATCCTGGCAAGCTCTACGGCCTCGGAAATAGCGGTTCCGAGAGAACCCTGATGGTTAGGATGCTTGGTAAGGATATCCTTTCCTGCTCTGGTAGACATTGATGGAGAAGGAGTCACAAGTGCCCCGAAAACCTGCATTATGCTCCTCCTGTAAGGCTTTTGTTCATAGCTTATTTTCACCTGATACACAGCACTTTCCAGCCCAAAGACCTTGGAAGCATACGAAAGAGCTGCACCCCATTGGCCGGCTCCGGTCTCGGTAGTCACATTGGTTACTCCTTCCTTCTTGCAGTAATATGCCTGAGCCAGAGCTGAATTGAGTTTATGCGAACCTATCGGGCTTACACTTTCGTTCTTGAAATATATCCTTGCAGGGGTGCCGAGTTCCTCTTCAAGAGAATATGCCCTGACAAGCGGAGTGCTTCTGTAATAGGCATATCTCTCAAGCACTTCTTCAGGAATGTCTATCCACCTGTCTTCGGTATTGAGTTCCTGTCTTGAACATTCTTCACAGAACAGCTCGGAAAGGTCCTCTACAGTGACAGGCTTCCTGGTATTCGGATTAAGCATAGGCATCGGCTTGACAGGCATGTCTGCCTGAATATTATACCACTGCCTTGGTATTTCATTTTCCTCAAGAAAGTATCTTTTCTGTTTCATAAAACATTGATATCCAATTAAATATTATAGGCTACTTCCACCGATGAAACTTCTAAGCAGTGAAGTAGCAGGTACATCTTTATCGGATACAGGAACAAAATAGCTGAGGAACTTCATAAGCCTGTTGACTTCCGAATATTCCGGACAGTTCTTAGGCACAGTCATCAGAATACGCTCAGCATACGGTCTGATGACCGGAAATTCAACGATATACGATGAATTGAAAAGAACATCGGCACATTCCTGATATGGATATATCCATTGAACCTCCGAACGACGCACATTAGGCCAGTGCATTATAGATTCACGAGCTGTGAATGCTCCCTTGTTGAAATCTCGGCATATTCTGCGTATCAGCCTGTTGTCACTGGTCGGAATGCAGTTGTGGTTATCAAGTGAAATGCTTGTGATCGTATTGATGAAGATCCTGTACTTGGACGAATCCGGAACCCTGTCCGTCAAACGCGGATTAAGGGCATGGATTCCTTCAACGAGAAGCACCATGCCTGGTTCCAGTTTCAGACGCTTGCCGTTGAACTCCCTCAATCCTGTCACAAAGTTATATTCAGGCACCTCGACAGTCTCACCGGCAAGGAGCTTTAGTACATCCTTCTGCAGGTACTCATGATCGACGGTATCAAAGTTGTCGAAATCAAAAGAGCCATCCGGAAGTAGCGGAGTATCAAGACGATTGACAAAGTAATCGTCAGTAGAAAATGAGATAGGTTTCAGTCCGCAAGCCTTTAACTGAATGCTTAGTCTCTTGCAGAAAGTAGATTTTCCGCTGCTGCTCGGACCTGTAATCAAAACAAGCCTAACAGGATTTTCCTGCCTTACACGACGGTCAATTTCTTCTGCAATCTGCACTATCTTCTTTTCCTGAAGAGCCTCGGCAATCTTGATAAGGTCACTCGCCTCACCTCTTCTGCACGCCATATTGACATCTCCGACATTCTCAAGTCCCATGATTCGGTTCCACTTGAGATTCTCACTGAACACTTCAAATGTCTTTGGCTGTTCCACAAAAGGAGCAAGTTCCTCCGGCTTGTGTCTGTCAGGTACTCTCAAGAGCATACCATCCCTATAAAGGCTGAGATTCCAGACCTTAAGGAAACCCGTACTTGGGAGAAGCGCTTCGTAATAATAATCCGGTGTTCCGTCAAGTGTATAATAGTTCACATAGACATCTCCTGCAGTCTCAAGCAGGCTGACTTTATCAGCATATCCAAGACTCTGAAAGAGTTCGATTGCCTCACCTGTACGCACCTCATGTCTGCGGAAAGGCATATCTGCCTCTACCATTTCCTTCATTCTTGCAGACACGGCATCAGCATCAGCCTGGCACGGAACACTTCCGTCACCTTTGTCAAGCTCGCAGAAATATCCCTTGGAGATAGGCCTTCTCAGCACGATTCGGGACTCAGGAAAGAGATCCTTTACGGCCTTACAGAACAGGAAGCATAGAGAACTGCAGTAAACACTTCTTCCGGCATAGGAGGTGTAATCAAGAAACTCCACCTGCCTGCTATTGAATGCCCTATACTTAAGTCCCTGGCAAACATTGTTTACCTTAGCGGCAATGATAGGATAACTTGAAGTGCCTTCCGGAAAGAAGGACGGCAGCATGTCCATCAGGGCAGTTCCCTCGGGAAACGTGCAGGAAGTCTGAGTGTTTATGCAGAAAATCTTAACCATAATTTAATCAATCTAAAAGAAACTGAAGTTTCTCTGGCGTTTTTCTATAATCGTCGATGAAGATATAATCAAGGCCATGAATTCTCACGTGGCTGTCCCCACCACCGTCTTCAAAATCATCACCTACATATAGAATTTCATCCTTGGAATAGCCATTCTCCGATGCATACTTCATGATTGCATCATACTTATTGTACTGTCTTGGAGTAAAGTCAAATGATGATGAGCCTCCGATGAAGACCGAATGGTCAGGAAAGAGCTCCAGGACCTCCGGATAGAGGACACGTCTCTTTGATCTGTCCGGATCGAAAGCCAGTTTCTCATCTATCGGAGCAGGCGTTCCGAGCAGGCAGAACGTGACCATTCCGGCAGGATGGAATTCCACTGACTCACCGTAATATTCTGCATATCCGTATTTTTCGCGAAGATATGCACACTTTTCCAGGAACATCTCCCTATCTGGCACAACAGTATCCTCACGTACGATGCACAGTTCGCCATCCTTGACAACAGCCTCCTGCATACCGTAGTTGCCGATTATATCGATAGGATACTGTCCCATCTGATTCCAGATTCGCGGTGCATTTCCGGCACCTACCATTATGATTTTATATTTTCTGGAAAGATTATCCAGCAGATCGACTGATTCCTGAGGAATCCTGGTCTTATGCTGGCTTAAAGTGCCGTCAAGATCAAAGCAGATCAGTCTTTTCATATTATTCATCATATTATTCAACTTCCTTGAGAACCTTATTCAATTTTTCATATCCGTCTGCAGGTGCATTCCACATCATACCTATCGCTACAGCTCCAGCTACACCGAATGCGATTGCGATCGGGAACACAGAATCCCATCCGCCGGCCTCAGCCCTTGCACCGAACATCACACCTGTAACAACCGAGCTGGCATAACCGAAGATTCCGACTATACCGTTTCCAGTACCTGTGGCGAACTTGGTAGCCTGCTGAGATGCGCACGATCCGAACAAAGCCTGCGGTCCGTAAATAAAGAAGCTGGACAGGACAAGGAAGATAAATGAAAGTGTTATTGATTCCGTCTTCCAGAACAGGAAGAACGACAGAGTTGCGAAAATGATGCAGAAGAAGCATGTCCTGTGTGCACGGCTCTTGAAGAGCTTGTCAGAAAGCCATCCGGCAAGGAGCATTCCGAGGGTTCCACCGACAATCTCGGTAGTCGCAAGCAGGCTGCCTGCCTTCGCTATCTCAAGACCCTTAATCTCTGTCAGGAACGATGCACCCCAGTCAAGAATGGTCAGTCTGATGATATATATACAGAAATTGGAAATCGCTATAATCCAGATATATGGATTAGCATATACCATCCTGTTTATGACCTTTCTGTACTGTGCCTTGCTGAGCTTAGAGATTGGATCCGGTTCATTGTCTTCTACCTTCATTGCTCCCTCACTCATCTTCTCCACAGGCGGAAGGCCTACTTCTGTAGGGTCATCCTTGAGTCCGTACCAAAGGAGCGGAACTCCGAGCAAGGCGATCAAGGCCGGCACAATGAAGCACAGATACCATGCGCTGTAACCGAAATGCTGAAGCAGGTAACCGCAGAGCGCGACAACCAGACCGGCACCGAAGGTATGCGACACATTCCATATCGACTGTTTTGTAGACAGTTCGGTAGGCTTGATCCAGTGAGCAAGAAGGCTGACACAAGGAGGCACGCCCATTCCCTGAAGATAACCGTTAAGTACCCAGAGGGAACCGATAAGGTAGACAAGTCCCATCGTAGCCTTTCCTTCTGCATCCAGAAGATTGAGCATTCCGTCAAGCTTCGGGCTGAAACATATGATGAGATTCACGGCACAAGTCAGCAGAAGGCCCAATGCCATGATCTTCTTCTTGCTGTAGCGGTCTACAAGCATTCCATTGATGAAACGCGAAAAGCCATAAATGATACTGTTGGCTGTAAGGAATACTCCAAGCTGAACTTTTGAAATGCCGAGCACCTGTTCCATTGCAGGAATAGCTACACTAAGATTCTTTCTCACAAAATAAAACAGGGCATATCCGATTGAAAGGACTATGATTGTCCTCCACTCCCAGACGAGATACTTTTTTCTGATGTTATCCATAAATTGCGGTTAGTTTTTCAAAATCCTTCAAAGGTAACTATTTTTGCCGAATGTTAAAAACCACACTATGATTTTAACTGATTTTTCAGTAGATTTACCGCGAAACTTCAAAAGACATGAGTATCTACCCTAAAGACCCGTTCATGCTGCTAAGCTGGACAAACATGAAGCTCAGAGATTTCTACCCGAGCCTTGACGCCCTCTGCGAAGACCTGGAAATTGACAGAAAAGAGCTCGAAGAGACACTGAAGAACGCTGGATTCACATACGAAGAATCACAAAATAAATTTTGGTAGACACAATATTAAAACACTGAAAAATAAAAACTAAAACAATCTTGTTTAACCACGCAACAAAATTGTTAATCACATGAAGACACTAAAAATAGGACTTCTTGGCAAGATCTTGATAGCCATAGCACTTGGAATCGGAACAGGACTTATATTTCCGGAATGGGCAGTACGGATATTCGTCACCATAAACTCCATCTTCAGTCAATTCCTAGGATTTGCCATCCCTCTGATCATAGTAGGACTCGTGACACCTGCCATCGCAGATATCGGCAACAAGGCCGGAAAAATGCTTTTGGTCACTGTCGCTATAGCCTATTTTTCAACAATCTTCGCGGGACTTGCATCATATCTTACAGGAGCGGCTTTCTTCCCATCCATGATCGACAGCGGAGAGGGTCTCAAGTCCCTTTCGGAAAGTGGAGAGCTCCAGCCTTACTTCACAGTTACCATTCCGCCGCTGATGGGCGTCATGACAGCTCTGGTACTGGCATTCATGGCTGGACTAGGTCTTGCAGCCACACAGCATAGGACACTGCTTGATGCGGCTCACGGCTTTGAACAGATCATAGTAAAGACAATCAATACGGCAATAATACCCGTACTCCCCGTCTACATCTTCGGTATATTCCTGAATATGACATATATCGGACAGGTGTTCTCAATACTCACTGTCTTCATTAAGATAATCGGCATCATCTTCGCCATACATATCGGAATACTCGTGCTCCAGTTCACCATTGCCGGTGGATTCGCACACAAAAACCCATTCAAGCTCCTGTGGACAATGATGCCTGCCTACTTCACAGCCTTAGGCACACAGTCATCAGCTGCCACTATTCCTGTTACCCTTGCCCAGACAAGAAAGAATGGAGTATCAGAAGACATTGCAGGATTCACCGTACCCCTTTGCGCGACAATCCACATGTCAGGCAGTACTCTGAAGATTGTAGCATGTGCTCTTGCCCTCATGATAATGCAGGGAAACCCATATGATTTCTGGCAGTTCTTCGGGTTTATCTGCATGCTCGGTATCACCATGGTTGCAGCACCCGGAGTCCCAGGCGGAGCAATAATGGCATCGCTCGGACTGTTGCAGTCAATGCTGGGTTTCAATCAGGAATCGCTGGCGCTTATGATTGCCCTATACATAGCAATGGACAGTTTCGGTACAGCATGTAACGTAACAGGAGACGGTGCGATAGCAATCATCGTCGACCGTCTCCTGGGAAAAGTAAAGTGATCAGGAATTTTATTCGTGACCGTGAATTTCGTCAATTGAGTTGGTTGTTGTCACAGGCTTGCCTTTATATTCTCCGGTAAGAGTCTTGAGATAAGCAGTGATCTTATCGACTTCAGCCTGCGCAAGATCCACACCGCTCTGATATTTACCCATATCAAGAACCGCCTCCTCGAGTGTGTGGCGCGTTCCGTCGTGATAATATGGCCATGTATGCTCTACATTTCTGAGTCCAGGTACCTTGAAACGATGACGGTCGCGCTCATTCTTTGTCTCCTTATAGCGTCCGTTATCCTCTTCTGTAAGTTCCAGTCCCCTTTCGGCAAAATAGTGTCTGCGAAGGCCCATCAGTTCGTATGAAAGACCACCGAGATTCTTGCCTGCGTGACAAGTGGCACAATCATATTTCTTGAAGAGCTCATATCCTTCAATCTCGTCAGCTGTCATTGCACTGTCGTCACCCATGAGCCATTTATCGAAACGTGAACCAGGAGTGATGAGGGTACGCTCGAAATGCTCGATTGCATCAGTAAGGTTAGCCTCTGTCATACCATCCGGGTAAACTGCATTGAATTTCTTTGCAAACGCCTTGTCAGCCTGAAGCTTGGCAATGATCTCGTCGAATGAAGATGATGCCATCTCGACAGGATTAAGAGGCGGGCCTGCTGCCTGAGCCGCCAATGTTGCTGCTCTACCGTCCCAGAACTGCACGAAATTATATACTGCATTGAACACTGTAGGAGCATTGACACCACCCATCAGGTCGTTCACGCCATGCGAATACTGATGATTGTCTACACCTGCTGTTGCAAGATCATGGCATGATGCACATGAAACAGTATTGTCAACGGAAAGTCTTGTATCATGGAACAGGTCAAAACCTAATTCAGCCTTAGCAGGGTCATACTCGATATAAGTATCTACAGGACGTACTGGCTCAGCATTGCGGTTTTCAGGAAGATTATCATCATACATCGCAATCCTGCGTGAACGCACCCAGTCCAGAACAATCTGCCTCTTAGCTGCAGTAAGGGAACTGCCCCAATGTACCAGATAATACTTTGGCATCGGCATACGGTCATCAAGGACCACCTTCTCGATCTTTGCAAGGTCAACAGGATTAACATCTCCGTCCACCTTAAGCTCCTCCATAAACTTTGTCATGTCAAAGGCACGATAACCGGAATCAATGTCCTTCATGATAATCTTTCCAGCCACAGGAAGTTTGGCATAGAAAGGAACCTCAGGGTCCTCACTATGGCAGCTCAGGCAGCCACCCTCATCAAAGATCTGCCATACCTGTTCATACTGAGGCAGTTCCGGAGATGGAGCCTTGTTCACCACCTTGTAGACAACCACAAGAACTGCTGCAACCGGCAGCAGCAAGGCTAATGCTGTTCTTAATAATTTCTTCATAATTGTAATGTTTTATATTAGGATCACCCGAATCCTATCATTGCAAATATAGTGAATTGAATGAATATTTCACCACTAATACAAGCATTTTAACGACATTGGCTCCCATAATAGTAAAATGGTATACTAATTTATGCTTCATTTGGAAAATTTATTGTATCTTAGCGCCGCTAAAACCTAAAATTTTACATTATGAGTCCAGAAGTCATAGCAAATCTTGATGCCATCAAGGTCAATATGAATGAAGCGGGAATGAATACAATCAACATCGTACTCGCTTTTGTGATGTTCGGAGTCGCACTTGGCATTAAACCAAAGACATTCGTCGACGTTATAAAGAAGCCTCAGTCAGTCATCCTGGGAATCCTATGCCAGCTTATCCTGCTGCCAGCACTTACATTCCTGCTGACAATCACCTTTGACGGCTGGATAAGTCCGATGATTGCTCTTGGTATGATCCTCGTGGCATCATGCCCTGGCGGAAACATCTCCAATTTCATCACCAGCCTGTCTAAAGGAAACACCGAACTTTCTGTATCCCTGACAGCATTCAACACTGCAGCATGCATATTCACCACTCCTATCAACTTCTCTTTCTGGGGTGGACTTTATCTTAAATTCGCAGAAAGACATGATCTCGTAATTCCTGAGCTCAGCATTCCTTTCTGGGAAATCTTCAAGACTATTGTAATCCTCCTTGGAATTCCTCTTGTTCTTGGAGTACTCTGCTCGCAGTATCTTCCAAAGGTCGCACAGAAACTGAAGAAACCTATGCAGTACCTCTCTGTAGCATTCTTCATCATCATGGTGGTTCTGACATTCGGAAACAACATTGACGCATTCATGAAGTGCATCAAGTATATATTCCTCATAGTGCTGGTTCACAATCTGCTTGCACTAGGCATCGGATTCGGCACAGGAACTCTCTTCAAGGTTCCTTATAAGGACAGAAGAACCCTCACCATCGAGACAGGAATACAGAACTCCGGACTGGGACTGGTACTTCTCTTCAATGCAAACATCTTCAATCCTGAAATATGGGCAAACAACGGAGGAATGGTAGTGATCACCGCATGGTGGGGTGTATGGCACATCATCTCCGGCCTCTCTCTTGCCTACACATGGAAAATCCGTGGACGCAAGGAAGTTGATGAAGAGTAACGACACAAATCATGAGCAAAGAAAAAATCTACGATAACGACCCCTTTTATACCCTACTCAAACCTATAGTAGACTGGTGTACAAGACGTAGTTACAGAAGAATCGACGTCCGCGGGAAGGAAAATCTGCCAAAGGACGGAGCTATACTTCTTGCACCAAACCACAGCAACACGCTGATGGATGCCCTTGTGATGCTTCAGGCACAGAAGGCACCTACAGTGTTCGGAGCGAGGGCAGACATGTTCAAGAGACCTCTGATTGCAAAGATAATGTTCTTTCTGCGCATTCTTCCTATGGTAAGGCAGAGAGACGGTCTTCGAAATGTCCTCAACAACTACGAATCATTTGAAACAATAGTCGAAACCCTAGAGCACGATGTACGTTTCTGCATGTATCCAGAGGGCAGACATCGTGCAGCGCACTCTCTCCTGCCTCTTGGAAAAGGCATCCTGAGAGCAGCTGTAGCCGCAAACAACAGATTCGGAGACAAGAAGCCTATATACATCGTTCCTGTCGGAATTGAGTACGGAAGCTATTTCCGTTATCGCAGCACATGCCTCATTTCATATGGAAAGGCTATCAATGTAACGGAATTCATCAAGGGACTTGACGTGGAAAATGAAGCTCAGGTCATGGAGCCACTCAGAAAAGAGCTTGCCTCCAGAATGTCAGAGCTCATCTCTTACGTCAAGGATGACGAGAACCTTTACAGCAAGTGGTCTCTCACAAGGATCCTTACATGCCGATTCAGAGATAAGGGCCTTGCCGGAAATCTCTCAGACAATCAGTCTGTCATAGCCCAGATAGAAAGAGCTGCAGAAGAACATCCAGCAAAGATGCAGGAACTGCTCGACAAGGCAGCGGCATTTGACAAGAAGATTGACAAGGCAGATATCGACATCCTGTCATTCAAACGCAAAGGACTTCTGTTCAAAGCCATATGGAAAGGTCTTGCAGCAATTGCAGGTCTTCCGTTCTTCATTTTCAGTGCAGTTGCAGCATTGCCAATGTGGGGAGCGGCATGGTTCATCAGAAGAGGACTTAAAGACCCGGCATTCGGCAACACCGTCAATCTAGGAGTCAAGATTGTCGGCACACTCATATGGCTGCCATTGCTGACAATCGTACTTTTCCTTACGACACCGTGGTTCATTGCTGCAGGATTAGTATTGGCATCGATACCGGCATATAGCTACTTCTACGATTATCAAGACTTTGTCAGGATACTTATATCCGACTGCCGTCTTATGCAACGAAAAGACCTACGCAAGGAATTCAAGGAAATCGAGAATTCATTCATAGATCTTCTATAAAACATCATCACTATGAAAAAGACCATTTTATTCGCAGTCTGTGCACTTATGTGCAGTACAGCTGCTTTTGCCGGAACTGTTAACGAGACAGAACTTGAGACAGAAGTAAAGGCAGAAAAGAAGGTAAAGCAGAAAAAGCCAGTAACATATAACGAGAAAGGTGAAATCATCAAGACCGGCATCAACCTCGGTCCTCTTCCTGTCGTTGCATTTGATGCGGACAGGGGCTTCCAGTTCGGTGCATTGATGAACATCTACAACTTCGGAGATGGCAAGAATTATCCTAACCCAAATGCACAGTGGTACTTTGAGGGATCGGCTTATGTAAAGGAGGCAAATGTAGGAAGCTACCTTTTCAGAGCGGAGTATGACAACAAGACTCTGATACCAGGAGTCAGAATGTCCATCTGCGCCGGATACTATAAGGATCAGGCTCTTGATTTCTACGGATTCAATGGTTACCAGAGCAACTATGATATGGGGCTTTTCGTAGGAGCAGACGGTGAGTTGAAGAATTTTTCATTCGATGACAGCAAGGGCGGAGAAAAGCTCAACCAGAAATTCATTGATAAGGGCAAACTTCCTAAAGGCTTCTACAGATATACAAGAGAACTCGTCAGATTCAAGGCAGACTTCACAGGAAAGATTACAAAAAACTTCTTCTGGGAAGCTGGATATAACCTCAATTGGGTAAACACCAGTTCATTCACACCTAAAGGTTATTCAGTATACTCTGACCAGATTGAAGGTGGTACTACCCTCTTCCAGCTCTACAAGGACTGGGGAATCATTCCTGAGGACCAGGCAAACGGAGGCATCATATCTTCAGTTCGCGCCGGTCTTATGTACGACAGCCGTAACGTTGAGAACAACCCGACAAAGGGTATCTGGGCTGAGGCACACGTAATTGCCGCTCCTAAGTGGCTCGGAACATCTGTAGGACACTACAAGTTCTGCGCAACCATGAGACAGTATATTCCGCTCGGAACTCCAAAGGTTGTGTTCGCATATCGTCTCGCCTATCAGGGATTTTTCGGAAATGCTCCATGGTATGCAATGCCGGTTTATACAACAATGGGTCCTAAGCCGGACTACGATGGCCTTGGAGGCTATAGAACAGTTCGTGGAATCATGCTGAACAGAGTTCAGGGTCTCCATACCGGATTCTACAATGCTGAGATCCGTTACAGATTCATCGACTTCAAGCTATTCAACCAGAACATAGCTTTTGCAGTGTCAGGATTCACAGACGGCACACACGTATTCAAGGATTACGACATGACCATGAGCGATGCCAAGCGTGCAGAACTTGCACTGACTGCACCTAAGAAGCTTGCGCTTTATGACACATACGTACATCCAGACAAGAAGGACGGTTTCCATGGTTCTGCCGGTGCCGGTCTCCGCTTCATCATGAACGAGAACTTCATCGTAGCATTCGAATATGCACGCTGCTTCAACAAGCAGGACGGTAACGGAGCATTCTACATCAACATCGGCTTCCTTTTCTAGACCGAGACATTTCCATGTTTTTATTGCATTTTTTGCAGGAAATTCGCAAATTTGCATAGATAAACGAATTCGGGGTCTGCTTTGATTCGTCAATCAAAGCAGGCTTTTTATTTATGCTCGAACAAATAGATACGTATATGGATAGATTCACTCAGAAATATGTTGACGGGTTCATGGCGGACCTTGCTGCCAAGAATCCGAACGAAAAGGAGTTCCATCAGGCCGTACGTGAAGTTCTCGAAAGTGTAGCCCCATACATTGTAGAGCACCCCTACCTTATGGAACAGAAGATCCTTGAAAGAATTGTAGAACCAGAAAGAATCATCATATTCAGAGTACCATGGCTGGACGATGAAGGCGAGATCCAGGTGAACAGAGGATACCGTGTGCAGATGAACAGCGCGATAGGCCCATACAAGGGTGGAATACGTTTCCATCCGAGTGTAAACCTGAGCATCATGAAGTTCCTTGCATTCGAGCAGACCTTCAAGAACAGTCTCACTACCCTGCCTATGGGAGCCGGAAAAGGAGGCTCGGACTTCAATCCTAAGGGAAAGTCAGACAATGAGGTGATGAGATTCTGTCAGAGTTTCATGACTGAGCTTCAGAAGCATATAGGCGCCGACACAGATGTACCTGCAGGTGACATAGGAGTCGGAGGAAGAGAGATCGGATACATGTTCGGTCAGTACAAGAGGCTCCGTAATGAATTTACAGGTGTACTCACAGGCAAGGGACAGACCTGGGGCGGAAGCCCTATGCGTCCGGAAGCCACCGGCTACGGAACCTGCTATTTCGCAGAAGCAATGCTTGCAACAAAGGGAGACAGCTTTGAAGGTAAGACAGTTGCCATATCCGGTTCAGGTAATGTGGCACAGTTCGCTGCCCAGAAGGCACTTCAGCTCGGCGCAAAGGTTCTCACTATGTCTGATTCTAACGGTTCAATATATGACCCGGACGGAATCGACGAAGAGAAGCTCGCATATATCATGGAACTGAAGAACATCTTCCGCGGAAGAATCAGGGAATATGTACAGAAGTATCCTTCAGCGCAATATTTCGAGGGCAAGCGACCATGGAGCGTGAAATGCGACATCGCAATGCCTTGCGCTACACAGAACGAGCTGAACGAGGAGGAAGCAAAGACTCTCCTTGCAAACGGTTGCATCTGCGTGGCAGAGGGAGCCAACATGCCATGTACTCCTGAGGCGATCGAGGCCTTCCAGAATGCCAGGATCCTGTATTCTCCGGGCAAGGCATCAAATGCCGGAGGTGTTGCGACTTCAGGCCTTGAAATGACTCAGAACTCAATGCGCCTGAAGTGGACAAGAGAGGAGGTTGACGCAAATCTGAGAAGGATAATGACTGACATCCACGAGGCGTGTGTGAAATACGGCACTGAGGAAGATGGATATGTAAACTATGTAAAGGGTGCTAACATTGCGGGATTCATCAAGGTTGCTGAAGCAATGATGGCCCAGGGACTTGTATAAAATGTCATCCCCGACCTGTTCGGGGATATAAACAGATATATATGCATATAGGAATAGCTGGAAATATAGGTTGCGGCAAGACCACGCTCACAAGGATGCTTGCCGAACATTACGGATGGACTCCTAAATTTGAGTCTGTCACTTATAACCCATATCTAGAAGACTATTACAAGGATATCGAAAGATGGTCCTACAATCTTGAGACTTATTTCCTTGCACAACGTTTTCAGGATCTGGTTGAAATTTCCAAATCCAAGGATGTGATAATCCAGGACAGGACAATCCTCGAGGGCGTACACATCTTCGTTGCCAATAACAAGGCTATGGGAAACCTTTCTGACCGCGACTTCGACACCTATATGCAGCTTTTCAACCTCATGATGTCAATGGTCAGCGAGCCTGACCTTCTGATATATCTCAGATCTTCCGTTCCGACTCTGGTATCACAGATACAGAAGCGCGGCAGGGACTATGAGAAGAGCATCAGCATCGAGTACCTGAGCAATCTGAACGAAAGATACGAGAAGTGGATCGAGAACTACAAGGGCAAAGTTCTTATCATAGAAGCAGATGACCTGGATTATGAGCATCGCCCGGAAGACTTCGCCCTGATAACAGACAAGATCGACGCCCAGCTTTACGGTCTTTTCTGACAAAGTCATTGACTACTCATTACCGACAACAGTCGATATATGGAACCGTGCTACCCCTCTGGCCGCAGAGGGAGGGACCCGCTCCGTAGGAGTGGGAGGGATTGTTCCATATATCGACTGTTGTCGGTAATGAGGCAGAATAGTGCCTAGAAACCCGGAAGGTCGAGGAAAATGGTCGGAAGAAGCAGAAGGAAACCGATAATGATGAGTGCAAGAATAAATTTCCAGACGAAGCGGAACCACTTTGCATACTGGATTCCAGCAACTGAAAGAACGGCCATAAGCACTCCGGAACAAGGAGTAATCATATTCGTAAATCCGTCACCGAACTGAAAGGCAAGGACCGTAGCCTGACGGGAAATCCCGATCATATCAGAGAACGGAGCCATGACCGGCATGGTCACGGCGGCCTTAGCAGAAGCCGACGGCACAAACAGGTTTATGAATGTCTGGATTCCGTACATCGTACTGAGAGCACCGACCTTTCCGCTTTCCTCAAGCGCGGAAGCCATAGAATTCAGCATGGTATCGATCACATTACCGTTCTTAAGGATGTATATGATTCCTGCAGCGAATCCGATTATGAGGGCTGCCGAGAATATATCCTTTGCTCCAGCAATGAACTCCCTGGAAATCCTGTCAGCCGAATATCCTGCCGCGAATCCGGCTGCTACTGCAAGCAGAAGGAACAACGCACAAATCTCAGGAAGATACCAGCCATAACCCATGACTCCGACAACCATATAGACTATGGTGAACATAAGGAGATTGAGTATGAACATCTGAGAAGAGTTCCTTAACGTCAGAACTGAGAAAAGGACGAAGAAAGCATCTGCCACCCATAACAGCCAAGGAGTCGAGTAACTGCCCTGCCCTATCTTTACAACGCAATCTGCACCATAGGCGAAGCTGAAAGCCATAGCTACAGCTGTAAGGACACCGAAGCAAAGCCACTGTTTCCATCCGGCCTTAGTGACAGTCTCATCCTCGACAGCATCGTTCTGTCTACTGTCAGTATTACAGGCCAAAGATTTCTTTCTCACCTTTGACGCATACCAAAGCACAAAGGCTATGGTGACCAGCATAAGGACAGCCCAACAGATGGTCCTGTACTCGATTCCGGAGAAAAGAGGCAGGCCTGACATATCCTGGGCAATACCGATGGTGAACGGATTGAGCATTGCACCGGCAAAACCCACATGGGCCGCTACGTAAACCATGCATACTCCAACAATCTCATCATACCCCAAGGACTTGGCAAGTGGAATGACCACAGCCACGAATGCAATTGTCTCCTCACTCATGCCGAAGACCGCACCGAATACTCCGAAAAGAAGCATCACAAGTACAATCACCACATTGCCGACACCAATCTTCTGCATAAGTGGGAAACGTTCAAGACGCTTTGCCTTGTCGATGAACTTCATGATTCCGGTATCCACGGCCTTCGTAGTGTTCACGACCCAGAATGCGCCTCCTATGATGAGCACAAAGGCAATGATTCCTGCCTGCTGCGAGAAGCCCTCATAAAGAGCTGAAAAGACCTGCCATGTCTGCGGCACGCCCCCTGGTATAAACCAAGTGGCTACTGCACAGAGCAGTAGCACACTGAAAATTATAACGTATGTATTCGGTACTCTCATTGATTCAATCAGTAAACAGCCTCAACTTTATCAAGCCAAAGTTTTGAAGAACTGCAACCCGAGAAATAATCTCCGTACTGCGAAGCAGCACACGAGATGATGATGTGGGTAGGCAGGGTCTCAATATCTCTGTAGTTGATAGGAATCGTATACTCGACCCACTGATCTGTAGCAGAAGTCGTCATCTGACCGCCATTGAGTGAATATCCGTCGTGGTAGATCGTAAGATTTCCATTTCCTATCGTTGACTTATCCGTATTGAAATCAACAAAAGTTGAAGGATTCGTTGTATCGACATGGACCGGACTGTTCTTTGTTCCTCCATACTTCTTGTAGTCCCAATATCCTAATGCAACCTTGATGTCTGCCCTATCGTAGGTCTCGCCCTTGATAAGGGTAACGCCTGGAGGTGTATTCTTGCCGACAATGTCCATCTTGCCTGTCGTATACTTGCAATAGAGCTTTATGGCCTTCGGGCGCACTGTCCAAGGACGTCCGAAGTTCACCTTTCCACCGGAGGTTCCTACAAGCCCTGCAAACTGACCTGTGAAGAGGTTACCTGCAGCAAGTATACCTGCCATCTGGCTGGTCTGAGCGCGAACTGACTGCTTGCCGTCAACCTTATCAAGCTGATCGATATAGGTGATTACAATACCCATGTTGGCTGAGCCGTTGACACCTTCGCTTCCTTCTCCGTTGCCGGAGCCCCAGAACATGAATGAACCATCAGGGACACCACAGTCCGGATCATAGAATTTGTAATAGCTTTCCCCGGCAACCTTGCTTGCATACTCGAAGCTTCCGTTCGGTACTGCAGTGTCAGGAGCTGTAACAAATTCCTTCACGGCAGTCTTGTCTGAACCGCACACCGCATATACTTCGTATGCAGTCTCAGGCTTAAGCCCCTTAATGTGGGCCGTGAAGCTGCCTCCGTCTGCGGTAATGTCTGCTTCGCCTACTGCAATCCATTCCTGCTCACCCTTCTCTCTATACATAAAGCCGTTTTCCATTCCGGCAACTCCAAGAGAAGTGACATAGGCCTCAGTAGTCCAAGGATTCAGCTTTGAAATCTCTACGCTTGCATCAGTCTGCTCAATGTAAAGATTCCAGACCTCAGTCAGTCCGAATGAAGTCACCTCAAGACTAAGCCCGTCAGTAAAGTCCGTCATCTGAGACAATGAAAGTGAGTATTCTGTCAGGTCTTTAGGGCCTAATTTAAGACTGGTCACTTCAATTGCATCAATCGGGGTCTTTGTTCCTACCGTAGCAATTGCGCGACAGTTGGCTGCATCAATCACAGATGTTCCAATCTGTCCCTTGACCGTGAAATATCTCTCAACCTCCCTCACGCCCTTGACTGTCCACTCATAGTCAGCATATGTCCTGATGGTGAACTTGAAGGGCGATGTAAAGTCATGATAGCCCACAACATTCTTGACAAGAGACGCTTCCTGCTCATCAATCTCCACAGAGCGCACCTGAATCCTTCTGATGTCGGATGTCTCTGCAAAATGAACGGTTATCACCTGATTATCCTGATCTATTTCTACTTTGACAGCATCCTGGACATCAAAAGACGTTATATGCGGCACGACTACAGGATACGGAATGTCATTGGTAATGCATCCGGTCAGAAAAAGCAGCGCTGAAAATATGTATATAAATGTCTTTTTCATTCTACAGATGTATTGTAAGTCCGAAATTGAGATTAAGAACATTCAGGCTGGCCTGTGCCTTCCACGCAGTGCGTGTACCGCTCACAAGTCCCGACTCATAAGCTGTCACCTTATTGTAGGAAAGTTCAGCAAGCGAAATGCAGGCCTGGATGGACAGGTTGTTCATAGGGAAATATACAACACCGGGAGCAAAGCTGAGGAGTCCTTTTTCCTTAAGCGAGTATGTGCCGTCGGATGCGGAAAACTGAGACTTGATTCTTGTATAACCCAGGATATAATCCCAGAATATACCGAAACGTCCACGCTTGTCAATTCCGACATATGTCCTCTGGAAGACATTTGCACCCATTGAAAGAGTTGTACCTCCGATATTCTCCACAGGAAGAGACATATTGCCCAGAAGATCAGCTGTAAGCCCGTCAAGCATACCCCCAGCCTTTGTATACTGGAAACGCACGCCTATAGCATGATTATCCTTGAAGGTATATGCTGCCTCTGGAGCAATGCGGAGCATTGAAGCCTTAGCTGAAAGTCCGTTAAGGACAAGCATATAATCAAGATTATCACTGTTGAAGTCCGCATACATTACAGAAAGTCCGCACTGCCACTCACCTTTCGGTGCAATCAGGCGGTTCGTGAAACGATGCTCTTTTGTAGTATCCTTCGGCATTATCTCCGAACCGAGAACAACGCCAGATTTCCCACCGTTCCCGGACTGTCCGAAAGACGGGTAAGCAGCCATCATCAGAAGGCTGACTGCAAAGATTCTGATAATAGTTCTCATCATAGGAAATAATATGACAGTCCCACTCCCAAGGAGAGGAGGTTAACCATAAAGCCTGCAGAAGTGGAGTCAGAATGTCCACCTATGACCTGATTCCTCAACTGATCGTTCCATCCATAGCTGACTCCGAAGATGCCGACATTCAGCTCTACGGCAAGTCTTTCAGACAGGAAGGCGACCAATCCCGGTTCAACGGCAAGTTCAAGGGCATATTTCTGACCATATGTTCCCACTACGTACTCTCCTCCGGCATTGAAGGTCTTGCCCTGCTTGTAGGAGCCTCCGAAAAGAAGGTCAGCAAACATTGCCACTCTCTTGGAGTTTCCGAAAGGTATATATGCTCTATACACTGCATAGGCACTGTACTTATGCTGAATCTGATAGCAGTCCTTCGCATTCATCGTGATTTCCGAGATGGAAAGGTCCGCAGACTCGAGGTCCAGCATGCTGCGGTCATATGAGAACCTGATTCCCGCTCCCATATTGTCCTTGAACATATACATCAGTTTCGGATTGGCAGAGACTCTGTATCCGTTTGAATTGATGCCGTTGATGACCAACAGACTGTAATTATCATTGACATGCTGGGAATAACGTACCGTTCCTCCCAGAAGCCAGGTTCCTTTCTTTACAAAAGGCGATGAGGGAACTGTCTCATAGCCTCGGTCATAATGCTGAGCCTCGGCGCATATTGCACCGAGGAACAGCATGACAGATATGATTATTGTCTTACGCATCAAAAGATGTTATTCGTAAATAAGTTCTACTGCATCAATCCAGAGCTTGGTCTTGTCATATCCGGTAAAGTAGTCTCCGAACTGTGAAGCTGCACAAGACACGACAATGTGTGTAGGATATGCATTGAGGTTGTGGTATTCAAGCGGAATCACATACTCTATCCAGCCAGTGGTATCAGCTGTAATCAGTTCGCCCTTATTGATAGAGTATCCTTCCTTATAGATGATTACGTCACCGTTTGCAATAGTGCTTGGATCAGTATAATAATCAACGAATGTCGACTCATCTGTAGTGTTGATCTGTACAGGGCTCTCTTTTGATCCACCATATTTCTTATAATCCCATGTTCCTATTGCAACCTTGATCTGTGCACGGTCATAGTCGTTCTTGGTAACTCCGAGATTATTGTTATTGAGGATATTGATGAGACCAGTCTCATACTTACACCATATTCTCATAGCTGTAGGGCGGCTTGTCCAAGGACGTCCGAAGTTTACGATACCGCCGCTTGTTCCTACAAGTCCGACAAACTGTCCTGCGAACAGGTTACCTGCAGCAAGCATACCGACCATTGATGAAGTCTGTGCGACAACTGACTGATTTCCATCAATCTTAGTCGACGTATCTACATCAGTAATCACGATATTCATATTTGCAGAACCGTTGACTCCGTCAGGACCTTCACCGTTACCTGATCCCCAGAACATCTTCATGCCTTCTTCCACGCCACAATTAGGATCATAGAACTTATAATAGTTGTTTCCAGTAACTTTGCTGACATACTCAAAGCTTGCGTTAGGGAAGTTTGGAGCTGCCTCAGTTGTGAATGTCATAGGCTCTCCGATCTGAACATCATCGATACAGAGTGCATATGTATACTTTGTCTGAGGAGCAAGGCCTGTAAGTTCAGCCTTATATGTACCTTCAGAATCATTTACAGCATCAACATATGTCCAGGTTGAACCTTCATCAGTTGAATAGGCGAACTTGATTGTCTTGCCTTCTCCCTCGGAAGCATCAACGTCAGCGTGAATTGTCGCGCGGGTTGCCCAGATCTCATATACTGAAGAAGGAGCAAGACCTGTAGAGACTGGCTCGAAGATGATAGTATCATCTACAATCTCTGTACTGCGATCTACAGAAAGCGAGAACACAAGATCACCATCCTTGATAGTATATTTGAGATTCATATTATAGAGCTTTCCTGGCTCGACATTCTCAATCACACCTGTCTTGGTGAAAGACGAACCATCCTTTGCGAGAGTTCCGGTGAATGTCCAGGTAAGAGATGGCTCAAAAAGGCCGGCTACAATGTAATAACCCTCTGCACCGGACTTTGAAGCATCATACACCAATGTGCTTGCAGCCTCATCGCTGAGAGTCATTGTGAGTGTATAGCCCTCGTTGAAATTCTCTGCAACTGTTGGGTCGAAAGACGCCTTTGTAACCGCATTGTTTACATTGGCAACAACCTGAACGGTAGTCACCTGACCTGCAACAATCTCGAAAGCCTGCGAGCCCTTGTAGCTCTTGCTGTCCCATGATGCACCCTCAGGTGTCGCTGCAACTGCCTCACCGGCAAGCACATCCACACGGTACTTGTCTGCTGCGAGATACATCGGTGAAGGGATATCAGAATATGTATATGAACGTACAAGACCGCTGAAGTCTGCCTTGTAGATATTTACTACTGCTGTATTAAGGAGTTCATCCTCGCCTACGGCAGCACGGGTCTGAGAAGCGATGCTCATGTCAACGCTGAGCATTCCCTCACCTTTAGATTCCGATACATCTGCCTTTGTGCAAGAAGCAGCTGCGAATCCAAGTCCAATAATGATAAATGTAAGAATCTTCTTCATAACCTAGCCCTCCTTACTCTACAATCATTGTTACTGGAATCTTCTTGGTACAGAATGTCTTGTCAACTATTGTCATAAGGAATGTGTGAGTTCCCGGATAGATGACGATAGCCTCCTGAGCTGCACTAAGATCAAATGCTACATCTGTCTTGCCGACAAGATCAGCTCCATGAGGGAACGGTACCACCTGGAAGATGATTTCATTATCTGCTGAAGGATTCACGAGGTCGATCAATGATCCGCCAGCAGCAGCAAGTGCACTGTTGAATGCCGCACTTGTAGACTGAACCTCAACCGAGAACTTGAGGATACCGTTTGGAATTCCAGCCTTAAGCTTGATTGACATCTTTCTTTCAGACATCGGCACGATAACCATATTGTTAAGGTCTGTAAGTTCCTGATCGCAACCAGCCTCATAGTCGAAATCAAGAGTGATTCCGCCATCTCCCTTAGGTGCATCCGGATCCTCACCGAGAATCTCCTCATTTGCATCCACCGTATTGTTCAGAGTCTCATCGGAAATAAGGTCACTGATGACAATATCGAATGTTGCCTGACCCTGCTCGTTCTTCTTCTGGACGAACTTGACCTGACGCCACTGCTTTGGAGCAATACCTGTGAATGTCTTTGTCATCTTGGCATTCTTACCGCCTATATTACCCTTGAACACCACTGTCATTGTGCTGCCTTCTCCAACAGAGAAGAAGCCTGCGCTCTGGTCGTATGTTCCGTTGGCATTGAGTTTATAGTCAAGAGGATGACCGGCACTCACTTCAACTGTTGTAGTTCCGTCTCCGGTAACAGACTCAAGGAATTCATCACTATATGAAACAGTAACCTTGCACTGAAGAAGAGTACAGGTAAGATTACCGATCTCGGTAACTTCTCCGGCAACGATATCAAACTGCTTCGAAGTGCCATAGATAGGATTCTCCCACGCAGCAAAAGGAACATCACCGGCCAGCGAGCTTGCTGTGAGAGTATATGATCCTGCCGGAAGGCTTATCATGTCTCCTGCTGCCATCACCTGGTCGTATGTCATTGATTTCTGAACATTTCCGTCAGCATCGTATATCTTAATCGAATAATTGTCACCAGCAGTTTCAGCCTTTGTGACAACAGTCTCATCTACATCAAGAGAGAATTCTCCGAATGAAAGGAATCCGTCTCCCTTTATATTCTGCACAGGAGACTTCTGGCACGATGCGAAGAGCATCATAGCTGCAGATGCAGCTGCAAACAAAATTTTCTTCATTGTGTTTTCCTCCCTTATTCGTTGAGTTCAAGATCACCGAGTTCGATGGTCTCTACATTATTGTTAAATGTTATTGTAATGGTAGCTCCTCCCACATTTGAAGCATCAAAAAGGAAAGTATACGCAGTTGCCTCGTGGAGAGAAGTATAGTCCTTGCTGAAAGTCTGTGTCTTGGTCGGGCTCGTTACTGTGCCTGCAAGAGTGAACTTATAACCGTCTACAAAAGCACCTCTCGCATCATCCTTGACGAAAGTTACGATTTCGCTGTTGTTACGGGTAAGCTTGAAGGTATAATCCTGATAATAGTTCCTGAAATTGTCAGTGCATCTTATCAGAACCACAGTATTGCCAAGGCTTACATTGATCTTTACCTCAGTGGTCTGCGCACCGGTAACAGAAAAATCGGCAGAACCAGTGAAGTATGGCTTGTCAAAGCCTTCTTCTTCAATTGAGCCATAGGTCGCTGTCACCTTGTAGTTTCCTGCCTGCAGAAGAGTTGCAGAATCCCAATCGGACAGTTTTCCACTCCAGACCGGAGCAGAAGACGCATCTGTAATGGAGATAGTAAAGTCTCCGGATGACGGCAAAGTCGTAAACTGAGAAACGTTGCTCTTTGTCTCATCCGCAATCTCAAGATCGCTGGAAAGAACAAACGCCACCTGACCTTTGCCCTCTGTATGGTTCTTTGTGCACGAGAATGCAAGTGCAAGAACCATAACGCCAAGAATTGTTTTCAAGTGTTTCATTTCTTTTGGTTTTGAATCTTATAATTGAATTATTTATCTATCTGAATCTTTATATTATCTATGTACGCGTTAAACTCAGCATTACATATACCTCCATCACCCGTAAATATTATATAGAAGACCAATCTTGTCGCAGATGTCGCATTAGATACATTGGCTTCATATGTCGGGAATGAGGCTGTGAATGCTTCATTTCCATAATCATTAGATAAAGGTGTTGAGCTTTGTCTGCTTCCGAAATCAGTCAAAGAAGTATCGTAAGTTGCAGTGAATCCCGGAGCACCTAGGTCTAATCCTTTTGCACCTGTAGGCACACCTTCAAGAACTCCAGCATTCGTGTGACTTGCAATACACAAAGTCACACCTGACGCACCGGAACTACTTGTAGTATGCAAATGACCACCTGCATCATAATTCATTCTGAGATTGACGCTTTTTCCCGGCTTCAGACCAGTAAGATGCGGAGTATCCAATCTACCATGGTGATATGATGCAAATGCAACTGTATAACCGAAAACTGTAGCACCGACACACTGATAACGAGTGTTTATACGTATAGAATTGCCCTTTGTCCAGTACCTTGATGCATTCCATCCTGTATGCGACATACATCCGTCAAGGCTGCTTCCCGGCTGATTACGCTCATCCTGGCTATAGCTGTTGTTACCATAGCTCTCACCTTCTGCATATACGCATGAGAAATCCTCGAACAGCAGATAAGGGACTGTGAGGGAAAGGTCTGTCTTACCCTGCCCTGTGATTGACGGCATCTTTACAGTCTCGCTCAGCAAGGCGTTCTCAGAGTCATATGTAACTGATATATCCTTGCCGCTGAAAGCCATATAGGCATCAAGATCTGTCTCAAACCTTAGAGCGATCGTCTCGCCTACTGTTATTTCATGTCCAGGCTCATATACAAGCACATTGGAGCCGCCATCTCCCCAGTTGCATCCCTCCGGTGCAGTGAGAGTGATCTTGCGAGGATTCTCTCCGAGATTATTGGCACCAACCTTTATATATATGATTCCTGCAAAATCTACAATTTCCCTAGGCATAAGCATCACTGGAGTAGAGTGTCCAGCCTGGAAATTCCTGGCCTTAAGGTCAATCGGATCAAAATATGCAATCTTGTCATCGGTATACGCCTTGACAGTAAAGCTTTGTCCTTCAGCAAACTGCGTAGGCACGAAAGCGAAGCAGGCATACTCGTAATCCTCACCGGAAGTCCTACCGATAGGCTGATTCAGATTCAACTGCACATCTGCCTGTCCACCAGTCAATTGAGCCGGCACAGTCAAATCTGCCACATCAAATGTGACGTTTCCGGTAACTGCAGTTGGGAATGTCATGTAGATATTCTCGATCTTTTCATCACCGAGAACCTGATCTTCTGCAGGCACCCAGAAACGGAACTGATGCATCATACGGTTCATGATCATTGACATTCCGCTATGATCTTCCGGATCAGGTATTGCAGTCAACGCACCATGCTGCACCGGCGATGCTATCATCACATCAGCTCCTCCGGAAGCCTTGCCATTCTGCACAGACGGAATTCCGAAAGTAGCCGCAGTACCGTTTACAGAGATCGGAGCGGGATAGCTGCAGAAATAAGTATAGGTATCTTCAGGCATAGGTTCAGAAAGCACAGATGTAAAGAATCCGCGCCTTTCATCCAATCCGTATGTCTTGAAGATCTGATTCTGCAATGCGAATGCGCCGGCAGAATTCCTTGCCCACACGGCAAGTTCATCTCCAGCCGCCCAGACGGCTGACAAGCCGTTCTCAAGCATAGCTGTACGAGCATGAGCGCCTCCTACATATATTCCGACCTCAACCGGCTGAGCCTCAGACCTTTCGGAAGGCATCAGGTCACCCTGACAGGATGAGAGCAGGAAGGCACTATGAACAAGAAAGTATACGACTTTTCCAGTCAGTTTCAATTTCATCTTTTTGGGTTTAGAATCTAATTCAACCTACAAATATAGAAACTCTTTGCCTAATATCAAAATATCGCCTTCAACAGAGGCGAAATTGCGTTTTTTCAAAAAATAATTCGTACTTTTGTACGATTATGTCTTAATAGGATTATGGCGAAAGAAACTATAAATAACGGCAATTACACTGAGGACAATATCAAGACCCTCGAATGGAATGAGCACATCCGCCGCAGGGCCGGAATGTATGTGGGAAGACTCGGAAACGGTGACGATCAGGGAGATGGTATCTATGTACTCCTGAAGGAAGTCGTCGATAACTCCATCGACGAGTTTTCAATGGGTTTTGGTAAGAATATCCAGATAAAGATCGAAGGAAAGGAAGTCACCGTCAGAGACTTCGGACGAGGAATTCCTCTCGGAAAGGTGGCTGAAGTAGTAAGTCAGCTCAACACCGGTGGTAAATTTGACGATGAGGCCTTCAAGAAATCGATCGGTCTCAATGGTGTGGGTACAAAGGCCGTCAATGCCCTTTCTTCATATTTCTATGTCGAATCCTACCGCGACGGCGAGAGCGCATATGCAAGTTTCTGTCGTGGAGAGAAGATTGAGGAAGGACGCAGGGCAACTGCTGAAAAGAACGGTACATTCGTGAAGTTCATTCCGGACGAAGAGATGTTCGGAGACTTCACATATAATATGGAGTACGTAGAGGCGATGGTAAAGAACTTCTCATATCTTAAGAGAGGACTTACCGTGAACCTCAACGGCACCCCATATAAGTCAGAGAACGGTCTTCTTGACCTTGTTAACGACAGCATGAGAGAGACCCCGATATATCAGCCGATTCATCTTATAGGCGACGATATAGAGGTAGTCATCACGCACGGCAACAGCTACGGCGAGAACATCGCTTCATTCGTGAACGGTCAGAACACACGCGAAGGCGGCACCCATCTCGCTGCTCTCAGAGAGGCAGTGGCAAAGACTCTCAAGGAGTTCTTCAAGAAGGATTATGCTCCGGAGGACATCCGCCAGGGTATAATCGGAGCAATCAGCATCCAGATCCAGGAGCCTAACTTCGAAGGACAGACCAAGACCAAACTCGGTTCCACATACATGTGGGAAAAGAACGAAAAGGACGCTGACGGAAACATCGAGTACAAGAAGGGCCCTACCATCAGGTCTTTCGTAAACGACTTCATCAAGACCAATCTTGACAACTATCTGCACATGCACAAGGAGATTCCGCCAGTGCTCCAGGAGAAGATCATTTCTTCCGAAAAGGAGCGCAAGGAGATTTCCGGCATACAGAAGAAGACAAAGGAAAGAAACAAGAGGACAAACGTATATAACCGTAAGCTGCGCGACTGCAAGCTCCATTACAATGACAAGCTTGCTGCTTCAAAGAAGGAACTGGCAGAGCAGACCAGCATCTTCATCACAGAGGGAGATTCAGCGAGCGGAACCATCACAAAGGCACGCAACGCAGAGACTCAGGCAGTATTCTCACTCCGAGGAAAGCCTATCAACTGTTATAAGGAAAGCCGCAAGAAGGTTGCTGAGAACGAAGAGCTCAACCTCCTCATCAATGCACTTGGACTGGAGGATGACATCGAGAATCTCCGCTACAAGAAGATCATCGTAGCGACCGATGCCGATGACGACGGAATGCACATCCGTATGCTTGTTCTGACATTCTTCATGAAATATTATCCTGACCTGATCAGACGCGGTCACGTATATATCCTTCAGACTCCCCTGTTCAGAGTCAAGAACAAGAAGGAAGTAAGGTACTGCTACAACATAGAGGAAAAGGAGAAGGCAGTAAGCGCATTGAAGACAGGAGTTGAAATCACGCGATTCAAAGGTCTCGGAGAGATCTCCTCGAATGAGTTCGAAGATTTCATAGGTGAAGGTATGAGACTTGACAAAGTGAAGCTCAGCGACGAAGAGTCCATCGCAGAGATCATGGAGTTCTACATGGGTGACAACACCATAGACAGGCAGAACTTCATACGCCAGCACCTTCGCAGCGAGGCTGAACTTGAAGACGTTAACATATAAAACAATAAATTATGTGGAGAAAATTCTGCGGATGGCTGCTCCGCGCATTGGGTTGGACTGCTGTTGACCCTGTAGCACCGGAAGACAAGTGCATTATCCTTGGTGTGCCGCATACATCAATATGGGATTTTGCAATTTCATACCTATATTATATGTCTGTAGGCGGCAAGCCATACTGCATGATCAAGGGAGAATTCTTTGTAGGACCTCTCGGATGGCTTCTGAGAAAGATGGGAGGAATCCCTGTAAACAGAAAGAAAGGCAGCAACGTTGCCCTACAGGTGATCAAGGAAATGAAGTCACAGAAAGTCGTTCACCTTGCATTGGCACCGGAAGGCACACGCCAGCCGATTAAGAGATGGAAGACAGGATTCCACACAATAGCACGAGCTATTGATTGTCCTGTATATATGGGCTATTTTGACTGGGGCACAAAACGTGTGAGCCGTGGCCAGAAGGTAGAACTTACTGACGACGCAAAGGCTGACATGGAACGTATCCAGGCTTTATATGAAGAAATGCATCTCACTGGAAAACATCCTGAGATGTACGTTACTAAATAAACTTAAACCATTTATTTTATGATCCAACTTTACAAGCGTATGCAGAGAATGCGCGAGAAGTATGTCGATACTCTCGCAAAGCTGTACGAATACGCGACTACAGTGTACTCGAAGAAGCAGTACACTCAGTGGTATGACACCAAGGAAGGTGGATATACCTTCGGTTCGTTCAAGACGAAATGTGACAGTCTCTCAAAGAAACTGACACAATATGGCATAGGAGCAGGTGACAAGGTGGCTATTCTCTCTCAGAGCATGCCAAACTGGTCTGTAGCATTCTTCAGCATTGTTCCATTCGGTAGAATAGCTATTCCAATCCTGCCTGACAGCTCGGAAAACGAGGTTACAAACATCATCAACCACTCGGAGGCCAAGGTCATCTTCGTTTCGCAGAGACTTGCATCAAAGGTAAGTACGGAAATCAGGGAAAGAATGACACTTGTCATCGACCTTGATACATTCGAGGTCCTTCACGCGGATGACAACCAGTTCACCTGCGACGGCAAGACTTCTGTTCCGACTCCAGATGACATTGCAACCATAATCTACACATCCGGCACGACAGGCAGTGCAAAGGGTGTGGTTCTCAGCCACAGAAACCTTTCGTCAAACGTCATCACATGTTACCATTCATGCAAGAGGACAGACAAAGACAGATGGCTTTCCATCCTTCCTATGGCCCATACTCTTGAGATGACCCTGTCGATGCTTTATCCTATGTACTGCGGTGCGACGGTATACTATCTCCAGAAACCTCCGGTTCCGTCACTTCTTATGAAGGCACTCAAGGTCGTGAAGCCTACAACAATGCTCACTGTGCCTCTTATCATCGAGAAGGTATACAAGGGATCGGTTCTTCCTACCATCAGGAAGAGCCGCACACTCACATGGATGAACGAGCACATGAACGGACTTATGTGCCGCATCATCGGAATGAAGCTCAAGGCTACTTTCGGAGGCCACGTCACATTCTACGGAATCGGAGGTGCGAAGCTTGATCCTGAAGTAGAAAGTTTCCTTCTGAAGGCAAAGTTCCCTTACGCAATCGGATACGGTCTCACAGAGACATCTCCGCTTCTCGGCTATGCGATGCATGGATGGAGAGCCGTAGGCTCATTCGGATACCCTGTCTACAATGTTCAGCTCAAGCTTCATAACATCAATCCTGAGACAGGAGAAGGCGAAGTGGTAGCAAAGGGACCAAATGTAATGCTCGGCTATTACAAGGACCCGGCACGTACAAAGAGCGTATTCACAGAAGACGGATGGTTCCGCACAAGCGACATCGCCATCCAGGATGAGAAAGGACGTTTCTTCATCAAGGGACGTAACAACAACATGATCCTCGGTCCTTCAGGAGAAAACATCTATCCGGAGGAGATCGAAAGCGTGATCAACAATGTTGAGGGCGTCAGCGAATCGATCGTCGTAGAGCGTGACGGAAGACTTGTAGCACTCGTACAGCCTGCAGAAAACTTCATCCAGTGGGACAAGGAGAGTGAGGACAAGATCTATGAAAAGCTTGACAAATGGAAGGCATCTCTTTTGAAGAAGGTCAACAAGAGTGTGAACAAGACTTCACAGGTAAGTTCCGTGGAAGTCATGAAAGAGCCGTTCGAGAAGACCGCAACTCAGAAGATCCGCCGATTCAGATACAAGGATGAGGCCCCTACAGTAGAGGCTGAAAAAGCAGAAAAGTCTGAACAATAATAATCTGGGCACTCACTGAGTGCCCTTTTAGATGCAAGTAGTGAAGTGATAGCAACATTAATCATTCTATTTATAGCCGCAGGATTATTCGTCAGCGGGAAAGTAAGGTCGGACATGGTGGCGATATGCTCGCTGCTGGCCCTGCTGATATGCCAGATTCTGACACCGGCAGAAGGACTCGCGGGATTTGCAAACTCGACTGTGATAATGATGGTCGGGCTGTTTGTAGTCGGTGGCGGCATTTTCCAGACTGGTCTTGCCAAAATGATAAGCAGCAGGATAATGGTTCTTGCAGGCCAGAGTGAGCTGCGTCTGTTCCTGCTTGTAATGATTGTCACCGGAACCATAGGTTCAGTGGTGAGCAACACAGGTACGGTTGCGGTAATGATGCCTATCGTGGTCAGCATGGCTGCATCTGCAGGCACTTCACCGAGAAGACTTCTTATGCCGCTCGCATTTGCAAGCAGTATGGGAGGAATGATGACCCTCATCGGAACTCCACCCAACCTTATCGTCAGCGACACACTTCAAAACGCAGGCTACGCTCCCCTTTCATTCTTCTCTTTCCTGCCGGTAGGCCTCATCACACTTACTGTGGGAATCTTAGGTCTCCTGCCTTTGACGAAGATTTTCCTCTCGCCAAAGGAAAGCGGAAAGAAAAAGAAGAAGAGCGGGAAAAGTCTTGACGATCTTGTAGGTGAATACGGACTGACAAGCAATCTTTTCAGGGTACATGTCAAGAACGATGAATCACCGGCAATCGGCAAGACAATAGCAGAGCTGAACATCTACCATAGATATGGAGTCAATGTCCTGGAGCTCAGAAGGAGCGCAGGCCAGAACAGATTCGTCCGCACTGTAAGCCAGAAACTTGCATCACCGGATCTATTGATAAAGCAAGGAGATGTAATATATCTTTCTGGTGAACCGGAAATGATACATAAACTTGCAGAAGACCTGAAGCTGAGACTGCTTGACATTCACACAGATGAAATAGAATATTCATCCAATGCATCAATGGACTTCTTCGACATTGGTGTAGCAGAAGTGCTCTTCATGCCTACGTCAACGATGATCGGACGAGACATAAGCGGTATAGGCTTCCGCAGCAAGTTCAACGTCAATGTACTGGGAATCAGAAGGAGGACTGACTACATCCTGAAGGATTTAGGTTCGGAGAAGGTTCAGGATGGAGATGTCCTTCTTGTTCAGGGAGCATGGTCCGACATTGCCAGACTGAAGAATGAATCGTCCAACTGGGTTGTTCTCGGAGAACCCCTGAAAGATGCACAGAAAGTAACTCTTGACCATAAGGCACCGATAGCTGCAGCCATCATGATAGGTATGATTGTAATGATGGTTTTCGACAACATCCCGATTGCGCCCGTGACTTCTGTGCTCATTGCAGCAGTACTCATGGTGATGACCGGATGTGTAAGAAGCATGGAAGCTGCCTACAAGACAATCAACTGGCAGACCATTGTGCTCTTTGCGGCAATGTTGCCAATGTCTACTGCATTGGAAAAGACAGGAGTATCGGCAGCTATTGCGGACACCATCGTCTCATGGCTGGGCACAAGCGGCCCGATGCTTATGCTTGCAGGAATATATGCAGCAACCTCTGTCATGACTATCTTCATAAGCAACACAGTAACTGCTGTACTTATGGCCCCTATTGCCCTCCAGTGTGCAATGCAGATAGGGGTAAGTCCGGTACCATTCATGTTTGCAGTGACAGTAGCAGCAAGCATGTGCTTTGCTTCACCATTCTCCACCCCACCTAACGCACTTGTCATGTCTGCAGGCCAGTATACATTCATGGACTACGTGAAGGTTGGCCTGCCTATGCAGATTCTCATGGGAGTAGTCATGGTATTTACCCTTCCGTTACTGTTCCCATTCTGATGAAATGGCAGAGGTAACATGAACTCATATCACATATGGTAAGCCGGTTGATATTTCTCGACCGGCTTATTTTTTTGTATAAGAATTGATTGTTTATAGATTAATTTATTAGTAAATTTGCGAAGATAAGTTGTATTCAAAACTTAAAACACATAAAAACACATAATTATGCAAAACAAATTGCAGGAACTGACAGACAAACTCTACAACGAGGGCCTGTCAAAAGGAAAGCAGGAAGGAGAGGAAATCCTCGCCAAGGCTAAGGTTCAGGCAGAAGAGATAATCGCCAAGGCTAAGGCTGAGGCTGAGACTATCGTAACTGCCGCTAAAAAGGAAGCAGATGATCTCAAGACAAAGGTCCAGGGAGACCTCAAGATGGCAGCAGGCCAGAGCATCGCAGCGACAAAAAAGGACATTGAAACTCTCGTAGTCACAAAGATGACAGCGGAGGAGACATCCAAGGCTCTCACTTCAGCTGAATTCGTAAAAGAGGTGATTCTCGCTGTGGCAAAGGGATTCAACACTGAAGAACCTGTAGACCTTGAAGTCATTCTTCCGGAAAAGCTTAAGGCAGAGCTCGAGCCATTCGTTGCAGGTGAGCTTGCAAAGGCTCTGAAGGGAGGAGTAGAGGCTTCTTTCACAAAGAAGATCGCCGGAGGATTCACCATCGGGCCTAAGGATGGAGGCTATTTCATCAGCTTCACCGAGGAGACATTCAATGCCCTCATTTCAGAATATCTCAGACCGGCCACCAAGAAGATCCTCTTCGGATAAGATATGAGCAATTACGAATACATAGTGGCAAGTCTGCCGGACATAACCACCGGATGGAAATTCGGCGAGAAGGGTCCGGAGGACTATATCGAGGAAATCGTCAGCCTTTGTTCCGACAAGGACAGGGAACTGATCGGATTCTTTCTTGACGGCTACCGTGACGAAAGCCTCTGCACAGACTTCTATGCCAGGGCACTGACACACGACAATGTCTTCATCAGGGAATTCTTCAGATTCGACCTGAATGTCAGGAACACAAAGGTCAACTACCTCAATAAAGCCCTGGACAGACCTGCAGGAAAGGACATCCTGACGTTTCCGGAAGAGACGGATCAGAAGATCCTTGATGCAGTGGGAGAGGAATTCGAAGAGAGCGCAGATCTCGAATCAGTTCTCAACCTCGGAGACATCCTGTCCAGAGAAAGAGGAATAGACGACCTCGTATGGGAGAAAGTCGATTCTCTCACCACATTCAACTATTTCGACATCGACGCCATACTCGGCTTCATTGCAAAGCTTAACATTGTTGCAAGATGGTTCAAGCTCGACGAGCAGACCGGACGCGAAATGTTCAAGAAACTTGTCGATGAAGTTCGCGGCACATTCAAAGGTGTTGAATATAATGGATAATAAATAACATAAGAAAATATGAAAACTACAGGTAAAGTAACGGGAATCGTTTCCAACCTTGTTACAGTCGAGGTTAACGGACCGGTGTCTCAGAACGAGCTTTGCTACATCACAGTAGGCGACACAAAGCTCATGGCTGAGGTCATCAAGGTCAACGGAAAGAGTGCGGCTGTACAGGTATTCGAAAGCACCCGTGGACTTAAAAACGGCAACGAGGTAGAGTTCGAGGACAAGATGCTCGAGGCTACACTCGGTCCTGGTCTGCTTTCCAGCTGCTACGACGGTCTGCAGAACGACCTCACAACAATGACCGGTGTATTCCTCCAGAGAGGAGAATACACTGACCCTCTGAACCACGAGAAACTTTGGGACTTCACACCTATTGCAAAGCCTGGCGACAAGGTTGCTGCAGCTGACTGGCTCGGAGAAGTAAAGGAAGGTTGGCTCCCTCACAAGATTATGGTTCCATTCTCATTCAAAGGAGAATATACTGTAAAATCTGTGGCAGAAGCAGGACAGTACAACATCGATCAGACTATTGCTGTCCTCACTGATGCTTCAGGAGAGGATATGGAAGTGAACATGTACCAGAAATGGCCTGTAAAGGTGGCCATCAAGGGATATAAGGAAAAACCTAGACCATCGCGCATCATGGAGACCGGCGTACGAGTGATTGACACCCTTAATCCTATCGCGGAAGGTGGTACAGGCTTCATTCCAGGACCATTCGGATGCGGAAAGACGGTACTCCAGCATGCCATTGCAAAACAGGGTGATGCAGAAGTGATCGTGATGGCAGCATGCGGAGAGCGTGCAAACGAGGTTGTGGAGATCTTCACAGAGTTCCCGGAACTCATCGACCCCCACACAGGACGCCACCTTATGGAGCGTACAACCATCATCTGCAACACTTCAAACATGCCTGTTGCAGCACGTGAGGCATCAGTATATACCGCGATGACAATCTGCGAATACTATCGCGCAATGGGACTTAAGGTCCTTCTCCTTGCTGACTCGACTTCACGTTGGGCTCAGGCACTCCGTGAGATGTCTAACCGTATGGAGGAGCTTCCGGGAGCTGACGCATTCCCTGTAGACCTTTCTGCCATCATCTCTGCATTCTATGCACGCGCAGGTATGGTCGTTCTCAACAACGGCCAGACAGGTTCGGTAACATTCATCGGAACAGTATCTCCTGCCGGAGGTAACCTGAAGGAGCCTGTAACAGAGTCAACCAAGAAAGCTGCCCGCTGCTTCTATGCTCTTGAGCAGAACCGTGCAGACCAGAAGCGCTACCCTGCAGTCAACCCTATTGACTCATATTCAAAATATCTCGAGTATCCGGAAATCCGTGAGCACCTTGCAGAAAAGGTAAGACCAGGTTGGGTTGAGATGGTTGAAAAGGCAAAGAACACAATCCGCAAGGGTAAGGATGCAAACGACCAGATCAACATCCTCGGAGATGACGGTGTGCCTATGAGCTACCACGAACTGTTCTGGAAATCAGAACTGGTCGACTTCGTGATTCTCCAGCAGGATGCATTCGATGCAATCGACGCACTCTGCCCTATCGAGCGTCAGAGCTATATGCTTGATCTCGTACTCGGAATCTGCGACAAGGAGTTCAAGTTTGAAGACTACGAGCAGTGCCGCAACTTCTTCAAGGAACTCATCAACCTGCTCCGCCAGATGAACTACTCAGAGTTCAAGAGCGAGAAATTTGAAACCTACAGACAGAAACTCACTAATCTCCTCAACAATGGCAACTAAGGCATTTCAGAAAATATACACACAGTTGGAGGCCATCACAAAGGCAACCGTAGCACTCAAGGCTCAGGGAATCTCCAACGATGAGCTTGCTGTCGTAGACGGCAGACTTGCTCAGGTCGTAAAGACAAAGGGCGACCTTGTGACACTTCAGGTGTTCTCGGGCACTGAGGGTATCCCTACAAATGCCGAAGTAACCTTCCTCGGAGTTCCTCCAACCCTTAAGGTAAGCGATGAACTGGCAGGACGTTTCTTCGACGCATACGGAAAACCACTTGACGGAGGTCCTGAGGTTGAAGGAAGAGAAGTACAGATCGGAGGTCCTTCGGTGAACCCATACAAGAGAAGACAGCCTTCTCAGATCATCCCTACCGGTATAGCCGGAATTGACCTCAACAACACCCTCGTGTCAGGTCAGAAGATTCCATTCTTTGCAGACCCTGACCAGCCATACAATAACGTAATGGCACAGGTGGCTCTCCGCGCAGACGTAGACAAGATCATCCTCGGAGGTATGGGTCTCACCAACGACGACTACCTCTACTTCAAGCATGAGTTTGAGGCCGCAGGAGCGCTTGATAAGATCATATCATTCGTAAACACCACAGAGCAGCCTCCTGTTGAGCGCCTCCTCATCCCTGATATGGCGCTGACTGCTGCAGAGTACTTTGCTGTCGAGAAGAATGAGAAGGTTCTCGTACTCCTTACCGACATGACCCTCTATGCCGACGCTCTCTCAATCGTATCGAACCGTATGGACCAGATTCCTTCAAAGGACTCAATGCCTGGATCTCTTTATTCAGACCTCGCAAAGATCTACGAAAAGGCCGTGCAGCTTCCTGCCGGAGGTTCGATCACCATCATCGCAGTGACAACACTCAACGACGGTGACATCACCCACGCGATTCCGGACAACACTGGATATATCACAGAGGGACAGCTCTTCCTCCGTGCAGATCCTGATTCAGGAAAGGTCATCATCGACCCGTTCCGTTCACTTTCACGTCTGAAGCAGCTCGTTCAGGGAAAGCAGACACGCAAGGACCACAGCCAGGTGATGAATGCCTCTGTACGTCTTTATGCAGATGCTCAGAACGCAAAGACAAAGCTCGAGAACGGATTTGACCTGAGCGACTATGACCTCCGCTGCCTTGACTATGCTAAGGCATATGCCACAAGAATCCTCGCAATCGACGTCAACATCAACCTCGAAGAGATGCTTGACACTGCATGGGAACTCTTCGGCACCTACTTCACCAAGGCAGAGACCGGTATCAAACAGGAATTCATTGACCAGTACTGGAAAGGTAACTAATTATGGCTATTAAGTTTCAATATAATAAGACATCTCTGAACAACTTGAACAAGCAGCTCAAGATGCGAAAGAATGCCCTCCCTACTCTGAAGAACAAGGAGTCGGCACTTCGTCTTGAGGTCCGCAAGGCCAAGGAATATGCAGAGAAACTTATTGAAGATCTTGATGCCGCTCTGAAGAAATACGATTATCTCGCCTCTCTCTGGAATGAATTCGAACCGGGACTGATATCTATCACAGACGTTGATCTGGTGACAGCAAAGGTGGCCGGCGTAAAGACACCGGATCTGAAAGAGATCCATTATCAGATAAATGACTTCAATGCTTTTGCAAAACCTGCCTGGTATGCAGACGGAGTCACTATTCTGAAGGAACTCTCAAGACTGGGTATCGAATCCGAAGTATATAAGGAAAAGGCAAGGATACTTGATTTCAACAGGAAGAAGACCACTCAGAAGGTGAACCTTTACGAGAAGGTACAGATTCCTGGATATCAGGAGGCAATCAGAAAGATCAAACGATATATGGAAGACGAGGAGAACCTCTCTAAAGCGGCTTCCAAGATCGTTAAATGCAGACACGAAATCGAAGAGGAGGAGCAGAACAATGGTTGATAAAATGATGAAATACTCCTTCATTCTCCTCAGCGGGGAGACTGAAGGCTTCCTGACAAAGCTTCAGGAACTCGGCGTCGTTGATGTGACCCGTTCTGCAAAGCCTATCGATGACAGATCGGCAAGAATGCTCGATAATGTCGCAGCATCAAGAAAGCTGATCGGCAGACTGGAAAGTCTCGACTACACAAAGGACACAGATTATGAGGCAATTGCAAAGGCATATGAACAGACTCCTGTTCCGGCTGATGCCATCGCTGAATCAGAGAAAGTCCTTGTGCAGCTCGGGGAACTTGAACTTGACAGAGCTGCTGCGGAAAAGGATCTGAATCTCAGACGTCCGTGGGGAGACTTTGACAAGGAACGTCTTGACCAGCTTAAGACTCTCGGCTACACCGTGAGGTACTACGCAGTCAACAGGAAGGTGTTCTCTCCTGATTGGGCAGAACTCTACCCTCTTGAAATAATATCGGAAGACAAGAACAACGTCTGGTTTGTTACAATAGCCCAGGACTGTGAGACTTATTCATTCCCTGTAGAGGCAATTGCGGCACCAGAAGGTTCATGGAAGGAAGCGGAGGCAAGGCTTGATGTCATCAAGACCAGAATCATCGATGCTAAGGCTCAGATTCTAAAATGCAGGGAAGTCATACCGCATATCAAGGAGAACTGCAACAAGGAACTTGCAGACCTTGACCTTTATCTTGCAAAGGCTTCTACAGAATCTGCCGCTGACAATCTCCTCAATGTTCTCGAAGGATTTGCTCCTGTAGAGAATGATGCAGAGCTCTCAAAGACATTTGACGAGATGGGCATCCTCTACATAAAGGAAGAAGCAAAAGAAGACGACAATCCGCCTATCAAACTGAAGAACAATTGGTTTACACGACAGTTCGAAGTACTTACCGGAATGTACGGAATGCCTGTATACGGAGAGTACGACCCGACACCTATCGTTGCTCCATTCTTCCTGTTGTTCTTTGCCATGTGTATGGGTGATGCAGGATATGGAATCCTTCTCATACTTATAGGAATGTTCCTTAAGTATAAGATGGCAGACAGCGGTCTGGGAAAGATGAACGGGCTTGTGACATTCCTCGGAATCGGAACATTAGTGATCGGACTCTTCCTCGGCACCTTCTTCGGAATGAGCATTCTGGAAGCGTCGTGGGCACCTGCCTGGCTGAAATCAATTTGCGTCGACGGTTGGTTCCCTGACGGAAAAATTGCAGGATTCCCAGCTCAGATGGTACTCGCAGTGGGCATAGGTGTGTTCCACATCTGTCTCGCAATGGTAGTCAAGACCATCGGATTCACAAAACGCTTCGGATTCAGGAACACAATCAGCACATGGGGCTGGACACTTCTCATAGTAGGAGGTATCATCCTTGCAGCCTTGGGCATGTTGGAAGTCATGGGACCAGCAGCAATGAAATGGTCAGTTATCGCACTAGCTGTGATCAGCTGTCTGGGTATCTTCATCTTCAACACACCAGGACGCAACCCGCTGATGAACATCGGTTCCGGTCTTTGGGACACCTACAACATGGTTACAGGACTGCTTGGCGACGTACTCAGCTATATCCGTCTCTATGCTCTGGGACTTGCAGGAGGAATGCTTGGAAACGCTTTCAACATTATGGGTACAATGATTCTTGATATCCCGATTCCTGGAATCAACTGGGTATTCTGCATCGTGATACTCATCTTCGGACACGTCCTCAACCTCGCTATGTCATGCCTCGGTGCATTCGTGCATCCGCTCCGTCTGACATTCGTGGAATATTTCAAGAACTCCGGTTACGAGGGAACCGGCAAATTCTACAGCCCTCTTACAACAGATAAAGAATAACAAACAAAAATAAAAAACAACTATTATTATGAACGAAATTCTTGGTTATCTCGGTCTTGGCCTTATGCTTGGCCTCGCCGGTATCGGTTCTGCTTATGGAACAACAATCGCAGGTAATGCAGCTGAAGGCGCTCTCAAGAAGAACCCTGAGAAATCTTCAAGCTATATGATTCTCTCAGCACTCCCTGCAACTCAGGGTCTTTATGGATTCGTAGGATTCCTTCTCTGGCTGGTTGTCTTCAAGCCAGACTTCGTTGCTCAGGGTCCGATGCTCTTCGGAGTTGGTCTTGCAGTAGGTCTCGTATGCCTCTTCTCTGGTATCCGCCAGGGCCAGGTCTGCGCTAACGGTATCGTAGGAATCTCACAGGGACACGACGTGCAGACAAACACATTGATCTATGCAGCGCTTCCTGAGTTCTACGCAATCCTTGCACTTGTAGCAGCGATCATGGCAGTTCTCTAGAAATCAAATAACATAAAAAAGTATAGCGGCCGAAAGAATTCAGCCGCTATACTTTTTTATATATAATATAAGATTTACTTCTTTATTACATCACGGAAATCAGTTGTTGCCCATGTGAATCCGAGTTCACCTGCAAGGTCGTAAAGATATGATGAGTTGACCATCCAGAAGAAAGTCTCTATACCATAGTCCTTGAATTCCTGGATCCACTCAGGATACTGGAGAATCACATTGATGTTGTATGAAGCAGCTGTATAGCCCTTCTCCTTTACTTCTGCAGGAGTCAGGGAATGGTGAAGGCTGCTCGAATTGAGGATTGTCTTCATATCCGGCTGCTGACGAAGAACTTCATCAAGAGTCTCAGACTTGAATGAAAGCATATACATCTGGTCAACCATGTCAAGTTCACGGATTACCTCAAGACACTTAGTTATGAGAAGCACCTCACGTTCACGCTTATGTGACTTAAGCTCAAGCATCTGAAGGATGTGTGGAGTCTGCTTTGCCTGCTCAAGCCACTCACGGAGAGTTGGAATCTGATGACCGAAAGGAAGACGATGAGCTCTGATCTCGTCAAAAGTGCTGCCCTGACATGTAAGATCAGTTCCCGGTATCTTGTTGTCGTGATGGATAACAAGCTGATCATCAGCTGTAAGATGAACATCAAACTCGATTCCGTCGAAATCTCTTTCCTGAGCACGCTTCAGGGCATCAAGTGTGTTCTCATCTGTAGTGAACTCTGCACCTGTACTTGCATTTCCTCTATGTGCAAGGATCTTCACCTTCTCAGTTGGCTGCTGTGTACATGCTGAGAGAGCGAGCAATGCCACAGACATTAATGTCATTATTCTTTTCATAATCAATTATCTTTTATCCGGCAGATTAAATACGTCCCTGATTTCCTGCACAGCCTGCGGAGTCATTCCTTCCGGAGTAAATCCGAAATTCTTTCCTGTCATGTAGATGCAGGCAGCCTTGTTAAGTACATCTGTCTGATCGAAAGCTTCCATCATATCCGGTCCGACAGCAACAGTTCCATGCTTTTCCCAAAGAACCACATCATGCTTCTTCACGAGTTCGAGCGTAGCATCTGCCAGCTCGACAGATGATGGGAGAGCATACGGAACGACACCTATTCCAAGCGGAGCGAATGCAAGGGTCTCGGGAATCATAGACCATAGAATCTGAGTCAGGTGCTTTGAATCCAGATATTCCTTTGAATGAGACATCGCCACCAGTTCGATAGGATGAGTATGAAGAGTTGCCTTGTAGCCAGTGCCTTCGGCAATTGCATAATCCTGAAGTATCAGGTGAGAAGGAAGCTCTGAAGTAGGCTTGACTACAGTATCAGCGATTATCTCATATGTAGCGCAATCGTCAAGGATACGGATGATGCTTCCTGCAGACATAGGATCACGCGCAAGATCGCGCATACGTTTTCCTGTTCCCTTGCAATAGAAATAGCAGCCCTTGAGATTCGGCAGTGTTACACCGATAGGAAGTACGCCGCTTATTGCAGGAAGCGTACGCATCTGGTCATCAACATATTCTGTGATATTCAGCGTGAGATTGCCGCCGTTTCGCTCTGCCCAGCCTTTCTTCCAGAGATAGCCTGCAACTTCAGTTACCGAATCCAAAGCTTTTTTAAGCTCAGGACGTCCGATAAGAATTGAATGCATATTGTTTAGTGTTATTTGTTTAATGGTTATTCAGGCAGTTGATTTCTGTTTACCCAGAATGCGAGATCACTCTTGCCATTGAGATAATTCAGATAATTTCTGATAGCATAGCCAGGTGCATCTGAATAGGAATTAATGGTATATCCACCCAAGTGGTTGGTAATGGTAATATTGTCGTATTCACGATAGAACTCCGGAATGGCAGGCTCCGTCTCAAACACATCGAAGGCAGCTCCGAGAAGTTTACCGCTGTCCATTGCACGTCTGAATGCATCAGAATCAACAAGACAAGGACGCGCAGTATTTATAAGATATGAATTCTGCTTCATAAGTCCGAATTCACGGTCAGTCATGACCGCACCGTTTGAACGTGCATGAAGAGTGACAATATCTGATTGAGCAAGAAGTTCGTCCAAGGTCACTAGTGTAACATAGTCCTCCCTGCATTCCTTGACAAAAGGATCTGCTACAACTATCCTGCAGCCGAATACGGAAAGCTTATGAGCGACAAGACGTCCGATTGATCCGTAACCGACAATTCCGACCGTCATCTCAGTCATTTCCTTTATAGTGGTTGTCGTGTTCGGATAGACCTTACGCCATTGTCCGTTCTTCAATGCAAAGTTTGAGCGGCAGATATTACGGGTTTCTGAAAGTATCAGACCAATGGTAAACTCAGCAACTGCATTTGCATTATGTGCCGGATTATTGGAAACAATGATACCATTCTCTGTAGCAGCCTGGACATCAACGTTCTCCAAGCCTCCGCGACAGCTCATGATAGCCTTGAGAGACTTGGCTGACTCAATCATATTACGGGTAACAGGACAAAGATGAACTATCAGAAGATCCGAGTCAGCGACTGCTTCACAAAGTCCTTCCGGCACCGGTACATCCTCACGTCTTCCGGCCTCGATGATCTTTACAAGGTCACGCATAACCGACTGATCTGGATCTCCGAAAAAGAAGACCTCAAGACTATCGTCCTCTCCTAGGAAAGGACGAAGTCCGTTACGCATCATATCGCCGGTAATGTATGCATCACCGACACATGTGATTTTCATAGTTTATGGAATTTAGATTTCGTCTGGCGCATATTTGAATGGATCGAGCGGCGATGTATAATCGCAGTAGTCAGACTCAACAAAGAATCTCTTCAACTCGATCTCTGCATTCTCAAGAGAATCAGATGTATGAACGATGTTCTCCTGAGCACTCATGCTATAGTCACCCCTGATTGTTCCAGGTACTGCCTTGCTTGCCTTTGTTGCACCAGCCATATCACGGACAACCTGTACTGCGCTATAACCTTCCCAGCAGCAGAGAATTACCGGTGCTGCCATCATTCCATCCCTGAGCCATGGGAAGAACGGACGGTCAAGAAGGTGAGCATAATGAACCTTAAGTATCTCCTCATCAAGCTGTACCATCTTCATTGCTACGAGCTTAAGGCCTCTCTTCTCAAATCGTGAAATGACTTCGCCCACAAGGCCTCTCTGGAGGCAGCCAGGCTTTAAAATGACTAATGTTCTTTCCATAATATGTGTATTCATTAAATATTTACAGAGCGTCTGATCTCACCTGACCACTGTCCCTGAATCTTATTTGGAGATTCTGCATCATCAAGAAGATCCCATACAACGGTGTAGATGTTGCCGTTCCTGATGACCTTCACTGTACCGAATACTCCAGGAGCATTTTCATCCATATCAAAATACTTGCCTGTTCTCAGATGATAATACCACACACCTCTGAACCATCCGTCCCATGTAAATCCTCTTCTGGCATTGCAGTAATCGAACTCCTTAGGGAACCAGCTGTAGTTTGCGTATCCCCAATACTGTGCTGTCTCAGGATGGAAAAGGTCATCATATGGACGTCCCATCTGACTGCAGCACATGGCATTCTCAGGATTATCGATCGAACAGTTCGGCTGAATAGTGTATGTATACTCGTAATTAGGTCTAGGAGCAATCTCGCCGTTAGAATCAACCGGAAGAACGAATTCAAGGACCATACAGTCTCCGTCAGGACACCATACCTCGAGTCGTTCATCCCAATCATATTCCTTCTTCTCTTCTGATGTCCAGTCTCTAGGAGCGAGGTGAAGCTGCCATACAGACTTGAGATCCTTGCGTGGATAAGCATCAGTATCCAATGTAGACTTGAGCACTTCGACTTTAGCCAATGTTCCCACCTCGGCTTTTGACATATCGCAGTACACATCATCCTCAAGAGTTGAAAGAATCACTCTGTCCGAATCTGTAGAAAGATCAGACATAGGCACTTCGCCTATCCATGTACCACGGTAGCCTCTTCCTGCAACAGAAGACTTGAAGTCGTACTCAAATGTATACTTATAATCACCGTCACCATCAGCATCATCATCATGGTCAACCTTCAGCGTACCCGAGTCAATGAATTCAACAGACTGCTGACCTTCTGCAGTAACCTGATAGAAGAATGTACCGAATGGCGAACTTGCTCCAGAGGAGTCTGACATCGTAAGACCATAAAGCATAGTTCCAACTGCAGCATTCATATATGTCTGGACAGTATATGTACCCGGATTGATGACAATCTTCTTATTGTCACCTTTTGGAAGTTCATCAAAAAGATTAAGAACCAGCATCATTCCAGGAAGAGTATTGGTGTCATCATCAGCAAAACCTCTTGTATTGAGCGTCACCATGTAGTTAGCGGTGCCATTGCCGTAGAGATTACCATAATATCCGCCTGCAGCATCTGCAAAAGGCATATCGACCACATCTTCCTTGAGTCCCACCTGAGAAGGGGCCACAAGTTTATAATCCTCGAGAAGAATCTCGCCATTGTAAGAATATCGTACGGAATAATCGACTCCTCCCTTGGTAATCACAAGATCTGTAGTATAAATATCATATCCGCCGGACTGAGAAGCACCGACAGTGATGCTTCCTGACTTTAAGTCATATTTACTCTGGATATTTCCCACGAATCTCTGAACATACGATCTGGCAGAATCAATAGTGTTCTCTCCGCTCTTTACAGCTCCGACAACATAGGTTCCGGCAGGAATTCTCGGATTGAGTTCGTCCTCGGCAAGAGGTCCATTGAACTCCAGTACAAGCATATCACCTTCAGAGTCCATATAAGGTTTGCCAAAACCTGCACGGAAGCACATGGCGTCACTTAGGACAACATAGTAGACTCCTGTTTCATTTCCGTTTCTGTCGCCATAATAAAGTCCGAACTGCTTGTCTGCAAGTTCAACTGCGCCTTCATAAAGAACGACATTTGAGTCACTCTGCTGAGAGCCTTCATTACCGTTGCCATTACAAGCCCAGAAAAGCACTGATGCAAGGAGAATGATACCAATCTTAATTTTCATATAATATCTTAACTTTCAATTATTTACATACACCAGGAGTAGCATTGCGAAAAACATTGCTCACAATCATGGCAAAAATAGCAATTTTTGCAGAATCCTCAAAATTTAGATAGGGTTTATATTATTTGAAAATCAATCGGATATTATGCAGACGACAGTCGCTATGAACTGATTTACTATCAGCCGAAACAAGTCGCACGTTCAAGTCATCCGCAGACACTGGAGCAGGCAGCCTGAGCGTCATTCTATAGACGCAGCCATCAGGATCAGGAGCAAAGGATGCAGCCGCAGTCTTTTCGAATCTATTGTACGATCTTACGGCAACATCCGACCTTCCTTTCGGAAGATATAGAAGAACCTTTTCCTTATGTAAAGACGAACGGTACGGATTGAGATGCTTAAGCATAGTCTTTCCGTTTACCATCACCTCGACGCCATTGCCGGAAGCCAGATCAAACAAAGCATATCCGGCCTCCTGCATCTCGACTGCAGTAGTCATAAGGTAATTTGAAAAAGGTCTGGAAACAAATGTCTCCCCTGACGGCTTCTCGCCATGGAATCCCTGCCAGTCGAAGTTTTCCCACGATGCAGGCCCGTCAAAGACCCCACCTCTGATTCCGGCAATTTCCTGGCTGAGAACAGATGCGGCCTGAGTGATTTCAAAACCCTGAGACGCATCCAGGCTGACATTGACAGAACTGCCTCCTGCTTCAAGGCAGATATTCCTTCCGACCTCGTCATCCGTATATATGATTTCCACTTCTGAAATCTTTCCCTTACCTGAAACAAGCCAGTTATATCCGACTGTACTGCGATAATTGCTGTAGTAGTCAAAGCAGGAATAACTATAGTCGGGAACAGCATTGTACCATGACAGGATTTCTGACCTGCCTACGCTCTGCATCGAACGGAAAGGCTTGATGTCCTTATCGAAGACAAGACGGATGACCTTCGGCTCGGAAGGATTGGAATACAGATCTTCGTGCACTGCTATGACAAGTGAACCTGCAAGCGACTTGCAGCGGACTCCCGGAGTCTGGCACTGCTTGAGGCGATATCCTTTCACCGGAAGCACAATCTCCTGATCTTCAGGACATCTGCCAGTAAGAATAAGATACATTTCATTACCCTTGACAGTAACACATCCCCAATCATAACTCTGTCTGAACGGCGACGGTGACGTACCATATACCGCATCTCCATTAGCATCCAGCCAGGCTCCCATCCTCCTGAGCACCTCACTTTCAAAATCCTCTACGGAACCATCTGCACAAGGACCGATATTCAGGAGATAATTTCCTCCTCTTGAAACAACTTCAGCCAGGCTCCTTATCTTCTGAGCAACCTTATCCGATACTTCTCCCCTCTCCTGCCAGCTCCTCCAGCTCCAGGTCTCCGGAAACATTGAGGCGGCACTCTGCCAAGGCGCCTGAAGTTGCGAATCAGGCAGTCGGTTATCAGCCATGACAGCAAAATCATACATATCATTGCCAAGCCTTCCGCTGACAAGACAGTCCGGCTGCAGTTCCTTCACCAGATCATAAAGTTCACGGCTCTGTTCCGGAGTAAGGGAGCCCATATCGAACCACAGTTCAGACACAGGGCCATAATTGGAGAGAAGTTCCCTGACCTGAGCCTTATTCAGCTCATGATGCTCGGGGGTTATGAAGTCCGCATTATGGCTGGAAATCGGATATGCATGTGGATAATGCCAGTCGATAAGTGAGAAATAGAGTCCGAAACGGATACCGGCCTCGCGGCACGCATCTGACAGTTCCTTCACATAATCCCTGCCTGCAGGAGTAGCCTCGACGCTGTCGAAATCAGTAGTGACCGAATCAAACATGCAGAAACCGTCATGATGCTTGGATGTAAACACGATAGAGCGCATCCCCGCCTGCTTTGCAAGTGCGACGATTGCAGGAGCATCAAAATTTACCGGATCGAACTCCTCGGCAGTAGCGGCATACCAGTCACTGAAGATTCCGGCAAATGACTGTATCTGCTCGCTATATCCTCTCTTGACGGGCTCACCATCCCATACTCCACCCAGATGCGAGTAAAGTCCAAAATGGACAAACATTGAAAACTTGTCATTCTGCCATCTGTCAAAAGACTGATTATCAAAAGCATACACATTCATAGAAACCAGCATGAGCGCCACGAATGCGATAAGACGGAGGATATTTCTCATAATTTCTAAACTAACGCGAGACCAAGATACGGAATATTTCACTATTTTTGTTAGGCTATATTAAAATTCATTATTCTTATGAAAGGGAAATTTTTCGGCACATTGACACTGATAATCATTCTGGCACTTTCTGCATTCATCTTCATCAAATATTATTTTGTTTTCGGCGAGGGCGTGAAGGCTGGTGAACTTAATTTTGTCGTCTACAAAGGATATGTTTTCAAGACATACGAAGGAAGAGCCATTCAGGCAGGCTTCGGCAAGGGAAAAGGAGTGAATGCAGGCGCAATCCAGTCATATGAATTCGACTTCTCCATTGAAGATCCATCAATTGCCGACTCACTTATGAGATGCGGCGGCAAGATGGTCGAACTTCATTACAAGGAATACTTGGGAACACTGCCATGGAGAGGAAAACAGAAATATATCGTCGATAGAATTGTATCAGTAAGAGATTTATAATCAATACACTATGAATAGATTCATCATAATCCTGGGTACATTGTGCCTGGGATTGACTTTGTCAGCTCAGCCGGGAGTCATCAGCACAAGACCGGCAAACGACAGTAAAGGAAAAATCCTTAACACGGCAGAGACAACCCTTTCAAGAGACCTTGTCCCAAGATGGTATTCCCACAAATGGGAGGGAGAACCTGAAACAGAATTCCCTAAGGAGGTGATCAAAGGACAGAGTCTTTACATTGCCAAGACAGAAGGAGACACAGTGCTTGTAGCTGAGAGCGAGAATCCACAGATCACCTACGGTCAAGTGGTAAGCAGAAACGAATTCGGCATCGAAGGCGGAACATTCTGGTCACCGTCACGCGAACATCTCGCATTCTACCGCAAGGACGAGTCCAAGGTGACAACCTTTCCGCTTCTGGACATCACTTCCAGGACAGGCACACTCCGGGAAATCAAGTACCCGATGGCAGGCATGGGCTCTGAGAATGTGCAGTTGGGCATCTACAGCCTAACCGATGGAAAGACCGTATATGTAAAGGCTGACGAGTTCGGATACGACAGGTATCTGACCAACATCACCTGGACACCAGACGGAAGCAAGATACTCATCCAGGTTCTGGACAGAAGCCAGAAGCATCTGAAGCTCAACATGTACGATGCCCTCACAGGAGATTTCCTCAAGACTATCCTTACAGAGGACAACGAAAAATATGTCGAGCCTCGCGACCCTGTGTGGTTCCTCAAAGGCAGCAGCGACCTCTTCATTTACCGCACTGACAACCGTGACGGTTACAGGAACCTTTATCTATGCGACACAGAAGGCAACATCAGAAGATTGACAGAGACAGATGCCGACGTACAGTACGTTGCAAATGACGGCAAATACGTATGGTATACATCTGCAGAGATTTCCCCTATAGAGAACCACCTTTTCAGAATCAGCGTCAAAGCTTCTCCCAAAGGTCTTTCAAAAGCAAAGTTCGGCAAGCCGGAACAGCTTACTGTCGCAGAAGGATGGCACAACATTGAGATGAGTCCTGACCTCACTCAATATGTCGACTGCTGGAGCAACCTGACGACTCCTAGAGTTGCAGATCTCTGCTCATCAGACGGAAAGGTCATCAGGAACATCCTTACAGCAGATGACCCTACCCTTGACTACGCCTACACAGAAATCAGCCTCGGCACAGTCAAGAGTGCAGACGGTCAGTACGACAACTACTACCGACTCATCAAGCCTATCGACTTTGACCCGTCAAAGAAGTATCCTACCATAGTATATGTCTATGGAGGCCCTCATTCTCAGATGGTTACAAACACATTCCTTGCAAATCTCAGAAGATGGGAGATGCATATGGCTCAGAGAGGCTACCTTGTCTACGTTCAGGACAACAGGGGCACAGACAACAGAGGAGCAGCATTCGAAAAGGCAATCCACGGACAATGCGGTCAGGCTGAGATGGCCGACCAGATGGAAGGAGTCAAGATGCTTATGAGTCTTCCTTACGTGGACAAGGACAGGATCGGAGTACACGGATGGAGCTACGGAGGATTCATGACCATATCACTTATCACAAACTACCCTGAAATCTTCAAGGTTGCTGTCGCAGGCGGTCCTGTGATTGACTGGAAATGGTACGAGGTGATGTATGGAGAGAGATATATGGACCATCCGGAGAGGAACCCTGAAGGTTATGCGAAGACAAGCCTCATCAGCAAGGCAAAGGATCTCAAGGGCAAGCTTCTCATCTGTCAGGGCGCGATTGACCCTGTGGTCGTGTGGGAGCACAGTCTGAGTTTCGTACGTGAATGCGTGAAGAACAATGTTCAGGTAGACTATTTCCCATATCCTTGCGCCGAGCACAATGTGATGGGCAAGGACAGGATCCACCTCAACGACAAGATAACAATGTATTTCGAAGACTATTTATAGCGGAGTTCTGAGTGCTGACGCTTCTGATACGGAACAGGAGCGACGGAAGCACCGATATCGATAACAAATTCCCCGACAACAAAGGTTGCCTGCACGCCGAAGGAAAAGACTTCCGGTGTTGCAGGCATTCTTATTGCCGCCCCGCTGTTGTCCGTATCCGGATACATGACAGGCGAGTACACTGAGACAGACTGGAAATACTGATTCCATATGGTTATAGTGACAACAGATGAAGGATGGATTATGAATCCTTCTCTGGTTCCCATTCCCCAGTTGTTACCCATTATTCCAAGCTGAGCGCCATAAAGTATCCCGGACATGAAATATATTTTCTTTCCCAGCTTCAGGGTGTTTCCTATCATCATCTGCTCTGTGAGATACAATTGCGGGATATCTATACTGTTATATCCTTCAAGGGTCGAGAAGAACTTCTCGGGATGTTCAACTGCATACTCTCCGAAACCTATGCTGCCGTCAAATCCGAAAGTCGGAAGCACATATACGACCGGTCTTGGCAGAGGAGCATAGGTCCATGGCTGAAATCCGACCAGACGACTTTTCGGAATGAAAAGATCTGGAGACAGCAGATCCGGAATCGGTCGCGGAAGACTGTCAACCTGCTCCTTCTCCTGCTGAGCAAAGGCCGTCAGGCAGGAGAGAAGGAGCAGCATCATCGATATTTTACACTTCTTTAACATAACCGGGTATCAGAAAGGCAAGTTCTATGCCCTCATTTCACTAAAAAGGTGTATCTTTGTCTTGATATACAAGATGATAAGAATGAAGACCGTAAAGGAAATATATAAGATAGGAAAGGGACCGTCCAGCAGTCACACCATGGGGCCTTTCAAGGCAGTACGCAATTATCTGGAAAACCATCCGGACTGCGAACATCTGCATGTCACACTATATGGTTCGCTTGCAGCCACAGGCAAAGGACATCTCACAGACAAGGCCATAGAAGAGGCTTACAGCACATGGAAATGGACAGACAAGGAAACCCTTGAGGCACACGAAAGAAGACGAGGAGACGTGCACATAGAGTGGAGGCCTAAGGAATTCCTTCAGGTACATCCGAACGGAATGAAGATAGCTTCCGTGAATCATGACGGCGACCTTTATGACAAATGGACCTATTACAGCATAGGCGGAGGAGACATCATCTGCATGGACCATCCCATCGACAACGAGGAGGAAAACGAGATCTACAGCATGCACTCGATGAAGGAAATCCTGGACTGGTGCAACAGAAACGGCAAGACATTCTGGGAATATGTAGATGATACAGAAGGACAGACATACGGATTCTGGGAATACATCGAACTTGTATGGAAGGTGATGCAGGACGCCGTTCAGAGGGGTATAGATCAGGAAGGCGCACTCCCCGGGCCTCTGGGACTACGCCGAAAGGCAGCAAGCTATTATGTAAGAGCTGAAGGATACGGAGATGTTCTCCGCACAAGAGGACTTATATTTTCATATGCTCTTGCAGTAAGTGAAGAGAATGCGTGCGGAGGTACCATTGTAACGGCACCCACATGCGGCTCATGCGGAGTGATTCCCGGCGTATTATACCACCTGAAGAAGGTCTATGGTTTCAGCGACCAGAGAATAGTCAGAGCATTGGCTACAGCCGGACTTATCGGCAACATAGTCAAGTATAATGCATCTGTCTCAGGGGCTGAAGTCGGATGCCAGGGAGAGGTGGGAGTTGCCTGCGCAATGGCTGCAGCTGCAGCGACACAGCTTATGGGCGGCACTCCGTCACAGATAGAATATGCCGCAGAAATGGGCTTGGAGCACCATCTCGGCCTGACCTGCGACCCGGTATGCGGTCTGGTGCAGATTCCATGCATCGAGAGAAATGCATACGCAGCAGCCCGCGCATTGGACGCCAGCATATATGCTCTGTACACTGACGGAAGGCATCGCGTGTCATTCGATCAGGCTGTAAGAGTAATGAAGGAGACAGGTAAGGATCTTCCTTCACTGTACAAGGAAACCAGCGAGGGAGGCCTTGCAAAAGAATTTGAATAATGTCAAAGAGAAAATTCGATACCTGTTTCTTTGAAAGATACGCCAAGGCTACACTGGAGACGCTTCTTGGTGAGGAATATTCTGCCTTGGTAAACGAAGACAGACCGGACCTTCAGATGGAGGACCGTTCGCTGGGCATCGAGGTCACAAGGGCTATGGAGCCTCGCAAGGATGTAGCTCAGAACCTTCTACGGGAAATGGCAGGCCTGAAGGTTGAGGAAGACGACCGCGAAGATGTAGACAGGATTCTTGCTTCAGGATATGGATATGGTCTTCAGGATGGCAAATACATAGGACACCTTGAGTACGACTACTGGAATCTGGCCCTCCCTCTTCGCCGAATCATTGCAAGCAAGATCGAGAAGGTAGGCGCGGGATTCTATGGGGATTTCAAGGAATACGGGCTGTACATCTTCTGCAAGGACAATCTTTCGGAAGAGGAGGTGATTCTTACCATGGAATATGCAAGCGACCTTCAACGACACCTCGATATCACATACTCAAAGATTTACCTTTCTTTGATCGACAAGCTGTATGTCTGCGATCTTTCAGGCGTGGACCGTCTGCAGCACAAGACACACTGCACTTCCTACGACATCAGCAGAAAGATGTGCAAGGAATTCTTCATCAAGTCATTATAATTTATGCAAGATAATATATCCAGACGTCGGGGACTGCTTGCACTCAGTCCGCTTCTTGTTTTTGTGTGCATCTATCTCCTGTCATCCATTGTGGCTAAGGATTTCTATGCCGTGCCTGTTGCATCAGCCTTCCTGATTGCATCAGTATACGCAATGCTGATAAGCCGAGGTGAGACGCTGGAGAAGAGAATCGAGGCTTTCTCGAAAGGTGCAGGCAACAAGAGCGTGCTGCTCATGATATGGATATTCATTATGGCCGGCGCATTCGCTTCTACAGCCAAGGCAATCGGAGCGATCGATGCCACAGTCAATCTCGCAATGGCCATTCTTCCAGGAAAATTCATCTTTGCAGGACTGTTTCTTGCGGCCTGCTTCATTTCCATGTCGATAGGCACAAGCGTGGGAACGATTGTCGCCCTCGTACCGATTGCATCCGGCATTGCATCCCAGCTTCAGGCAGGTGGCGCAACAGGATTCACATGCGAACCGGCATTCATCACCGCCATCATAGTGGGAGGAGCATTCTTCGGAGACAACCTCTCATTCATCTCTGATACCACTATTGCCGCAACCAGAACCCAGGGCTGTTCGATGAGAGACAAGTTCAAGGCAAACTTCAGGATTGTATGGCCGGCTGCCCTGATCATATGTATTCTCTACATATTCCTCGGATCATCAGTTACATTCATTCCGGAACACGGTCACATCGACTGGCATCTGCTTATTCCATATATCCTTGTCATAGCTCTTGCGCTTTCCGGAGTGAACGTGCTTGCCGTCCTTGCAATAGGAATCGGCATCAATGCCATTCTCGGATTGGGGTTCTGTGGTCTAAGCTGGACAGGCCTTCTCAAAGGCATAGGCGAAGGAATCGCCGGAATGGGCGACCTTATAATCGTAACCCTCCTTGCAGGCGGAATGCTTGAACTGATCCGCATCAATGGCGGCATAGACTGGATTGTCGGCGCCATGACCCGCAATATAAAAGGAAAGCGCGGCGCTGAACTGAGCATCGCCGCACTGGTATCCTTTGCAAATATGTGTACTGCCAACAACACGATCGCCATCATCACTGTCGGAGGAATCTCAAGCGACATCTCCAGGAGATTCGGTCTGGACCCGCGAAGGGTGGCAAGTATTCTTGACACCTTCTCCTGTATGGTTCAGGGAATCATCCCTTACGGAGCCCAGCTGCTTCTGGCCTCTGGACTTACTGATGTACCCGTATTCTCAATCAGCTCCTACCTCTACTACCCTCTTGTGATGGGCGTCTGCTCGCTTCTGGCAATCCTTATCAGAAAATCCTAGAGATTTGCTGTCTTGGCAGCTACCTCGCCGGCAACCTTTGCGTAGTTCTCTGTGCTGTCGGCAAAGAGTATTCCGCGTGAAGAGTTGATGAGAAGTCCGCCGTGGTCATTCGATCCGTTAGCGATCACCTCCTCAGCCGATCCGCCCTGCGCTCCTACTCCAGGAACGAGGAAGAAGTTGTCCGGACAGAAGCTGCGGAGTTCCTGAAGCTTGTCAGCCTTGGTCGCTCCTACGACAAACATCATATTGTCAGGTGTAGATATTTCCATCATTTCCTCCATGACTGCCTGATAGAGCGGTTTGCCGTCCTTCTGAGCATTCTGGAACTGGTAAGCTGATGCATTTGAAGTAAGAGCAAGAACGATTGCCCACTTGTCTTTATACTCAAGGAAAGGTGTCACGCTGTCTGCTCCCATGTATGGTGCAATTGTCACTGCATCGAAATCCATCTCCTCGAAGAATGCCTTAGCATACATCTTCGCAGTGTTGCCGATGTCTCCTCTCTTTGCGTCTGCAATGAGGAAGATTTCAGGATACTTGCTGCGGATATAGTCAACTGTAGCATCCAGAGCTCTCATTCCTTCGATTCCATAGCACTCATAGAATGCGAGGTTTGGCTTGTATGCCACGCAGTGCGCTGCAGTTGCATCTACGATTGCCTTGTTGAACTCGATGATCGAGCGTGCTTTGCCTTTGTAGAGTTCTCCTTTGAGTGCGAGCTCACCACGGTTGGCCAATGCTTTCACGTGCTCAGGCATCTTATTGAAATCAACGTCCAAGCCTACGCAAAGCATACTTTTCTTTGCCTGTATCTGCTGGAATAGTTCTTTTCTGTTCATATTATGTTATTGATGTACAATGCGAAGATGGTGATGTTGGAAAAACTGAATCCCTCCCACTGCTACGCAGCGGGCCCTCTCGTTCACGAGGACACGGGCGGCCACGGTTTTTCCGACATCACCATCTCCATCAGTATGAATTAATAGTATCTGTAAAACAATGCAATGGCTTCCATTCCTGCGAAGAGCTGCCTAAGAAGATAGCTTTCGTTTGGAGAGTGAATTGTGTCGCGCTCCAGTCCGAAACCCATCAGAAGAGGATCAATCTCAAGAATACGCTGAAGGTCAGCAAGAATAGGAATTGAACCGCCACCACGAGAAGGTACAGGCTCAATGCCATAAACCTCAGTCATAGCCTTTTCTGCTGCCTTATACGCCGGAGATGAAATCGGAATCAGGAAGCCGTCACCACCGTGATGCGGCTTGACCTCAACCTTCACATAGTCAGGAGCTATTGCGTTGAAATGCTCGCTGAAGAGTCTTGTGATAGTCTCGCTGTCCTGATTAGGAACAAGTCTCATAGAGATCTTTGCATGAGCCACAGACGGAAGAACAGTCTTTGCTCCTTCACCAGTGTAGCCACCCCAAATAC
>JBGUTV010000034.1:0-5915 GCA_045133255.1 Candidatus Cryptobacteroides sp.
TGAGGTTTATCTATATCGACAATGAGTCCTGCCACTTTGTGACCAAGTGATGCAGCACGTTCGCACTGTGCCTCAATCATCCTTGAGGCGATGCCTCTTCCCCTGAATTCTGGCAGTACTCCTACTGAATCCAGATAGAACTCTCCAGCCTCGGTTTCTTTCATCTTCGCAAACCCGCAGTCCGGCCCTAGAGTGTCAACTAAAGGCTGCTTGAGCCTTTGATAGTCTGCTCCGTCATAGGCGCACATAGCCCCTACGACCTTGCCATCAACCTCTGCTACAAGGGTGTTTTCAAAGCTGTAGATGGTCTCCTCACTTGCGGATACCATGGTGATAGATTCATGTAATTGCTCATGTGTAAGATCATTTGATTCTAGAATCTCATCCACCGGCCATGCCAGCATGAAAAGTTCCGTAATCTGTGATGCTTCCTCCTTGAGCGCCTGTCTTATTATGACGTCCATAAACTTCTGCAGATTAAAGAAATAGGTGGTTGTCTTTTCTACCGCCAAGATGAGGAGATATCCTCTCACTGATGGCAGCCAACAATGCCGGATCCACTCCTCGTGCACCCTTAGGGCAGATGCTGATGCATCTCATGCAGCTGATGCACTTTTCAGAATCCGTTGCCTTTGGATTCGTGGCATCAATGGCTGCTACCGGGCATTTCCTGGCGCATAGTCCGCATCCGGAGCAAGAGTCGTTTCCGTATGGCTTCAATGGTGAACCGCCAAACTCCCTATATGTCCCGTGGCTTCCTTCAAGTGCCAGCCTACCGGTATAGTCTTCGCAAAGTCTTTCCTGAATCTTTCCCGCCATCTCAACGAGATCTGCCTTGTCCTGCTCATCCGGACGGCCGGTGGCGAACTGTCGGAAGATGGAATGTTCCGCGACTGTAGCTAACGCTGCGACACATCTGAATCCCAGATCCTCCAGAGTGTCCTGAAGCTCAGTCAGAGTGTCTTCCCAGGCACGGTTGCCATATACGCAGTTAAGTACAGCCTTGGCCCCGTTACCGGAGATGCTCGTCAGCCTCTCGACCGCGGTCGCCGGGACTCTTCCTCCATAGGATGGAACGGATACCACGCAGATGTCGTCTTCGCATAATGATGTCAGCTCGATATTGCTGCAAAGGTCGATCTCATTGAACTCTCCGTCCAATGCGCTGCATATGATATCAGCGACCTTCTTGGTTCCCCCTGTAGGGCTGAAATGTATGTTGTAATGTCCCATTATCAGAATGTCTTGCAGATTTCAAGGCCCTCTTCAATAGCCCTGGTAATTCTTTCTTCTATCTCCTTCTCTGAACTGTAGTCCATGTTCTGCGCCGCTACAACTGTCAGTTCACCCCAGCCCCAGAGATATGAGATGGCCTTGATGTATGGCGTGGCCTGCTCCAGAGGGTCTCCGGTGCTGATGTTCATTCCGCGTGATGTTATGTACATCACCTTCTCTGCCTTGCAGAGACCATAGCACTCCTTCTCATTTGAGTCGAAGGTGATTCCGAAGAGTGACATGTTCTCGAAGAAGACCTTCAGAGCGCTTGGGAAGCTCATGTCCCAGAAGGGAGCTGCGATGACGATCCTGTCAGCTGCTGCAATCCTCTTGGCCAGGTCAACGTGTTCTTCCGGAACGACTCCCTGGTTCCTGTCCTCGAGGGTATAGTTGTCTGCAACCGGATAAATGTTCTTTGTCAGGTCGACGGCTTCTACAGAATACCTCTTGCCAAGTTCTGCAATGATAGGGGTTGCGAGTCGTCTGGTTCTTGAGCCTGCTCTCATGCAGGCATCAATGAATATGAGCTTCTTCATGTCCGATATATATGTCATTGTTGTTTCATTCGTTCGTATGCAAGAGTCCTGGCATCTTCATTCTGAGACTTCTCCTCATCATACTTTCGGTCCCACTCCCGGTAGAAGTCCATCTTCGGATCTTCGAAGAGTGACATCTGCACGGCGCTCTCATGGCTGAGCTTGGATACTCCTAGACCAATCTGCCTGATAGGAGACTCTCCGTCCCAGATGTCCCGTATCAGTGCTCTGGCTTCATTGAGGATGATCGCCGTGATGTTTGTCGGCTGCGCCATCTGATGCTGTCTCTGTACTACAGAGAAGTCCCTGTACTTTATGAAGACGGATACGCATGATGTATAGAAGTCAGCCCTTCGCATTCTGTGGGCTACGATGCATGCCACATTGAAGAGCGCCCGGTCTACATCCTTCTCAGTCCCTATGTCGTTGGAGAATGTCCTTTCCGCGCTGATGCTCTTGGCTTCCGGTACTTCTGTCTCAACAGGGGAGTCATCCCTTCCGTTGGCATTTTCATGAAGCTGAGATGCGAACTTTTTTCCTACCAACCTGGTCAGCGAACCTACGCTTCTGGAGGCGAGGTCTCCGATGGTGCGGATTCCGTACATCTTGAGTTTCTCCTCGGTCTTCCTACCGACCCACAACAGCTCGCGTACATCCAATGGCCACATCTTCTCCTGCACCTCTTCTTCCCAGAGGGTGTGCACCTTGTCTGGCTTCTCGAACTCCGATGCCATCTTAGCCAGCAGCTTGTTGGATCCTATTCCGACATTGACCGTGAATCCTAGGGTTGCCTTCACTTCCTCCTTGAGTCTAGTCGCTACATCCACGGGGTCTTCTCCCCAGTTACGCAGACTCATGTCTATGAAGCACTCATCGATGGAGAACTGCTGAAGGACCGGAGAGTACTTGCGGCAGATCTCTATGAATCCTTCAGAGCATCTTCGGTACCACTCCCAGTCACCCTTGACGACGACAAGGTCTGGACATTTCCTCATGGCCATCGTGACCGGTTCGGCGGTCTTGATGCCGATCCTCTTAGCCGGTATGGATGCCGCAGTGATGATGCTTCGACGGTCGCTAGGGTCTCCAGAGACTACAGACGGGACAAGACGGATATCCTGATGCCCGCTCTGCAGCAGCTGCACTGCCGTCCAACTCAAGAAAGCTGAGTTGACGTCAATATGGAATATCACTCTTCTGCGTCTTGCCATGGATGTATCTTGAACACACAAATATAAACAAAATAGTCCGGCTGTAAATGATAATGATGACGGCTTATTGGAAAAATTTGTAACTTTGGCCTGTTTATCGGTATTTTAAATTTTTATGGATATGAAAAAGAGTACAATTATCTGGATTGTTGTCGCAGTCGTGATTTTAGGCAGTTTTGCATGGGTAAAGAATGTATATAATAAGCTTGTTTCTGCTGACGAGAATACGCAGTCTATGTGGTCTCAGGTGGAGAATGTCTACCAGAGAAGGGCAGACCTGATTCCTAATCTTGTAGCGACGGTAAAGGGATATGCTGCTCATGAGTCGGAGACACTTGAAAACGTAGTTGCTGCACGTGCTAGAGCTACACAGGTCACTGTGGATCCATCAGATCTGACTTCAGAGTCTGTTGCGAAGTTCAATGAGGCTCAGGGTGAGCTCTCGACTGCTCTCGGAAGACTTCTTCTTATCCAGGAGAACTATCCGGATCTGAAGGCAAATGAGAACTTCAGGGATCTTCAGGCTCAGCTCGAAGGAACCGAGAACCGCATTGCAACAGAGCGTATGAAGTTCAATCAGGCTGTAAAGGATTATAACACAAATATCCGCAGATTCCCTTCCAATATCATCGCATCTGTTTTCGGTTTTGAGAAGAAAGGCTATTTCGAGGCTCAGGCCGGTTCGGAGACCGCACCTAAGGTGGAATTCTAAAGCATCCTATATGAAAGCTGATAAATTTCTGACAGCAGAGCAGCAGGAAATCGTTGTTGCTGCAGTCAGATGTGCGGAAAAAGGTACATCCGGTGAAATCAGGATACATATTGATGCAAATTGTGCCGGTGACCCTGTCAGGCGTGCAGAGGAGGTCTTCGTAAAGCTTGGAATGCACAAGACAGCACTTAGAAACGGTATTCTGATATATCTGGCATGTAATTCCAGGGTGTTTGCCATTATTGGCGACAAAGGTATCAATGATGTCGTTCCTGAGAATTTCTGGAACGATGTCGCCCAGACGATGTCTGACCATTTCCGTAATGGTGACTTTACCGGGGGCTTGTCTCAGGCTGCACTGATGGCAGGTGAGAAGTTGAAGAGTTTCTTCCCGTATAAAGAAGACGATGTAAATGAATTGCCAGATGAAATCTCATTCTAAATATATTCTTACCCTGGTCTGTCTTATGGCAGCCGCTGTGTCCTATGCCATTCCTTCGCGCCCAGACCCGCAGAGGCTTGTCAATGACCTTGCAAAGGTATTCACCCCTGAGCAGGTATCCACACTGGAGAATACCCTGGTTGCATTTGATGACAGCACTTCAAACCAGATAGTGGTCGTGACAGTAAAGGATATGGAGGGATACGATCCATCAGAGTTTGCTACCAGAATCGGTCTGGAGTGGGGAGTGGGTTCCGCATAATTCAATAATGGAATCGTGCTGCTTGTAAAACCAAAGACATATGATTCGGCCGGTCAGGTATTCATCGCAGTAGGCTATGGACTTGAGGGAGCAATCCCTGACGCTTACGCAAAGAGGATAATTGAAAACGAACTCATTCCGAATTTCAGAATCAATGATTATTATACAGGAGTAGAAGCAGCTTGTGATGTACTGATGAAGCTCGCAAGCGGGGAGATTTCAGAACCTCGTGGTGCGGATGAAGAAGATGACTTTTTTGAGATGATAATCGCTCTGTTCGTTATAGGATTGCTGATTTTCTGCAGTATTATTGTTGTCGGTCAGAGAAATAACAATGACCATAACTCTGGTGGAGGACGCAGAACTATATATGTCGGGCCGATCATTACCAGTGGCAGATCGTATGGCGGAGGTTCCTCATTCGGCAGTGGCTTCGGCGGTGGTTTCGGTGGTTTTGGAGGCGGAAGTTTCGGTGGCGGCGGTGCCGGTGGAAGCTGGTAGGACGTCTGCTGTCTATTTGACAGATACTACTGATTTCCGAATAATGATACTACCGATTTCTCGATACGTGGAAGGACAGGGGAGTCATGTCATTGTTCCAATCCATCTCAGAGATTGCGACAATGTTGGTCTCGAATCTAGTGGACAGTTCCTCTATAGCAGTAAGTTCCTCTGCCGGAAGTCTATGAGGCAGAAGGACATAAATTATACTACTTGAATCGAAGCTCACGATATCAAGATGCAGGGAATGGTATGTTCTGGAGGTCATCATATTAATACAAAGATACACATTTTTGAGGCAACTATCCGGATTCCGGATAGCTCAACCGTCCGCGCAGAACAAGGTCTTTGTGTAATGAATTTCCAATATGTCTTTAATGTGTCTGCTGATAATCTTGTCACCCATGCTTACTGTCGAACCGAACTTTCCGCAGTTGACTATGTCCATTCCGAGCTTTTCCCCTACCATATCCATAAAGGATTGCTGAGTGACTGTATATCTGTCCTGGTCTGTAAGGACGACACCTTTGGTAATCGAATCACCCAAGGCCGTTACTTATAACTTTTTCATTTTTCTCGTTCGTTTACGGTCGCAAAATTATCGCTCAATTACGAGGCAGGCCAGAAATAGTCGCATTTGATGTGCAAATGGGGAGAATGACAATAATAGGGGAGAAATAGCGTGTTTTCAGGGGCGTTTGACAAATAATTTATACCTTTGCCCCTGATTTAAGCAACCTAATAAGATGAACAGGACATTAGCCAAAATAGGTCTTATTTCATCAATCCTTCCTACATCAAGATCGTCCATCGTGATGAGTCCGGTCTTCTTGTTGCCGAGCTTGAACTTGACGGATTCGAGAGCATCCCGATATCCCGAAATATCAGGACGAGATCACAAAGCTCATGTAAAACAGTTTGTCATGAAAGTTTTCAAAGGCTTATTTATTATTCTGATTCACCTGGTCATAGGTAA
>JBGUTV010000035.1:0-52570 GCA_045133255.1 Candidatus Cryptobacteroides sp.
GTTCTATCTGGATTCAGTAGGAGTACTGCCAGAATTCAGGGGAAGAGGCATCGCCTCAAGGATGATTGAGGCACAGTGCGAACGTGCTGCATCACTTGGTCACAAAGTGGCAGGACTCATTGTCGATATAGATAAACCTCAAGTTGAAGCGTTGTACTCTAGACTAGGATTTAGGTATCTCGATGACAAGGACTTCTTCGGACATACGATGAAACACATGATAAAGCGCCTTGGATAGACTTTTTGTTTATCTTTGCCCGACTAAAAACCTAAACCAATGAAATGTTATAAAGGAACCATCCTCTCCGTTGACGCAAGCGACGGAGTGTACAGATATCTTGTAGAAGATAAAGGACAAATTCTATACGTAGGAAATGACTTGCCATCAGAATACCATAAGGCAGAGGTCATTGATCTTAAAGGAAAGGCTGTTGTACCGGCATTCGTAGACACCCATCAGCACTTTGCTTCACTCTCTACCTTCAATGCTGGATTGAATGTGATGGAGGCTGAATCCAATGAGGAGATTGCCAGAATGATCGGCGACTATGCAGCAAAGACAAAGGCCAAGACCATCATCGCATTCGGTGCATCGCCGCACTCGGTTAAGGAGGGACGACTGATCATGCGTCATGAGATCGATGCGGTTTGTCAGGGGAAGGAAGTGATGGTAGTCAAGTACGACGGACACGCATGCATAATCAGCACTCCCCTTTTAAGCAAGCTCGACAAGAAGCTCAGCAAGCTCCGCGGATATCATCCCGATACAGGAGAGATGAACCAGGAGGCATTCTTCGCTTGCTCTGATTACATCTCTGGATCTCTTTCGATTCCTGATCTGTTCCGCAACATGCAGAACTGCACCGACTATCTTGCATCCAAGGGAATCGGAAGCATCCACACAGTGAGCGGTGTAGGATTCATAGCCAATCTGGACATCACCATAGAGAAGCTGTTCGCCAAGTCTCTTCGCAACGGATTCCAGATAAGGGTATTCCCGCAGGCACTCAACACTAAAGTTGCCACATCTCGCAGGATCCCGCGCATCGGCGGATGTTTCGAGTGCGCACTTGACGGATGTTTCGGATCTCATGACGCAGCTATGAACGAGCCTTATACTGACGCTGAAGGAGGAGAAGGCATCCTATACTACTCCGATGAGAAGGTCATAGAGTTCTGCAAGAAAGCCAACAGGCTCGGTCTTCAGATCGAGCTCCATGCCATCGGAGACAAGGCATTCGACCAGGCCACAAGAGCAATCAAGGCAGCACTTGACGACTATCCACGTAAAGACCACAGACACGGCATCATACACGACTGCCTTCCAACGGAAGCAGGCATAGCCATATGCAAGGAATACGGCATACAGATGCCTGTTCAGAGTGCATTCATAGGATGGAAGCAGGAGCCTGATTCATATCTGGAAGAGATTCTCGGAGCCGAAAGGACATCAAGGCTTAACCCAATCAAGACTTTTACTGACAACGGCATTGTCGTTTCATTAGGATCAGATGCACCTTGCACCGATCCTGACCCTATCCAGTGGATTCATAGGGCAGTCAACCATAGTAATCCTGATGAAAGAATCACAGTGCAGCAGGCACTCAGGATGGCAACCTACAATGGAGCCTATACGACCTTCGATGAGAAGGAAAGAGGTAGTCTCGAAGCGGGCAAGGTAGCTGATATGGTCATACTTTCAGATAACCCGTATGAAGTGGAACCAGAAAAGCTGAAGGACATAAAGGTTGAAGAGTTGATCCTGTCAGGAAAACCATATGAGAGTGCGGTCACTCCTCTTGGCAAATGCATCTGGAGAGGACTTTTCTCAAAGAACAGGTACTAGTCAATGAAACGACAGAACACATATTCCCTCCCCGAGGAAATCCTTAATAGTGTCACTCACGGCCTGGGGCTTATAATGGGCCTTGCCGTATGCATATTCTTCCTGGTAAAAGGATCTGCATCAGACTCTTGGATTGCCCCGTTCAGCCTTGTGCTATACCTTATCGGCGTGTGCAGTTCGTATGCTGCATCAACCATCTACCACTCGATACCGACTTCAAGGGAAAAGGCAAAGAAAATCGCACGAAAATTTGACCATGCAGCCATCTACTGGCATATCGCCGGCAGCTACTCCCCGCTTACCCTTATCGCCATGCGTACAGCAGGCGAACCTGCATGGGCATGGGTGATATTCGGATTCGTATGGCTGAGCGCACTTGTGGGAACCGGACTGAGCTTCCGCAAAATGAAGGCACAGAGTTATCTGGAGACAGCATGCTATGTCTTGATGGGACTGACCATCCTCGTGGCATTCAAGCCGTTCTACGACACCTGCGGACTCACAGTGGTCCTTTGGGTAGTAGGCGAAGGCATAGCCTATATAACCGGTGCTATACTATACAGTTTCAAAAAGATCCCGTATATCCATTCCGTCTTCCATGTATTCGTCATTCTCGGCGACATCTGCCATATGATTGCAACATGGAAGGTGCTGCAGATGTTCATATTTTAGAAGATGGAAACTTTGCATTTAATATGATAAAGCCGTCGCAATTCATTCACTTGCAACGGCTTTTCTTCATGCGACATTTTGTCGTTATCCTAGCTGAAACTTCCTTGAAGAGCGGATCAGTCTTGAGAGCGTGATGACCATCGATTCGGACTCCTGAAGAACGTTTAGGTACAGGTATGCTGTGTTGATGTTCACGTGTTTTGCCTGGATATCATCCATGAGATCCTTTCTTAGCTCAGAGAATTCATGCTGAAGTACGCCCAATTTTGGCTCAAGGTCACGCAACTGTTCATACTCACCAAGTGAACTGATTACACGGAACTCGGCCAGACAATCTTTAAGAGCCTCCTTTTGCGGCCTAAATTCATTGATATATTTCTCTGGCAGAGGAGTAAAATTATTGTCGACATGTTCATAAGCCGGCTCACAAATACGCCTGATCGTGTAATACAACTGCTCTAATTCATTGAATGAAGCGAAGAACCATGCATTCTTAGTCAATGCTATCTCCTGGTCGACCCTACGCATGCAGATAGTATGCTTGCGGCGTAGGTTTTTCATCTTTTCCTTATTGTCTTTCAGCTCATAGAATGACTTACGCAGCATTTTTACATTCTCCGTCATGAGTCCCTCAGTTATATTGTCGTAATGATAGGATATGTCGGCTAGAATCTTTCTCTCATTTGCGGCAATGTATCCACGCAGAAGAGTCCATGTCTTTTCCTTGTCTTCAGAATTTAGAATTGCACGGAAATCCTTGTCTCCGTTTTCCTCATCATTCTTCGTCTTATATCGGATATTACTATGGATCATGACACCAAGACCCACAAGTACGATGATAACCGCAGCAACGATGCCGCCGAAGTGCATGATCATGGCAATTACGAAGGCCGCCACGAAAGCGATGCCGGCAGTCATGAACCATCCTCCGATTACGGAAAGCACTCCGGTAACACGGTAAACCGCGCTTTCCCTGCTCCATGCCCTATCAGCCAGAGATGTACCCATGGCCACCATGAATGTCACATATGTAGTTGAAAGAGGCAGCTTCAATGATGTTCCGAGTGCTATGAGGAGTGAGGAGATCACAAGATTCACAGACGCCCTCACCAGGTCATAGGATGCGCCCTCCTCCTTCTCGATCTCTGTATTGTCAAATCTCCTGTTGATCCACGAACGCAAGGACTCCGGAGTATGCTTCACGATGAAATTAGCTGTGACGTTGGCCCATCTCACCATGCTTCTAGCGACTCTTGACGAGCCGAACATCTCCTCGCCTTCGTCCTGCTTGGCAAGATTGATTTCAGTCTTTGTCACATTGTGAGCCTTTCTGGATGTCGCAAGTGACACGACCATGATGACACCTGCAGCAAAAAGGAAGATGAAAGGCGTGCGTGCTTCTCCGTTAAGGACATCCATCATGTGAGTAGAAGGGTCTCCTGCACCTGATGCCTTCCAGTCAAGATACGACTCCATTCCGGCAAGAGGTACACCGATGAAGTTCACGAGGTCATTGCCAGCGAATGCTGTTGCAAGAGCGAATGTACCTATGAGCACCACGACCTTGAAGACATTGACCTTGCAGGCATGCAGTATCTGCATCAGGACCGTGAAGAACAACATGCAGCTGCCGAGGATGATCAGGGTGTTGTCAGCGATCCAATGCTTGATGTCGGCATTCATGAAGGACATCGTCTTGATACCTTTGAGAAGCATGAAGTAGACGATGCATGTCACGGCAAAGCCGCCGAAGATGCCTATCTTCCATTTCAGCTTACCGGAATACTTGAATGTGAAGACCATTCTGGTAAGCCACTGGACCACAGTACCTACCGTAAAGGCGATTGCCACCGAGACGAAGATACCGACGATGACAGACAGGGCCTTTGAGGTGTTGAGATAGTCTGAGAAGCCGAGAGCGCCTTCACCGGAGTTCATCTTCAGGAGAGCGAACGCGAACGAGGCTCCGAGAAGTTCGAACACCATTGACACCGTTGTCGATGTAGGCATTCCAAGCGAGTTGAACGCATCCAGAAGGATGATGTCCGTCACCATGACGGCCAGGAAGATATACATCAGTTCGCTGAATGCGAAATGCTCCGGCTGGAAGATGCCGTGACGGGCGATATCCATCATACCGTTGCTCATTGTCGCTCCGCAGAACACTCCCAGTGCGGCAACTATGATGGCTGTGCGGAATTTCGCAGCCTTTGCGCCTACAGCGGAATTAAGGAAATTCACCGCATCGTTGCTCACACCCACCCATAGGTCAGAGACCGCAAGGGCGAACAGGAAGATTACAAAATACTAGTGATGCGATAAATTTGCATCATGGGTTTATAACTTGTTAATATATAATACTTTATATAAGTTTTTACTTGTTCACGATTTGAATCGCTTTCCGATGCGATAATTCGGTTCAACGTCGTTGCAAGTCTTTAACTACAAATTATTTAAATAGCTCTTTGACATTTTACGATTTGAAGTGAGCGTTTGGCTAAATTTGTGGCTCTTTAAAGCCGCAAATCATGAACAAAGGCAAATATGTCTTCTCTCAGATCATGACCTACTTCCCCAGATGGATCTTTGAAGACTCCGTCAAGAAGTACAAAGGAGACTTTCATGCGAAGAACCTCAATAGCTACAGTCATTGCCTTCATCTTATGTTTGGCCAATTGGCCGGGTGTAAGTCTCTGAAGGATATCACGCTAGTTCTCAGGTCTGTCAACAAGGCCGCTTATCATCTTGGTATTACGGTCGTTGTAGATTCATCCTCACTATCCAAGGCAAACGAGTCCAGAGATTACAGGATCTTCGAAGAACTTGGCATGTGGCTCATCCGCAAGGTTCGTCCGATGTATGTCAAGGAAGACATTCCTGAGGTATATCTTCCAGGATGGGAGATCTTCGCAATTGACTCGACGACCATTCCTTGCAGCATCAAACTGGCTGAATGGGCTCTAGGTAAATACTCCAAAGGAGGAGTCAAGATGCATACAGTCTTAGACTTACGCGGAAGCATACCGGATAGCATCTATATCACGGACAGCAGGTGGCATGACAGCAACTTTCTTGATGTATATGAACCCTACAAATGGGCAATCTATGCAATGGACAAGGCCTATGTGGACTATGAAGCTCTGTATGAGATGCATCTCAACGAAACCTATTTCGTTACAAGGGCAAAGGCGACAATGAAGTATGAGGTGGTTGACATCAACTACAACGCCAATGATCTTGTGGGTATAGTCGGAGATAAGACTGTTCACCTGAGTGGTTATATCAGCGAGAAGAAGTATCCTGAAGACCTACGTCTTATAGAGTTCTATGATGCTGAGAAGGATGAAGTTATCACCTTTATAACCAACAACTTCGAACTTGGCTCTCTTGATATTGCCAATATCTACCGCAACCGCTGGCAGATTGAGACGTTCTTCAAATGGATCAAGGGAAACTTGACAATCAAAGCACTTTGGGGATACTCTGAGAACGCTGTGAAGATTCACCTTTGGGTTGCAATCTGCACTTATCTGCTCTTAGCATGGATAAAAGCTGCACTCAAAAGTCCGCTTACGATTACAGAGATCTCTAAAGTACTTGGGGCATCGCTCCTCATGAAGATAGATATCAAGGAACTCTTGAATGTTCCTGAGACGCTCACTCAAAATCAAAATGTCAATGAACTTAAATTGGATTTTTAAACAAAATTTATCGCATCAGTAGTAATTACAAAACATAAATAAATCCATTCCATATCTTATATAATTTGAACTTAGTCTATTTACGGCTGCAAAATTACCCTATGGAGATTTCACGACTTTTGCAGATGTATTAAAGTTCTGATACAGACATGTTACAAATCCATTAAAATTGAATTTTGTGGGGATAATCATATCCAATAATGAGTAATTTTGCATCAAATCAGAATGGCTTATGACTACAGAAAGCATATTGATAGTAGACGATGAGGAGACCCTGTGCGAGGTTCTCAAGATCAATCTTGAAAACGAAGGGTACGACGTCGACACGGCATTGAGTGCGGAAGAAGCCCTCAAGACAGACCTCAGGAAGTATTCGCTGATACTGCTTGACATCATGATGGGAGAGATCAGCGGAATACGCTTCGCCAAGATGCTGAAGGCCGACGTCAGCACCGCAGACATACCTATCATATTCTGCACGGCGCGAGACTCCGAGGATGACATGGTGAAGGGTCTGAACCTTGGTGCGGACGATTACATCACCAAGCCCTATACCATAAGGAACGTTATAGCTAGGGTGAAGACGGTGTTGAGAAGGACATCAGGACAGAAGGTCGCCGAGCGTAACAACTCGCTGTCGGTCGACGGACTTTGCCTGGACCTTGACCTGAAGACCTGCAGCGTCGACGGAGAAGAGGTGAAACTCACCAAGAAGGAGTTCGAGCTGCTGGCATTCTTGATCGCCAACAAGGGCAAGATCTGCTCCCGAGACCAGATCCTGGCAAACGTCTGGAGCGACGAAGTCATAGTCCTTGACCGCACCATCGACGTGAACATCACTCGCATACGCCAGAAGATCGGACAATACGGTTCATGTATAATCACCAGAGCGGGATTCGGATATGGATTCAGGAATTAGCCTTTCTTATCACAAGCGAATGTATGCCCTTCTCCTTGGATTCATCTGGATCCAGCTGGGCGGCTTCATCAGCTTTCAGTATATACGCGAAAAAGACTATAAGATCGACAGTCTGAATGAACAGTTGCAATTGTGCAATGTACACGTCCTTGAATCCTTGAACGAAGGTCTACCTGCAGAGGAATGCGCTTTCCCTGACGGACTTAATTTTATTGATGCAAGGTTGACCATAATGGACACATTGGGAACAGTTCTTTATGACAACAGGCACTTGGCAGACTCCCTTGATAACCACGTCCTACGTCCTGAAATTCAATCCGCATTGAAGACAGGACGAGGTTATAACATAAGACGAGTTTCTGCAAGTGATGGATGTCAGTACTTTTACTCTGCAACCAAGGGCAGGCAACATATAGTAAGGACAGCCATCCCATATACAACGTCCTTGAAGGACACGCTAAAAGCGGATCAGGCATTCTTCTGGACTATGATAGGCATAAGCCTTTTGGTAAGCATAGCAGGATTCTTCAGCACAAGAAGGCTTGGAAGAACTATTGAAAGACTGAATCTTTATCGTGAACGCGAACGTGCTATTAATGCAGAGCACGAAAAAAACCTACTTAAGCGCCAACTTACCAACAACATCAACCATGAGCTCAAGACTCCGGTTGCATCTATTCAGATCTGCCTCGAAACACTTCTTTCTGGAATAGCCCTTACTGAAGAAAAGAAACAAGAACTCATTGGGAGATGTTACACCCAGAATGAAAGGCTCAGGCGCCTTCTTACCGACGTATCGCTGATTACAAGAATTGAAGATGGTGCAGTCAATATTGAGCGCGAGACGGTTGTTATCAACGATCTTATTGATGATATCGCTTCTGAACTATCACTTATGCCAGAAGAAGAGAAGCTTGATCTCAAGGTTGATTTCAATAAAACAGTAACAATACACGGAAACCCTTCGTTGCTAGGATCGATATTCAGGAATCTGACAGAAAACTCCATATCTTACTCCGATGGAAAAACGATCTACATAAGACTACTCGAAGACAATGCTGATTATTGCAGGATTTCGTTTGAAGATGACGGAATGGGCGTAGATGATGAATGTCTTCCTCGGTTATTCGAGAGGTTCTACCGCGTGGATAAAGGCAGGTCCAGACAGAAAGGTGGCACTGGACTAGGATTGTCGATAGTCAAGCACGCCATCCAATACCATGGCGGCACAATATCGGCTTACATTCGACCAGAAGGAGGACTAGGCTTTGAATTTACATTAAATAAGAAATATTTATCAAAACAATAGGCTCCTATAAGATTGTCCGCCCAGGCATATGATAAAACAATGCCTGGGCGGTACTTGGGTTTAGGTTTTGGTTAAGAAACTATTTTCTTTGATATAGATATCGTTTAATGCTCTTCTTCGGGGTGCGTTCAAAAGGCTCTGACATAACTTCTATGCGCTTGAGTCGGGCATAGTTAGGGATCTCCTTATTCACATCAGCAAGAGAGCCCTCTATCATTGCCACCATAGCCTTCTGGTTGATTCCATCCTTTGCTCCCTGGTCGAAGTCCGGATAAATAAGTGCAGTCAGACCACCGTCATCCTCAATCACGAGGGATTCAAGCACATATGGCCTTGTATCAATTGCCGCTTCTACTTCCTCCGGATAAATGTTTTGGCCTGATGGGCCAAGGATCATGCACTTTGAACGTCCGCGGAGGAAGAGGTATCCATCAGCATCAAGCACACCCATATCACCCGTATGGAACCATCCGTCTGCATCGAGCACTTCATTGGTAGCATCAGGGTTCTTGAAATACCCGAGAAATACATTTGCACCCTTGACCAGGACTTCTCCTGGGATATTTGCAGGATCATGTGAGTCAATCTTGATTTCCAAATTCGGAGCACACTTGCCGCAGGAATACAACTTTGCTGTCTTCCAGTCATCGAATGTAATGATCGGAGCGCACTCAGTCATTCCATAACCTACAGAATAAGGGAATTCCATACGCTTGAAGAAGGTTTCCACCTCCTTGTTGAATGCTGCTCCACCGATGATGACTTCATAGAACTCGCCACCAAATGCCTTCACCAGCTCTGCCTTGATCTTGTTCATGATCACCTGGTCAAGTCCAGGTACCTTCATTGCGAACTTGATTCCGGCCTTCTCTAGAACTGGCTTTACCTTGCTCTTATAGATTTTCTCAATGATAAGAGGCACAGCTACAACCACACTCGGCTTGATTTCGGACAGAGCCTGCATTATGATCTTCGGACTCGGAAGACGTGACAGGAAGTGCACATGGCATCCGACGCTCAGCTCATACAAGACCTCAAACATAAGGCCGTACATATGAGCACATGGCAGCATAGATACAACTCTTGAAGTATTGTCAAGGTCGGGAAGCACCTTACGGCCGAATTCAATATTTGACCATATTGCCCTATAAGGTATCATTACACCCTTTGAGAATCCGGAGGTTCCCGATGTGTAGTTTATTATCGCCAGTTCATCTGCCGAATCCTCATAGTAATTGATTGAATCAGCAGTGAATGCTTCCGGGTACTTTCTGCCGTAAAGTTCATTCAGATGAGCCTTGGCATCATCTATCTTCTCATCAGCTGTATAAAGCAGCTTGAATGTATTTACCTGTATGATGGCAAGGAGATTCGGCATCTCCGTTTCTGAGAGACCTTCCCAGATGACATCATCGACAAACAGCACCTTCGCCTCGGAATGATTTACAAGATGGTGTATGTTGGTTGACTTGAATTCATGCATCAAGGGCACTGGTACTGCGCCGTAAGTCATTATTCCAAGGAAAGCGACAGCCCAGTTTGCCTGGTTTCTGGAACAGATGGCAATCTTATCACCTCTCTCAAGTCCTGCTTCTTCAAACATGATATGAAGTTTTGCGATTCTTCTCGCAAGGTCTCTGTAATGAAGAGTTGCACCCTGATAGTTTGACAAGGCCGGGCGGTCCCAGTTCTTTCGGAATGACTCTTCAAATATCTTGTTAACTGAAGTGAAATTCATTTTGATCTAAGTTAAAGTACACTATGATGGATTTATTTTGCCTCCACCTTCTGCTCTATGTATCTGATGGCATCTGCAACTGTCTGGATATTGTCACCCGCTTCATCGTCTGGTATCTCGATATCAAACTTCTTCTCAAAATCCATTACCAATTCGACAATGTCAAGAGAGTCCGCTCCCAAATCGTTCTGGAAGTTTGCAGAGTCAACAACCTGCTCAAGTTCAACGCCAAGTTTTTCTGCAACGATTTCCTTTACTTCATCTTTAATATTTCCCATAAATTCTCGTATGATTATAAATTCGGGGTGCAAAAGTGCGCATTATAGATCAGTCAATAAAATATAATACGGCAAAGCCTGAAATTAGTGTGCAAACCTCAGGCTTTGGGGTTAACTCTCAATATATGGGGTAAACAGTATGCAAAAATTCATATCTTTGCGAAGTACTAAAAGCCTAAATACATGAAATTACCTGAAGTCCCATCGACATTACTTGGGAAAAGTCATATACTGGGAACCGTAATGTTTACGATTCTGTTCGCCATCATATTTCTCAATCTATACATCCCGTTTTCAGATACAGCATGGTTCGGACTTGGTGAGTCCGACACTTTCTTAAGCACTATCGTCTTTATCGGAATTGCAATTTCCATCTTAGTTGCAAGCCGTGTAGGAATGCACCTATTGAACAAACACAAAAGGATAACTTATCCAGCATATACACTCTGGTGTATTGCAGAAATAACATTAATCTGTTGGATATATACGGTAACCAGTTCCGGAATAAATACGGGCCTAAGTAGAACCATGTCGGAGATCTTCTGGCACGCTCTACCGTACTGCGGTATTGCATTGGGAATGCCATACATCGTTGCAACAATGTACTTCATCATTCTTGATAAGAACAAAATCATAAAATTGATGAGTACTGACAATATAGTTACAGATGAGGTCGCGAAGAACGGTGAACCGCATACGAAAATCACCTTATGTGACAGCAATGGAACAATCAAGATGATGGTCTCATTGGAAAACCTTTATTACATTCAGTCTGATGATAATTACATCAGAGTATACTATACAGACAGCCAGGGACAGATGCAAAGGTATATGCTAAGATGCTCGCTCAGAACAATTGAGGAGAGTTTCAAGGACATCGGACTGATCCGATGCAGCAGGCAGTATATCGTCAATGCATCTAAGGTTGGAAACATCAGAAAAGAATCAGGAGGGTACATTCTCGAACTCAACAATCAAGCTATTCAGCCAATCAACGTGACTAAGAACTATGCAGATAAGGTGTTGTTCTACTTTAATATGATTTCAGAAACAAAGGACGAGTAGATATCTTACCATCAAAGATAGAGTACCATGAAAGAATACGTAAGATTCATAAAGTTCGCCTTATTCTCGGCCAGTGCCGGACTTATCGAAATCGGAGCATTTGCCCTGCTGAATGAGATCAGCGGCTGGAGCTACTGGCCTTGTTACCTTATCGCGCTGCTCTGCTCAATACTGTGGAACTTCACCCTAAACAGGAAGTTCACCTTCCGCTCGGCTGCTAATGTTCCGGTTGCCATGCTGAAAGTACTTGCTTTTTATGCAGTCTTCACACCGGCCACCACAGTTCTGGGCAGCTACCTTGCTGATACCCTTATGTGGAACGAGTATCTTGTGACCGGAATCAACATGGGACTTAACTTCGTCTGCGAGTACCTCTATCAGAGATATTTCGTATTCAGAAACTCCATCGACAGCAAACTATAGAGGCATGGAAGAATACTACAGACACTTCAAGGGCAACGTCTATCGTGTCCTTCACCTAGCAAAACATTCGGAAACCATCGAGGAGATGGTCGTATATCAGGCCATGTACGGAGAACGCGGCGTATGGGTAAGACCCAAAACCATGTTCGATGAAGAGATTGTGAGGGACGGGAAGACCTTCAGGCGCTTCTCGCCGATTTCTGCCGAGGAAGCCGAGAAAATCATAGAAGGCAACTAAACACTTATTAGTCGCCTTCATCTTTATGATTGAAGCATCTAATCACGCATTTCATCACCAAAATCCCGCAACTCATCGAAGTTTATGTACCCGAATATTGCTGATTGCTTGAAATATATTACCTTTGCGCCCGAGTTAATCGAAAAGCTCATTCGAGCCTTCATAACTCAATGGTTATTAGTTTTAGTGTTATTAATTATGTGGTTAGATGAGGTGCCTCACGTGAGTGACGCAGCTCATTTTCTTTTATATACCACCCACAGACGTTGCTGGATCAGCAAAATTGCATATATTTGTATTTCCAATACATTGTAAAGTATGAACCCCTGGATGAATGTTTTTCACCAGGGGTTCATTTATTCTAGTTAATTTGTTGCTTTGAGAAAGCCCCACTGAATTAATTTCAACCCGCGTGAGGCTTGTTGTATCCCAGATCAGGGATGCATGAACTAACAAAGTTAATGGATTTAGTATTCCGTTTGCCAATTATAGCATAAAAGTTATCAACAATCCTCTATAAAAGTACCTCAGAAGTGTCTCTATTCACGGAAATCATCATGATACCCATACCCTAATATTGCTTATTTTATAAAAAAGGCTACCTTTGCAGCCCCAAACAAAACAGCGTTTGAGAAAACAGAATGGTGCCATAGCTCAGTTGGTAGAGCAAAGGACTGAAAATCCTTGTGTCCCCGGTTCGATTCCTGGTGGCACCACTACAAAATGCTCGGTTCGTATAACGGTTAGTACTCAAGATTCTCAATCTTGCATTAGGGGTTCGATTCCCCCTACCGAGTACCAAAGTTCTTCAAAACTCTGGGGGTATAGCTCAGTTGGCTAGAGCACCTGCTTTGCAAGCAGGGGGTCGTCGGTTCGACTCCGACTATCTCCACCAAAAACAGTCCCGTAGCTCAGTTGGTTAGAGCACTACACTGATAATGTAGGGGTCAGCAGTTCAAGTCTGCTCGGGACTACTAAGTTCTACAAGAATTTTGGGAGAATACCAGAGTGGCCAAATGGGGCAGACTGTAAATCTGCTGGTTTTTACCTTCGGTGGTTCGAATCCATCTTCTCCCACCTTAATTTGTTTGCGGAAGTAGCTCAGTTGGTAGAGCATCAGCCTTCCAAGCTGAGGGTCGCGAGTTCGAGCCTCGTCTTCCGCTCACGCCAGAAAGCCTCGGAGATTGAGACTCTGAGGCTTTTTCTATTAGAAACTCATATATGGCAAGGATAAGCAGAAATGCCATCATAGGCTACCCGGCCGGCATCATCACCGGCATTACATATGGACTGAATCCCCTCTTTGCGAAACCCCTGATGAACGACGGGGCTTCCACTGAAGCCATCCTCTTCTTCAGGTATGGTATTGCTGTGGTTCTGCTGGGCGCGTACCTTCTGCTGAAGAAAGAGAACTTCAAGATTACTTTCAAGCAGGCAGGAATTCTTCTTGCATTGGGATTGCTCTATACTGCAAGCAGCACCTTCCTTTTCGAAGCGTACAAATACATCGCATCAGGCTTGGCGACCACATTGGTGTTCCTCTTTCCGGTAATGGTAGCAATCATCATGGTCTTCCTCAAGGTTGTTCCTTCATGGCCGGTATGGCTATCGATTGGAACCACATTCGCAGGAGTGATGATAATGACTGGAGGAACGGGGTCAGAAGCAATCAATCCGGTTGGAGTATGGTTGTCCATAGCTTCAGCCTTTGTCTATGCGCTTTTCATAGTCATCATCAACCGTAGCAAGGCCATATCCTCGATCTCGAATTCCCTGCTGACATTCTATGCCCTGCTGGTAGGAACTGTTGTCTTCTTCACTAGATGCTCTATATCAGGAGCAGAGCTTATGACTGGGCTTGACGGAGGAATGGCATGGATAAATCTCATAGGACTTGCTGTTCTGCCTACCATTGTCTCTACAGCGACCTTGGCTGTCGCTACAAGAAATATCGGGGCCACCAAGGCCTCAGTATTGGGAGTCTTCGAACCTATCACAGCGATTCTAGTCGGTACTTTGGTATTCGGTGAGGCTCTCACCTCTAACATCATCACCGGCATCTTGATTTCTGTTGTTGCCGTGACCTTTATGATTATGGTGACGAAGCGATAAGGCTCAAAGACTATAGAATCAAAATAAAACAGCCCCAGAAGCCAGGGGCGGGAACTACAGTCCCGCATATCTTCCGAAGCTGCGTATGTGATCCGAGCCGCCCGAAGCGTAACACAGTTCGATGCAAAGATAGCAATATAAAAATAAACCCGCACTAGGCGGGTACAAGGCCACAGCCTTTTTACGGGACTCAGGCATAGTCATTCGACTCTGTTTCTGCAAATATAGGATGTTTTTTAACGTACTATACTAGTACAGAAGAAATATTAAACTGCACTTTATTGCTGCTTAAGATATTCATTCACTTCCTCAAGGTTTCCACTGACAAGGTCGAAGAGCTTGTACATCAGCTCCGCCTCCTGCATTTCAGGGATGTATACTATAACCCTCTTCCCAGCTCCTTTCATCCATCCTGCTTCGGTGTGCGCACTTCTTCCGCAAGGAAGAACCAACAGGCAAGTGTCTGCCCAATTGAGGGCATCAAGGTCCGCCTGGAACTGACGCTCGGATGACGGATGCTGAAGTCCCTGCTTATATTCTTCAATAGTCCACTTGTCAAAGTCCGGATCAACATTCTTCCACATGAATGCGCCGTGATCGTGAGGAGGATTACGGAAATCATACACCTCGTGGCCATACTCACGAAGTCTCTTCACCACTTCTGGGAAATACTGATTTCTCCAGCTGCTTGCTACGTATATCTTTGCCATATGACTATTTCAATTTCTTTCCGTCAGAGAAAGCATTACCAACCTTTTCCCCTAAAGCAACATAAGAATGGCTCACAGGCTCGTATGTGATCAGATTCATCTTCGCAACATCCGGATTGCCGGAAGCATCCAGATAGTTCTCATCAACGAGGATATTGACCACCTCTGCAAGGACATAATATCCTTCCTCACTTTCATCCATCTTTTCCTTGATACGACATTCCATCGTCATCGGGAAATCAGTGAACACAGGAGCATTGACATTTTCTGACTTCACTGTAGTCCAACCGGTCTTGTTCATCTTCTGCGGATCGTTCTTGGCACTCACGATTCCCACAAAGTCAGATGCCATCATGGTATCCTTAGTGGCAAAGGCAACCGTAAAGTCGGCGCATCTTGCAAGGTTCTCCGTAGTAGCATGCGAGCCCATCGAGATCATGATCTCCCCGCGGTCCCATTGTCCTCCCCATGCAGCATTCATAGCGTTAGGGGTTCCGTCTGCATTATATGTTCCGATGATAAGTACCGGTTGCGGCATCATCCATGGCTTTACTCCAAAACTCTTCATATCCTAATATCTGTTTTCTATGCGGTCATTATTATGTATGATAGCGAAGCTATGCTGATTACCAGCCACAGTATCACACCCTGAAGCAACGGTTTCAAGCCAACTGCTTTTAATGTCGATTTAGAGAGTGAGGCTCCTATGAAGAACATCGTAACTATAAGCAGTTTACGGGCCACACCCGATATGAATCTGCCTACTTCAGGACTATCCTTCAAGACATAGGTATTAAGCAGTATCGCCACGATAAACCAAAGAATAAACCAAGGAATGGATACCTTCTTTGCATCACTCTTGAATATCAGTGCGGTTACAAGTGCGAGAGGAATGATCCACAGGGCTCGCGTCAGTTTGATAGTGGTGGCCACCTCAAGAGCCTCTTCACCATATGCCGCACCGGCTCCCACCACCGAACTTGTATCGTGAATCGCTATCGCCGCCCACATGCCGAACTGCTGCTGACTCAAACCTATCCACTCACCCAGAACAGGGAACACAAAAAGCGCAATGGCATTAAGGATGAAGATAGTCGCCAAGGCAACGGACATATCGGTTTCCTTTGCCTTGATGACAGGTCCTACAGCCGCTATGGCACTTCCGCCGCAGATAGCTGTTCCGGAACTTATCAGATAGGATGTATCGCGATTCATCTTGAGCAGCTTACATCCGATGAACATACCGATGAGCATCGTGCCCACGACTGACACTATCGTGAACATCATTCCCTCCTTTCCTGATGCCAGGGATTGATGCAGATTCATTCCGAATCCAAGACCGATCACTGAATACTGAAGAAGTTTCTTGGATGCCACCTTGTTGAACTTCTGATATGGTTGCCCGCAGAGCAAAGCATAGACCAGTCCCGTGAACAATACGACAGGAGGTGTCACAAACCCGGTATATGGCTTTAGAGCAGGAATGTAGCTCATTGCCAGCACCATACATATCAGGCCCAGCAGGGTCACATATATTATCTTATTGTTCTTCTCAAAAACACTCATCATAACATTTCTCTTATCAAATGCCTTATTGCCTCTATCGGATGATAAAGCATCATCCTAGGACCAGCCCATCGCATCACTGCTCTCATCTTCTCACGCATGTCCGGCTTATAACAATGGATCGGGCATTTCTTGCAGGTAGGTTTCTCATTCCCGAACTTGCACCTATCCAGACGAGCTTCGGCATAACACAGCAGCTGAGAGCAGTCCTGACATAGCTCCTTGTTACCTTCATGTCTTCTGCAGTAGAGCCTGACCATTATCCCTACCGTCTTCTTCTCGCTCTCTATCCTGTTCATCACATCATCAACATTATCCTACCCTCAGCCAAGCAGAAGGTATGGGGTGCATGAGCAACCACGTAGAACACCTGTTTTGCACTCACCGGCTGCCCGTCCTTACGCAGATGAAGACGCTGACGGTTTATCATGTCGGCGATCTGCTCACTGCGCATTCCTCGGTTTGAGGTGGCAAGGCAATACACTATGGCTTCTTCTATCTTCATATGACAAAAATACACAATAATATGTTATCTTTGTCTCACTGATAGCAGGATTAATATCCTGACCACCTGAAATTCCGACCGTAGGCATCCTTCCGAGGGTGCCTATGTTATTTTGGATTTCTGCAAGACTTGCAGGGATTTCGTGATTAAATCTTCCCGCCATACCTTTGCACTGTCAAATAAAAAAAGTTCTTGTCGTCCAATGGATAGGACACTAGCCTACGAAGCTTGAGATTAAGGTTCGAGTCCTTACAGGAACACAACTGGAGTTTTGGCAGACCAGGTGTATGCGCAGGACTGAAAATCCTGAGAACGTGGTTCGATTCCACGAGACTCCACAACATGGTGACGGTAGTTCAGTTGGTTAGAACGCTGGATTGTGGATCCGGAAGTCGCAGGTTCGAATCCTGTTCGCCACCCAAGAATGGAAGCGTGTGTGAGTGGCTTAAACAGCCTCCCTGCTAAGGAGGTACTCCCGCTTAGGGAGTCGAAAGTTCGAATCTTTCCGTTTCCGCAATAAGCCCGGATGGTGAAGTGGCTAACACGGTAGTCTGCAAAACTATTATTTGCAGGTTCGAATCCTGCTCCAGGCTCCTATAGGGAATTGGCGCAATGGTTAGCGCGGAAGTCTTATATACTTACGGTTTCAGGTTCGAGTCCTGAATTCCCTACTAATCAATATTTTTATATATCTTTGCACCCGCAAAATTAAAGTATAACAGACATAAGAGGACTTAAGCAGACATACCCTTTACAACTACTACTCATTTCTTCCCCTGACCAAGGATTTTTAGAGTCCAACAAATGCGTGTCCAACATATGAGCAACAAATCGCTGCTAATATTTGTTATACAGAGATATACGTAGATAACTGAAAATAAAAAGAAAGAGAGCGGTAATTTGCTCTCTTCCTTTAACTTACGCTATCTAAATAGCTCTATGTTAGTCACTTAAGTTAGTTCCAGTTGAGAATCTTCTTGAAGTCGAATGCCTCTGGGTTCTCGATGCCGAGGGCCTTTACTGCTTCGTAGTCAGCCTCAGTCACATAGTGAGCGATGTAGTTGTAGTAATTCTGGGCAGTACCAGAGTTGATATCAACTACGCGTGGCGGAATCTTGCCAGTGTTAGGGTCCTGAAGGTCAGCGAGGTAGAGTGGAGATACGTTTCCGTATGAGTCAACGTATACCATGCAGCCTGTCTTGCCTTCTGCGAAGAGCTGGTATGCACCCATTGCAAGCTCTGTACAATAAGTTACGTCGTATGCGATAGGATCCTGGCAGCGGACATCGTAACCGATTTCTACCGGACGGCTCTTAACCTTGAGGCCAAGCTTCTTGAACTCGATCTCGAGAAGGTCGTTGAAAAGACCAGCCTTAGAGATCTTACCGAGCTCTGGGTGACCATGATCATCATAAGTGATGTTGAGACCTGAGTTTACGAGACCCTCGATGATTCCCTCATCGTGGAATACACCCTCAGCAGCGATGATTGTACCATAGCTTACACCCATCACCTTTCTCTTGAGGATAGCTGAGATAGCAAGCTTAACCACCTTGTCGAGGTTGATCTGAGTCTTGTCGAACATCTCAGGGATAATGGTCATAGGACAGTGAGTAGCCTCACCGATACCGAGTGCGAGTGAACCGCAGGTACGTCCCATTGCTGAGATGATGAGCCAGTTTCCTGATGTGCGTGCATCCTCATACACTGTGCGTGCAAGGTGTGCACCCTCGTCCTTAGCTGAGTTGTATCCGAATGTAGGAGCATTAGCTGGAAGAGGAAGGTCGTTATCGATTGTCTTAGGACAGTGAATGTTTGAAATTGGATATCCCTTAGCTGCGAGGAACTTAGAGATGCGGTTAGCAGTTGATGCTGTGTCGTCACCACCGATAGTCACGAGAAGCTTGATGTTGTTGTCCTTGAAGAGGTCAAGGTTGAAGTTCTCCTCAAAATCCTTGTCAGTCGGCTTGAAACGGCTCATTTCAAGATAAGAACCGCCTCTGTTGAAGTAACGGTCAGCGATGAAGAATGTGAGGTCTTCAGTACGTGCGTTCTTGCTGAAGAGTCCTGAATATCCGCCATGAAGGCCGATTACTCTGTAGCCCTTTGAAAGGAAGGTCTTGGCAACACTCATTGAAACTGAGTTCATTCCTGGTGCGGGACCACCGCCACAAAGGATGATAACTGCGTCTTTCATAAAAAATTAGATATTAATTTAGTTAAACGATATTTCATTTTAGCGGCGCAAATTTACCATTTTTTGAAATAAATCACAAGATTTTATTAACTCGTTCCGACACAGGTGAAGATATTGCACATGTCAAATGATTTCCGTAAATTTGTAGATTATTTTTGTTATGGAAAAAACTCAGGCAAATATCAGGATAAACGAACTCAGAGGCATAATTGACGATGCCAACAGGAAATACTATGTAGAGAACTCACCTACCCTCTCCGACTATGAGTTCGACATGCTTCTCAAGGAACTTGAAGCCCTTGAAAAAGAACATCCTGAACTCATCACACCTGACTCCCCTACGCAAAGGGTCGGAAGCGACCTGAAAGCACCCATAGCAAAAGAAGGAAAGGAGTTCGAACAGTATCCCCACAAACATCCGATGCTGTCGCTGGGCAACACCTATGATATGACTGAAGTCCAGGCATTTGCAGACAGAGCTGAAAAGGGAATCGGAAACTCATTCACATTCAGCTGTGAACTGAAATTCGACGGCACCGCAATATGTCTCACATACCGCAACGGAAAACTGCTCAGAGCCCTCACCCGTGGCGACGGAACCGTAGGAGACGACGTCACACGAAATGTAAGGCACATCGCCAATATCCCTCAGGAACTGAAAGTTCCGGCAGGCTCGGCAGACGGCAGCCCATGGCCGGATGAATTCGAGATCAGAGGCGAAATCTATATGCCATGGGCAGCATTCGACAGACTCAACGAAGAGCGCGAAAAGGACGAAGAGCAGCCGTTCGCAAATCCTCGCAATGCCGCATCAGGCTCACTCAAGCTCATCGACAGCAGCCAGGTGGCCAACAGAGGGCTGGAATGCACACTATACCATATGCTCGGAGAAAATCTCCCGTTCCAGACACATGATCAGGCACTTCAGGCGGCTGCACAGTGGGGGCTTCCGGTGTCGGACAAGAGAAAGATCTGCAGGAGCATAGAGGAAATCGAAGAGTTCATCAACCATTGGGATACGGAGCGTAAGAACCTGCCGTTTGCAACCGACGGAATTGTAATCAAAGTAAACGAACTGCCATATCAGGAAGAGCTTGGTTATACGGCCAAATTCCCTCGCTGGGCAGTCGCATATAAATTCAAGGCTGAACAGGCACTTACAAAACTCCTGTCAATCGACTATCAGGTCGGAAGAACAGGCGCAGTCACTCCGGTTGCCAATCTGGAGCCGGTTCAGCTGAGCGGAACAGTCGTAAAGCGCGCATCGCTTCATAACGCTGACCAGATGCAGATTCTGGACATCCATATAGGAGATTATGTCTACGTAGAGAAAGGCGGCGAAATAATCCCTAAGATTACAGGAGTGGAACTCAGTCAGCGAAGTGAAGAAGTCACTCTCCCCCATTTCCCTGAATTCTGTCCGGATTGCGGCACAAGACTCGTCAAGGATGAAAAGGAAGCCAAGTCATTCTGTCCGAACAGGGACGGCTGTCCTACACAGATTCAGGCAAAGCTCGTACACTTCCTCAGCCGCAAGGCCATGAACATCATCGCCGGAGACGCCACAGTGGAGCAGCTCTACAGCAAAGCCCTGGTATGGAATATTGCTGACTTCTACGAACTGACCCAGGAGCATCTGCTGATGCTTGACGGCTGGAAGGAGAGGTCGGCTGAAAGATTCCTCAAGAGCATTGAAGAATCAAAGGCAGTACCGTTCGAAAGGGTGCTCTATGCATTGGGAATAAGATATGTAGGTGAAACTACTGCCAAATCCATAGCAAGACATTTCGGCACAATAGAGAAAATCAAAGATGCGACTCTGGAAATTCTGCTTGAAGTCGAGGATGTAGGAGAAGTGATAGCAGAAAGCATCGTCGAATATTTCAAGGACGAGACAAACATTGAGATAATAAACAGGCTGAAGGCGGCTGGACTGAAGTTCGAAGCGGAAGAAGCACAAAAGGCGTTGTCCGAAACATTGAAAGGAAAGACAATCGTAATATCCGGCAACTTCAGCATTTCACGAGACGAAATGAAGGCTCTGATTGCAGCTCATGGCGGAAAGAATAGCGGAAGCATAAGCGGAAAGACAGCATACCTGCTGGCCGGAGAAAAACCGGGACCGGAAAAATTGAAGAAGGCCGAAGCTCTTGGAGTCGAGATAATAGACGAAACATATTTCCGCAGCCTGATCGGAGCAGAAAAGGAACAGGGAAACACAGAAGACAACGAACCGACATTATTTTAGAATATGAATATTGGAGAAACATACACACTGAATTACACAGTGTGCGAAAACGACACAGCAGACAGGTTAGGTTCCGGCGGACTGCCCGTATATGCTACACCCGCAATGATCTGTCTGATGGAGAAGACAGCCTATGAATACGCTGCTCAAAACGGATTGCAGACAGTCGGAACAAAGGTGGAAATATCTCACTTAAGAGCATGCAAAGCCGGCACGGAACTGATCTCAACTGCGGAGCTTGTTGAGATGGAAGGCAGAAGAATGGTCTTCAAAGTAAGCGTAAGCGACTGCAAAGGCAACATTGGAGAAGGAATGCACGAACGCTTCGCAATTGACCCCGAAAGATTCATGAGCAAACTGGCATAATGAAACAGAAGATAAAAAGGAACATAGCAAGGATCAAGGACTTCATCCGCGATGACATCTGGGAACTTGAATTGGAAGAATTGTCCAAAGCAAGAGCCAGATTCATCAAGTATATGAAGGTGATCATCATCACCATCAAGACATTCTCAGCTGAAAAGATCGGATTTCAGGCTGTGGCCCTGAGCTTCTTCAGCACGATGTCCGTTGTGCCGTTGATTGCAATCATCTTCGGCGTAACAGGAGGCTTGGGCCTTGCAGACAAGCTTGAGGGATTTCTATACGGATATTTCCAGAACAGTCAGCCGATAGTCAACATTGTCCTGAAATCTGCAAACAACATCATTTCCACCACTCAGAGCGGAGGAATGGGACTGATCAGCGGTCTTCTGTTCGCATGGATCGTGGTCTGGATGATGCTCAATGTAGAAAGAGTGTTCAACAACGTATGGCGAGTAAGGAAATCGAGGAACATATTCAAGAGAATCTCATACATAATCGCAATGCTCCTCATAGCACCTTTTGTGGTTATGGTGTTCTTCTCCGGCAACATCCTGTACTCCCATCTGCTGGAGTCCATCGGTCTTGACCCTGAAACCTTCGGCATATTCAAGACCGTTCTGTCATGGACCCTGTTTGGAGCCATTGCAACATTCACATTCTCGGCGATGTATAAATTCATCCCGAACTCAATAGTAGAATACGGAAATGCCCTCAAAGCAGCTCTTCCTGCTGCAATTGCCTTTACTGCAGTAAATTACCTATACCTTGAAACACAGGTACTGGTAACAAGGCTTAATGCAGTATACGGTGTTTTTGCAGCAGTTCCGCTCTTTATGGCATGGATAAACATCGGTTGGAATATCATTCTTATAGGCTCGGAACTTTCATATGCGTTCCAGCATGTAGACAATTATAATATTGACGATTGATATGGGTAAGATATCAGAATTCACCACACAGGACTATGAAGTCATAGCAAGAGATTATGCCGACCTGAAGGAAGCTGCACGCAAAAGGTGCGTCGATCCGGCAGAACTCGAGGTGATACAGAAAGCTTTTGATTTTGCTAATGAAGCTCACAAGGGCGTCAGAAGACGTTCAGGCGAGCCATACATACTACACCCTATTGCTGTTGCCAAGATTGTTGTCAGCAACATCGGCTTGGGATATAAGTCCATAGTTGCAGCTCTGCTTCATGATGTGGTAGAGGATACCGCATACACAGTTGACGACCTCAAGAACCTGTTCGGAGACAAGGTTGCCTCTCTCGTAGACGGTCTGACAAAGATCAAGACCGTGCTCGACAACGAAGACAAGGCAGAGCAGAAGAGCATGCAGGCAGAGAACTTCAAGCGCATCCTCCTTACCCTTAACGATGATGTACGCGTAGTCCTGATCAAGCTTGCTGACCGTCTGCACAACTGCAGAACCATTGAATTCATGCCGGATCACAAGAGGGACAAGATACTCAGCGAGACAATGTTCGTCTTCATACCGCTGGCCCATCGCCTAGGTCTTTACGGCATCAAATCGGAAATGGAAGACATCTGGCTAAGGTACAAGCAACCGGAGGCATTCAACGAGATCACCGAAAAGATCAACAGAAACATCAGCGACAAGGACAGGGAAATCACAGAATTCATTGCCCCTATTGATGATGCACTGAAGGCAGCAGGATTCAGATATGAGATCAAGAAAAGGGTGAAGACCCCTTACTCTATCTGGAACAAGATGAACAACAAAGGTATCGCATTCGACCAGATATACGACCTCTATGCAGTCAGGATAATCTTTGACCCTGACAAGGAAAGCAAGGAGACCGAAAGAGACCAGTGCTACCACGTATTCTCGATCATAACAGGACTGTACAGATATAAGGCTGACCGCGTACGAGACTGGGTGAACTATCCTAAGAACAATGGATATGAGGCTCTTCACTGTACACTGATGAGCAACGCCGGCTTCTGGATTGAAGTGCAGATCCGTTCAACCAGAATGAATGAAATCGCGGAGAAAGGTATCGCAGCGCATTGGGCATACAAAAAGAACGGATTCGCAGAAGAGAACGAAAGCGAAATGGACAAATGGATATCTAAAGTAAAGGATATCCTTGTCAATCCGGACGTCAGCGCTCTCGAACTGCTGGACATGATCCACAACGACCTTATCCAGAGCGACATTGTGGTCTTCACACCGAAGGGAGAACAGAGAAGCATCGAAAAAGGAGCCACCGCCCTGGATTTCGCATATTCAATCCATAGCCAGATCGGAAGCAAGGCAATTGCAGCAAAGGCAAACCTCAGACTTGTGCCGCTTTCCTATGTCCTCAAGACTGGAGACCAGATCGAGATAATCACTGCAGAAAACGAAAAGCCTAAGCGCGAGTGGCTGCAGTTTGTAAAGACTACAAGAGCAAGACGAGCGATTCTCGACCAGATCAAGAGCGAGAAGCAGACCTATATAAAGATAGGAAGGAAGATGTTGGAAAAGAAGCTCGACAACATCGGACGCAGACTCACGGACAGAACAATAAACTTCCTGATGGAAGAATTCGACATATTCGACAAGAAGCCTGAAGATCTGTTCTTCAAGGTAGGATGTGGCGCAATCATCATTGACGGTCTTGAAAACAAACTGAGTAAATATTACGGCATCAACCGTGAATCCTATTTCGTCAATTCAAAATCAAATGAAAAGCAGAAATACGTGCTGGCTTCATGCTGCACCCCTATTCTGGGCGAGAGCGTAGTGGGATTCAGAGGTCCTGACGGAACAATCACTGTCCATACAAGAACATGCAGCAATGCAAACAACCTTGCGGCAAAGTTCGGAGATCAGATTGTCTCAGTGAAGTGGGATAATGTTTCCAATTCAGACAGCACTTATCTTGCACGTGTAACAATGAAGGGCACAGACAGAATCGGCATGATCAACGACATCACCAGAATGACAGCGAATCTGAATGTGAACATAAGACGAGTCAACCTCGGTGCGGAAGAAGGAATATTTGACGGATATATTGATTTATATGTGCACGACATCAAGGATCTTGAGAACCTGATTGAAAAATTCAAGGGAATTGATGGAATTGAATCAGTAGCAAAGACAGAACTCTAAAATATGAAGAAAAGACTTAGCAATCTGCTGCCAATAATACCAGTGGCGTTAGTTTTGGGGATGACTATGTTCTCCCCATCCTGTGCCAATACGACCACGCCTCCGAGCGGAGGTCCGAAGGACACGATTCCACCGGTCATAACCAAATTATATCCGCTTGAAGGACAGACAAATGTATCTGTTCACAAGCCAAAACTGGTACTTACATTCAATGAATATGTGACAGTAAAGGATCCCAAGAGCCTCTACCTGTCTCCCCCATTGGAAAAGGCACCGAAATTCAAGCTCCAGAACAAAAGCGTCGTTGTCTATTTTGAGAATGACCTGGACAGCAACAAGACCTACACCCTGGATGTGACCAATGCAATCGCAGATAACAACGAGGGCAATATGTTCCCAGGATACACACTTGTATTCTCGACCGGCGACAGGATCGACTCGATGATGGTGACAGGTATCGTACAGGACTGCAACACATTGAAGCCGCTCAAGGGAGCGACTGTTATGCTGTACAAGGATCATGCGGATTCAGCAGTGTTCCTGCATCGTCCTGACGCTGCAGTCAAGACTGACGACTGGGGATTCTTCTGCCTTAGAAACATCCAGGACACAATCTACAGAATGTATGCAATCATAGACGAGAACAACAACAACATCTATGAGCCTGAGACAGAAAAGATTGCATTTATAGATACCCTTTTCCAGCCTATAACCAAGGTAAACGACACTCTTCCGGAACTGCAGAAATACGATATGAAGGATACAGTCTGCTGCCTCGCAAGAAAGACAGACTTCGAATTGAACGTATTCCGTGAGAAGCCAAGCAAGCAGTTGATAGTCAACAAGGAGAGAGTTGGAGAAAGAACTGCCTACATTACCTTCATGGCTCCTTATGCTCAGATCGACTCGATATGGATCAAGGGAGTGCCGGCAAATAAGCTCATAACTCAGTTCAACCTCCAGCAGGACAGTCTTGAGATCTGGGTAAACGATCCTAAGCCACAGCCGGACACACTCTTCCTTAATGTCAAGTACATGAAGACTGACACCCTTGGCCTGCTCAATAGTTTTACTGAAGAGATAAAGCTTCCAAAGCCGAAGAAATCAGTGGTAAAGACTCCTAAGAAGGACATCAAGAAGGAAGATACTCTTGCCGTGTTTACAGTTGACGCCAAACCGGAGAACATAGAGCAGTACGGATTTGTGGTGGAATTCAAATATCCTCTGATTGAAGATGCTTTTGACTCGCTTGGATTCAAGTCGATCAATCCTCGTCAGCAGGAGTCACAGGGGAAATATAATGTCAGGAAGGACTCTCTGAACTTGAGGAAATACATAATAACACCACAGGAAAAGTTCCAGCCTGGATATGAGTACATCCTTAAGATTCCGCACAGAAAGTTCCGAGACATAAACGGATTCTACAACGACAGCCTTGAAGTGAAGGTCTCATTGCCTAAGGACGACAAGCTCAGCACAATGATGCTGAATATGCACAATGTAAGCAATAAATATATAGTTGACCTTCTTGATGAAAAGAGAACAAAGGTTCTCAGATCATATATAATAGAAAAGGACCAGACCCTGCTGTTCCCATATCTCAGAACCGGAAAGTACTCTGTCAGAATCACTGAAGACCTGAACAGGAACGGACTGGTTGACACCGGTAACGTCCTGGAGAAAAAGCAGCCGGAAAAGGTACTCTTCTATAAGCTTGAAGACGGAGAATCACTGATCGATATTCCGGAAATGACAGAACTTGAACAGGACATTGACGTAGCTGAAATGTTCAGATAACAGATTATGAAGAGAATTACAATCATATTGACGGTATTGTTTGGCCTTTCCTGCATCATGACGGATGCAAGAGAGAGGGCAAAAGACACCTTGAATGTTGAGATCGCCATATCCGACACACTCACAGACGAGTTTCTTGATTCGTATGAGATAAAGAAGAAGCTGGTGCTGAATGACTACAGCATGATCGGCATCCAGGGTGGAGTCGGTTTGAGCCAGGTGATGTGGAACCCGAAATACAGGCAGGACATGATTCTTATGCCAGTAAATTTCGGAGTACTCTACACCAAATACGGCAGAATGTTCGGCTACATGCCTTATTTCGGATTCCAGATAGGACTCATGTATGCTCAGGAGGGATATCAGTTCAAATCAGACAAGGACGATCCTGACAGGATCCCAAATACGATACAAGGTGCAGACAAAGCTGTCTACGATGTTGTTGAAATGCCACTCCTGTCACATATCCACTTCGACATGTGGAGGATGAAGATTATAGCCAACATAGGATTCTATGCCGGATACAGACTCAAGATCCACAGATTCCCATATGGCGGTGAATTCACTAATCCGGCCTATGCAGAAACAGAGAATGCATTCCTCGAGACGGACAGAAGATGGGATTACGGTATAAAAGGTGGTCTGGGATTCGGACTCGTGTTTGACCCTATAGAGATCCACATCAAGGCGATGTACAAGCATTCGCTATCATCATTGTATAACCCGGATTATGCGAGCAAATACTATTACAGATACGCATATCCTTCAAATATAGTAATATCTGCAGGACTTCATTTCCAGCTGACAAAAAGGACAGGAAAGACAAAGTCCGATCTGAAAAAGCAGGCAAAAGATTTAGTATATGGAACGAATCCAGGCACAGATCGCTGATCTTAAGATCGGGGAAGGAAACGGTATTGTCGTACAGACAATGTGCAACACACACACATCTGATGTCGATGCATCAGTTGCACAGTGCATAAGGTTGTCCAAAGCCGGAGCACAGATGATTAGACTGACTGTTCCGTCAATGAATCAGGTGGAATCTCTCAAGGAGATCAAGACAAGGCTACGCTCGGAAGGGATTGACACGCCCCTTGTTGCCGATGTGCATTTCTCATCTGAAATCGCGATTGCAGTAGCGGAAGTTGTGGAGAAGGTCCGTATCAATCCGGGCAATTTCCACAAGGACCATGAAAAGGCAAAGGAGAAGTTTGCCGAGCTTGTAAAGGTCTGCAAGGAAAAGGGAACTGCAATCAGAATAGGTCTCAACCACGGTTCACTTGGAGAGAGGATTACAAACCTTTACGGTAACACACCTCTTGCAATGAAGGAAGCTGTAATGGAATGGCTCCAGATGTGCGTAGAGAACGACTTCTACAATGTGGTTGTATCACTCAAGGCAAGCAACACCATCGTAATGGTAGAAGCATACCGTCTTCTGTCAAAGGCTATGGAAGAAATGGGTAAGGTCTTCCCTCTTCATCTTGGAGTTACAGAAGCCGGTAACGGTGATGCCGGACGAATCAAATCTGCTGTCGGAATTTCAGCATTGCTGTCAGATGGAATAGGTAACACGATCCGAGTTTCACTTACAGAAGATCCGGAATGCGAAATCCCTGTTGCACAGTATATTGCAGACAGATACGACAGAAAACTTCATTCGTCGCTCTCATCGCTCAGCATTGAGGGCAAGAAGGCAATCGCAACATACGCTGCCCCATCAAAAGAACGACTCCTGATGGATTATGCATGTGATTTCGGCAAGAGACTGCTAGACAGAGAACTTGACGAAGTGGAGCTCAAAGGTACATATATTGATGAGGATGGTTGTGAATGCAGTCTTGACGGATCTGAATATGCAGCATACCTTACAGACGAAGTGATGCAGGCTGCACGCCGAAAATTCTATAGACCGGAATACATTGCATGCCCGGGATGCGGACGCACCATGTACAATCTCGAAAGCACATTCAACGAGGTAAAACGCCGCACAAGCCACCTGAAAGGAATGGTGATAGCAGTAATGGGATGCATCGTGAACGGACCTGGAGAAATGGCAGATGCTGACTGGGGCTATGTAGGGGAAGGTAACGGAAAGGTATCCATCTATAAAGGAAAAGAGCCTGTCCTGCGCCACGTACCAGAAAACGAAGCTATTGACAGACTCCTCGAACTTATCGAAGGATAAAAAGAAAGGCTGAGTATCTTACTCAGCCTTCATCATATCTTTCTGTGCCTTTTCCCACTGTTCCTTTGCATATTCCTGCATATCGACAACTTCATCGGTCTCATCGACAATCTCCTGTCCGAGCATTGTCTCGATTACATCTTCCATTGTCACGATACCGCGCATTGAACCATACTCATCGATTATGACTGAAATATGCTCCTTCTTCTCCAGAAGCTTCTCCCAGATGTCACTTACAGAATCCTCTTCAGCAAAAGTAAGAATAGGTCTTATGATATCTTTGAGAGGCAGATCGAAATTGTCTTCAGCCATCTTCTCGAGAACAGTCTGACGAAGAACATAACCCATCACATATTCATCATTATCCGGATCGTACACAAGAATACGTGAATGTGTGTTGTCACTCTCATAGAACTCTCTGATTGTCATATCAGCCTCTGCCATCTCTACCACAGCACTAGGAGTCATGATTTCATGTGCAGTAACCTCATCAAGCTTTAGGAGATTCTGGATCATCTTCTTTTCCTCCTTCTCAATCACATCCTCTTCTGTAGCGACACTGACCATAGCTGAAATATCCTCTCTGCTGACGCTGACCTGAGTTGAACGGCTTGATATGAGCTTCTGCATCTTCTCAAGCACCCATACCAGAGGGAAAGTAATGAAGATCAATGCATTGATGATCACTGATGCAGGCAATGCCAATGACCTCCAGTAGCTTGCTCCAATGGTCTTAGGTATGATTTCCGAGAAAATGAGAATCATCAAGGTGAAAACTGTCGAGAATATTCCCACCAGAGCATCACCATAGACCTCATAAACAAGAGAACCGACAATGGAGGCTCCTACTGTATTGGCAATCGTGTTGACACACAGAATTGCAGAGATTGGTCTATCAGGATGGTGTTTAAGACGCTTGAGTCTCTTTGCTCCTTTCACACCCTGCTCCTCAAGTCCGGTCACATATGACAAGGGCGTGGAAAGAAGTGTCGCCTCCAGGGTTGAGCACAAAGCTGACAACGCGATGGAGACTAACATTATTATATATATAAGTTGCTCATTCATACTCATTAACGAAGTTCTGCGATTACACTCTCACTGGCTCTTACAAAATCACCGATCTGCACCTTGATGTCGGCATCAAGCGGAAGATACATATCGATTCGTGACCCGAACTTGATGATGCCGCACTGGTCACCCTTCACCTCCTGATTTCCAGGATTGGCATAGCATACGATTCTTCTGGCGAATGTTCCTGCCAACTGCTTGAAGAAGATCTCATCATGCGTTCCCTTGATTCCTACAGAAGTATGCTCGTTGAGCTCGGATGCTTTAGGAAGATAGGCAAGGAGATATTTGCCCGGATGATATTTATAATAGGTAACCTCACCGCTGATAGGCCAGAAGTTTACATGTACATTGAAGAAATCCATATACACTGACACCTGCATACACTCACACTGGAGATGTTCAGGTTCATAAACCTTTTCAATCACCACAACTCTTCCGTCTGCAACTGATGTAACGACATTTTCTCCTTCAACACGACTCCTCTGCGGAACACGGAAGAAGAACATCACAAATCCCATGATGAACAACGGGATAATGCAAAGAAGATAAGAAAGAACTGGCCAAGGAATAAACTTCAGGATAAGGAAGAGACCAAGTGCTCCTCCAAGCCATACCTTGATAATCGTACTGTAGCAATCCTTATGAATAATCATCTCTATATTATTTCAAAATATCAGCCGCACCATCGCTGAAAAAGGTACGCGATAATGCGGCTGCAAAAATACAAAATATTTGTCAATTAGACAAATAGGACATTCCACACAACAAGATAGATTATTCCTATCGGTATAGCAATGAGAGCGCTGTCGAATCTGTCAAGAAGACCTCCGTGACCAGGAATGATATTGCCTGAATCCTTGACCTCATAATGCCTCTTCCACTGCGACTCGATAAGGTCACCATAAACTCCTGTAACATTCAGAAGCACAGACATGGCAATGCAGTGAGGCAGATCAAACGGAAGCATTCCCAGATAATGAAGTCCAACCGCCAAGGCAATCGCCATTGCCATTCCACCCCAGAATCCGATCCAGGATTTCTTAGGAGATATCGAAGGGAAGAGTTTCTTTCCATATCTCTGGCCAAGGGTTATTCCGAATATATATGCTCCTACATCAGATCCCCAGATGATCACAAAGAACGAAAGCAGAAGTACACCGTTGAATGCTCCACATCCGTCAAACACTGCAAAATTCAAAAGCGACCAGGGAACTGCAATGTAGAGAACCGCTGTATAGAGATTAGAAAACTTGTCGAATCGGGTCTTATCCTTCACATACAACGAGTTGACCATCAGAAGGAAGACAGGTATGAAGGCAAGAATGACAAGCCTGCCAGGGAAGTTGAATCCTCTGTAAAGATAGACCAGAACAAAAAGAGTGGTTCCGGCAAGAATTGAAAGTATCTGTGAGAACCAATAATCCTTTCCGCAGGTCATCTTCAGAAACTCCTTCATCATCACAACGAGGCAAAGAGCCATGACTGCTCCGAAAATATACTTGTTCAGGAGTAATGCCGCCAGCATTACACCGACGAACACAACTCCTGACAATGCTCTTTTTATAAAATTATTCATAAGGTCAGAATAAGGTTAGACAGCTTCCGTTTCAGCAACACCTTCAGTCTTCTCCTCTTTCGCACCAGCCCTCTTTCCGAAGATGTTCTCCAAGTCTTCTGCAAATATAACCTCTTTCTCCAATAAAATAGCAGCCAAAGCCAAAAATCCTTCCTTATTATCTGTAAGAATCTTCAGAGTCCTGTCATGAATCATCTCAATGAGTTCCTTGACCTCCTTATCAATGAGTTCTGCAGTCTTCTCGCTATATGGCTTGGTCAGATCATATCCGCGCGCTCCGGTAGAATCATAGAATGAGAGAGTTCCCAATTTCTCGCTCATACCATAATATGTAACCATGGCATAAGCCATCTTCGTGAGTCTTTCAAGGTCATTCAGTGCTCCAGAAGAAGGCTGTCCTGTAATCATCTCCTCTGCTACCCTACCTCCAATGAGTGAACACATCTCGTCGATCATCTGTTCCTTTGTAACAAGCTGACGTTCCTCTGGCAGATACCAGGCTGCACCGAGAGCCTGTCCACGTGGTACGATGGTAACCTTGAAGAGAGGATTGGCGTGTGGGAGCAGCCAGCTTACGGTTGCATGTCCTGCCTCATGATGCGCGATCGAACTCTTTTCCTCAGGAGTGATAATCTTGCTCTTTCTTTCAAGTCCTCCGATGATCCTGTCTACCGCATCAAGAAAATCCTGCTTGTCTATAGCAGTCTTGTCGTGGCGTGCTGCTGTAAGAGCTGCCTCATTACATACGTTGGCGATGTCTGCACCGGAAAATCCAGGAGTATGCTTCGCAAGGAACTCGAGATCGAAATCATCAGCAAGCTTAAGACCTCTGAGATGCACCTGGAAGATTTCCTGTCTTTCCTTCAGGTCCGGAAGCTCCACATGAATCTGCCTGTCAAATCGGCCGGCACGCATAAGAGCCTTGTCGAGAATGTCCGCACGGTTAGTTGCGGCAAGGATAATCACACCGGAATTTGAACCGAAACCATCCATCTCTGTAAGGAGCTGATTGAGAGTGTTCTCGCGTTCATCATTAGAAGAGAATCCTCCGTTCTTGCTTCTTGCACGTCCTACAGCATCAATCTCATCGATGAAAACGATGCACGGAGACTTCTCCTTGGCCTGTCTGAACAGGTCACGCACACGTGATGCACCCACTCCGACAAACATCTCCACAAAGTCAGAACCCGAAATCGAGAAGAAAGGAACATTAGCCTCGCCGGCTACAGCCTTTGCAAGACGGGTCTTACCTGTACCCGGAGGGCCGACAAGCAAAGCTCCCTTGGGAATCTTTCCTCCCAATGCCGTATATTTTTCAGGATTCTTGAGGAAATCTACAATCTCCATCACCTCATCCTTTGCACCGTACAGTCCTGCCACATCCTTGAATGTAACCTTAATGCTATCCTTCTCAGCAAGTTTACCGGTAGATTTGCCAACATTGAAGATTCCTCCAGGACCACCGGCTCCGCCTCCCATATTTCGATTCATTCCACGGAACATGAATACCCACATAAGAATAAGAAGCAGCGGGAATATCAGCCATTCCAGTATGCTCCAGTAGCTTTCGTGATTTTCAATGACAACCTTGACCTGTTCTGATTCAGGAAGCTGGGCATTCAGTTCTTCAAACATTTCTTCAGCGTTGAAGCTGCCCGAAACAAGGAAAACGAAATGTGGGGATTTCTTTGGAAGATTTCCGCCGAAGTTCTCTTCAAACTTGGCAAGTCTGTCCGGTCTGATGGTAACATGACCTTCAAAATCATTTCTGACAAAGACCACCTCCTTGATGTCACCGGCAAGCCACTGCTTCTTCACCTCAGCCCACTCCTCTTTCTGAGGATTGGCTCCACCCTGGTTGAAGAACATCCAGCCGATACCGAACATCAGCAGGATATATATCCAGCTGATATTGAAGGTAAACTTTATGGGACGCCTCCTGCGAGGAGCGTCATTATTCTGTTTTTCTGTCATAATTTACGTTACTTAGTCTTCGTAAGCGGTTCTTTCTGCATCAGCCCAGAGATCCTCGAGTCTGTAGAACGCTCTGTAAGGAGTCTGGAATACGTGCACAACAATATCACCGTAGTCAAGAATCACCCAGAAAGCATTCTCCTTACCCTGGGTTCTGATAACCTTTCTCCTGCATTTTTCAATCATGCGCTCCTCCACGTTGTCAGCAATAGCCACAACATTTGGAGTAGAGTCAGCGTTACATACTATGAAATAATCTGAGATCGCAGTTCCTATAGGCTTCAGGTCAAGTGATACAACATCCTGTCCTTTCTTTTCGAGCATCGCATCAGCAATGACCTTAAGTGCTTTTTTGTCCATTATTCTTAAAAATTATTAATTTTGTAATCGTGCAAAGATAATCAAAATCTAAACCAATGGAAAGCAAGACTGACATAATATGGCTTGAGAGGGTGGATTCGACCAATGACGAGGCCAGGAGGCACATTTCAGAGATTGACAATTTGTCAGTCGTGTCAGCATTGGAACAGACAAAAGGACGGGGACAGCACGGAAACACATGGCTTTCCATGCCAGGCGAAAACCTCACATTCAGCCTTATAGTCAAGGACTTCAGGATCAAGGCAAACGAACAGTCCGCCATTTCCCAAGCCACTGCACTTTCCTTGACAAAGATTCTTGGAAGATATGGGATCGAAGCACGCATCAAATGGCCGAACGACATCTATGCAGGCGACAATAAGATCTGCGGCATCCTTATAGAAAACTCGCTGAAGGGAATGGAAATTGACTGGAGCATAATCGGTATAGGTCTGAATGTCAATCAGACATCATTTCCGGAAGATCTCCCGAACCCGACCTCAATGAGGCTTTGCACAGGAAACAGCAATCCCTATAACACCCGGACAATACTTGAAGAATACATTGAAATCTTTACCGGATATTATAGGGAATATCTGAACGGAAACAGAAGCCTGGAGAAACTCGAACAGGAGTTCGTTTCCAGAATGAGGACTAACCTCTCATTGCCTCAATGACCTCCCCAGGAGATTCTGCCTTAAAGACCGCACTTCCCGCAACAAGGATTTCAGCACCCGCCGCCACAAGGGCAGCCGCATTGGACGCCGACACACCGCCATCGACTTCGATCGGAATCTCAAGTCCCTGTCTGTCAATCTCAGCCTTGAGTGTACGGACTCTCTGATATGTATCCTCGATGAATTTCTGACCTCCGAAACCGGCAAAGACAGACATCAGAAGGATGTAGTCACAATTCTTCAGATGAGGATAAAGCGACTCTACAGGAATGTCCGGATTGATCACAAGGCCAGCCTTGGCACCTGACTCTCTGATAGCTGCAAGAACCGTATCAGGATCCTCAGTGGCATTGAGATGAAATGAAATCATACCTGCACCGACCTCAGCGAATCTCTTTACATAATTTTCCGGATGCACTATCATCAGATGCACATCCAAAGGCTTCTTAGCCATAGAAGCAATAGCCTCCACTACAGGGAATCCATATGAAAGATTCGGCACGAAGACGCCGTCCATAATATCCAGATGGAAAAGGTCTGCATAATCATTGACCATCTGGACATCCTTCTCCAGATGAAGGAAATCTGCAGCAAGCATTGAAGGAGCTATCTGTACCATGATTATTTTCCGAATGTAGTGATTACATCGACCAGCAGATCAGTGAACTTGTCAAGAGAGGCAAGGTCGAGACGCTCGCCCGGAGCATGTACTCCCCTGAGAGTAGGACCGAAAGAAACCATATCGAGACCTGGGAACTTCTCAGTGAAAAGGCCGCACTCAAGTCCTGCATGAATAGCCTTCACCTTTGGCTCAACGCCGAAAAGTTTCTTATAGGAAGCCACGCAGGCATCTCTGACTGGAGATTCAGCTGCAGGAGCCCAACCAGGATATTCTCCCTCATGCTTGACAATCGCACCTGCAAGGACAAAGCATGCCTCCATCTTGTCTGCCGCAGCACGACGGGCGGCAGTCACACAGCTTCTCTGGCTGGAACCGATACGGATCACACCTGGCTGTGTCATCTTAACAGAAGCAAGGTTAGTTGAAGTCTCAACGAAATTCTCAATCTCCTGGCTCATAGCAAGGACACCGTGAGGTGATGCACAGAGAGCAGCAACAAGATTCCATGCAGTCATCTCGTCTATGGCCTTATCGCCTTTGGCTCCCTCAGTATATCCGACTTTGATATCCTTCTCGATCGCACCATATTCTTCCTTGACATCCTCATAATAGGCCTCGAGCCTTTCGTTTATGATGTCAAGAGTCTCAGCCTCAGCTGCTATGACAGCCTTGGCTTCACGTGCAATCGCATTGCGCTTGTTGCCGCCGTCGATGGAAACAAGCTGCCAGTCAAGGTCGTGACAGGTATAGAGGAAACGGCCAAGCAGCTGCACTGCATTTGCCCTGCCCTTGTTGATGTCATCACCGCTATGGCCACCCATAGCGTCCTTTACATACACCTCTTCAAGAACGAAATCCTCGCAGATTTCATCATAGGTATGGTGAAACTCAGCAGTGGTATCAATGCCACCAGCACATCCGACAAAGATCTCACCCTCATCCTCAGAATCAAGATTCAAGAGCACCTTGCCTTCGAAGAATCCCGGCTGGAGAGCCATAGCGCCATCAAGACCAGTCTCCTCAGAAGTGGTAAAGAGGCACTCGATCTTTCCGGTAGGCAGATCACTGTCGAGAATTGCAAGCTGAGCAGCCATGCCGATTCCGCAATCAGCTCCAAGCGTTGTGTCCGGAGCAATCATCCAACCGTTCTCGATCACGTATCTGATAGGATCCTTGGCAAAATCATGTTCAACCCCTTCATTCTTCTCACACACCATATCCGAATGGCTCTGGAGAACGATAGCCGGTACATTTTCATATCCTGGGGCAGCCTCCTTTACAATGAGTACGTTGCCTGCCTCGTCGGTCTTTTCAGCAAGATTGCGTTCTGCTGCAAATTTCTGAAGATAAGCTATGATCTGCTCTTCATGACCAGATTCCCTTGGAACCTTAGTGATTTCCTTGAAGAAGGATAATATTTTCTCTGAGTTCATTTCTGTATAAAAATAAGATTCCCTGCAAATTTAACGATTTGCAGGGAATATATCAATTATGAATCAATTATCGTTTGACAGGGACAAGAATCTTTTCGATGTCATTGACATACTGTCTGAAAGTCTTGTCAGTAGACATAAGGTCGCTTACTGTTGTGCAGGCATGAAGAACTGTAGCGTGATCCTTGCCTCCGATCTCAGAACCGATGGTCGAGAGAGAGCAGTTGATGAGGCTGCGCGACATGTACATCGCAATCTGTCTTGCCTGAACGATCTGCCTCTTTCTTGTCTTCGACAGGAGTTCGTCGCGGGTGATGTTGAAATAATCACAGACAACTCTCTGTACCTTATCTATAGAAACCTCGTTCTGCTGTTCGCCGACAATCTTCTCAGTGATCTTCTCAGCAAGTTCAACTGTAATCTCCTTATGTGCAAGAGTAGCGTTTGCAATAAGAGAAATCAATGCACCCTCAAGCTCACGGAAATTTGACTTGATCCTTGACGCAAGATATGTAAACACATCATCGCTTACCTGCTCACGGACACCTTCTCTGAAAGCCCTTGCCTTGAGCATCTCAAGTCTGGTCTGATAATCCGGCTTCTGAAGTTCTACAGAAAGTCCCCACTTCATTCGTGAAAGAAGTCTTTCCTCGAAATTCTCAAGTTCCACAGGCGGACGGTCAGAGGTAAAGATCAGCTGCTTTCCCGACTGATGAAGATGATTGAATATGTTGAAGAACGCATTCTGAGTGCTTGTTCCTGTCATATCCTGAATATCATCTACGATGAGCACATCCATCTTCATATAGAATGCAAGGAAATCAGTAAGCTTGTTACGCTGGATAGCATCCATATACTGGGTCTTGAACCTGTTGCCAGGCACATAGAGAACCACAAGTTCAGGATATCTTTCCTTGATGGAAATACCGATGGCCTGAGCGATGTGAGTCTTGCCGAGTCCCGGTCCACCGAAAAGGAAGAGCGGGTTGAAGGCTGTCTTTCCAGGTGCATTTGAAATGCTTTCTCCTGCAGTGAATCCCATCTTGTTGCACTCACCCACTATGAGGTTCTTGAAGTTGTAGACAGGATTAAGCTGAGGATTGACGCTCACACGCTGGATACCAGGATAAACAAAAGGTCCCGGATTTCCGGCAGGGGTATATGTATTTACTGAGATTGTCTTGTTTACTGGAACCTGGCCATGCGCAGCAGGATATTTCAATGCCGGCTGAGTCTGGACAGGCTTGACGACAAAGACGAGAGTAGCAGCTGCTCCAAGTTCCTTCTTGATTGAAGCCTTGAGAATATCAAGATATGCTCCCTCAAGATATTCACGGAAAAATTCCGATGGAACTTCCACAGTAAGACCTGATTCAGCAAGTGATACAGGCTTGATCGGCCTGAACCAGATGTTGAATTGCTGAGGTTCAATGTTCTGCTGGATAAAATGCAGACAATTGTTCCACACTGCTATGTGTCTATCCTGTGTCATTAGTCGTTTTCGAATTGGACTACAAAGATGAGGAAAAAAAAGTTATAAAAAATCAAAAAAGCTATTGTAAATTAATTTTATTTGACTTTATCCGATGGAATTTTTCGCGAACGGATAATTTTATAACTTATTGTTATTCAGTCGCTTACAATCACAGCAATTTACTAACTCACACAGATACATAGGGTTTGCAGTTTTTAATTTTTCCAAACTGACAAATTGGTTGATAAACCGTATCTGAATGCCTTAAAAGACAGATATCTTAAGATATTTCTTAGGATTTTCCTGAATTTTCTTAACAAGAGAGTTAATGTCAATCAAAAGAGAATCTACAGAGTTATAAACAGAATCATCTGACATAAGTTTTCCGATAGAACCGTCAGGATCATTTACATTATCAACAAGTGCCTTGAACGATGACACCAATCCCTCAAGATCAGCCGCTGCCAAGGAGTCAACTACTCCTGAAACTCCAGCCATCGTTGTATCTACCTTCTCGGCAATTCCTCCGAGTTTGCCTGAGAACGAAGCAAGGTTGTCGATAAGATTGTTGAGTTCCGCAGATTTTCCCTGCACTCCGGATGCTATCGCCTTGACGTCTGCCATGGTCTTCTCGAGATGAGCGAGAGTGCGGCTTATGCTTGCAGCATTCTGATCAGAAAGAATCTGATTGACTCCGGAAACAGTAACACTCAGACTGTCAAGGGTATCCGAAACCTTCTCAAGGAGAGGCCCAATGCTCTCACCAAGTCCTCCGAGCAGATCCTGTTCAAATTCACCTTCCAGCATTGCACCGTCCGGTGCCTGTTCAGATGATGTTCCAAGATCGATTCTGACTCCTTTTCCACCCATTATATCAACTCCGTAAATGACCATTCGTGAATCTGCCGGCACCTGGAATTCCTTAAGAATCGAGCAGACTACCTCGAAACATCCTTCCTCAGCAATATATGTCACAGCTGTCACTTCACCAGCCTTGTAGCCCTTGATATGCACAGGTGCAGAAGCAACAAGTCCATGAAGATCATCATACTTTGACTTAAGCTCAATTTCTTTATTGAAGATATCCTCTCCTCGAAGATAATTGATCAGAAAAAACGACGCAGTCAGAACGACCACGATAAATAATCCGATTTTAATTTCCTTGCCTAATTTCATATTTCAAATTTTAGCGTAATCTGTTAACAGTATTTCCTTCAACCTTAACCAAAAATGCCTCAGGAAACTTCTTCTTCACCGATGGCAGAATCTGCGCTGCCCCTTCCCTGTCGGAATATTTACCTGTCACATATTTGTAGATATTGCTTTCCGGAGTCTTTACAGCCTGAATCTCAAGGCCTTTAAGTGCCGGATCTCCATTCTTGAGAAGACGTCCGAGCCCCATGATCTGAACTCCATAATAAACGTCTCCATCAGTCTTCTGCATAACCTGTACCGGTTCTGTCCTGACCGTATCCTCCTTCTTTTCAGGTGCAGGATCTTGTGACTGGACTGACACAGAAGTCTGGGCCGGAGCCGAGGTGGGAGTACTCTGGACATTAAGGCTGGAATCGTATGATGTCTTGAATGAAGTAAATGCGGCCATAAGCTTGTCAGCGATGTCGTTACGTCCATCCACCGAAGTCAGCACCTTCAGGTCACCGGGATTGGAAATGAATCCCAACTCAAGAAGTACGGCAGGCATAGCGGTCTTCCAGAGAAGCCAGAACGGGTCCTGATGTATTCCTGTGTATGCACTTACCGCAAAATCTGTCTTGCGGAGATACTCATCAACCTTGGATGCAAACAGGACACTCTGCTCATAATATGCGTTCTGCATAAGGTTAAAGAAGATGAAGGATTCCGGAGAATCAGGATCGAAACCCTGATAATCTGTAGAGTAATCATCTTCAAGAAGGATTACCGAGTTCTCTCGTCGCGATACATCCATCTTTCCGGCATAAAGATCACGCTTCGGATCCCTCGACTGACCGAGGATGTGGACAGATGCTCCATGTACAGACGAAGAATTGTTTGCATTAGTATGTATTGAGATGAACAGATCGGCATTGTTCCTGTTTGCAATTGCAGCACGCTCATTCAAAGTGATATAGACATCCGTGCTTCTGGTATATATGACCTTGACATCGGGATATTTCTCCTTTATCTTCTGACCGAAACGCTTTGCGATGTCAAGTACAAGATTTTTCTCATATGTCTTCCTGTCCTTGCTGACACCTCCGGGGTCCTTTCCTCCATGTCCGGCATCTATAACGACCGTCTTCAGCCCCAATGGCTTATCCTTTGCCGCCAGACTTGAAGTCATGGACAACAAAAGGAGACAAACAATGATATTATATATATATAGGTAAGGTTTACGCATCATATCCGCATCTCAATTTGGTAATAATTGAAATAAGTTTTACTTTTGCATTTTGCAAAAATAGCAAAAAATGCATAAAGCATAACATAGAAAAGGAATTAATGTCATCATACGGTAACGGAAAACTGAAAATATGGCTCAGCAAATGGGGACTGGTAGCAGCAATGTTACTGGTGTTCTGTTCGTTTACCGTATCGTCGCAGGAAGACCGCAGAAGCAGACGCGCAAGACGCCTTGCAGAGACTGCAGAAGCTGTTGATTCCACTCTCATACCGGAGATCAGCGACTCCATGAGGGCCGTGATGGATTCGACACACAGAGCAGATTCCATTGCCAGCCAGGACTCTCTGAGACTTCTTGAGAAGAGTTCTCTTCAGGCTCCGGCATTCACAATGGCGAAAGACTCAGTCATAGAGGATTTCAGCAACGGCAAAAGAATCATCTACTATTATGGTGACGTTTCAGTGTCATACGGCAACATGAAGCTCACAGCCGATTATATGGAATACGACCTTGCAACGCAGACATTGTATGCAAGAGGTACCAAGGATACTACAGGCGTCATTACAGGAAAGCCTGTAATGGAACAGGGCGGCAAGAGCTACGAGATGGAGGAAGTAAGGTATAATTTTGAGACTCAGAAGGCAAGAATCACCAACATGGTGACTCAGGAACAGGACGGTATCCTGCACGGCCAGAACATCAAGATGATGCCTGACAGGTCCATCAACATCACCAGAGGTAAATATACTGTCTGTGATTGCGAGCATCCTCACTATTATCTTCACCTCACAGCAGCCAAGGTCATGACAAAACCGTCCCAGAAGACAGTCTTCGGACCTGCCTACCCTGTAATTGAGGACGTTCCGCTTCCGATAGGTCTCCCGTTCGGATTCATCCCTAAGCGCCCGGACAGAGCGACAGGTATCCTCTTCCCTACCTTCGGTGAGGAGCAGTCACGAGGATTCTTCATGAGGGACGCCGGACTGTATTTCGTTATCGGAGACTATTTCGATATCGCCTTGACCGGAGACATCTATACCTTGGGATCATGGGCTGTGGACGTGAATTCACGTTATAAGGTCAACTACAAATGCAACGGTAACTTCTCTTTCTCATTCTCAAACGACCAGACAGGTGAAAGAGGAAGTTCCGACTTCTTCCAGACACGCAACTTCGGAGTAAGGTGGAGCCATTCGCAGGATGCCAAGGCAAGACCGGGAACATCGTTCAGTGCATCGGTTAACTTCTCCAGCCCTTCGAACAGCAAATACAACTCGACTTCTGTTCAGGAAGCATTGCAGAATCAGATTTCATCTTCCATTTCATATTCAAAGAACTGGAACGGAAAGCTGAATCTCTCAGCCAACATCCTGCACAATCAGAATTCACGAGACAGTTCATACTCGTTCACATTGCCTAACATTACATTCTCAGTGAGCCGATTCTATCCTTTCAAGAGAAAGAACAGAGTGGGCAAGGAGCGCTTCTACGAGAAATTCTCCCTCGGATACAACACCTCGCTGCAGAACAGGATCAACTTCAAGGCATCCGAATTCAACAAGCCTGGATTCTGGGACAAGTTCCAGAACGGAATGTCGCACAACTTCCAGATCGGACTTCCTAACTTCACACTCCTGAAATACATAAACATCACTCCGAGCATCAGCTACGGCATGAACTGGTTCTTCAGGAAGACCGAGAAGGACTATAATCCTAATACGGGCAAGGTTGAAGACATAAAGGGAAAGGCATTCGGAGCATTCGGTGCCACCCACAACTATTCCGGCAGCATCTCGATGAACACCCGACTATATGGTCTGTTCAACTTTGGTAAACATCGTAAGCTGCAGGCCATCAGGCATGTAGTATCACCTTCAATCTCAGCATCATTCAGTCCTGAAAAAGGTACATACTTCAATGGTTGGAGAACACTTAACTATACGGCGATAGACCCTAAGACCGGAGAACCGGTGGAAAAGTCACTCGACTATAACATCTATGCCGGACAGCTGGGATCCGTACCAGGCAAAGGAAAGACTGCCAGCCTTAACTTCTCACTCGGAAACAACTTTGAAGCAAAAGTTCGAGACCTTGCGGACACAACAGGAACAGGTTCAAAGAAGATCAAGCTGATCGACCAGCTTAATCTTTCGACCGGCTATAACTTCCTTGCTGACTCATTGAAGATGAATAATGTGGGTATCACCATGTCCACATCCATCTTCGGCAAGCTTGGAATCAATGCCAACATGAACTTCGATCCATACGCGACACTCGTCAACAAAGAGAACCCTTCCGGACGTAGAATCAACAGATTCGCCATCCAGGAAGGTCAGGGACTTCTCCGTATGACAAATGCGAACGTATCACTCTCGTACTCTATCTCCGGAGAAGGAAAGATCAACGGCAACGACGGCTCAGGACAGGCTGGAGGAGGAGGCGGTGTCCAGGGTGCTGCCGCACACTATCAACGAATATATTATCATCCGATAACTGGCGAATATATACCGGGTGGATGGGTATACTATACCAATCCTAATGTACCTTGGTCGATTAATATGAGCTACTCGTTCAGCTACAGAAAATCACACCAGTTCTCGAACGGCAAGGTCATCGACAAACACGACTTCACCCAGACACTCAACCTGAACGGTAACGTGAAGCTCACACCACGCCTGTCACTGAACATGAGTACCAACTTCGACCTTATGGCATTGAAGATGAGTACTACACAGCTCACGGCGACATATGACCTCCACTGCTTCAACATCAATGTATCGTGGATTCCTAACGGACAGTGGGAGTCCTGGAGCTTCAGAATCCAGGCTAATGCCGCTGCATTGGCAGACCTCTTGAGATTCAAGAAGAGCAGCAGCTTCTGGGATAACGGCTTCTAAACAGGTTTGGCAGAGAATTTGTTTTGAATTTTCCCTGACCCCGATACAGGTATTGAATTTTTTCCTATATTTGTGGATAATTCCTGAAAAACAGGACTGCGCACATCCATCAACGGAAAATTCAATTCTCCCATAATCGGGAAAACAATCAGCTAGAAATAATTCTATTTTATTATGCACAACATTTTTGACCTGAAAGAAATGGATTTGGAGCGTCTCCATTCCCTTGCTTCAGAGCTTGAAATCAAAGGATTCAAACGTCTTGACAAAGACACACTCGTTTATGCCATCCTTGACAAGGAGGCTGAGAGAAACGCAAAGAATGCGCCTGAAAGGCCTGAGAAAGCCAGAAGAGGACGTCCAAGAAAAAATGACAAGCCGGCAGCGAAGGAAAACGCAGCTCCAGTAGCGAAAGAAGAGAAACAGGTCTCTAAGCCAGAGATAAAGCCTGAGGCAAAACCTGAGGCAAAACCTGAGGCAAAGACTGACGAGAAGGCTCCTCAGCAGAAGAAAAGAGGTCGCAAACCAAAGACCGAGAAACCTGCATCTGAAACAAAGGCAGAAGAAATAAAAAACATGGAGACTCCTGCTCCAGTTCAGGAAAAGCCGCAAGAGCAGACTGAAGAAAAGACAGAAGAGCAGACCCAGAATCAGCAGAATCAGGAGAACAAACAGCCGAGACAGAAGAGGGAAAGAATCAAGAAGGGACAGAAGCAGGCTGTACCGGTAACTCAGGACGAGAAGCCTCAGCCTACAGCAGAAGAGCCTAAGGCACGTCCGGTTCAGGAAGAAAAGAAGGAATCTGCTCAGGAGGAAAAGAAGGCTGAAGAGCAACCTAAACAGGAAAACTGTCAGCCTAAACACCAGCATCAGCATCAAAACCAGCATCAAAATCAGCAGAAACAGGAGAAAGAGCCTGCAATCGAATTCGAAGGTGTGGTTGAGGCTACAGGTGTTCTGGAAATCATGCCTGATGGATACGGTTTCCTCCGCTCATCAGACTACAATTACCTTAACTCACCAGATGACATCTATGTGTCACAGTATCAGATCAAGCAGCATGCGCTGAAGACCGGAGACACAGTGACTGGCGAGATCCGCCCTCCTAAGGCAGGAGACAAGTACTTCCCTCTTGTACGCATAAAGTTCATTAACGGAAGAACACCGGAATTCATCAGAGACAGAATTCCTTTCGACTTCCTTACCCCGCTTTTCCCAGAGGAAAAATTCAATCTTCTCGGCAAGGGACACAATGACATGTCATGCCGCATTGTGGATATGTTCACACCTATCGGTAAAGGCCAGCGCGGACTTATAGTAGCACAGCCTAAGACAGGTAAGACAATGCTCCTCAAGTCGATTGCAAATGCAATTGCAGACAATCATCCTGAAGTATACATGATTGTTCTCCTGATTGACGAGCGTCCTGAGGAGGTTACAGACATGGCACGCAGCGTGAAGGCAGAAGTAGTAGCGTCAACATTCGACGAGCCGGCAGAACGCCACGTAAAGGTTGCCAACATGGTTCTTGAAAAGGCAAAGAGAATGGTTGAGTGCGGCCACGATGTTGTCATCCTTCTTGACTCGATCACACGTCTTGCACGTGCATACAACACTGTTCAGCCTGCGTCAGGAAAGGTTCTGTCAGGTGGTGTAGACGCAAATGCACTCCACAAGCCAAAGAGATTCTTCGGTGCAGCACGTAACATAGAGAATGGAGGTTCACTCACTATTCTCGCTACCGCTCTCACCGAGACCGGTTCAAAGATGGATGAAGTGATCTTTGAGGAATTCAAGGGTACAGGCAACATGGAGCTTCAGCTCGACAGAAGACTTTCCAACAAGAGAATCTTCCCGGCAGTTGACGTCACTCTTTCAAGCACACGCCGCGACGATCTCCTCTACTCCCCTGCCCTTGCAAACCGCATATGGATCATGCGCAAGTTCCTTGCTGACATGAACTGCATCGAGGCTATGGAACTCCTACAGAACAGAATGAACCGCTGGGGAACCAACGATGCACTTCTCCAGAATATGGATAAAGATGATATGTAATCGGTAGATTACAGTAAAATTAATCGGCAGTTGATTCCGATGACCCCCAATCCTGCTACCGCAGGCTGCGCGCTACAAAGGTCCACTGGACCATTTGTTGAATCGCTTGCGACCCATAGCCAGGGTGGCATGTCATCTACATCAACTGCCGATTAATTTATATTGACTGCTATTTCTTGTCGCAATCCTTGCACTTGAGATCTCTCTCGATGTCCTTTCCGCCTTTCTTGAGGTCAGCCTTCGCATCAGCGATCTGCTTGTCAAACTTGGCTTTAAGCTGTTCCTTTGTCAAGCCTTTGGTTTCAAGCCTGTGCTGAGCCTCCTTCAGGTCATATCTCACTTCATTGTTGAAAAGCTTTATATCATCATAGAGATCGGCCTGTTCCACTGCCCTTCTGTAATGACGCAAAGCACTCATCTGCGACGGGAATGCATACACTCTTTCGGCTTCAACGCATACATCACCATCATAGGTATATGTCTTCACATCGATGATTCCGTCATAAATGTGGGTATACACAACGGCATTGCCGATGAGATCTACTCTCTGCACATCAGGACTATGATGACGGACCGCTTCCCGCAGGAATTCCCGTTCCTGCTTTTCAGGATTAAGCATTGCTTTCTGTACCGCCTCGCTGTTCTTGCAGGCTGTCATACCGACCATCATGGCCAGAACTGACATAGCATAAATCATCTTTTTCATAACACTAATAATTAATTAAACACCGAAACGCTGATGTCAACATCTATGCCGACCACCATTTAGTGCAGAAATGATTTGTTCTTTGGATTAATTTGAGTACATTTGTAGAGGATATAGGCGCCATTTTTCAGGCTATTCGCCGTAACTGCCTGAAAGAGACGAATAAAGAACTTAATTTCGGACTATGGATAAGAAGAGTATTCTGTTAGCAATAACAGGTCTGTTCATATTTCTGACTGCCTTTGCCCAGCAGAGCGAAGACAGGAAAGAATACATAGAGAAAAAATATACTTTTTTCTTTCCCCCGGGTCGTGCAGAAATCATCAGTGATTACAAAGGGAATGGTCATACTCTTGAGACCATGATAAATGACCTTAATCAGACATTAGCTTCTGAAGGTATCGTCCCTGACTCCCTTACAATAGTTTCATCAACATCTCCGGAAGGTCCTGCAGCACTTAACGAGCGCCTTGCAATTCAGAGAGCAGGCAACACCAGGGATCTGCTTGTCAAGAGTTTTCCTCAGTTCAAGGCTGACAGAATAAATGTCACAAGCAGTGTAAATGACTGGAGCGGCATGGTGCTCACTCTTCGTCGCGATTCTACATTCCTTCACGGACTCGAGATCCTCAAGGTGCTGCTTGACCCAAGAATCGAAAACAAGGACCTGGCAATCCGCAGCAAACTTCCTGATGAATACAACATGCTGAAGAACAAGATGTTCGACAACATGCGTACTGCGTCTGTCACTATCAGCGTGATCAAGACTGTCGACAATGTAGACGAATTCGTAGTTGAACCGGCTGAAGAAAAGCCTGCAGAAGTGCCGGCACCAGTAGTCAAGGAAGAGCCTGCAATGGATACACCAGTTGTAGAAAGTGTTCCTGTGCCTGTGGAAGAGCCAGCACAGCAGGAAGAACAGATCAAAGAGAAAAAGCCTTACTACATAGCAGCTAAAACAAACCTATTATATGACGCGGCCATTGTCCCTAACGTCGGTGTCGAGTTCTATCTCGGAAAGAATTTCTCTGTTGCCGGCAACTGGATGTATTCATGGTGGAAGAGTGATAAGGTTGCATGGTACTGGCGAACCTATGGCGGAGATCTGGCATTGCGCTACTGGCTTGGCAGGGCAGCCAAGGAAAAGCCTCTGACCGGTCATCATATCGGACTTTACGGACAGATTCTTACCTACGACATAGAAGTAGGAGGACGCGGATACCTCGGTGACAGATGGAGCTACGGAGGTGGACTTGAATATGGATATTCACTCCCTGTAAGACAACGTCTTAACATTGATTTCACTCTCGGACTCGGCTATCTTGGAGGAGAGTTCCAGGAATATCTTCCTATCGACGGCCACTATGTGTGGCAGGTGACCAAGATGCGTAACTGGATAGGCCCTACAAAACTTGAGGTGTCGCTTATCTGGCAGCTTGGCCGCGGAAACATCAACAAGGACAAAAAAGGCAGAAATAAATGATAAAGAAGATTCTCATACTGTTTCTGCTGATCGCAGTTGCGTCCTCGTGTGAACACAAGGACCTGTGCCTCTATCATCATGACCATGCCTTCCAGTATCATGTCAAGATTGAGGCAGACTATCGCCTTGAATGGGAGGAGAACTGCACAGGATACATGGATTGGGAAGCAAACTGGCCTGCAAACTACGTAGAATATGACGGTCTGCGTCCTGTCAAGCCGATTGGTCTTCGTGTCGTCAATTATCCACACTCCATTCCAGGTGGACACAAGACTTCTAATGTACCGGCCGATGGAGGTATAGTATATTTCTCTGAAGGAACTCACGACATACTCTTCTACAACAACGACACCGAGTACATCCTCATGGCGTCGACAGAAAGGTTCGCGACAACCAAGGCAACTACGCGTACACGTACGCGCACGACTTATAAAGGTAATCCGTTTGCGACAAAGGGAACAGAAGAAGTGACAGTGAATCCTCCTGACATGCTCTACGGAAACTACATCACAGGCTATCAGGCTCAGAGACTTGAAGAACCGGATCTGCTCAAGGTGACACTTCATCCTCTGGTATTTACATACAAGATCCGCTTTGAGTTCGAATCAGGACTTGAATATGTGTCGTTGGCAAGAGGAACATTGGCAGGAATGGCACGCTCCGTAAACATGTCGACAGGATATACTTCAGATGAGATTGCAACTATTCTCTATGACTGCGAACTTAAGGATTACGGAATCGGAGCATATGTAAACTCATTCGGAGTACCTGGCTACCCTAATGCAAACTACACAAAGGCCGGAAATGTCTATGCGATCAATCTGGAGTGCAGGATGAAGAACGGTAAGATCAAAAGCTTTGACTTTGACATCACTGACCAGATCGAGAGACAGCCGCACGGAGGAGTGATTGTAATTAAAGGACTTGAAGTCACAGAGACTGAAGGTTCTACCAGCTCAGGAAGCTTTGACGTAACCGTCAGCGACTGGGGAGAATATAAAGACATTGAACTTCCACTATAGAAAAACGAAAAACAACAATTCATAATTATTAACCATTAAACACAAAAAACATGAAAAAGATTTTTGTATGCCTCTGCGCAGTTGCTGCCCTTGCAGCTTGCCATAAGAATCAGATCATCTCTTCAGTAGGTGGTCCTGCAATCGCATTCGAGAATGCTTCTGTTGACAAAGCTACAAAGTCTGTCGACCCTAGCACAACTACAGAGACAATCAACGAGTTCGCTGTATGGGGTTATATGGACAGCAGAAACGGAGTCGTGTTTAAAAACGAACTTGTTTCAAAGAATGGTTCGGAGTGGACTTACACCAACACTCAGTACTGGATGGCTGGTCACACTTACTACTTCGCAGCAGTAAGCCCGGTAAAAGACGAAAATGTCAATGTAAGCCCTGCAACTACAGGTGGAGACTACGGTCTTGGAACAATCGACTTCACTAATGCCGACGGTTCAACAGACCTTATCTACGCTTCTGCAAAGGTTGAAGCTGCAACTGGCGCTAACCTTTCAGCTATGCCTAAGGTTGGTCTTTCATTCAGCCACCTCCTTTCAAAGGTTAAGTTCACCTTCACTAACGGTTTCGTTAATGAGAACAATACTCTTGTAATCACTGGTCTTACAATGACAGCACCTAAGGCTGGTACAATTGACCTTAACGTAGAGAACTGGTGGGACGGTGACGACTGGGTACTCGGTTCTGAGAACACTACTCTCGCATTCGGAGCAGTAAACGGTGGAAACAAGCTTGCTGCCGGTGCAGTTGCTGACTGTGCAGACGAGCGCCTCACAATCCCTGCAGGCAAGACTCAGGAATACACTGTAAAATTCCACGTAGCTCTTTATAATGGCGAGGTTCTCGCAGCTGAGAAAGACCTTGAGGTTGTAGTGTCAGGAGCAGCATTTGAGATGGGTAAGGCTTATAACCTTACTGCTGAAATCAATGCAGAGAATATGGATCTCACTCCTATCGAATTCGAGGTTGCTGAGGTTAAGAAGTGGGACGAGGCTGGTAACGTAGTTGCTGGTCAGAATGTCGAGACAGCTGAGGAGCTCGTAGCAGCAGTTGCTAAGGGTGGTAAGGTTGTTCTCAATGCTGACGTTGCTCTCTCTGAGATCCTTGTAATGGACAAAGACGTAGAGCTCGACGGTAACGGCAAGACCCTCACATCTACAGCAGGCCGCGCAATCAACGTAGAAGGCGAGGTTGCAGTATCGATCAAGAACCTTAACATCGTGGCTAAGGGTGAGCGTGCAATCAACGTTATCAACTCTGAGGGAACAGAGGTTACTGTAGCAGACGTTACAGCAACTGCTTCAAACTATGTATTCAACATCGCAACATCTGCATCTAACGTAACAGCTGTGATCAACGAGTGTGAGTTCACTGGTCTTAATACTGTGAACATTGCAGGTGCAAATGCAAACGTTACAATCAACAACACAGACCTCACTTGTGATGACCAGACAACTGCTGAGAGCTATGCTGCTATCGCATTCTACAACACTGCAATTGATTCAAAGGCTACAATGAACGGCGGTACAGTGACTGTAAACGGTGATTCATGTGCAGCTGTAGAGGGTGCTAAAGGCTCTAAGGTAACATTCAATGGAACTACCGGTAACCTGTTAGTAGAGAATCATCCTTACACTATCATCTATCCTAACGGTTACGCTTATTCATTCTCTACAATCGAGGAAGCAATTGCAACTGTTGTTAATGGCGAGACTATCACTCTTACTAAGGATATAAACGAGGTTATCGTAATTCCTGCTGAGAAGGACATCACCATCGATCTCAATGGCAAGACCCTTACTTCTGAAGCAACTGAGTCAATCAAGAACTATGGTACAGTTACAATAAAGAACGGTAAGATAACTGCTGCTGACTCTGAGGCTACCCGTCGTTGCCTCTACAACTACGGAACAATGACCATTGAGAACGTAGAGTTTGTTCAGACATACGCAAAGAAGGGTGCTGCAATCAACAATGAGGGTAAGATGACCATCGAGAGCGCTACTGTAAATTCAGTATTCTACTCAATCTGGGCTTCAGGCGAAAATTCTGAGACTATCATCAATGGCGGTACATACACAACGACAAACGATGTCAACGTTAGAGACACATGGGCTTATTGTGTGAATATACTCAACGGAGCTAAGCTTACTGTTAACGGAGGATCATTCACTGGTAACCATGGTGCGATTGCTGCAGCTGGAAATGGCTCAGAGGCAACTCTTAATGCAGGTGAGTTCAATTGTACAGCAACTTACACCGGCAACAGCGACTGGGTATTATACGCAGAAACTGGTGGTTCTGTAGTTTATGATGCAGCGAAGTGTACTCTCACTACAGCAAATCCTTCAGGCCCTGTATACAGCGGTGCCAATGTAACTGTAAAATAATTATAATGAATTAATTATCAAGGTATTTGCCTTGTCGATAGCAACAGTATTCAAAGAGGCAAGATAAATCCTGGTAGTAGCTTCGGAATCGTGCCCCATTCCTTCACTTATGACGGAAAGGGGCACATTCTTACTTTTAGCAATACTTGCCCACGAATGTCTGCTGACATACATAGTAAGAGGGGTGATGATTCCTAGTTTCTTACCTATTATCTTGAGGGCCCTCTTGTGAGTCTTGTCAACTCCTGTATAGACATGCTTGAACGGGAAACGCTGTTGAGTAAATCCTGTGTCAACAGCACGATTGTACATTGCACGAAGATTCCTCAACAATTTGAGAAAAAGCCACGAACCGTCTTGTTTCAGATGGTGTCGTGGCTATATTTTAATGTATATGTTTTCCGATCCTAGTACTGATCCCAGCTCTTTATCTGGATGTCATCGATCGACATTGCACAGAAGGCACGAATGAATGCTGTTGCCAGACGGGCATTCGTAATGAGCGGGATATTGAAATCAATAGCGGCACGACGCACATGATATCCATTTGTAAGCTCTCCGTGAGAGAAGTTCTTAGGAATGTTGATCACGAGGTCAAGTTCCTTATTTGCAAGCATATCCATTGCTGCCTTGTACTTGCCTGCAAGTTCAGGATCCTTTGCCTCTGTCGGCCAGATTACACGCTCAGTAGGAACACCATTCTCACTGAGATATCTTGCTGTTCCTTCAGTACCGTAGAGGTTATATCCTCTCTCGTGGAGAAGTTTACATGCATTGAGGAGGTCTGCCTTCTGAAGTGCATTTCCTGATGAAATGAGAACGTTCTTCTTAGGAATCTCATAACCTACCGAAAGCATTGAATTGAGAAGGGCTTCATTGAAGTCGTCACCGAGACATCCTACCTCTCCTGTTGAATGCATATCCACACCAAGAACAGGGTCCGCCTGCTGGAGACGTGAGAACGAGAACTGTGATGACTTGATACCTACATAGTCAAGATCGAATGCTGACTTTCTTGGAGCCGCCGGCTTCATGCCGAGCATTGCCTTTGTAGCGAGTTCGATAAGATTTATCTTAAGCACCTTGGAAACGAATGGGAAGCTTCGCGAAGCACGGAGGTTACACTCGATTACCTTGATGTAGTTGTCCTTAGCGAGGAACTGGATGTTGAATGGTCCTGTAATCTCGAGGGCTGCAGCGATCTTCTTTGCGATCTTCTTGATGCGACGTACTGTCTCAACATAAAGTTTCTGTGGAGGGAACTGGATTGTCGCGTCACCAGAGTGTACACCTGCAAACTCGATGTGCTCTGAGATTGCATATGCGATTACCTCACCGTTATCAGCTACTGCGTCGAACTCGATCTCCTTGCAGCGCTGCATGAACTCAGACATTACAACTGGGTGTTTCTCAGACACTTCTGCTGCAAGACCAAGG
>JBGUTV010000036.1:0-6780 GCA_045133255.1 Candidatus Cryptobacteroides sp.
ATTGTCGAGAAGAGCAAGTCTCGCGCGTTGGATGCTTGTCCTCAGAGAAGAGGAGTATGCGTACGTGTGTACACTACTACACCTAAGAAACCTAACTCAGCTATGCGTAAGGTTGCCCGTGTACGTCTTACTAACTCAAAAGAGGTCAACGCCTACATACCTGGCGAGGGCCACAACCTCCAGGAGCACTCAATCGTGCTCGTTCGCGGTGGTCGTGTAAAGGACCTTCCGGGTGTGCGTTACCACATCCTTAGAGGAGCTTTGGATACAGCTGGTGTCGATGGAAGAACACAGTCACGTTCTCTCTACGGTACTAAGAGACCAAAGAAGTCTAAGAAGTAATTTTAATTTATCACCTTTAATTTTCTACAAAAAATGAGAAAAACGAAGCCTAAGAAGAGGATTCTACTTCCAGATCCAAAGTTTCACGATGTAAACGTTACACGTTTCGTGAACAACCTTATGCTGGATGGTAAGAAGAGTATCGCGTATTCTATTTTTTACGATGCCATTGACATGGTAGGCGAGAAGATGAAAGATTCTGACAAGGCTCCTCTAGATATTTGGAGGAAGGCTCTCGAGAACGTAACTCCTCAGGTTGAGGTTAAGTCACGTCGTATCGGTGGAGCTAACTTCCAGGTGCCAATGGAGGTGCGTCCTGAAAGAAAGATCTCGCTCTCTATGAAGAACATGATCAATTTTGCACGTAAGCGTTCAGGCCACACAATGGCAGAAAAGCTCTGTGCTGAGATCATCGCAGCATATAACTGCGAGGGTGCAGCATTCAAGAGAAAGGAAGACATGCACAGAATGGCAGAGGCCAACAAGGCATTTGCACATTTCAGATTCTAATCCCAACCATTTAAGAATTACTTACAGAAAATGGCAAGAGATCTTAAATACACCAGAAATATCGGTATCATGGCTCACATCGATGCCGGTAAGACCACTACTTCAGAGCGTATCCTGTATTATACAGGTAAGACTCACAAGATTGGTGAGGTTCATGAGGGTGGTGCTACTATGGACTGGATGGTTCAGGAGCAGGAGCGTGGTATTACCATCACTTCAGCTGCTACCACAGCTTTCTGGAACTATAACGGGAATCAGTATCAGATCAATCTTATCGACACTCCGGGCCACGTTGACTTCACCGTTGAGGTGGAGCGTTCACTCCGTGTCCTCGATGGAACAGTCGCTACCTTCTGTGCGGTAGGACGCGTTCAGCCTCAGTCTGAGACAGTTTGGCGTCAGGCTGACAAGTATGGAGTTCCTAAGATTGCTTATGTAAACAAGATGGACCGCGTAGGTGCGGACTTCTTCGCAGTAATCGATGAGATGAAGGAGAAGCTTGGAGCTCGTGCAGTTCCAATCTGTATTCCAATCGGTGCTGAGGACAAGTTCGACGGTATCATCGACCTTATCGCAATGAAGGCGATGATCTACGACCACAACTCAGATGCTCTCGTAAACTATCAGATTACAGACATCCCTGAGAAGTATGTTGACGAGGCTAACACTTGGAGAGAGAAGCTCGTTGAGGCTGCTGCCGAGTACGATGAGACTCTTATGGAGAAGTTCTTCGAGGATCCTGACTCTATTTCAGAGGAGGAGGTTATCGAGGCACTCCGCAAGGCAACAATCGATATGGCTATCGTTCCTGCATGCTGTGGTTCATCATTCAAGAACAAGGGAGTACAGTTCCTCCTCAACGCAGTAATGCGTTATCTTCCATCACCACTTGACAAGGGATCAGTTCATGGAACTAACCCTAACACAGGTGACGAGGAGGTTCGTGAGCCTTCAGTTAAGGAGCCTTTCGCAGCTCTCGTATTCAAGATTGCAACAGACCCATTCGTAGGTCGTCTCGCATTCATGAGAGCATACTCAGGAAAGCTTGATGCAGGTTCATACGTTCTCAATACTCGTACAGGCAAGAAGGAGCGTGTTTCACGTCTCTTCCAGATGCACTCAAACAAGCAGAACCCTATCGAGTGTGTTGAGGCAGGTGATATCTGCGCAGCAGTAGGATTCAAGGATCTCCGTACAGGTGATACAATCTGCTTCGAGCAGGCTCCTATCACCCTCGAGTCTATGGAGTTCCCAGATCCAGTTATCGGTCTCGCAGTTGAGCCTAAGACTCAGAAGGATCTTGACAAGCTCGGTATCGCGCTTGCTAAGCTTGCTGAGGAGGACCCTACATTCACAGTTAAGACTGACCACGATACAGGCCAGACTGTCATCAGCGGTATGGGTGAGCTTCATCTTGACATCATCGTTGACCGTCTCCGTCGTGAGTTCGGTGTTGACATCAACCAGGGTGCACCTCAGGTTAACTACAAAGAGGCTATCACTCAGACTGTTCAGCATCGTGAGGTGTTCAAGAAGCAGACTGGTGGACGTGGTAAGTTCGCTGACATCATCGTTGAGATCGGACCAGCTGACGAAGGCGTTAACGGTCTTCAGTTCATCGATGAGGTTAAGGGCGGTAACGTTCCTAAGGAGTTCATCCCATCTGTAGAGAAGGGCTTCAAGTCAGCAATGGCTAACGGTGTTCTCGCAGGTTACGAGGTTCCTTCACTCAAGGTAACCCTCAAGGATGGTTCATTCCACCCAGTCGACTCAGACCAGCTTTCATTCGAGCTCGCTGCACGTCTCGCATTCCGTCACGCATGCCCTAAGGCTAAGCCAGTTCTCCTTGAGCCAATCATGAGCCTTGAGGTTGTAACTCCAGAGGACTACATGGGAGACATCGTAGGTGACCTTAACCGTCGTCGTGGACAGATCAACGCTATGGACTCAACTCTCGGTGCACGTATCGTAAAGGCATACGTTCCACTTGCAGAGCAGTTCGGATACGTGACTATCCTCCGTACAATCTCTTCTGGTCGTGCTACCAGCACAATGACATTCGACCACTATGCAGAGGTTCCAGCAGGACTCGCTAAGGAGGTTATCGAGAAGAGCGGTTACAAGGCTGAGGATGACGAATAATTGTTTAACTGAATTCAACGAAATTTGATATGAGCCAGATAATTAGAATTAAACTCAAATCATTCGATCACATGCTTGTTGACAAGTCGGCAAAGAAGATCGTTGAGACTGTATCGGCAACAGGTGCTCGTGTAAACGGCCCTATTCCGCTTCCAACTCACAAGAAGATCTTCACTGTAAACCGTTCGACTTTCGTAAACAAGAAGTCACGTGAGCAGTTCGAGCTCAGCTCATGCTGCCGTCTTCTTGACATTTACGATTCAACTCCTAAGACTGTTGACGCTCTTATGAAGCTTGAGCTTTCTTCAGGTGTTGAGGTTGAAATTAAGCTCAACTAATCGAAAAAAGTATTATATTTGCAATGTGGTTCGGTAACCATTCCGAACCACAGCAAATTAATAGTTTGAAGTTTATTTTGCTTCGAGTGCAAGGAAGGCAAGTGAGGAGGAAGGGAGCTACCTTTCGGTAATGACCGACCGACGATGCGCAGCCTGACGCAGCAATCGAGCAAAAGAAACGAAAAATCGGTCCTATAGCTCAGTTGGTTAGTAGCACCTGACTCATAATCAGGGGGTCCCAGGTTCAAGCCCTGGTGGGACCACACACATTCCCTCTACAGATTCTGTGGAGGGAATGTTGTTTATTGGTGTATCAGGGTTGCACTTAACAGAGAATATTTATAATTTCGTTGCCGTTATCAAACACTGAAACTCTAACCGATTATTGATATGAAAAGAATTGCTTTGTTCTTGCTTGCATCCTTTCTTCTTATGGGATGCTGTAATAATCAGGAGAAGACGCTGAGACTTCTTCACTGGAACATCCAGAATGGAATGTGGGATGGTCAGAATGACAATTATGACCGATTTGTCGAGTTTGTGAAATCTCAGGACCCGGATGTGTGCGTATGGTGTGAGGCTCAGTCTATCTGGAAAACGGATTCGGATCAGAAGATGGCTGTTGAGGACCGCTACCTTGTAGACGGATGGGGTGAGCTTGCGGCCAGATACGGACATCAGTACTGGGATATCGGAGGATATCGCGACAGCTATCCTCAGGTCATAACCTCTAAATATCCTATTACTTATATTGACAAGATAGTCGGAGACGAGTCGGATGTCATCGTTTCCCATGGAGCAGGATGGGCAACAATTGATGTCAATGGCAAGACTGTCAATATCGTTACTCTTCACACATGGCCGCAGGCGTATGCTTATAAGGCCGAGGACAGAAATGCGTCAAGAGCTGAAAACGGCGGAGATAAATATAGGGCTCGCGAGATCAAATATATATGCGAGCATACAATCGGGACCGTCGAAAACGCTTCAGAGCAGCTTTGGATGATGATGGGAGACTTCAATTCTCGTTCACGTCTTGACAATGACCAGTATGGTTATGCAGAAGATGATACCAGACTTCTTGTCCATAACTATGTTCTGGACAATACGCCATACATAGACGTCATCAAGTCCAAGCATCCTGAGCAGTTCATTCCAAGTGTTGGGGCAAAGAACTCGCGAATCGATTTTGTTTATTGCACAAAGCCGCTGTATGATCGTGTCATCGCGGCAGATATCATTTGGGATGATTATACAACCCCGGTACGCGACACTCTTTCAAATTTCTGGCGTCCTTCAGATCACCTGCCGATTCTCGTAGACTTCGACATGAGGTAGGCGGGACCTGACCGTATCGTATGTTACTTAATGATGAGGTGTTCCTGATTTCCCGTGAAATTTGGAACACCTCATTTGTGAACCGGTGATCCATTTCGTGCCCACGGTCTATTGTGACGTTTTAGAGTGTCGCCTGAAGCCGCTTGATGAGTCCTTCGTCTGCCGGAAGCCATTTGACAGAGTTCAGGGTGTCTTTTGTCAGCCAGGCAGCAGCGTCATGTTCGTTCAGGTGCACGGATTCAGACAGAAGGGTGCAGAAGTAGCAATGCATTGTGAGGTGGAATTCCGGATAGTCCCATTCCACGGTCTCCAGCAGATCTCCGACCTCAATTTTGGCATCCAGTTCCTCTCGAATCTCACGCCTGAGTGCCTCCTGAGGAATCTCGCCTTCCTCCATCTTGCCTCCGGGAAACTCCCACCACCCCTGCCACTGGCCATATCCCCTCTGAGTGGCAAACACCTCTTTGCCCCTCATGATGATTGCCGCAACTACTTCTATTCGTTTCATATCATTATCATATCATACATCCATATCCGAATCCTGACACGCTTTTGCCGATTTCGTGCTCAAAATGCCCATTCGCCACTGATTTAGACACGTTTTAATTGATTTCGTGCTCAAAACGGTCCTTTAACCTCCATTTTGACACGTTTTTGCCGATTTTGTGCTCAAAACTGGCCTTTGACCTCCATTTTAACACGTTTTTGCCGATTTTGTGTCTGTTGGCGTGAAGGTATCACTCTTCGATGGATGCGGTTCTTATCTTGTTTGGAATTGGGTAAATCCGTCTTATTTCCATTTCCAGTGCCTTCTGTCTCTCAAGCATCCTCACCCGCTCTTTTCTCGCTGCGGCGTTCTCGGATCTGCGCAGCTTCTCCGCCATCATTCTTCTTTCTCCGACTGCACGGATTTCCTCTGCAAGGCCATCAATCTTTTCTTTGGCTGCTTCTTTGCTGCGCAGTTCACATTCCCACACGGTAATCACAGTCCATCCCAAAGCCTCGAGGTGGGCGGCTGTGACTTCGTCTCTATGCCTGTTTCGAGCAATTTTTGCATCCCAGAAATGCACGTTGCTTTTGGGACGTGTCGCATATCTGCATCCCTTGTGACCATGCCAGAAACAGCCGTTTACCAGAATCGCTACCCGGTATTTCGGAAGAACGATGTCCGGCTTCCCCGGAAGTCTCCTGTCCTGCACCCTGAACCTGAATCCTCGAGCAAAAAGTCCCTTCCTAACCAGAATTTCCGGCTTGGTATCCTTTCCCCGTATCCGGGACATGCAGCGCCTGCGCTGTTCTGGACTCAATTTGTCAGGCATAAGGGTGTGATGACGAACATCACAAAGATAACAAATAATCGCATAGCGCATTTTGTCAGATATAAACAAAATGTGCCCTACCTAGGGTAAAATCAAGCCAATTTTTGAACTTTAAGGGACTCTTTAACAATTGTTCTTTTTGTTCTTTCCTCTGTAGCTGTCAGTCAAGGCATGGCAGTTGGGGCAAAGTAATGATATGTTTTCAAGACGATTGTCAGTGTTTCTGCCATTCTTGTGGTGCAGTTCTAGTGGGATAGGTATTCCTTGCCATTCAGAGAGTCCGCAATGTTCGCAGATATGTTGCTTGACTCCTTCTTTTAATAGTCTTCGTTTTAGCTTGTATGATTGATACGTTGACCCGTCCACAAGAATATCGTTTATCTCTTTTCCCTCGAAGGGCCGGAATTTAAGGTCTACATTCCATCCTTTACCTGTAAAGTGGGATGTGTTCAGGTTAAATTTTTTAATTGCATTATGCATTAGTCGATAATTCCCTCCATAGGGTTTAATACCTAAGTGTCGACACATCCCAGCTATGCTGGAAGATTGTTCTACAGCTTTTGCAAAGTCTTCTTTTGTATGTCTTGTTTTCATATGATATATCGTTCTCTACAAAAATATATCATGCTTGTGCCAAATTAGGTGTATATACAAAAACCCCTCTCGGGAAATTCCTGAGAGGGGTTGATGTGCTTCGGACGGGAATCGAACCCGTACGGGCATTGCTGCCCACGGGATTTTCTTGCTACTCTTGCTTTTACACAAGCCGGCTTCATCCTGAATGCTAAGCC
>JBGUTV010000037.1:0-34347 GCA_045133255.1 Candidatus Cryptobacteroides sp.
TTGAACTCGCGACCTCTTCCTTACCAAGGAAGCGCTCTACCCCTGAGCTACACTGGCGTAGTTGGAGCGGAAGACGAGGTTCGAACCCGCGACCCTCAGCTTGGAAGGCTGATGCTCTACCGACTGAGCTACTTCCGCAAATTTTCAAAATAAAAGCCCGATCGATTGTTTCGGGCTTTTAGTGGGAGAAGATGGATTCGAACCACCGAAGGTATAAACCAGCAGATTTACAGTCTGCCCCATTTGGCCACTCTGGTATTCTCCCAAAATTCATAAAGAACTTTTGAGCCGATGGAGGGAATCGAACCCACGACCCCGAGATTACAAATCACGTGCTCTGGCCAACTGAGCTACATCGGCAATGTTGTTTCCCTTTTCTAGAGTGTCTCTCTTGATTTGGGATTGCAAAGATAGGTATTAATTTTTTATCTCCAAAACTTTTTAATCTTTTTTCGATATTTTTTCAAATTCATCGACAAAAAGGCCATATAGTCTTTCGGCAGACAAACCGCAATCTTCGCGCTGCTCTTCCTGTGTGGCCTGACCTATGAAACTATCCGGAATTCCCACACCTTTCACAGGAAGGGGCTCTTCCATAGCAGCCACGATTTCAGCAACTGCGCCATAAAGTCCGCCTACGATTGTTCCATCCTCAACTGTCACGAGTCTGGTATGAGCGTCACACGCCTTGCGGACCAGTTCCTCATCAAGAGGCTTGATATACCTTATATTATATATAGTAGGATTCCAGCCTTTTTCCGCCTTTATTCTTTCTGCAGCCTCAACGGCCCTGTAGACAAACGGGCCTGCAGCAAACACCGCAACATCAGACCCGGCAAGCATAAGTTCTCCTCTGCCCGACTCCAGCGTCTGATATGCAGCAGACTTCCAGTCCACTCCCTCACCATATCCGCGAGGATACCTTATTATATACGGACCGGTCTCGGCCAGCATGGCACTATACATCATATTCTTAAGTTCGCGCTCATCCTTTGGAGCCGCGATGACTGCTCCCGGAATGCTTCTGTATGCAGACATGTCATAGCATCCATGGTGAGTCGCTCCATCCTCACCGACCAGGCCTCCACGGTCAAAGCACAAGACAACAGGAAGCTCCTGCAGAGCCACATCATGAAGAATCTGATCATATGCACGCTGAGAAAATGACGAATAGATGTTACAGAACGGTTTCATTCCGCCGGCAGCAAGTCCCGCCGCAAACGTCACTGCATGCTCTTCCTCGATTCCTACATCAAAGAATTTCTCCGGCATCTCCTTGGCAAGACGATTCATGCCGCATCCTGAAGCCATTGCAGGAGTGATTCCTACCACAGACGGATTATTCTTTGCCAGATCAAGAAGAACCTCACCGAAGACGTCCTGATATCTGCTTACGCCATTGTCAACCTTCAGCCTCTCACCTGTTTCAGGATCAAAGGCCCCCGGCGCATGCCAGACGGTCTGGTTTTCCTCTGCAGGAGCATAGCCTTTGCCTTTCTTGGTCAAGGCATGAAGAAGAATCGGTCCCTTTATTTCCTTAAGACGCTTGAGAATCTCTATTACCTGAGATATATCGTTACCGTCAACCGGACCGAAATATCTGAATCCCATCGCCTGGAAGAGGGCTCCACCGCTCTCGCTCACAAGATGCGACTTTGTAGTGGTCACGAATTTCTGGACAGCCTTTCTGGCTCTGCTTTCTCCAAGACAGTCCCAGATCTGCTTCTTTGCCTTATTATAGCGAGGGTCGGTAGTTATCTTGAGAAGATAATCGTGAAGGGCACCAACATTTCTGTCTATTGATATATTGTTATCGTTAAGTATCACAAGTATATCAGCCCTGCTGGCTCCGGCATTGTTCAGGCCTTCAAACGCAAGACCTCCCGTCAGAGAACCGTCACCTATCAGAGCAACAGTCTTCTGTTTCAGCCCCTGAAGCTTTGCAGCCTCTGCAAATCCCAAGGCAGCAGAGATGGAAGTGGATGAATGTCCTACACCGAAAGAGTCGTACTCGCTTTCCGAACGCTTGGGAAAGCCGCTGATGCCATCCCGGGTCCTGTTCTTTCTGAATGCCTCACGACGACCTGTAATTATCTTGTGCGCATACGCCTGATGTCCTACATCAAAGACAAGCTTATCCTTAGGGGCATCATAGACATAATGTAGTCCTACCATCAGTTCGACCGCTCCGAGACTCGGTCCGAGATGGCCCGGATTCACAGAACAGCACTCGATCATATACTGACGGATCTCCGCACAGAGGTCCCTGAGTTCATCAAGACTCAGTTTCTTGACATCCTCAGGAGAATCTATGGTGCAAAGTATCTTATACTTATTGTCTTCCATCGTTCAATAATTACAGACTTGCGAAGGTACAAAAAAAACGCTACCTTCGCAAAGATTATCTGACAATATAAACTAACAAATACTATGACACAGACTATCAAAAAGTATCTCAATGACAGCTTTGCCGCAAGATGGGCAGCGCTTATCCTGATTGCTCTGGCAATGTTCTTTGCCTACATGTTCGTGGACGTGATGTCACCGCTGCAGTCCCTGATTGAAAAATCAAGAGGATGGGACGGCTCTGTGTTCGGAACATATGCAGCATCTGAATACATCCTGAACGTTTGCGGATTCCTCATCCTTGCAGGAATCATTCTGGACAAGATGGGCGTACGATTCACCGGTATCCTCTCAACTTCACTCATGGTAGCGGGTGCTGCAATCAAGTATGTAGGCATCACGGAATGGTTCCAGGCCACAGACTTCTGCCACTGGCTTGACTCATGGTGGGTAGCTCTTCCAGGCAGCGCAAAGCTTGCATCACTCGGATTCATGATCTTCGGTTGCGGATGCGAGATGGCCGGAATCACAGTATCAAAGGCAATCGCTAAATGGTTCAACGGCAAGGAGATGGCATTGGCTATGGGTCTTGAGATGGCAATTGCACGTCTTGGCGTATTTGCAGTACTCTCTGCCTCACCACGTCTTGCTGACAAGTTCGGCAATGTCGAGGCCCCTATACTCTTCTGCGTGATCCTGCTCCTGATCGGCCTCATCAATTTCATCGTGTTCTCAGTAATGGACGCTAAGCTCGACAGACAGATGGGCGTCACTGCAGGAGGAGACTCTGAAGAGGAATTCAAAGTAAGCGATCTGGGCAAGATCTTCAGCAGCAAGATGTTCTGGCTCGTGGCACTTCTCTGCGTACTCTATTACTCTGCCATCTTCCCATTCCAGAGATATGCGACAAACTTCCTTGAAGTGACACTCCAGATTCCTGCAGCAGAGGCTGCGGACCTCTTCAGATGGTTCCCTATCCTTGCAATGGTACTCACTCCATTCCTCGGCGCATTCCTTGACAATAAGGGAAAGGGCGCGACAATGCTTATGATCGGAGCCATCATCATGATTATCTGCCACCTCAGCTTTGCATTCCTTCTCCCTGCATTCCCAAGCAAGGGTCTTGCACTCCTTCTGGTTGTAGTACTCGGAGTATCATTCTCCCTCGTACCTGCCGCCCTCTGGCCATCAGTACCAAAGATCATTGACCCTGTGATCCTCGGAAGTGCATATTCGCTCATCTTCTGGATCCAGAATGTAGGTCTCTGCTTCGTTCCGCTCATCATCGGAATCGCATTCCAGAAGACTGGCGGATACCTCGTGCCTATGATCATCTTCGCTTCGTTCGGAGTCCTCGCATTCATCATGTCATTCTTCCTCAAGATAGAGGACAGAAAGAAGGGTTACGGACTCGAACTTCCTAACATCCAGAAGTAATGCCTGCCCTGAAGAAGACAATAAGGGAGAACAGATGGATATGCTGGGTAGCTCTTGCCTGCCTGGTAGTGCCGATGTTCGCATCATATTTTTTCGATGATATGTTTTCATCCCTGTCGGAGCTGTTCAAGAACCCCGAGCAGCTCCAGCTGGGTTGGGACATGGCAGACTATGGATTTTATTCAAGCGGCTACTCCTTCCTCTGCATATGGGGAGGACTCATCGTATGCGGCGCTCTTCTTGACAGATTCGGAGTAAGACTTGTCGGTTCCTTATTTGTCGGAATGATGGTGTTTGGAGCCGGATTAGTGACTTTTGCAATCTCGGCAGGATTCGCACCGGAGACATCACTTACGATCGCATACATCGGGTGTATGCTTTTCGGACTCGGAAGCGAGATTGCCGGAGTATCAGTCACCCGCTCCATCGCGAAATGGTTCAAAGGCCGCAACATGGCGCTTGCAATGGGCCTGCAGCTGGCCATCGCACGATTCGGCACAGCTACAGCCATCCTGATCGCTCCAATGATAGTGACTCAGAAGGCTGCTGGAGAGATGTACCTTCTTTCGGACACTAACAGGCCGGCAATGATCGGTCTGGCGGTACTTGGCATCGGAGCCATACTTTGGGCAGTATTTGTGGGTCTTGATGCAGGATTCGACAGACAGACAGGAGAAACCGACAAGGTGGAAACTGCTGAAGAAGACAAGTTCCGGATATCTGACATCTGGAAGGTTCTGACCAATCCGAGATTCCTTATGATCGCTGTTCTGTGCGTTACTTTCTATTGCACAGTGATCCGATTCAAGAAATTCGGAGTATCGATACTCCTGCCTCTGTTTGGCGTGGACCTGGACATAGCCACAGTACTCCTGGCTATGATACCGTTCTTTACCATCCTGTTCACGCCTCTCTTCGGAGCACTTGTAGACAAGGTGGGAAAGGCGACGCTTTGGATGATTGTCGGTTCCGCAATGGTTCTGGTTTCGCATCTGATAATAACATTCGCACCTCAGGGAGAGCCTGTGTACGCGTATATTGCCATAGCACTTTTAGGAATAGGATATTCACTCGTTCCTTCCGCAATGTGGCCGTCTGTACCTAAAATCATCCCTGAGAAGAATCTCGGCACAGCATATTCCCTCATATATTGGGTACAGAACCTCGGAATGTGGGCAGTGCCTATATACGTAGGAAGAATCTTCAAGAAAGAAATCACTGAAGCCGGCAACATCAGCCAAGAGATTACAGCAGCAATACACGCCGAGTATGTATTCATATTCCTGGGTATCGTTGCCATTGCCACAGCAATGATGCTGTACCACTCATCAAGACGTCATCCTGAGCTCCGCCTGGATGAGCCGGCGCAATAACCTTAATGAGCAACTATTAATCAAACATACAAATGGGTATTTTAGACTGGACAATAGTAGCCCTGTTCCTTGGCACTCTCGTGGCCATCGGCTACATGTTCTCAAGAAAGAACAAAAACATAGATGATTATTTTGTAGCAGGAAGAGCAATGCCGGGCTGGCTTGTAGCCTTAGCTGCTACAGGAACATCCATAAGTGCAGGAACATTCGTAGGTTCTCCTGAGCTTGGATTCAACACGAATCTTACATATGTAATGAATCTTATCGCTGCAATCATCGGAGGATCCATTGTAGCGGCACTCATCCTGCCTAAACTATACAACGCAAAGACAATCACTATCTACGGATTCATCGGAGACAGATTCGGCGAGACATCAAAGCGTGCAAACAGCATCATGTTCCTTATCGGACAGCTTTTCACTTCCGGTTCCCGTCTCTTCATTGCAGCCATAGCCGTATCCGTGATCCTTTTCGGAAGCATACACTTCCAGTTCGTGGTATGGTCAATCATAATTCTGGGCATCATCAGTACAATATATACGATGCTTGGAGGCATCAAGGGACTTCTCTATATCGATGCATTCCAGACATTGCTGATAATCTTCACCGGACTTGTTGCATTCGTGATCATCTATCTGGCCATTGATATGCCATTCTCAGAGATCTGGGCAAGCCTGACAAGCGGAGGTATGGTAAAGGATCCTGGAGTTGCAGCAGGAATGACTGCTGAGGGAACATTCTACGGATGGAGCGAAGGAAGCAAACTGAAGATGTTCGACCCATCCCTCAACCCGAAGCTGCCTTACACAATCCTTGGCGGAGTCATCGGTATAGCATTCTTCCGTGTAGCTCAATACACCACAGACCATGAGTTCGTGCAGCGTCAGCTCACTGCCAAGGACGTGAAGAAAGCCGGTTCATCATTGATATATTCACAGCTTATATGTCTTCCGCTCGTTATAATGTTCATCGGCATCGGCTCTCTTCTTTTTGTCCTTTACAAGACAAATCCGGACTTTGACGCATTGGGACGATCATTCTTTACTGACGCGCGTGACGTATTCCCTCAGTTCATCAAGAATCACATACCTGCAGGAGTCCGTGGTCTGATGATCGTAGGACTTCTTGCTGCCGCACTCTCAAGCTTCAACTCTGCCATAAACGCAATGGCTTCGAGCTTCGTGTCTGACCTCTATCTTCCTATCAAGAAAGATCGTGGACATTCAATCGAAGGTAATGCCGACCAGTTGACATCATCACGCAAGATGGTCATCCTTATGGGAGCCATCCTCACAGGATTCGCAATCGTGACAGCAGTGATGCAGCAGAGCAGCGGTCTTAACCTTGTAGACTTCGCGACTGGAATCATGTGTTTTGCTTATGCGGGTATGATCGGAGTGTTCCTCACTGCAATCTTCACTAAACGAGGCAATACAGCCAGCGTACTTGCAGCTATTATAGCAGGTGCCTTGATCATCATCCCTCTGATGTTCCAGAAACAGTTCTTCGGACAGACTTACATCGCATGGTGCTGGTGGTGTCCTATCGGAGGTATAATCAGTACTCTCATCTGTCTTGCCGGAAAGCCTAAGAAGCAGCAGGCATAGCAATGAAAAAGCTCAGGTTTGACCTGAGCTTTTTCATTATCGGGACATCTTACGGAGAAAGCACTCGATGGTGTTCTCCATAAGACAGCAGATCGTCATTGGTCCTACGCCTCCCGGAACCGGCGTAATGACAGACGCCTTCGGTTCAACGGCAGCAAAGTCAACATCACCGCATAGCTTGCCTGTATCCGGATCACGGTTCACTCCCACATCAATAACCACAGTTCCTTCTGAAACCATATCAGCAGTCACGAACTTAGGACGGCCGATAGCGACGACAAGAATCTCAGCATTACGGGTAACCGAAGGAAGATCGGCAGTACGGCTATGTGCAATGGTAACTGTGGCATTCTCATCGAGAAGCAATTTTGAAACCGGCAGACCGACTATATTGCTTCGTCCGATGACCACGGCACGCTTGCCCTTGATCTCCACACCAGCAGCTTTCAGCATCTTGATGATTCCCTTAGGAGTACAAGGAAGTACGCATTCCTGCTTCTGCCAAAGCGAAGCCACGTTCAGAGGATGGAAACCATCCACATCCTTTTCCTTGGCGATTGCAGCGATCACCTTATCCTCACTGATGTGCTTTGGAAGCGGAAGCTGCACAAGTATTCCGTCTACAGAATCATCTGCATTAAGATCGGCTATGAGATCCAGAAGTTCAGACTCTGCAATCGTATCCGGCTTGCGGATGGTAGTATTCCTGATTCCGACAACCTCAGACGCCTTTGCCTTTCCCGTCACATAGGAAACACTTCCCGGATCCTCTCCGACAAGAATCACCACAAGATGCGGCACACGTCCATATTTTTCAGGAAAGGCAGCTACCTGAGCTGCCATTTCCTCTTTCAATCGAGCTGAAAGCTCCTTTCCTGATATGATCATATTACTTCGACATTGATTCTATAACCTGCTTGTTTGCAGCCGCAATGCGAGGAATATCCATCTTGATGACCTTGCGGTCGTAGGTCATAAGGCCGTTGACCTCACCCTCAACATCAGTAGTCTGAGTATAGACTGCCGCAGCACAACCTGTAGTCACGAAGCCCTTGAGCATTTCAAGATATTCCTCATACTGCTTCATCAACTGCTCGCTGTTCTCCTTCACCTTGCCATATCCCCACTTCCTGTCAATAATCCAGGTATGACCATCCACAGGAAGGCCGATACCACCGTACTCACCGAGAACATTCACGAAATTGCGCTCGAACACATTCATTGCAGGGCAAGGATAATGATGTACATCAAGAATATCACCAAAGCCCTCCGGACCTGCAGAGAAGTCGAAATTACCACCCGATGCAGGATTGATAAGACGCGTAGGATCAAGTTCGCGTGTAAACTTCACTACTGCAGGAGTATCGAACTGTCCCCAAGCCTCATTGAAAGGCACCCATACAACTATACACTGGAAATTCTTGAATGCATTGATGATGTTAGCCCACTCCATATAATAATTATCCTTCCACTCCTGAGGGATGTCGCAATCTGTTCCACCAAAGATGCTGTCATGCGACCATTTATTGGAAATCTGCTCCTGGATTTCTTTGTCGCGAGCCTTCATCACACTTTTGCTATGGTCAGCGATGCACGGCATATCCTGCCATACCATGACACCATGAAGGTCACAGTAGTAATACCAACGTGCAGGCTCAACCTTGATATGCTTTCTGATCATATTGAAGCCCAGTTCCTTGGTCTTTACCACATCAAATTCAAGAGCCTCGTCTGTCGGAGCTGTATAAAGGCCATCCGGCCACCAGCCCTGATCAAGCGGGCCGAAGTGGAAGAGGAGCTCATTATTCAGAGCCATACGGTTATATCTGTTGAGTGACGAATCCTGCTTGATGGAGATCTTTCTCATCGCTGTGTATCCGTCAACAGAATCCACTACCTTGCCTTTTCTTTCTATCCAGACTTTCACGCCATAGAGATACGGAGAATCAGGAGACCATGTCTTGACATCATCAACCCTGATTACAGCCTTACCATCCTCCACCAATGCTTCTGCAAGAACATTCTGAGAAGGAGCTTCTGCAGAATAGCCCTCACCTCCTTCAAGAAGAGCGACCTTCACAACGTCACCATCGGCATATGATGCTTCCACATCAAAAGCAATCTCTCCTTTGTCAATGTCGCTGACAGCATAATAACTGTCGATATGTGCCGGGGTTACAGGCTCCATCCATACTGTCTGCCAGATTCCGGTCACAGGAGTATACCATATGCCTGTGTTGATGATGCACTGCTTTCCACGAGGCTGGAAGCTGTTGTCCGTAGCATCCTGAACCTTTACACGAATAACCTGCTTGCCGGATTTCTTCAATGCTGGAGTCACATCAAAAGAGAACGGATCGTAACCGCCCTTATGCTCTCCGAGGAACACATCATTCACAAACACCTCCGCATGCCAGTCTACCGCACCAAAATGAAGAAGAACATTCTTGCCTTTCCACTGCTTAGGAACGATAAATTCTCTTTCATACCAAAGAGCCTCTCCCTTAGATACCCTCTTGCCGACTCCGGACAAAGAAGACTCGATGGCAAACGGCACAAGAATTTCTCCCTGAGCATCAAAAGTCTCAGCAGAAGCCTCTGTGATCGCATAGTCCCACAGACCATTAAGGTTCATCCAATCGGCACGAACCATCTGAGGACGCGGATACGCCTGAAGCGGTGCAGCAGGATCCACCTGCTCTGCCCATGGAGTACGGATGTTCTCCCCTACCGGTGCCCAATTCTGAGCAATTGTCGAGGTCACGATAAGAAGTGACGCTAATAAAGTTGTAAATCTTTTCATATATTGATGACTATTTATTTCAATTCTGCCTTGAACGGGCTTGCCGGAATTCCGAAATTACTGAAGACTGTCGCTGTAGACCAGTTCTTCATGGCATATCTGACTGCCACTGGAGATGAAACCTCGGGGCAACTCACCACAATGACTCTCTTATCCTTGGAATCAACCATTCCTGTCGCAGGATAATACACTCCGTCAGTTCCTGCAAGTTCAAATCCTGCAAGTTCCATATTTATCGGACCCAGACCCCTTGAATCCACATCAAAGCGCACCATAGCCTTGCCATTCTTAACCTCAAATGACTTGTACACAGGAGTGAAGACATTGATTTCATCGTAACCGTAATCCTTTGAAAGAACAAGGTAAGCAAGTCTGTCTCCAACTGTCTTCTTATCGGAAGGATGTATACAGTCGCGCTCTCCTGTATCGAGTGTAGCCGCCATTGCACTCTTTGGAATCAAGGAAAGAGTACGGGCCTGTGCCCACATGATTTCTGCACCTGCACATCCTGTCTTGTCGTCAGGATAGCCATATGGAGCAATCTGAGTAAAATAGAAGCCCATATCTTCCGATCCCCATTCCTCACGAAGCATCTTGACGAATGCCGGCTGGAGACGCACATACTGCTCAGGGTTATGCCTGTTGCTGCATCCCTGATACCAGACGAAGCCCTTTGCTGTGTATGGTGCGACAGGGTGCATCATACCGTTATACAGTGTACATGCTGTCTTGAACGGGTTCTTCTCAGGCATCTTCTTCTCATCGATATGCTTGAGGTTTATCTCTCCCGCAAACTCCTTCCTCAGAAGTTCCTCGCTCATCCAGGCCTCTATTCTTGATCCGCCCCAGGACACATTGATGATGCCTACCGGAATATCAAGAACCTCCTGAAGCTTTCTCGCAAACATATATGCGGTGGCACTTGCCTCACTTACGCCTTCCGGAGTATGTTCATACCATGTAGCCTCGCAATCCTCTGCGGGCTCGAGAGCCAGAACACGCTTGACGTTGCACGAACGTATAGGGACAGACGGCTTTGCTGTCATTATCATATCCGTTGCACCATCCACAGGCTGTCCGTTGTAACCTGTCATCTGCATCTCCATATTGGACTGACCTGAACAGATCCACACCTCGCCGATAAGGACATTCTTCAGCGTAAGTTTATCACCATCGTTGAAGGTAAGTTCATATGGACCGCCTGCCTTTGGAGTAGCGATTCGCGCAAACCACTTTCCATCAGCATCTGCAGTCACAGTAACCTTAGACTTGGACCACGAACCGGCAATCGTAACCTTTGCTCCCGGCTCTGCCTTGCCCCATAGAGCGGCTTCTGTCTCCTGCTGAAGAACCATATTGTCAGCAAAGAGTCCTGGAAGCACAACTTTCGCCTGCATCATCGAGATGGTGCAGGCGAAAATCATATAAATTGAAAATAATCTTTTCATCACTAGAAAATTGAAAGACGGATCTTGATGTATTCCGGATAAGCCTGACCGTCAGTCACCACCTCATCACAAGTATAAGTATTGCCGTAAGGGTCAGTAGCCTCGACACTTATCTTTGCTGAAGGATCCTTAACGATCCACTTCCACATGTGGTAGTTAGCAGTCTGGTAGCTTGTACCTGAAGTACCACGCTTGCAATAACCGATGTGATAGCCGATTGCCCACCAGTCCTGGCTCGTTCCGGCAGCAAGATTATGAACTGTTCCGCTTGATCCGGCGGTAACATTGCTCTTCGCTGCAGGAAGAAGGCTTGCCTGACCGGCATACACACCGTTTTCATAAACCTTTACCTTCCACTTCTCATCACCATTGAACACATTGATCAGATACTCATTTGCAGAATATGGTGACTGGAACTTTGCATATTTTCCACCGGAGAGAAGGTTACCCTTGTATATACGCATCTGATAATCCCTTGTATTCATCTTATCATTTACTCCGATGAAATATGAATCCTTGATGTCTGTTCCGTTGAAATAGTGGATCGTATATCCGTTAGGACATCCATCACCCTCAATCTTACTCCACCACCACTGGCCGCATACCGCAGAGTGAATCTGCTCATAAAGTCTGCCTCCTTCATAGACTGTACGCTGATAGTGCGTATGTCCGCTGAACACAATAGAGTCAGTGAATTTCTTGAGGAGAGACTTTACATTTGCTATATTCTTACCTGAGCTGGTAGAAATAGGGATATGGACGCAAAGAACCACCTTCATATCCTTCGGTGTCATTTCAAGATCCTGAACCAGCCAGTTGTACTCGGCATCTGTGAAGCCACCGGTATAGTCACCGGCATCCCACTTGGAAGTCGAGTTGTAGTAAATGTCCTTCATGCAGACAAAATGCACCTTACCTCTGTCAAACGAGAAATTGATAGGGCCGAACACATCCTCGAAACTTCTCTGAGAAAGGAGGTTGATGGTGCTGCTGCTAGTCTGGGTGCTTACAGTAGCATCAGTCTTGTAATACGTATAATCATGATTACCCATCGCATTGAAGACCGGCATATTGATGCGTCCGATATGACCTCTGATAATCTTCATTGAAGGAGTAGAGTCACGGCTACCCTCGGAATATGTGATATCACCAAGACATACACCATAACATGGCAAAGTCTGCTTTGCAATCTCAGCATTGATGGCAGGCATACTCTCATTGCCGAATCTGTCTGTATCCGGCATAGTCTGAGTGTCTCTCTTCTGATAATGGGTCTGAGGATCGGCGAATGCGAAGAATGCAAATTCGTTCTCTACAGGCTGACGCTTCAGAGTGAAATCATAGATATATCTGCTTACCTCATATTTATGATAGAAGTCAGGACAGGTATCTGCATTCTTTGTAATGACCGCATCAGCAGGCATTGAAATGTAGATATATCTTACATCCAGGCCATTGGCCTTGAATGCATATTTACCCTTGTCATCAGTCTGAACCACTGTGAAGCCGTCGCTGACCTTTACTCCGACAGCAGGCTGACCGTCATCATACATGACCTTACCTTGAGCACTATACTCTCCGAAGATAGGTCCCTGATCAAGGTCAGTAACAGTTCCGTCACCAAAATCTCCACCAGGCTCGGTAATCAGAAGATTTCCTCCCGCATAATTCAGTCTGATTTCAGTAATAGACTGAGCAGCGAGATTGCAGCCATTCTCGCCGAACTTGACCATCATATAGTTATCCTCACCATCATAGAGCTTGAGAGTAAAACCTTTTTCATATACTGCAGGCGGAACGGTCATATAGATGTCTGTCGGAGCAGATGTACCCAGAACGAGCGGCTGAGAGAATGTCACTTCAGTATATCCCTCAAGCTTGGACTTGTTTGTCAAAGCACCTGTCTTGGACAGACTGAACACACCGTTGAGAGGTTCTCCGGCCAATGATTCAAGTCTTGCCTTCACAAGGCTTGTTCTCCCTTGACAGAAAACTTAAGGATTGCCATCAGGCATTTCAGGTCAACAGAAGGCTCCGAATCTCCGTTCAATGAAACCGTGCCATAAAGAGGCATTGCATCTGCCTTACACTTTCCATCAGCAGATGTCTGCAATGCAGGAACTGTAAGACCGTTCGGGTTATTGGATTCAGGAAAACGGACTACTGCACCGTTGCTCAAGGCCTTGCTGAAGTGAAAGCTTGCAGTACGTGATGTTGGCGGCACATTAGCCAATGGAGTCGATGAATTGTTGGTACCGGCAGAAACGACATCTCCATCCTGCCAGAACATATCATAGCCTTTGATCTGAGGAAGGCTTGCCTTGAATTCGAACACATCGACAGGCTGTATCACCTCCTCGCCGGAATCCTTACATGATACGGCACAAAGTGCCGCAAGTGCGAGAAAAAACAAGATTCTCTTCATAGTCATTATTGATTTAGCATATTAAAATATCGAAAGTGGAGACTTGATATAGTTTGGATAGTTCTGTCCATCCGTCACGATATCGTCACACATATATACATTGCCATATGGATCCTGAGCCTCAACAGAAATCTTGACATTACTGTCTGTAGCGGTCCATTCCCACATATGATAATTCGCTGTATAGTAGCTTGTGCTGGAAGTTCCTCTCTGGCATACACCAATATGATATCCGATCGACCACCAGTCCTGACTTGAAGCCGTACTCGGTGTGTATGTCTGTCCCGCCTTCACAGAACTGAAAGTATACTTAGATGCCGGCTTCAGACTTGCCTTGCCCGCATATACACCATTCTCATAAACCTTCACAGTCCATTTCTCATCTCCGTTGAACACGTTGATCATATACTTGTTCTCGGCATGAGGGAGCTGGAAATATGCATATTTTCCACCGGTGCGGATATTACCCTTGTAGATACGCATCTGATAATCCCTGGTATTCATTCCTTCATTCACACCAATGAAATACGAATCCTTGATATCGGTTCCATTGAAATAATGCACAGTATATCCGTTAGGACATCCGTCACCTTCAACCTTGCTCCACCACCATGTTCCACACACTGCAGCGTGAATCTGCTCATAGAGTCTTCCGCTGCTGTAGACACCTCTCTGATAGTGTGTATGTCCACTGAACACCATTGAATTGGTAAACTGATTAAGAAGCGAGCGCACAGCAGTCACCTTCGGGCCGCTGCTGGTCGAGATAGGAATATGCACACAAAGCACAACCTTCATCTCCTTAGGGGTATTGGCGAGATCCTGAACGAGCCAATCATACTCCGCATCGGTAAATCCTCCGTCATAATTGCTCCAGCTCCATTTTGTGGTCGACTTGTAATAGATGTCCTTCATGCATACGAAATGGACGTCTCCTCTGTCAAACGAGAAGTTGATAGGCCCGAACACATTCTCAAAGTTTCTCTGAGCTACGAGATTGATGGTAGAACTTGTCTCATTCGTGCTGATTGAAGCATCAGTTCTGAAGAATGTATAGTCGTGGTTGCCCATCACATTGAACATAGGCATCCTTATCTTAGCGATATGACCCCTGATGATCTCCATAGACGGTGTCGAGTCGCGGTTACCCTCTGAATAAGTTATATCTCCCAGACATACTCCGTAGCAAGGAAGGTTCTGCTTTCCCAGTTCGGCATTTATAGCCGGAACGGTCTCCAGATTGAATCTGTCGGTGTCTGCCGAAAGCTGAGTATCCCTCTTAGCATAATGAGTCTGAGGGTCTGCGAGAGCAAAAAAGGCGAACTCGTTCTCCACAGGCTGACGCACGAGGTTAAAGTCATACACGAATTTGCCCGGCTCATAATCCTGATAAAAGTCGGGACATCCATCCGAATTCTTGGTGATTCGAGAATCCGAAGGATGTGAAATATAGATATATCTGACATCCTTGCCGGCAACTCCGAACTCATAATTGCCATTCTGATCTGTCACAACCACTGTAAATCCGTCACTCACCTTCACTCCTACGGCCGGCTTTCCGTCATCATACCTTACAGTTCCGACAACTCCATAGTCACCGTATTTTGTAGGAGGCAGCGGAGTTATGATTCCGCCACCGAAACCGTCCTCTGGGGTCAGGTCAAGCATGAAGCCTGCATCATAAAGGACATTGAATCCCGTTACAGTCTGAGGCTGCAGCAGTTTTCCATCCTTGAACATCAAGACCCTGACATACTCTCCAGCATCATCATAAAGTTTGAGCACCAAACCCTTGGAGTAATCACACGGAAGAACAGGGACATACAGTTCAGTAATGTTTTCCGAATCCAACTTCATCGGAGTCCCAAAGGCTATATCAACCTTGCTCCTGACGACATTTCCTGGAGAAACCGCCCCTGTCTTGGAGAGAGAGAAAGTGCCGCTTACAGGCTCGCCGCCATTGCTTTCCAGCTCAGCTCTCACTATGGTCGCATTTCCTTTTAAGGCAAACTTCAGCATTGCCATCACACAATTGAGCTGCAGCTTCGTTGCAGTCCCCTCCTTCAATGAAACAGTACCCATAAATGCAAGTGCAGCAGGATCACACTGTCCGCCATCCGACACTTGCTCGGAAGGGACAACGAGAGTAGATGGGTTAGGCACTCCAGGGAAGCGGACAATCGCCCCGTCGGACAGAGCCTTCTTAAAAGTAAACCTTGCTGTCTTTGAGTTGCTTGATACGCTCAACGGAGCGGATAGATTGTTTATGCCGGCCGAAACGACATCGCCGTCTTTCCAATAGAGATCGCCGCCATCAGGAAGCACGACAGTGAGTTCGCGCACATCATTTGCCACAGGAGGAGTTTCCTCAATCGGATCACACGATGCAAAGGCAGCAGCTAAAAGCGCCAGAAAAAGAAATATTCTTTTCATCTATAAAACCTATTTACCGAAATAAGAATTGAGAAGATGTGCCAGACGGTAACCGCCATCACGCATCTGTCTGTTTACAAGATCTGTCGAAAGTTCGACAGTGTCATCCCTCATGACCTCTACGCCCGGCTTATTCCACTCATGGATCTGAGCATTGCGCTTGACCATATCATTGAGCCAGTCGACAACATCACCTTTCACAATCTCCTTGCGCTCCTTCTTTGAAGCGTTGTCAATCTTTTCTGCCACTTCATCCGCAGGGGTCTTTCCCCAGATCAGATAAGGCATCTTATCATACACTGAGTGATATGTATACTCCTTACCGTTAAGCACACATGCCTTCTTGTTCTGGGCTGAAGGCAGAACTGTATGAGTCGGGCAATGAAGATCTCCGACAAAGTGGATAAGCATTCTTATTGCAAACTTAACCTTCTCGTCCGAGAGTTCCTTATAACGACCATGGGCCACAGCATTATCGGCAAGATCAAGAGCTCTCACAAGATCGCCGGTATTCATCTTTCTGATATAGAATGGATCGTAGCGCATATTCTCATCAAAATAGCATGTATGCCAATTTGTCGTGAACTCAATAGGTTCAGTGCGGCGATATGTATCCATCCATACGGCATCCTCCTTGAGGTCATAAGAGAAATACTTGGCAATATTCTCTTTTGCCTTATCAGTGAGATGACGCTGAGCTACTGCTATGACAATTTCATGACCGTGTCTGCCATAAGCTGATGCAATTCCTGCTGAAATCACAGAAAAGAGAATGACAAATAAAGTTTTTTTCATGATATTTTGATATTTTTTTCGTTAATTAGCTAATCGTGCAAATATATCATTATTTTTGCATATCTGTGATTAGGAATAACAACTATTTTATATACATAAAAAGACTACAATTATGAGATTCATCATTGAAGACACCAACGAGCACGCTGGTCAGTGGACTGCGCGTTACATCGTCAACAGAATCCTTGAGCATCAGGCAAAGACCGACAAGCCTTTCGTACTCGGCCTCCCTACAGGTTCAACACCTCTTTCAACCTACAAGGAGCTTATCAACCTCTACAAGGCAGGAAAGGTTTCTTTCAAGAACGTGATCACATTCAACATGGACGAATATGTCGATCTTCCTGAAGAGCACCCTGAAAGTTACCACTCATTCATGTGGAACAATTTCTTCAATCATGTCGACATCAACCCCGATAACGTGAACATCCTCAACGGCAACGCTGCTGATCCGGAAGCAGAGTGCAGAGAGTACGAGGAAAGAATCGTGAAGGCCGGCGGAATCGACCTCTTCCTCGGCGGAGTAGGCGAAAACGGTCACCTCGCATTCAATGAGCCTTACACTTCACTCAACTCACGTACTCACGTGCAGACCCTCACATACGACACACTCGTAGTGAACTCACGCTTCTTCGACAACGACGTGAACAAGGTTCCTAAGAAGGCCATGTCAGTAGGTATCGCCACTGTCCTTGACTCTAAGGAAGTTGTCATCCTCGCGCTCGGTCCAAAGAAGGCAAATGCAGTACAGCACTGTGTAGAGGGCGGATACAACCACGTATGGCCTATTTCTGCTCTCCAGATCCACCCTGCAAGCATCATGGTATGCGACGATCCTGCAGCTGTTGAAATCAAGGTTGCCACATACCGTTACTTCAAGGAAGTAGAGAAAGAGAACCTCATCTAAGACAAACGAACCCTGGAAAAATTTCCAGGGTTCATTTTTATATCAAACCATAAATTTATTGTTATTTTTGTGGGCTTTCAATATTAAAACTGTTTTTCATGGCAAAAGCTATTCATTTCGGAGCAGGAAAGATCGGTAGAGGCTTCATTGGAGCTGTTCTCAATGAAGCAGGATACGAGGTCACTTTTGCCGACGTAAATCAGGAAATCATAGATCTCATAAACAAGGAAAAGGGATATGCAGTCCATATCGCAGACCAGAATGTCTACACAAAAGAGATTGTCGGGGTGTCTGCAGTCAACTCAGCTTCAGAGGACCTCCTCCATCTGATTGCTGAAGCCGACCTCATAACTACTGCCGTAAGCATGAAGGTCATTCCTTTAATAGCGCCTGCGATAGCATCCGGACTGAATCAGAGGTACAGATCATGCAACACATCACCTCTGAACATAATCTGCTGCGAGAACGGCATACGCGCGACATCAACACTCAAAGGGTATGTAATGGAAAGGCTTGACGCAGAGGTTATTGAATGGATGAAGGGGATGATAGGATTCGCAGACAGCTCTGTGGACAGAATCGTACCGATGATTTCATTGGAGAGCCCTCTTGATGTCGCAACAGAAGAGTTCTACGAATGGAATGTGGACAGAAATCAGCTTGTCGGATCGATCATGCATGTGCCGGGAATGAACCTCACAGACAATCTTGACGCTTGCGTAGAGAAGAAACTGTTCACTTTGAATACAGGACATTGCACGACTGCATTCCTTGGAATGATGAAAGGATATACCTACATCCACGAGGCTATAACAGACCCTGACATCCAGGCAATTGCAAGACGAGTGATGCACCAGAGCGGGGCAGCACTTATAAAGAAGTTCGGAATAGACCCTGACTGCCACAAGGAATATGTCGACATCATAGTCAAGCGTTTCAGCAACCATCATCTCAAGGACCTTGTCACAAGAGTGGGACACGACCCTGTCAGAAAGCTTGGACCAAACCTGTATTTCGCATACCCCATGAAGATGGCCATGGAATACGGACTACCATACGACAGCATAGCACTTGCAGCAGCTGCCGCACTGCACTGCAACAACCCTGAAGATCCGCAGTCCGTGCAGATAAGAAAGATGGTTGCAGAATCAGGCGCTGCAGAGACATTCGCGGAAATCAGCGGAATCGGAGACGAATCGGCAGTAAATGCCGTTGCAGAAGCATACGGAAAACTATTAATAACACTATAAGACTGATGAAAACCAACAAATCCTTCAATTACTGGCAATGGAGAATGATCATTGGCTCCATGATAGGATATTCCATGTTCTATTTCGTGAGAAAGAACTTCTCATTTGCGATGCCTGCCCTCAGCGACGAATATGGAATAACCAATACCAGTTTCGGAGTCATTCTTTCGCTCGTAGGAATCATCTACGGAGTTTCCAAGCTCATAAACGGAGTGATTGCCGATAGAGCTAACGCAAGATGGCATCTTGTAATAGGACTTAGTGCATCTGTGCTGATAAACTTCGCATTCGGATGGAGCGACAAGCTCAGCACCTTGATCACCGGCCAGACTGGAGGAGAAGATTTCATCGGAATGATGGTGACAGTGATGGCTGTCCTTCTTATAATCAACAACATCTTCCAAGGTTGCGGATCAGGCCCATGCCAGCGCATCATCGTACACTGGGTCGAACCAAAGAGACTGTCTACAATGACTTCCATCTGGAATACATCACATTCGATTGGAGCAGGCATTGTATCCGTCATCTGCGGCTATATCATCGGAACCTACGGACAATGGCAGCTGTGCTTCTGGATTCCGGCAATCATCGCCGCTGCAGGCGTATTCTTCATGATCGTCACATTACGTGACACCCCTACCTCGGTAGGCCTGCCGGAAATCAAGGAGACCAAGACAGAGCTCGACGACAACGACAGTCCGGAAGCGTTCAAGGCATTCCTGAAGAAGATGGTCTTCAAGAACCCTATCATCTGGACAGTGGCTACCATCAGCTTTTTCGTATATATTGTACGCTTCGCCGTGCTTGACTGGGGCCCGACTTTCCTCATGGAAAGATCTAATCCTCTGTCGCCTGAAATGGCTGGATGGACGATTGCCATATTCGAAATGGCTGGATGCGCAGGAATGATTCTGTCAGGATGGATTTCCGACAAGGTCTTCAAGGGCAAGGCACAGAGAGTATGTCTGATCGAGATGGTCATAGTAGCCGTTCTCCTTGCAATCCTTCATTTCCTGCCGGAGACAGCCAGTCCTATACTCCTGCTCATCCTTCTCGCATTGACCGGATTCTTCCTCTATGGCCCTCAGACTCTTGTGGGAGTTGTGGCATTCAAGCAGGCCACTAAAAAAGCATCTGCCACAGCTATCGGCCTCATAGGACTGATGAGCTATGGCAGTGTACTCATTACTGGAGTAGGCTTAGGATGGTACTCGGATCATTTCGGATGGGACACCCTCTTCCTGCTCATGGCAGGCGTTTCCGTATTGGGAACCATTCTTTCAGCCTTCCTCTGGAATATCAAGGATGATGCTTACATCCACGAATCGTAAGCTGCAAGAACCTGAGCAGCAAGTTCACTGTCGGCAGAAACGCCGCTGAACTGCTCAAATGCCTTCGCTACACCGACCTCTGCAATTGCCTGCTGGAGCTGTACGCTCTGAGGGTCCTCAGGGTTGTTGTAGTGGAGGGCTGCTCCGATACCACGAACAAGGTTAGGGGTTGCAAAACCATGCTCGATTGCAGTCATTGTAGGCTTTATGAGACGGTCGTTTGCTGAAAGCTTTCTAAGAGGCTCACGACCTACGCGCGTAACGTCGTCCTGAAGATGCGGATTGCGGAAACGGCCGATGATCTTGTCGATATATGCGAAATGAGCATCATGGTCAAAACCGTACTTTGCAACAAGGCCCTCACCGCTCTCCTGCATTGCAGCCTTCACGATTGTATAGATTTCCTCGTCAGCGATGCTGTCCGCAATTGTCTTGAGACCCTTGAGGTTACCGAGATATGCTGTGATTGCGTGTCCGGTGTTCAAAGTGAAGAGCTTGCGCTCGATATAAGCAATGAGATTGTCAGCAAGGTTCATACCCTCCATCTTAAGCTCGCCTTTAATCGAAGCTCTCTCAACATTCCACTCATAGAATTTCTCCACGACTACGTCGATAGGGTTCTCGCTCTTGATCGGAGGAACGATACGGTCAACCGAACAGTCAGGGAAAGCAACATACTCATCTGCATATGCCTTCTGCTCATCTGAAAGATGGCTGTAGACATGTTCCTTGAGCTGAGAAGAAGCACGAAGACCATTCTCGCATGCAATGACATTAAGATAATCTGTGATGCCCTGAGCCTGACGCTCTGCAATACCGGCTGCAAGCGCGCCAGCAATACGAGGGAGAATACCGAGACCAACTGCAGTTGTAACAACCTGCGCCTGAGCAATCTCCTTAGCGAGTTCCGGACTGCGTGAATCAACAGCTGAAATGTTGGTGATTACCTGCTCAGTGCACTCTGTGTCCATAATGGCCACTGTGTACTTTCCGTCCTCATTGATCTTGTTTACTACAAGTTCATTTACATCTGCAAATACTACATGGTAGCCTGCCTCTGACAGTACCGCACCGATAAATCCACGTCCGATATTACCGGCACCAAACTGAATCGCTTTTTTCATCTGATATATAATTTTATAAGTCTATTTTACAGAACTCTCCAACCGATATCCCTTCTGTAGAAAAGGTTGTCACACTTGATGGATTCAACTGCAGCCAGAGCCTTGTCATGTGCATCCTGAAGGTTTTCGCCAAAGCCGACAACCATAAGCACGCGTCCTCCTGCAGTATAATACCTTCCGTCCTTGACAGAAGTTCCCATGTGGTACACTCTTGCATTTATATCCTCAGGAATAACGATTTCGTAACCCTTCTCATAGTCTCCAGGATAGCCCTTTGAAGCCATCACGAATCCCATTGTCACTTCCTCCTTCCACTTGATCTCAGGCATAGGAGTGTTGTCTGCCACTGCAGAGAAGATGTCATAGATATCTGACTCAAGTCTTGGAAGAACGACCTCCGTCTCAGGATCACCGAAACGGCAGTTGAACTCTATGACCTTCACGCCAGCTGGAGTCTTCATGAGACCGCCGTAAAGGACACCTGTGAACGGGCATCCCTCTGCCACCATACCGGCAGCTGTCGGCTTCATGACCTTCTCCATAGCATACTCGACATCCTCATCAGAGATGATAGGAACAGGAGAATATGCACCCATACCGCCTGTATTAGGTCCCTTGTCACCCTCATATGCACGCTTATGATCCTGTGAAAGAGTCATCGGATACACCTCGGTTCTGTCCACGAAGCACATGAAAGAAAACTCAGGTCCGGTAAGGAACTCCTCGACAACGACCTTGCCCTTTCCGAATTTATCATCAAGAAGCATATCCTTAAGGGTTTCCTCTGCCTCCTCGAATGTCTCAGGGATAACTACTCCCTTTCCGGCTGCAAGGCCGTCATACTTGAGGACTACAGGGAAAGAACCTTTGCGAACATACTCGAGAGCAGCATCATAATCCTCAAAAGTCTCGAATGCTGCAGTAGGGATATCGTATTTAGCCATCAGCTGCTTTGCGAAATCCTTGCTTGCCTCGATGGTTGCAGCAGCCTTGGATGGGCCGAAGATTCTGAGGCCTGCACTCTTGAACACATCCACAACGCCGGCAGCAAGAGATACCTCAGGACCTACCACTGCCAGATCAATTCCGTTTTCAAGTGCAAAGTTCTTCAAGCCTTCAACATCTGTGTCCTTGATGGCAACACACTCAGCCTGAGCTGCTATTCCTGCATTGCCTGGAGCGCAATAAATCTTGCCGACCTGAGGACTACGGCTCAGTGCGTCAACTATGGCGTGCTCACGGCCGCCACTGCCGATAACCAATACTTTCTTCATATGATCCGTTAAATTTTATTCTCTAAATATATTCTAGTGCTTGAAGTGACGCATGCCTGTGCAAAGCATTGTAATGCCGCACTCATTTGCCTTCTTGACTGAATCCTCGTCACGCACGCTGCCGCCTGGCTGAACGATAGCCTTGACACCATACTCTGCCGCAAGGGTAACTGTGTCATCAAATGGGAAGAAACCGTCAGAACCGAGAACCACTGCCTCAGCCTTGATGTCCTTTCCTTCCTCTGCAAGAGCTGCAGTCGCCTGCTCAAGAGCAATCTTTGCAGAACCTACACGGTTCATCTGACCTGCACCTACTCCGAGAGTAGCACCGTCCTTCACTACAACGATTGCGTTAGACTTCACGTGCTTTACAATTCTCCATGCAAAGTCGAGATCAGTGAGCTGAGCCTCTGTCGGCTTTGCCTCTGTAACACACATATCAGCCACAACAGTCTTAGTCTCGATGTCCTGCTCCTGAACGAGGATACCGCCGTTCATGCTCACATACTGGTTATGTCCACCCTCTTCCTTGCTCATGTCAACCTTGAGAAGACGAAGATTCTTCTTTGTGCAGAGAACCTCAAGTGCCTCATCTGTGAAACTTGGAGCCATGATGATCTCAAGGAAGATCGGCTTCATCAGCTCTGCAACCTCCTTGTTCACCTCACGGTTTACAGCAACGATACCGCCGAAGATGCTCACCTTGTCTGCCTCATAAGCCTTTGTCCATGCATCAACCACATCTGTTCCGATAGCTGCACCGCACGGGTTCATGTGCTTGAGACCTACGCAGAACGGAGCATCGAATTCACGTACGATATTAAGAGCCGCATTTGCATCCTGAATATTGTTATATGAAAGTTCCTTGCCGTTAAGCTGCTCTGCTGTCGCAAGAGAGAAAGGAACCTTATCTAAAGTCGCATAGAACTTTGCGTTCTGATGAGGGTTCTCACCGTAGCGGAGACTCTGCTTGAGATCGTACTCAAGGAAGAGCTTCTCATTGAGACCTGCTGCCTTACGCATATAGGTAGCAATCATCATGTCGTACTCAGCTGTGTGAGTGTACGCCTCTGCCGAAAGCTGGAGACGGGTCTCCTTTGTGGTGTTGCCGGTCTCACGGATCTCAGCGATGATCTTAGCATAGTTCTCAGGGTTGCACACCACTGTCACGGCGCTCCAGTTCTTGGCTGCCGAGCGAAGCATTGAAGGACCTCCGATATCGATGTTCTCGATTGCATCCTCCATGGTCACGTCCGGCTTTGCGATTGTCTGCTTGAAAGGATAAAGGTTTACGCAGACCAAATCGATGAACTCAATGCCGTTCTCCTTGAGCTGAGCGATGTGGCTGTCGAGGTCACGACGTCCAAGAAGACCTCCGTGAACCTTCGGATGAAGGGTCTTTACACGACCGTCACAGATTTCAGGAAAGCCTGTGATCTCGCTGATGTTGATAACCTTGAGTCCTGCATCCTGCAGAAGCTTCATTGTGCCGCCGGTTGCGATGATTTCCCAACCGAGCTCCACAAGCTGACTTGCGAATTCTACTACGCCAGTCTTATCAGAAACTGAAAATAATGCTCTCATATAGTTGTTATATATTAAAAATTCAAACCGTCATTGCCGGCTTGACCGGCAATCTCTCATTCAGGATGCCCGATCAGGTCGGGCATGACTGTAAAGCTTGTATATGTATGTCTAATATACAAATTCTCCGAATTCAGAACGGATGATGAGTTCCTTATGGTCGCACTCTTCAACTCGTCCGACGATCTGAGCATCGATACCGAAGCTCTTTGAAATTGCAATAACCTCTTCTGCATGCTCTGGAGAGAGGTAAACCTCAAGACGATGTCCCATGTTGAACACCTTGTACATCTCTGCCCAGTCTGTGCCGCTCTGCTCATGAATAGTCTTGAAGAGAGGCGGAACAGGGAAAAGATTATCCTTGATCACACGGATATTGTCACCCACGAAATGAAGAATCTTGGTCTGCGCACCGCCAGAGCAGTGAACCATTCCATGAATCTCAGGTCTGAGTGCATCAAGAAGCTTCTTCACGACAGGAGCATAGGTGCGGGTAGGAGAAAGCACGAGCTTTCCTGCATCAAGAGGAGATCCCTCCACCGCATCAGTAAGCTTGAGTCCTCCGCTGTACACGAGATCTTCCGGAACACCCTTGTCATAGCTCTCCGGATACTTCTCTGCAAGATATTTTGCAAACACATCATGACGCGCACTGGTAAGGCCATTGCTGCCCATACCGCCATTATACTCCTTCTCGTAGGTAGCCTGACCGAAAGATGCAAGACCTACAATCACATCACCCGGACGGATGTTCGCATTGTCGATCACATCACTGCGCTTCATACGGCAAGTAACGGTAGAATCAACGATGATTGTACGCACCAGGTCGCCTACATCAGCGGTCTCGCCACCTGTAGCATACACACCGACACCCATCTCGCGAAGTTCAGCAAGAAGTTCGTCAGTTCCGTTGATGATGGCACTGATCACCTCACCGGGCACGAGAAGCTTGTTTCTGCCGATTGTCGAAGAAACAAGGATATTGTCTACTGCACCGACACAGAGAAGGTCGTCGATATTCATGATAAGCGCATCCTGTGCAATACCCTTCCATACGCTCAGGTCCCCTGTCTCCTTCCAATAGAGATAAGCAAGAGATGATTTGGTGCCGGCGCCGTCAGCATGCATAATGTTGCAGTACTCAGGATCGCCGCCGAGAATGTCCGGAATGATCTTACAGAAAGCTTTTGGGAAAACACCCTTATCGATGTTCTTGATAGCGTTGTGCACATCCTCCTTGGATGCTGAAACACCACGCTGCATGTACCTTTGATTGCTCATATGAGGTGATTTTAATTACAATCCGCAAAAATAACAAAATTTAACGTATTCAACAATCTTTAGTGACCTTCGAGGCGCGATAAAGCTGCCATGAATTATAGATGTTATGCCATATGCTGTAAAGGCCTCCGACAATAGATGTTTCAGGGGTCATGAAGGTATAGGCCATCCATATGGCGAAGATGGTATTCTTCTGTCCAAGAGATTGTCCTGCAGTGATTTCACGGGATGCCTGCATAGATGCCCGATCAAGTCGGGCATGACAATCAGACGTCATTGCCGGCTCCGACCGGCAATCTCCAGATCTATAGCAACGTCCGACGAAACGTCCCATGGCGAACTGGAACACACAGCACACAAGCGATATGAGAGCCATAAGCAGAAGCATCATGATGCTCATCTCACTATGGACGATGAATCTGGTTGTAAGGGCTATAGCCAATGTAAGCGCAAAAGCCCATATATAGAATGCCAGGTCCGGGAACCTCATCAGCCACCTGTGAACTTTCGGAAAGAGGTATCTGACGAGCCATGCCGCCATGCAAGGCATGATGAGCAACGGGAAGACCTTAGCCATGATCATGCTGAATGCCGTCCAGAAATCAATTTCCGCCACAGGATGCACCAATGGCACTATCAGCGGCACAAGAACAGCAGTCAGAAGGTTTATCAGGATGATATAGGTCGTTATGCCCGGCACGTCACCGCCCAGCTTGCGCGTGACCACAGCCGCTGCTGTAGCAGTCGGGCATATGAGACACAGCATCGCGCCCTCCATCAGCACCACCCAGTCATGAACTGCAACTGGAAATGCTGAAAGAAGCCAAAACGCCAGCAGTCCAAGAGCCGAAAAGAGACCTCCCTGAATGAGCAGAAGCCACCAATGCCACCTATGTGGCTTCAAGTCCTTCGGCTCGATTCGGCAGAACGTCAGAAAAAGCATTGTGAAAATGCAGAGCGGCTGCAGGCCACTCACTATTCCAGAAAGAAAAGAACCGTACCTGTGAAGACAAGGAACGGCATTATATATAAGATAAATGGATGCTCCCGTCGTCATCGCGATAGGAAGCATCCATTCTCTTATTAACTTCTTTATATCCAATTTAGAAAGTGAATTTCACCATCATGTTCACACGATTGTTTCCGACCCAGTGAAGGTTCTCTGTTGCAAGAGCACGTCCACTTAAGCACTTATCAACGATTGGCTTGCCATCTTTATTCAAGACTGGCTGGCCTTCATTATTCAATCGGGAAACGCTCTGATATGAACCATATTGCACTGCTGTCCACTGATATTCAAGACCAAGGGTAAACTTACCCAAGTTGTAGAGAAGCTGAGGATTGATTCTGTACATCTGATTTATGTTAGAAAAACCGTTTCCACAGAAATAAACCTCAGGAGCTCCACCGTCGGCATTAGTAGAATTAATCAATTTTCTGCCAATATCTTCCGCAAGGCCAAAGTTCTTCACATAACCGAGGTAGAGAACTCCCTGCCACTTCTTACCGTAGCAGAGTGAAAGCCATGATGAAGAGTTGACCATTGAAGCATATTTCCAGTTCGTAGGATCAGTCTTGTCAACGACAGCATAACCGCTCATGAGATTCATATGCTCTCCACCTTCTCCAAAGGTCGTCTTAGCCTTGATCGAGAGGAGTTTATGATTGTACTGACCATATACATAACCGAGAACCGAGGTCTTGCGGTCCTTTACGTGAACCATCAGGCCATCTGCATTCGGTCCCACATTTCTTGGCTTGATGCTCACCACATCAACACCTCCACGGAAGAGCACTTCCTTGCCTTTTACAGTAACTCCTGCATAGATTTCAGGTGTGCAGCCATATTTCATATATGCTGCAGATGCGCCATCAGGACCGGCAGACTGGTACTGCTGCTGCCAGATCGCAGCTGCTGAAAGAATCCAGTGCTCACCCAATGCTGCATCCATGGTAACCTGAGGTGTTCTTGAGAACGGACCGAACGGGGCACCAGCCTCAAGGCTGAACACATGAGGCATATCGGCAGCCATAGGATGCCATGCCTGACCCATCTTAAGGCCTACCTGAGCCTTCTTGTCATTATTGCCCATCGGAAGATCCTTCCATGTCAAGGTCACATATGCCTGACGGAGACGTGCCTGCGCTGTACCAGAAACACTTGTATTGCCGGACAGACCGGTTGCAGTCTTGGCCGCAGCAAGTCCCGAATAGAAGTCTCCCTCAATCTTTGCTCCGAAATGAAGGTTGTTGATATAGTAACCGCTCACATCAAAGCCAACTCTTGAAGTCAGGGCAAGAAAACGGAAGTTAGGACTGGCATTGAGATCCTCGCGTGCGGGATCGTTCACGTCAGCAGTATTCCACTTGTTGTCAAGCGGCAGGTAATAGAACAGGTCACCTGTTCCGGCCTTACTGTCGCGCGAATCATACACGAAGAAGTTTCTTATGAAGCCATATAGCTTGAAATGGTTCTGAAGGTGCTCCTTCACAGGAGAGTCCTTCTTTTCTGTCTCTTTCTGCGATGCCGATGCAGGCAGAACGAGCAATAGGGAAAGTAAAATTGTTAAGGTCTTTTTCATATTAGAATCCGATAAATATGAGCATCAGGTAACCAAGAGTCAAACCGACTACACCCATAATGATGCCTACTGTGGCCATCTGCTTTGTAGTGATCATGCCGGTAGAATGAGCAAGAGCATTCGGAGGTGTCGAAACAGGTAGGCACATTGCGACAGAAGCAGCAATTGCAACACCAACGATCATGGCAGGAACGCCACCAAGAGCCTCGAAGCCAGGATTTCCAGCCATAGCCTTGCCGACTACGATAAGGATAGGAACCACGAGGTTTGCAGATGCTGAGTTTGAAATGAAGTTAGAAAGGAAGTAGCAGATGAATCCTCCGACAAGCATAACTATAAGTGCATTCCAGCTTGCGAAAGGAATTGTCTTGATGAGGGTCGATGCAAGGCCTGTCTGATTGAGAGCGGTACCGAGAGCGAAACCACCGGCAACCATCCAGAGGACTGCCCAATTGATGTGCTCAAGGTGACGGGCCTTCATGATACCTGTTGCAGAGAATACAGCGAAAGGAATCATCGCCACGATATTCGAGTTGATCTTGAAGATGCTCTCACCTACCCAAAGAATGATTGTAAGAGCAAAAGTAACCCAAACTACATATTTCTGGAAAGGAGTCACCTTGATTTCCTGACCTTCAATCTTAAGCTCGATAGACTTGGCCTTGAAAGGATAAAGTTTCATGAGAAGGAACCATGCAATCACAAGCATAAGGATTACATAAGGAACCATTCTGAGCATCCATCCGGCAAATGTGATATTGTAACCGGCCTCCTGAAGTGCACCAAGTGCGATTGCATTCGGAGGAGTTCCGATCGGAGTACCCATACCGCCGATATTGGCTGCAATAGGTATGGCGAGAGCGAGGGAAATTCTTCCGCCGCCGTCCTTAGGAAGGGTTGCAAGAACCGGTGTAAGGAATGTGAGCATCATTGCTGCAGTAGCGGTATTGCTCATGAACATTGAGAAGATACCGATAACGAGGAGCACGCCGAGGAGCACTGTCTTAGGATTTGTTCCGAAAGGCTTAAGCATCACCTTTGCGAGCTGCACGTCGAGACCGACCTTAGTTGCGGCAAAGGCAAGCACGAATCCACCGAGGAAAAGCATGATCACAGGGTCTGCGAATGCAGCCATGATGTCCTTATAATTTGTCAGAGCGCCAACATTCTCCTTAGCGATAAGGAAACCGAGTCCCTTGTTTGAGGTTGTAAGAAGAATAGATACGATTGCCACTACTGATGTTGTCCATGTAGGGATAACTTCTAGAATCCACATCATTGCAGTAAACACAAAGATGGCGATTACTCGCTGCTGTGTCAATGTGAAGATCGGAAGTCCAGTTTCAGGATTGATACCATAGAAAGATGATGGTACTAAAGCCAGAAAAAAGGTAAAGACGCACACCACAAGAAAAGAAAGGCAGCGTTTAAGGTTCATCGGATGACCCAAAAAATGAAAATAGGACATGACCTTGAAAATTTAGTTGATATTAGGTTTTATGTTATTAATTTCAATAATGATTCAAATTTGGGAATTATATTTATAAAAAACAAGAGAGCAGCCTTGAGACTGCTCCCTTGAAATATATAATAGGGTTAGAATTAACCGAAGAATCCTGATGATCCGAGTACGATAAGCATACCGTATCCAAGTACAAGGCCGAGGACACCCATGATGAGACCTGTCTTCACCATATCCTTCTGCTCGATCATACCTGTCGAAGCTGCAATTGCATTCGGCGGAGTAGAGATTGGAAGAACCATACCGAGTGACGAACCGATTGCAACACCCACGAGAAGAGTTGTAACGCCGCCAAGAGGTGCAAGGTTAGTAGCAACCGCTGCGCTGGCACCCACTGCAGCAAGGATAGGAACAAGGAGGGATGCTGTCGCAGTGTGCGAAATGAAGTTCGCCATAGCGTAGCAGATGAGGCCGGAACCTACAACCATGATCAATGCTGGCCATGAGCCGAATGGAATAGCGTCGATGAGTGTCTGTGCAAGACCTGTCTCCTGAAGGCCTACACCGAGAGCGAAACCACCGGCAACCATCCAGAGAACAGACCAGCTGATCTCCTCAAGGTCACGCTTTGTAAGCACGCCGATGATCGCGCATACACCTACAGGAAGCATAGCCACAACATTTGCATTTACACCTGTTGCCTTATCGAGGACCCAAAGGAGAACAGTGCAGATGAATGTGATGTAAACCACGATTGATCTCCAGTCCTTCTTGAGTTCACCCTCGATGTTGAGGTTGATCTCCTTAGCCTTGAATGGGAAGAGCTTTATAAGCATGAACCAGGCAAGGATGAGAAGAACAAGAGTGAAAGGAATCATGAACATCATCCACTGACCGAATCCGACATTGATTCCGATTTCGCTCATATACTTGAGGGCGATGGCATTAGGAGGTGTACCGATAGGAGTACCCATACCACCGATATTGGCTGAGATAGGAATAGCGAGTGCAAGAGCGGTCTTACCCTTTCCGTCAGCAGGGAGTGCCTTGAGGACAGGGCCGAGGAATGTGAGCATCATCGCTGCTGTTGCTGTGTTTGAAAGGAACATTGAGAAGATGCCGGTTACCATAAGGAAACCAAGGAGCACCATCTTAGGATTCTTGCCGAAAGGCTTGAGCATCACACGTGCAAGGAAAAGGTCGAGACCTGTCTTCGATGCTGCAATCGCAAGGACGAAACCACCGATAAACAGCATGATGATAGGGTCTGCGAAGCAGTGAAGTAGTGACTTGTAGCTTGTCTGTGCACCAAGGACCTCAGGAGCAGCATTCTCAAAGAACACAAGGCTGCTGTTAGAGGTTGTGAACAGAAGAAGCACAACGACCATCACTGAAGTAGTCCAAGCCGGAACCGCCTCAAAGAGCCACATGAGAATAGCAAAGAGGAAGATTGCGAGTGTTCTCTTCTGGATGATTGTCATACCATCGATCCAACTTTCCATAGGAAGACACCACACTACGATTGCAGCTACGATCGCTATGATAAGGCGAATCGCTCTAGAGAGATCCTTATTGTCTCTCTTGACAGACTTTTTCCAGTTGTGATATGCCTCTACAAGGGCATAACCGTGAAAAATCTTAAACATAAGTCAGTTATTTGGGTTAATAAAAAATGCGCTCGTTCGAAAACGGGCGCAAATTTAGTCTTTATTTATAATAAAGCAATTAAAAAAATCACTTAAATGATTCCCTGCTCGAGCATTGCACGTGCGACCTTCATGAAGCCGGCGATGTTTGCACCCCTCACGTAGTTGATATAACCATCCTCCTGAGTTCCATACTTCACGCATGCTTCGTGAATGTTGCTCATGATCTGGTGAAGCTTCTCATCAACCTCAGCAGGACTCCAGCTGATGTGCATTGCATTCTGGGTCATCTCAAGACCAGAAGTCGCTACACCACCGGCATTAACAGCCTTGCCAGGTGCGAACATGATTCCTGCCTTCTGGAATGCAGCAATCGCCTCAGGAGTACATCCCATGTTAGAAACCTCGGCAGCAAGCCATGTTCCGTTTGCGAGGAGTTCCTCTGCATCAGCACCAGTAAGTTCATTCTGGAATGCACAAGGCATAGCGATGTCACACTTGATGCTCCATGCTTTCTTTCCTGGATAGAATGTAGCTGAAGGGAACTTCTCAGCGAATGGAGCCACAACGTCATTATTTGAAGCACGAAGCTCGAGCATATAAGCAATCTTCTCCGCGTTCATTCCTTCCGGATCATAGATAGCTCCGTCAGGACCTGAGATTGCGATAACCTTTGCACCGAGTTCAGTAGCCTTTGTAGCAGCTCCCCAAGCAACGTTACCGAAACCGGAGAGAGCGACTGTCTTGCCCTTGATGTCCTTTCCTGCCATCTGAAGCATGTGCTGAACGAAATATACTGCACCGAAACCGGTAGCTTCAGGACGGAGGATCGAACCACCCCAGGTCATACCTTTTCCGGTGAGGACTCCTGTATTATACTGCTGAGCAAGCTTCTTATACATACCATACATGTAGCCGATCTCACGACCGCCCACTCCGATATCACCTGCAGGAACATCCTGATCAGGACCGATCACCTTCCAGAGCTCAAGCATGAATGCCTGGCAGAAACGCATGATCTCAGCATCAGACTTGCCTCTTGGGTTGAAGTCAGATCCACCCTTTCCGCCACCCATAGGGAGGGTTGTGAGTGCATTCTTGAAAGTCTGCTCAAAACCGAGGAACTTAAGGATAGAAAGGTTCACTGAAGGATGGAAGCGGATTCCTCCCTTGTACGGACCGATTGCAGAGTTGAACTGAACTCTGTAGCCGGTGTTTGTCTGTATCTCGCCGTTGTCGTCCACCCATGTAACCTTGAATGTAAGGATACGCTCAGGTTCAACTATACGCTCGACAATCTTTGCATCTTCGAATTCAGGATGCTGGTTGTAAACCTCCTCAATAGACTCCAATACTTCGTGTACCGCCTGAAGATACTCCTTCTCATATGGGTACTTGGCCTGAAGTCTGGCCATCAATTCATTTGTGTTCATATTTTATTGTAGTTAGTTAAATTTTGCGTTAGATTCCCGATCAGGTCGGGAATGACAATAACGTCAGGTCGGGAATGACATGTGACGTCATTGCCGGCTTGACCGGCAATCTATTTCACCTCCCATGTAGATCCACTGCGGAGAAGATCATCCACACACTGGATCTTCGACTTCGCCTTGACCTCGGCGAGCTGATCACGTACACCGTCATCATAAGTCACATCCTTCACATCGCGGATAATGCCAAGTGCCACAGGGAACTCAGGATACTTCATATCCGCAAGCATCATGTGTATGCCGACATTCTCCGAATGTGCGTCATGTACGAGAATATCATCCTCTGTCACACCATTCTCACCGATTGTCACAACCCTGAGGCCCATGCCGTCAAGAACAATACCTTTGTCGCGGTTCTTTCCGAAAATCATCTTCTCCCCATGACGCAGAATGATGGTTCTGTCAGCGCGATACTCTCTGTCAGAAATAAGCTTATGAGCTCCATCGTTGAAAATCACACAGTTGGTAAGCATCTCCATCACCGAACATCCGTCATGCTTCGCTGCAGCAAGCATAATCTCCGACGAAAGCTTGAGTTCTGAATCCAGGCTTCGTGCAAAGAACGTACCCTTTGCACCTAGAACAAGGCTTCCCGGATTGAAAGGATGCTCCACTGTTCCGTATGGAGAAGTCTTTGAGATGGCTCCGAAACGAGAAGTAGGAGAATACTGTCCCTTGGTCAGACCATAGATCTGGTTGTTGAACAGAATGATGTTGATGTCCACGTTTCTTCTTATGGCGTGAATGAAGTGATTTCCTCCGATCGCGAGGGCATCGCCATCACCGCAGGCCTGCCATACTGTAAGGTCAGGATTAGCGACCTTTATACCGGTAGAAATGGCAGTTGCACGACCGTGGATACTATGGAAACCATATGTATTCATATAATATGGAAGACGTGACGAACATCCGATTCCGGACACGACCACATATCTCTCCTTGCTGTAGCCCAAAGCTTCTGTTACATCAGGAAGGGCTCTCTGCAATGCTGCAAGCACACCATGGTCACCACATCCCGGGCACCATCTCACTTCCTGGTCACTCTTGAATTCCTTGAATGTATATCTTGGCATGATTTCTTTCGTTTTTTTAGATTCCCGATCAAGTCGGGAATGACGGTTTGTTGTCGGGAATGACGGTTACATATTCTCCTTGACAGCTTTGACTATCTCCTGAACAAGGAACGGCTGACCCTGAACCTTGTTGTACTGAGTATAGTTGAACTGCGGCATCACACCTCTGAGGTAGTTCACGAAGTGACCGCTGTTGAGCTCGCAGACAAGAATCTTGTCGAATTTCGAGAACACTTCCTCTGTATTTTTAGGAAGAGGCAGGATGTAGTCGAAATGAGCGAAGCTGACCTCGAGTCCTTCCTTGCGTGCTTCCTGTACAGCAGAGAGAAGATGTCCGTATGTTCCGCCCCAGCCCACAAGCAGAAGTTTTCCGCTTTCTGCGCCATTGACCTCAAGTTCAGGAATAAAATCCGCAACTTTCTGCACCTTCTCCATTCTCTCACGGACCATGATCTCATGGTTCTTAGGATCGGAAGATAGGACTCCGTCGTGATTCTTCTCAAGACCTCCGACACGATGCTCGCATCCCGCCATGCCAGGAACCGCCCACTTGCGCACAAGTGTCTCAGGATCCCTCTGGAAAGGTTTGTACTCAGTGTTAGGCCTTGCAAAAGGCGGCTGGATCTTCGGATAATCCTTCATTGAAGGGATGAGCCAAGGCTCAGAACCATTGCCG